>CAZOFP010000025.1:0-7399 GCA_964579475.1 uncultured Candidatus Saccharibacteria bacterium | reverse complement strand
GTTGGAAAGATTGAGCTATGTGGAAGTGTCGTGACAATTGGGGCTTAGTACATAAACGTGAGTTTGCAGCTGCTGTTTCATCACAACTAGTCTCTATTCCTAATTCCCAGGATATTCATTGCAGACAGTATCCGTTAGCTGAGGTAGGTTATCAAGGTCTACAAGTTAATGTTTTCAGTTATTTAAGAAGACTACCTTTGGTTGAGAGAGGCGATGTCAATCGCTAAATCTCCCGGCATTAGAGTTCTCAGCTCAGCGTATCTTGTCACCGTCTGTACATTATTAAACTTAACACCTTCAGACTCGTATACCTCACCAGTGGGTACTTCTGTATATCCTTCAATTGCGACTGTTTTTGTGCTAATCATTTCACTAAGTCTATCTAGGCTGTTAAGAGATCCGCGCGCAGTAAGATCATACCAACCGTCAGTTCTATTTGCGTAATCACCTTTCCGGGAACCACTGTGGGCGCTCTCAGGATAACGAGTACCACTGTCGTCGGGAATTGCTCGAAGATTGATAAGCCTGCTGCCCAACCCCTTCTGCTCCCAAAGACTAGCAAGCTCGACTGTTTCCGGTTTTTCCGTTTGAACACCAAAGCTAAATGACGCTTCATTTCGTAGTGCATCGCTCAAATCAATGCTAACGCCTTGGCCATCTAAACCTCCAGCAATTACTATTACTGGTTCTCCTGTTTCTGGATTAGTTCCAAACCCAATCGTATTGAACGTAAATGGGCGATAATCTTTTTTTTCATAATCTTCTAAATGCAAAGGGGCAATACTCTCCCAAGAACTATCAACATTAGGCGCATTACCGTTAGATGAAAAATCCATTTCATTCAAATCAACATTGCCTAAAGTTGGGCCCCGATATTCACCGCCACCTACTACAAATCTCATTGGTGGTGCATCCATGTGCTCGGCATTCTCCGGTAGTTCACTAAGTGAGACGACCGCCCCCTCAGCAACTAGTTCTTGCATGACTATGCTACCTATTCCTTCAGGAGTTTGAATCGCAGTGACAACCTCTTGTTCTGCGCCATCAACCATAAGAACAACAGCAGCTCTGTCTTCAATCATGTCGCCTCTGTAGGACTCATTTATGCCTCGAGCGCCAACTCCTGCTAACGTAAGTGCTCCCAGGGCTAGTGCTAATTTCTTCTTATGCTTATCTACCTGCTCCATAAACTTCGATCCATCTCTTTCTGGACGAGAAGCTGTCGCGTTTAATTCAGGCCCACGGTTTTTTGTTGATCGCCTACGGTTTCGTGATTTATTCATGTTGTGTCCTTTTCTAGTATATTTTTGTGTTATTGCTTCAATTCAAAATCTTGTTTGCTAATTTAGCATGTTTCTGACTATTTGTCAATATTGTTATTCTTCATGTTTTCCTCTGCGCGGACGTTCAACTAGATTCTTCGTTTAATAATAGACTGCGACAAGAAAAACGTCTTTACAGCCTCCGCCTAGCTGTTCGCTGTTGTGTGCAATTTCAGGAATGATAAACATCTATTTAATTTTGTTCTCTGTAATTCAAGTTTTTCGCTCGACAACTATGTTTCGACAATTGCCAACTACCAGATACGATTTTGCTCTGCTACAATTAACCGGTAAACAAAAACGTTCTAAAAAAACAATTGGGTAGAACGTCGATACTAGTATCGGGATACTAGCAGTTGTTTTTGTTGCGTTTCACACGAAATAATAACTATGAAATTACCTAAAATATACGAACCAGCTCAATACGAAGATATGATCTACGCTCTCTGGGAAAAGAGCGGTGCTTTTGCGCCGACAACTTCTGGAAAAGAGAACTATAGCATCGTTATGCCTCCACCTAACGCCAACGGTAATCTCCACCTCGGCCATGCGCTAACAGTAGCCGTTCAGGATACGCTAATTCGCTACCACAGGATGCGAGGCTACAATACCTTGTACCTGCCAGGAGCTGACCATGCTGGGTTCGAGACCTGGGTAGTTTTCGAAAAGAAGCTAAATGAGCAGGGCAAAACAAGATTCGATTTCTCCAGAGAAGAACTCTACGAGCAGGTTTGGAAATTTGTTGAAGACCATAAAGGAAATATGCTCGAACAAACTCGAAAACTTGGTGCCAGCGCCGACTGGAGCCGATTTACCTACACGCTAGACGAAAAGGTGGTCAAAACCACCTATTCAACCTTCAAAAGGCTTTGGGACGACAAGCGTATTTACAGGGGTGAAAGACTCGTAAACTATTGTACTACTCACCACACGGGGTTCGCCGATATCGAAGTAGATTATGTCGAACAAAAAACACCACTTTACTACATGAAATACGGTCCATTTACGCTAGCCACAACCAGACCTGAAACCAAGTTTGGTGACACAGCTGTAGCCGTACACCCAGACGATAAGCGTTACTCAAAATATGTCGGAAAAGTCATCGAAGTAGAAGGGTTAGAAGGTAAATTTGAGCTCCAGGTTATTGCCGATAAAATGGTCGACCCAGAGTTCGGTACTGGTGCCGTCAAAATCACTCCCGCTCACGATCAAAACGACTGGGAAGCTGCCCAGCGACACAACTTACCAGCTGTAAGGGTTATCAATCACAATGGAACTATGAACCACAAAGCTGGTCGCTTCAAAGGAATGACTGTTCTCGAAGCTAGAAAAGCTGTTGTCGAAGCCCTAAAGGAAAAGGGTTTACTGGTGAAAATCGACGAAGATTACACCAACCGCGTCGGTGTTTGCTATAAATGCGGCACAACTATCGAACCGATGCTCATGAAACAGTGGTTCGTCGATATGAAACCCTTGGCCGCAATCGCAAAGAAAGCTATCGAAAACGACGAGATAAAATTCTACCCTCAGTCGAAAAAAGGCGTAGTCCTGCGCTACCTAAACGAAATACGTGATTGGAATATTTCACGTCAGATTGCCTGGGGCGTACCAATACCCGCTTTTCAGAATATAAACGACGAAGATGATTGGGTATATAACGAGAACGTAACAGATGAGATTATGCATCTTGATGGTCAGACATATAAACGTGACGCGGACGTTTTTGACACCTGGTTTAGCTCTGGGCAATGGCCGTTTATTACCATGGGCTACCCTGATGGCGACGACTACAAAAACTTCTACCCACTTAGCGTTATGGAAACCGGCTACGACATACTCATTCAGTGGGTTACCCGAATGATTATGCTGGGTCTATACACTACTGGTGAAGTCCCGTTTAAAGACGTCTACTTGCATGGTCTAGTGCTGGACAAAGAAGGCCAAAAAATGAGCAAATCTAAAGGCAACGTCATCAACCCCATCGACATCCTCGACAAATATGGCTCAGACGCACTTAGAATGGGGCTTCTCAGGGGTCGTAGCGCCGGGATGAACCAGGCGTTTACCGAAGATAGGGTTGTCGGAGCACGTAATTTTGCCAACAAACTCTGGAATGTCGCTCGCTATGTAGAGTCGGTGCTCGGAGACGACTATGTCCATGCCAGAAGCGCAAAACCCGAAACTAGTGCTGACCACTGGATTCTCGATCGCATCAAAACCGAGTTGGCTAACAATAGTAATCTTATCGAATCATACCGTCTGGCAGAGGCTTACGAAGCGGTGTATCACCTGCTTTGGAATGACATAGCTGATTGGTACTTAGAAGTTTCCAAAAAACACCTAAATAAAGACGTCCTGGCCTATGTTCTTGAGAGTATTTTGCGTCTAGCCCACCCGATGGCGCCATTTGTCACGGAAACGATTTGGGATACTCTGGAATGGGAAGAATCACTACTGATAAACACCGGGTTCCCTGAACCTGTAAAACACAACGTTAAATCAGCCGATGAGTTCGAAAAAGTACGGTTACTGGTAAGCGAAGTCCGCTATTTAACTTCTAGGCTCGGGCTGCGCCAGAATACTCTCTACCACAGTGGCGACAAATTCATCGAGAAAAACCAAGAACTAATAGTTTCTTTGTCTAACCTTGCAGGAGCCTCGTCGGTAGATTCTGGTTACGGTCTGCATCTTACGTCTATCGATGTTGATGCCTGGATAGACGTCGAAAAGGATATTATTCATGATTACTACAATGGGTTGGTGGAGCAACAAAAGAAGCTAGAGCTGCAACTAAAAGCTCTCGAAAAACGCCTAAAAAATAAAGCCTACGTTGATGGCGCGCCGAAAAAGCTAGTGGACGAAACTAAAGCTCAAAAAACAGAGGTGGAAGAGGCTCTAGTACGTATTTCAAAACAAGCAGATTCTATCGAAGAAACCCTGCGAAAAATTTAAATATTGTCTACGACTTCGCGTAGTCGTTTCACTGAAATATTAGGATCGTAGTCGTCAAACCACATTACTCGCCAGCCAAATTTTTCTGCCGCAATAAGGTTGGCTCTGGAATCGTCGATGAAGAGTATTTCCCCACCGCTAAAGCTAGCTCGTTTTTCAGCTAATTCATAGATTGCTGGGCTAGGCTTAATGAGGCCATCCACAGATGAATCAACCACCGCGTCAAACTTCATATTTGGTAGCATTTTGCGTTTCTTAAGTTCTTTGACAAATCCCGGCATTGCATTGGTCAGCAGGCCCACACCGACTTTGCCTTGTATCTCCTCTAAACACCTCTGTATCTCACTTATTGGTTTCACCGCTGCCATATAGTGCGCCTGCCAGTCGATGCTTTTTACCCCTAAATGTTTTGCGACAGCTCTATTAAACTCATCCAGTGTCATATCTCCATTGTTAGCGGCATCGTTATAGTGCCAAATAGTGCTTTCAACTAAACTAAGGCTGCAGCCTGTTTCGTCTGAAATTGTAGCAAACGCATGGTGATAAAAACGCACCATCACACCGTTCATGTCGCTGTAAACAAATTTTATTTTGTTGCCTGGGTCACTGTCGGCTCCTGTGTGCTCATTATTTTTCTTAAGCTTATCTGTACCTAGTAATTCACCTATTTCCAGCCCTAGAGCCTCTGAGAGGGCGTAAACGGTAAAGAATGACGGGGATTTGATAGCTCCCTGCTCAATTTTAGCTAAAGTAGAGTAAGCCAGTCCCGCTCGATCCGACAGTTCGTCCTGAGTAATACCCGCTTCTTTGCGTGCTTGTTTGATAATCTGACCAAGCTGACTACTACTAACCATATAGTACTAGTATAGCAATACTAGTACTTGTAAATAAAGTCCTTATGACTTTGTTCGAATCGGAAGCCCTCGATTTGCTAAATAGTTCCTGATGTTCTGTATTGAGTCTTCAACTCTGAAAGGGTCAAAGATTAGAGCTTGCCAGCCTCTGTCGGTGGCACCTTCAATGTTTGTCCTCTTGTCATCTACAAAGAATATACACTCTGGCTCAACTTCAGCCTTTTCTTCGGCATATTTCATCAACTTTTCTTCAGGCTTAACTGAGCCCACTAGGTGTGAATACGCCTCCACGGAGTAGTTAAGTTTGGGGATGTATCCTCGCTCAAACATATACTCTGACATCCCATCCCAGCTATCACTAAGCAACCCAATAGGAACGTAGCGGGAGATTTCCTCCAGCAGCGTGTGTGCCGGCAAGATAGTTTTTATCGCGTGGTTGTTGAAAGACACCCAATCGAAGTTTTCGTCACTAATATTGAACTCGTTACGTATTATTCTTGAAAAATCTTCTTGTGAAATTTCGGCTTTACAGAGCATTGATATGTGACTGCTAAACACCTGTGCGAGTTCAGAAACGTCAAGGTTGTATTCGTTTGCAACACTCTTCACTACAGATGTATGGTCAAGCAATACGTTGCCAATGTCGAAATAGACAAACTTCACTTGGTGTTTATCTTCCAATTGGTTACTAGTCATGATGTCTGTATGGCTAATCTCTCAGCCATAGAGGTTAGCGCATCGTGATCCGGCTCGGCTACCATGTTTGGAATATGCCGCAACTCGACCTCGTTTTCAATGGGTATAACCTTTACGTGTGTATGAGCGACGTCGAATCCCTCGATAATCACTCCAACTCTGGAGGGCGCGAGTACTTCTTTGATTTTCCTAGAAACTTTGTGAACCACCTGCATTAGCTGACCAAAATCAACTTCATTCATCTGTTCGAAAGTCTCTGTGTGCTCTTTCGGAAAAACTAATACATGTCCTGGCTGGATAGGGTGAATATCCATAACCACTAGCGTGTTATCGTCCTCATAAACCTTATGTGATGGTATTTTCCCTGAAACAATTCCACACAGTACGCAGTCGTTCATAGCACTCCTTTCGTTAGTTGAATTATACCAGCTCAAATGGTTTATAATCTAAGCTATATTTATGCATATGCTTAAAAAAATTTCATTCTGGTTTGCCTTTTCCCTGCTCAACACCGCGCTTTTGCTAGCGCTAGTTGTAACACCTGTCAGTACGCACCTGACTAATCGTGAATCGATTAAGAGTTGGGTTTCAAACCCAGAAGTTCTCGATGGCGTGTCGGAAGTCGTGCCTACCATCTTGTCAGATGCTTTTGAGGGTGACGGCAACGAAGTTGGTTTGACTCAGGTGAGTGAGCAAATCATTGGTGTTAACTTAAACGAACTTGCCGATGCCAGCTCGGATATTTTGACACCTGAATACATCACCCAGAAGCTTTATCCAGTCATCGATGGCGTCTACGACTGGCTGGAAGGCAAGACAGATTCTCCAGAGTTTAATGTTGTACTTAGTGATAAATTAACTGCCCTAGCTGATGCAGTCGGTGGGCCGCTTAAAAGCGAGTTGGCGAAACTTCCAGCTTGCCCGAGTAATTTAGTCTATACGCCTGATTTCAACCCAATCGAAGCTCTCTGCGTTCCGCCAGGAACAGATGTGAATTTCATTGTCGACGAATTTACACGACAAATAACAACTTCACCAGACATTGCTGACATTAGTTTTTCGTCAGACGATATGGAGTTTGACGAAGAATTACTAACTACCGCCCCCCTCGTCTACAGTGGTGCTAGCAATTTACCTTATGTGTTCGCCGGAGTCGCATTGCTGTTTTCTGTTGCTGTAGTTCTTTTGTCGAAATCTACTCGCCATGGACTGCGCAATCTTTCCTGGATATACATCGGTAACGGGTTACTAGTAGCGCTTAGTTTTTGGATTCTGGGTAACACCGACGCTTTCGTCAACATTAATTCCGCTGAAGGAATCAGCCCAGTTGTAGCCGATAATTTAATTGAACCGTTCATCAAGATTGTGTTGAGCGATATCGCTCGAACAGGACTACTAATCAGCCTATCTGTGGCAGCAATCGGCGCGGCAATTTTGCTTGCGCTCTACACTCACCACAAGATTGCGCATGAACAAGACGAAAATTCGAAAAAAACTACCAAAGCCAAGAAGGAAACACCAGCTCCAACAAGTCGCCAAGAAGCTCGCTACCTCAATAAAATCGCTAAAAAATAA
>CAZOFP010000024.1:0-8844 GCA_964579475.1 uncultured Candidatus Saccharibacteria bacterium | reverse complement strand
CCGATTATCGATAGCTCACCATCGCCAATCCCCCAGCCTGCCTGGTACTCGAAGAAGTCTCCTCCTTCATCGTACACACAACTGACCGGTGGGTCAGCTAACACTGGGGGTTCCGGCGTCGCCGTGCACTCGTCGGGTGCCGTGTAGGTGCCGCTTAGTGCATCAGCGTCTGAAGGGATCATGTAGTGATCCCCCTCGCCAGCCCACCACATCTGTGCATCTATCTGCACACCGTGAGGCAGAAGGTCTGTCGAACCACCTGAGCCGAGCCCGTACCAGTCCCCACCGGGGGGAGCACCTTCGTATCTCAGCTGCAAGGCCAAATACGGGTCGGGGTCACTGCCTTCCCAGTGGAAGACGACACCTTCACAAGTGTTCTCCACTGCAAACCCGTACCCTGATCCTGCTGGCGGCTCTTCTCCACACTCGACGTCATAGTCGAGTACAGTGTCGAACACCTTGGTGCCAACACCGTCTATGAGGTGCCAGACCTCAACGTTGATGGTCTCGCCACTGCTGATGGTGCCGCCCTCAAGCGCCCAGAACGCTCCTTCGAGATTCTCGGTGATGTTTACGTGCGCTCCCTCGGAACCATCAACAACAGCCCAAGCTGTTTCATCGATGGCGCCGCCTTCATCAACAGCAGCATTGAAGACGACAGCCCCAACCAGGTAGTCGCTTGTCGTTGCCCCTTGCGGGCAGCTGATGAAAGCCTCACCCTCGCGGGTGATATCGTTTGTTGTCGCGCTGGCATCAACAAACGGCAGTGTCGCCACTACCGTCATTGCCGCCAGAAGCAACATCTTCGTCCATTTTCTCATGTTGTTTCACCTCCATGGTGAAGTTGGCCCCTTGCGGGCCGTCTTTTGACAACCCCTAAGGGGGCCACAATCACCGGTTAGCGATTGCGAGTCATCTCCGATTACTCAGAAACAATTTGCAACCGCCAAGCAGAGGAGGCGAATAAATTATCCATCTGACTTGTTAAAGTTCACCCCCATATTCGCGCGAGCGAAATAAGAGCTTTAGGGTTAAAAAAAGCTGACGCTTGAAAAAGCACAACACGAAAACCATTTAGCATTCGCGACGATCCCTACCCAAAGGTGCGAGATTTTGCTTTCTGGCCAGTTTTTGTTAACTGATGATATTGTAATACATATTAATCATTTGTCAACGACATGACCTCAAGAAAATAATACTTGATAACGCCTCGCGACTAACAATCGCTCGGTCCTACAAGCCCCCAATCTTTTTGGCAACAAATAAGTCAATTTATGCTTATGGTATGCTTATTTCATTGATATGATTGGAAGACATGAAGAGTAAAAGCAGCAAAAAACCTTCAGATAAGAAAGGCCATCAAAAATTTAACAAGCAACTACAAATTATGGTTGTCAGTACAATAGCGTTACTACTACTCTTGGGTGTGATTTTTATGGCGTACTTTTTGTTAAAGAGTGATGGAAATAATAGCAATGACATGACACAGCAGTGGTCAGAGGTTTCCCGGGTGACGACTAATGAAACAGATTCATTAATACTCTCTGGTAGAGCAGACGAAGCAATCGAAAGCTGGCAAGCTGCTGTCGATAATACAGATGACGTCAACAAACAAGCTTTAATGTATCTTGAACTTGCTAGAGTTTATTCAAGTACTGGCGACAACCAAAAATACTATGAAATTTTCCAAATAGTAGATAGATTGAACTCTGACATCGATAGCTACCTGCTATACACGGGTTTGGCTGATTCAGCGCAAGAGTTTGGAGATTATGAACAAGCAGAGCAGTACATTCTGAAAGTGCTTGAATATCTAGAAACGAATCCTCAAAAATACGGACTGGAGATAAGAGACTACACGGAGTTTCTTGAAAAGGTGAGAAATGAAATTAGTTAAAAACTGGTCATATGCTAGCCAAGGCACGTTAGTTGTTCTGGTATTACTAGGGGTTCTAGTGGCGCTAGGAAACAGAGTTGATGCGCAGAACTACGGGCTGACTGACTATCAGGGCTATTTCACAGGCGTTGATAGAAGTACGTATTCAGAAGATGAAACCATATTTACTCCAGGAACATCAAAAACTGGTATAAACGAGGTTCAAGCTTTGCCCGTCTCAACCAATAGTGAATTTATTACTATAATCGAAGAGAAGCTTTACGGCACGAATGACTACACCCCGACTAACGGACAACACATAGAATTAAACCAAGCGTCAGCTGCGTTTCTTATTCTTACCATGCTTGGCGAAGACGGAGGCGGTTTCGCAAGCGTGACGGATGGTGTTGCTGAAGCAAAAGTTAGACTTCAAGACTGGAAGAACGCAGTGAACTACTACGGTAGCTGCGTAGAGTACAAGTACCCATTTAGTTATAGCGGTGGATACCTAAACTCAAAACAAACGAAAACAGTAAGCGGTTCATCTATAGTGTGGGAGCCTGTGTTCTATTCCGACACGCTCAGCTACCAACAAGCAACAATAATATTTAAAAGACCAGATGGGTCTGGGGGCTGCTCTAGTATCATTGACGCAAAAATCAAACAAAATTGCGGAAACCCTATTGGAGAAGTTTCTCTTAAGACGAAGAATGATGCCTGGAAGTACAACGCTCGTACTCTCTCTGGTACGACACCATCTGGAACAATAAAACCAGGCGAAACATTTACTTATGTGTCTGATGTAGAAAATGCTCCAGCAACTATGGCAGGGCCTGCATACACACACACAATACTTCCAACAGAGAATGGCGAGTCAATTACACCTAGTGCAAGCAGTTGGAATGGCAGTTCCGTAGGGGTTAATGACGACACCACGAATCGTTCCAGGACTTTCACGGTAGATTTAGATGTAGTCAGTGGGACTAAGATATGCGTTAACGCAAAAGTCACACCAGTATCTGGTGATTCAGTCAGCGGTACGACTAATTCTGGTGAGGATTGGGCCGAAGAGCGATGCTACATGGTGGATTACCAACGCTTTGCTGTGACTTCTACGGTGCAAAGGCCGAGTGGGCTCACTATTAAGCCAGGCGAGATAGCGAATTTCAATGTGTTTGTAAAAAACAACGGAGATATCGCAGACGTTGGCGATGCCGATAATAATATATATCCATCCGCAGAACGAGGACCAGCTGTAGGAATAAATTGTATATTTACTGTGTCTGGCAACGCGGTAAGCGGTGGTATAAACGGTAGCACCAGTTGTATAGCTAACCCGCCAGGTCTTTCGGACGCTTACAACAGTACTGATAGTGGTGCAATATTGATTAATACAAAACCCGACGCTAAGCCTGGCGACAAAGTTTGTCTCAGAGTAACAGGCACTCCAAGAAACGGCTTTTCTGACGGCACGGGTGCATTAGGTTCATTTGACAGCAAAGAAATATGCTATGTTGTTGGTGTCACACCGTACCTCCAGGTCAACGGCAGCGACATTTGGGCTGGAGCGAATTTTGACACCGAAACTATCTTCCCGCCAGCTAACACTTGCGGTACCGACAATAAAGACGCCAAGATTAAATCCGTTACTTCGCAGTTGTCTGGACTCTGGAAGGGTTCATTGGTAGAGTATGCCGCCTTTGCCACCGGGAAGGTGACCAGTTTTGGCTCTAACGGTTCTGCCAATTCATATTTATTAACCTTTGCCAACAAAGATGCCCCAGATTTAGGTGAGTTTACTAACAATCCTAGATGTATCGCCAACTATTATGGCTTGCTCGCAGAACCCAACCATACCTATGCGCCAGCCAATAAAACTACTAGTAGCAATGCCAATATTAATGCTTTCGCTACCAATAAACAGAGCTTCGTTGACCTAGGGGGTACAGGTACCTTTAGTACCGCTGGTGAATGGAAGAACATAAAAGATAACCGAACCATCGTCATTAACGGTAATCTATATATTGCCAATGACATTGAATTTAATACCAATTACGGCGGTTCAGCCACCAACAACCTTAACGTCCCATCACTTATCTTCGTAGTAAAGGGCAATATACTTATCGATGAAGATGTAAGCCGAGTAGATGCTCTACTAATTTCCCATAAGACTATCTGGACCTGTGCATCAAATGCTACAACTCCCACAGAAGCCGTAGCCAAGAACATCTGCGACAAACAACTAACAATTAACGGCGCTTTAATAGCCAACAGGGTTAACTTCATGCGAACTAGAGAGGGTGGGGCATTAAAAGGTGGTGTTAACGAAGCAAGTTCCCAGCCAGCCGAGATAATTAATTTTCTACCAGAATTCTACTTGTCTAAACCAATCTTCCTTTCAGACCTAATCACCAAAGACGCCTTCAAGACAGTTCTGATAAAAGATCTACCGCCGATATATTAGGTTAGAGGTTTCCAGGGGTCACCCCTGGAAACCTGGAAGCCCTGGAAACAATTTTGGAAGCAATGTGAATAGAGGATAGATCTAGGGTTTGGAGTTTAGGGTGGGGATTTTGGCGTGAAAAATGGGAGTATCGGTGCCTTGGTGAGATGCTTGAGCATCACATTTAGGGGTGATACACACATTTCATCAAAACGGATACTCCCGTTGAACCTTTTGATATCTAGAGAAATCTTAGGAGTTTAGCCCAGTAGGGCCCGAGAAACTGTTGTTACAAACAAAGCAACGAAGTTTCCCCGGCCTTTAGGCTTATTCGTCTTCGTCTTTACGACGCTTCCTCCACAAGGGGAGGAACAGGAACCACCAGAGTAGTACAAGGATAGCAACCGAAGCTGCTACCAGTACAACCGTTTTTGACGGGTCACTGCTGGAGGAAGACGATCGTTCGTCTGATTCTCCTTGAGTTTCACCGTCACCAGCGTCATCTGTGTCTGTAGCCGAAGCGACGGACGAAGATGTGCTGGAGGAACTCAGCGTCGACGTAGTGTCGATTGCTGTTGTAACGGTGGTCTCCGGTGGTGCAGTCGTAGTAGACAGCACCGTCGTAGTTGTTTCTATCACCGTGGTCGTGGGCGCTTGTGTTGACGTCGTGGTTGGAGCCACCGTTGTCGTTGGCGCCCTGGTTGTCGAAGTTGTCGTTACCGGCGCCTTCGTTGTTGTTGTTGTTGTTGATTGCGTTGTCGTGGTAGTAGCTACGGTCGTGGTAGTAGCTACGGTCGTGGTAGTCGTGTTCACAGGTGGTGGACAGTCATGACTACCAGTCTTTTCAACATGACCAGTGGTACCGTCCTCTCGAGTGAAATCAGCTACCATCGTGACAGAGCTCGTTGTCTTGAGGACAATCGCAGTCACCACATTTTGACCTGTAGCAGGGTAGTTAGATAAATCAATCCTGACAACAGGAACGTCGTCAATCAGGATGAAATTAATCCAAACATATTCTTCATCCGGACCAGCACAATACGGGTCTACGTACACAGATGTAGTACCAGCTTGTGCTACATCAGTTACTCCGCTTTGCACTAGTACAACAGATACTGTGGCAAGAAACAACAACAAGAACGTAAAATACCTCACAATACTCCTATTTATTTTCGACATGTCAAGGTTCGAAGTAATATTGTATAATTTTACTGAGTAATAGTCAACACCACTACTGATTGTACAGTTCTTATGCTTGTAGTATCGTATACACATTGGTTATGAAGACTGAAAAAAAGCAAGAAACCAACAGCAAGAACGAGACTAAGGCTTTCGTGGTGAAAGCAAGCTCGAATAAATTAATAACATCGTTACTTGCTGTAGGAGTAGTCTTGTTAGTCGCTATAATTAGCTACCTGATGTTTAGCAGCAGCTCGCCTTTAAAAAACTCTGACGTTAATGAAGTAACGATTACACTAGAAAAATATCCAATCGTGAACAAAACTAATGCAGAAGCCGCAATTCAAGAGCTAAATGATGTTGTTGAACAGGAACTAACAATTCAAGAGGAAGTAATTGCAAGAAACACACTGGCTTCTGCCTACATACTAAACGGTGAAGGTGACAAGGCGCTAGCGCAATATCTCGCTCTTGAAGAATCAGGATACAGACTTTCTTACGAGGATTATATAACCATGGCAGGTATCGCTGAAAGAAATGAGGATAGACCCTTAGCGGTTGAGTATTATTCTAAAGCGTTAGAAAATCTGTCAGACGAGGAACCAGCATATGACTCCTATCAGTCATATTTAAATGAGAAAATCGAAAGTTTGAAATAAATGATAAACGCTGAACCAAAGCTCAATTCCATAAAGGCAGTAACAAAGGTTGTAATAGCACTTGCTGTAGCAGCAATATTTACCACGCTTATAAGCATTTTCATTGTACCTCAGGTTGTGCGTGCGGGAGGGGATCCAAACGATCCGAATAACTGCACTTGGAGCAGACCTCCCTTTACCAGTAATGGCTGGTTAGGTAGATGCGCTCAAAAGGGTTATTTTACCAATAATCCAGGAAGCAATAGTTATGATCAAATTCTTAGCGCCGGAAGCCCAGGGGACAACGACAACGCCCTTCCTTTTTACACAGGTGATTCTGAAAAGTTTATAACCTATATTCTAGACCTACTTGATAACGGGAATTTACAAGATAAAACGGGCGCAGCCTTCATTATTAACACCATGCTAGCTAAAAGCGGATCTGCCGCATCTAGAAATATTGCTAGAGCAGACAGGTCGTACTGGGTTGAGTCCATACGTTACATGGAAAGAAATGGATCTATAGACTGGGAAGCGCGAGAAAGTTTTTACGGCAGAGATGGGGTGAAGCCTTCTGCAAGAACTATGAATTCGCAGTATGACAGAGCGCATAAAGACGATCATTTTTACGGATTAATCGATGATCAGACTCGAAATGTAATCATTTTTTATGATCCATCTGACGGCAGAGCTATATACAGACTGAAGAAGAACTGTGGTAACCCAATAGGTACAACTCAAAGAAAAATTCCTGCGCCTGGATGGGAATACAAACTTGACCCACTTCAGGTTGACGGAGTAGTGCCGTCAGGTCGAACAGGCAACACGCCACTCGCAGAGGTGGTTCAGGGTCAACAGTTTACCATTGGCAGTTTAATTAAAAACACTGAAACCGATAAGGGCGATGATTATACGCACATCATTAGACCGATTAATGAAGTAAATAACGAAATAATGTTTGCCAATCTAGAAAAGGTGACACCATTTGCTGGTGACAACGGGGTTAGTTATCCAAACCCCATGGGCAAGAAAGTAAGCGGTCGTACGGGTCTGGATAGTGGAGGTGATGCTACGTTAACTGCGGTTTACAAAGCTAAGGACAACGCCGCCGCTGGGCGAATCATGTGTTGGTACGGCAAAGCAGTGCCAGTTAATCCAGTTGGCGACAGCTATACTAGTTCAAACAACGAAAGAGTATGTGTCAAAATAATATCAAAAGAACGCTTCGATTTGGCAGTAACCACCACTATGCCATCGGTGGCTCAGCCTGGAGATAAGATTAAAGCAACTTTCCAAGCCTGTAATAGTGACGATGAAAACACTTGGTTTAATACCGACTCTGTACTTGCCCGAGGTATAGCTCCGGGGGTTAATATTACGAGCGATGGAGATATAAGATTTACCAACGCTTCAAACCAAACAATCCTTGCTAATGGTTGCTGGAAAGTGGAAGTAGATTTTACTATTCCGGCTAATGCTGTTGCCGGCCAGAAGTATTGTGGTGAGATTACATCATCTAAAAACTATGGAGCATCTGACGGCAGTTTTACGGGCGGTGGCGAACCTAGTGATGAAAAATGCGTCATCGTCGGTGTTTCCCCCTACCTTCAAATATCCGGCAGCGACATTTGGGCTGGAGCGAACTTTGACACCGAAACTATCTTCCCGCCAGCTAACACTTGCGGTACCGACAATAAAGACGCCAAGATTAAATCCGTTACTTCGCAGTTGTCTGGACTCTGGAAGGGTTCATTGGTAGAGTATGCCGCCTTTGCCACCGGGAAGGTGACCAGTTTTGGCTCTAACGGTTCTGCCAATTCATATTTATTAACCTTTGCCAACAAAGATGCCCCAGATTTAGGTGAGTTTACTAACAATCCTAGATGTATCGCCAACTATTATGGCTTGCTCGCAGAACCCAACCATACCTATGCGCCAGCCAATAAAACTACTAGTAGCAATGCCAATATTAATGCTTTCGCTACCAATAAACAGAGCTTCGTTGACCTAGGGGGTACAGGTACCTTTAGTACCGCTGGTGAATGGAAGAACATAAAAGATAACCGAACCATCGTCATTAACGGTAATCTATATATTGCCAATGACATTGAATTTAATACCAATTACGGCGGTTCAGCCACCAACAACCTTAACGTCCCATCACTTATCTTCGTAGTAAAGGGCAATATACTTATCGATGAAGATGTAAGCCGAGTAGATGCTCTACTAATTTCCCATAAGACTATCTGGACCTGTGCATCAAATGCTACAACTCCCACAGAAGCCGTAGCCAAGAACATCTGCGACAAACAACTAACAATTAACGGCGCTTTAATAGCCAACAGGGTTAACTTCATGCGAACTAGAGAGGGTGGGGCATTAAAAGGTGGTGTTAACGAAGCAAGTTCCCAGCCAGCCGAGATAATTAATTTTCTACCAGAATTCTACTTGTCTAAACCAATCTTCCTTTCAGACCTAATCACCAAAGACGCCTTCAAGACAGTTCTGATAAAAGATCTACCGCCGATATATTAGGTTAGAGGTGTTCCGATGCTACAATCTGGATTCCGACTGTGAGCGTCAGAAACTAAATAATAAATTCTAGACGATAGGGTTTTTAAGGGAATAGCAGATAAGAATAAGGACTAGGGAAAAGAAATACGAGAACGTATCGTGCGTTAATGATAGGTTCAAAAAAGCGGATTTAA
>CAZOFP010000023.1:0-10360 GCA_964579475.1 uncultured Candidatus Saccharibacteria bacterium | reverse complement strand
CACATACCCTCAATTCTAAACGACTAAAGTGTCGCAGAGACTGGGGCTTAGTATAAGAAACAGTAGTAAAACCCTTGACAAATCATTAGGCTTATGCTAGTGTTCTTGCTGATAAACAGCTTAAAAAAACAAAAATGCCACAAAAAACCAAAAAGAAAATTGTAATCCTGGGTGCCGGTACTGCCGGAACTATGGTTGCAAATAAAATTTACAAGAAACATGCTAAGTCTTTTGACATAACCATAGTCGATCAACACGAGAAGCATTACTATCAGCCTGGTTTCTTGTTCTACCCATTTGGCATCTACAACGAAAAAGACATTATTCGCTCGAAGAGTGAATTTATCCCTAAGGACGCTCGATACGTCCAACAACTAATCGAAAAGATTCTACCAGATGACAACAAAGTTCTGCTTGGGGATGGAACTAAGCTGAGCTACGATGTGCTGGTAATAGCAACAGGCACAAAAACGAAGCCAGAAGAAACCCCAGGTCTCAAGGGTGACGAATGGTACAAAACAATCTTTGATTTCTACACCTTTGAAGGTGCATCAAAACTAAGAGAAAAACTAGCGAGCTGGGAAGGCGGGGTCATGGCGATTAATATTGTCGAAATGCCCATCAAATGTCCTGTAGCACCGCTAGAGTTCTCATTCCTAGCTGACGATTTCTTTAAGAAAAAGGGGATTCGCGACAAAGTAACAATCAAATACGTAACACCTCTGGATGGAGCATTCACCAAGCCCAAGGCATCACAGTCGCTAGGGCATCTACTGAAGGAAAAGAATGTAGAACTTATTCCAGATTTTGGGACAGAGCATGTTGACGGTGCGGCAAAGAAGCTAGTTTCGTACGATGAAAAAGAGGTTAAATATGATTTGCTAGTAACAATTCCGACTAATGTCGGCGATGCTGTTATTGAGCACTCAGGCTTAGGAGACGAACTAAATTTTGTTCCTACCAACAAATACACTCTGCAGTCCGAAGCACACGAGGATATATTTGTTATTGGAGACGCCACAAACTTGCCTGCATCCAAAGCTGGGTCAGTGGCTCATTTTCAAACTGATACACTTTCAGAAAATATCACCAAGTATCTTGACGGCGATAAGTTGATTGAAGGTTTTGATGGCCACGCAAACTGTTTCGTTGAAACTGGTGGCAAGAAGGCTCTTTTAATTGATTTTAATTATGAAACAGAACCACTTGAGGGTAA
Source organism: uncultured Candidatus Saccharibacteria bacterium (assembly GCA_964579475.1). Taxonomy (GTDB): domain Bacteria; phylum Patescibacteriota; class Saccharimonadia; order Saccharimonadales; family CAYOYH01; genus CAYOYH01. Next base: position 9,144 of record CAZOFP010000023.1, on the reverse strand, counting down.
ATTTCCAATTCCAGTGATCGGTCCGATGCAGCTTCTTAAAGAGTCGAGGCTAAACCATATTGGTAAACTGGCGTTTAGGTGGATTTATTGGAACATGCTACTAAAAGCTATACCACTACCTGGTATCACAAATAAAATGACAAAACGTGGCAAAAAGTTTAATTAAAAAGAAAGGAACGCAGTATGAGTGCAGACAGAAACGAAGAAGGTTATCTTACCGACGCATCACAGTGGGACAAGTCTCTTGCTGAAGAGATTGCCAAGGAATTAAATATTAAATTAACAGATGACCACTGGAAGGTTATCGAGTACCTTCGTCAACAACACGATGAGGGCGTTGAGATGTCGATTAGAAAAGTCGGTAAATCTGGAGTAGTTGATATAAAGGGTTTGTATACACTGTTTCCAGGTGGACCGTTAAAAAATGCATCTAAAATCGCAGGGCTGCCACGACCTACGAGTTGCATGTAAGGAGAATGAAAATGAAAGAAGACAGTAAACCAGTAAAAAAGATAATGTTAGTTGTTAGCAAAGGCTCGCTTGTTGATGTTTTGCCGGGGCTAGTTATGGGAAACGGCGCTTTGATGGAAGGCATGAAAGTCGATGTTTTCTTTACTTTCTTCGGACTGGACGCCATTACGAAAGCTCAGAAAGATAAGCAATCTGTTGCAGCAGTAGCAAATCCGTCACTAAGGCTTCCGGTAATCAACATGCCGATGCCTAATATTCTAGGTGTCATACCTGGAATGTCTCGAATGATCACCTGGATGATGAAGAAGAAAATCGAGCAACTTGATATTCCGACTGTAGACGAATTTATAGATATGATTAAAGCAGGCGGCGGCGGTATCTACGGCTGCAAGATGGCTATGGACATGTTCGATTTAGAAAAAGCCGATTTGCGTGATGATATCGACGGAGTACTAACCATCGGTGAGTTCTACTCACGAGCAGAAAAAGACACTCAGATTATTTTCACCTAGAGAAAACTCACGCTGCCAGGGTAAATTTCGTGGAATAGAACTAGTTTATGCCGGCGGTACTATGTTAGCCGAAAGCATTCCTTCTAGAATAGAAAAACCATCCGTCGCGGATGGCTTTTCTATTAGTGGGCGATAAGGAATTTGAACTCCCAACCCATTGCGTGAGTATCTTCACACATTGTTTTCCGATTGAAGTCGGTAAATTTACGTGGTGGGCTCGACAGGACTCGAACCTGTGACCTCTTCAACGTCAATGAAGCGCTCTAGCCAACTGAGCTACGAGCCCTCACGTAAATTTACCGCATTGTTAACCTTCAACGTCAATGAAGCGCTCTAGCCAACTGAGCTAATCGCCCACATTTAGGCACTGGTTGTCCTAATAAATGATAGTGCAGACAGGGGTAGAGCGCAAGACAAATACAACTATCCATTTGGTACTATCAATAAATGGATAGTTTGGCTATATATTAAGTTCTTGGTAACGGCTAAGGTAGCATCTGGTATAGTAGTAGTTAAAGAATAATTGGGGTCTAAAATGTCTGAAAAACCTGATGAGTTGCACGCAATGCGCCATAGTTTAGCGCACATTATGGCCGCAGCTATTACGCAACTTTGGCCAGAGGTCAAGCTAGGGGTAGGCCCGGTCGTAGACAATGGCTTCTACTACGATATAGATATTGACGGTTATAACGTCTCGAAAGATGACTTCAGTAAGATCGAAAAACAGATGAGGCAAATTATAGCTGATGACCAAGAGTTTATTCGGTCAAACAAAAAGCTTGAAGAGGCTCTGAGCTGGGCCAAAGACCAACACCAGCCGTATAAAGAAGAGCTACTAAATGACCTTGGTCGCGAAGGGACTACTAGTGCCAAAGATATCGACCCTTCTCAGCTAGGTGTTGGCAGCGATAACGAAAGCGTGGACACAGTATCTTTCTACACAAATGGAGAGTTTACTGATCTTTGTCGTGGCCCACATGTAGTAAGCACAGGCAGGGTCGGTGCGTTTAAATTACTACGAGTTGCTGGTGCATATTGGCGAGGAGACGAGACCAAGGCGCAGATGCAAAGAATATACGGAGTAGCCTTCACAACCGACAATGAGCTCAAACAGCACCTAGAGATGCTCGAGGAAGCAAAGAAGCGTGATCACCGCAAACTCGGCAAAGAACTAGACCTATATACCTTTTCTGAGCTTGTGGGTTCAGGGCTCCCGATGTTCACACCTAGAGGTACGGTTCTCAGGGAACTTCTAGGAAGCTATTCCCAAGAGTTACGAAAGAAGCGTGGGTTTGAAAGGGTGTGGACTCCTCATATAACCAAAACTGATTTATACAAAACTTCTGGGCATTGGGATAAATTTGGTGACGAATTATTCAAAGTTGAGAGCCAGGAGACTTCCGATGTACTAGTTATGAAGCCGATGAACTGCCCGCATCATACTAGGATTTATGCATCAAAACAGCGCAGTTATAAAAACCTCCCAATACGTTACATGGAGAACACCACTGATTATCGGGACGAAAAGTCAGGTGAATTACATGGGCTTAGCAGGGTTCGATCTCTTACTCAGGATGATAGCCACGTATTTTGCACCGAAGAGCAGATTGAAAGTTCGGTTAGTTCATTGATTCGGGCAGCCCAAGAAATGTACAAAACTTTAGGGATGGATTTGAAGTTTTACCTTTCGTTTAGAGACGACACCGATGCCTACCTTGGAGACAAGAAGTTGTGGTCGCACGCTCAGGAAGTTTTGGAGTCGATAGCAAAAAAGAACAAACTAGATTACAAAATCGACAAGGGTGAGGCAGCTTTTTATGGTCCAAAGATTGATTTTATTGGAGTCGACGCTATTGGTCGCGAATGGCAACTTGCGACTGTGCAGTTAGATTTTGTTCAACCAGGGCGGTTTGAGCTTGAATACACAGCAAAAGATGGAAGCAAAAAAACACCAGTCATGATTCACTGCGCGTTACTTGGAACGATCGAGAGGTTCCTGAGTGTCTACATAGAACACGTCAACGGCAATTTCCCATTATGGTTAGCGCCAGAGCAAGTCAGAGTCCTCCAGATAAACGACAGCATCTCGGATTATGTCGACAAAATAGAACTAGTTCTTAAGGCAAAAGTGCTTAATGAACCCATAAAGTTTAACGAACTTCGCTATAGCGTTGATGCACGTAACGAATCCCTTGGAAAAAAGATAAAGGAAGCTAGAGCTATGAAAATTCCAGTACTGTTGATTGTCGGGCCAAGAGACAGGGAAGCAAATACGGTCAGCTTAAGAGTAGGTGATCAAGAAGATAGTATTTCGCTCGACGTATTAACAGAGTGGTTAGATGAACAAAACGCCAAGTCTCTTCAAAGATAGAGTTTACGAAACTGTCGCACAGATTCCCGAGAAAAGAGTGATGACGTACGGCCAAATAGCAGCAATTTGTGGTAGTCCCCGTGCCGCTAGGCAAGTTGGTGGATTAGCGCACTGGGGTCCAACGGAGCTGCCTTGGCATAGAGTAGTAAACAAGACTGGCGGTTTAGCTTCGGGTTACCACGGGGGCAAAGAAGGCCACAAAAAAGACCTTGAACTAGAAGGGGTCGAGGTGGCCGGTGATTACCAAGTAGACACCACTAAATACCTCTACTGGCCAGATGAATAAACCACTGATAGCAGTAGTTGGTCAAACAGCTAGTGGTAAATCTTCTTTGGCTTTGCAGTTAGCCCAGAAGTTCGGCGGTGAAATTATCTCAGCGGACTCCTGGGCAGTGTACAGAGGTATGGATATTGGGACAGCGAAACCTTCAGCTGAAGAACAGCAACTGATTCCACATCATCTCATTGATGTTGTAGACCCAGATCAGGATTACACAGCGGGTTTATACCAGCGCGACGCCATAAAAGCTATGAATCAAATATATACCCGGAGCAATATTCCAATTATGGTTGGTGGAACGGGGCTGTATATTGACGGAGTTATCTTCAATTTTAGTTTCATGAAGACGAGCAACAAAGAAGAAAGAAAGCACTATAATTCGTTGTCTATAGAACAACTAATTAAAGAAATTGAGCAAAAGAACTATGATTTAACAGGGATAGATGTAAGAAATAAGCGAAGACTGATAAGAGTGCTTGAAACCGAAGGCGAGACCCCAAAACGTAGTAAACTTCGCAGCAACACGCTCGTGCTTGGGTTAAAGATTGATAGAAAATTTCTTCGTGAAAACATTGAAAACCGTGTTGAGCTGATGTTTAGACGGGGACTAAAAAAAGAGGTGCTAACCATCGCAGATAAGTATGGCTGGGACAGCCAAGGCATGGAAGGCATCGGCTACAGAGAATTTAAACTCTGGCGTACAGGTGAACAAAGTATGCGCCAAACAAAACAAAGAATCGTAAAAAACTCACTTGCTCTAGCAAAGAGACAAAAGACTTGGTTTAAGAAGAATCTTGAGATCAACTGGGTAAGCAATCCTGAAGAAGCCGTGGCTTTAGTTGAGAAATTTCTTCGTCCATAGGGCATAATGTTCCCCATGAGAAAAATCACGGCAATATTACTAGGGAAAATCACGCTATATGTTAGCCGATTGCTTGGCAACAGCGGTTCAGCACTCCCAGGGCTAGTTGCTGAAAGAATTGCCCCAAGGTTACTTGTTAGTTTCGGCTCTCAGTTTGAAAAAGGAATAGTATTGGTTACGGGCACCAACGGGAAAACTACCACGACCAAGATGATTGTTGGAATGCTCAGCAGCTTGGGTTATGCGGTTTTCACCAATAAAACAGGCAGTAACTTTACCAGAGGGGTGCTTTCGTCGCTCATAGATAATTCATCAATTAAGGGCGAGGTTGAATATGACGTAGCAGTAATAGAGGTAGACGAGGCTTACTCGAGGTATCTTGCCAAGGATTTAAAACCAACAGTAGTAACCGTAACGAACGTTATGCGGGATCAACTTGATCGATACGGCGAGATTGATGGTACGGCTGAACTTATCTCGAGGTCGTTTGAGTATGCCAAGGGAGTTGTTCTGAACGCCGATGATCCGCCAGTAGCATCGTTAGCTAGTCAACTTTCTGACGGCATATCCGTAACGTTTTTTGGCGCAGCTGAAAGTATTCAAAAGCTACTGCCTTCAGATGAAGAACTGCTTGGTTTCTCTAAAGATACAAAGAAGGGTCCAGCCAAAAAAGTGCAGGTGCTACTTAAAAGGCATAATGGACAAAGTATTGAATTAGACATCGCAGGTAGTTTGCATAAAACAAAGCTACAGTTCGAAGGCGTTCACAACGGGGTTAATGCAGCTGCGGCAGTTGCCACGGTACAACATCTACTGAAGGCCGATTTCAATGTCACAGAGGCACTCGACGGTTTGAGTCGAGTTACTCCAGCGTTCGGCAGGGGCGAAAAAATAAAACTGCAAGACAGAATGGTTCATATTGCGCTGGCAAAAAATCCGGGAGGTTTTAACCAGAACATAAGAACACTGGTGAACGATAAGATAAGAGTTGCTCTGGTGCTGGTCAACGATAATTACGCTGACAGTCGAGATGTCTCTTGGCTTTGGGATGTAGATTTCGAGTTGTTAAAGAAATACAAACCAACAATAGTTATCGGTGGCACCAGGGCCTACGATATGGCGCTTAGGCTTCAGTACATGGGACTTGAGGTAGACGAAGTGAACCAGGATATAAAAACAGCCTTAGAACATGCACTTAGTGACGGCGACACCGCAGAAGACATTACCGTATTCCCGACATACACCGCCATGCTTGAACTTAGAAAGATACTGAAGTCATACACAGATGACGTGGAGGATATATGGTAAAAACAAAGAGTTTAACAATCTGTCATCTGTATGACAAGGAAATGAATATTTACGGTGACACAGGAAATGTACTGGCACTTCGGTGGCGTTTAGAGCAACGAGAATTTGAGGCTCATATAATTAGCTGTAGTGTTGGCGAAAAACTGCCGGATAACGTTGATATTATTGTTGCTGGAGGAGGACAAGACTCTGGTCAATTCAAAGTCAGCAAGGATCTCACAATAAAAAGTAAAACACTGCAGTCGATGCACCGCAATGGAGTGGTGTTTCTAGCAATCTGTGGAATGTACCAGCTCTTTGGAAATAGCTTTAAAACTGGCGAAGGCGAGATTAAAGGCGTAGGTATTTTTGACATGTATACCGAAGCGGGCGAGGATAGGCTGATTGGCAACGTCAATTCTAGCAGTGAAATTCGTGGCGATTTCGTTGGCTTTGAAAACCACAGCGGTAGAACTTTCCTAAGAGACACTGGCCAAAGGCTAAGTACAGTTACCAAAGGAGCAGGTAACAATGGTCACGATGCAACAGAAGGCTGCGTCTCGTTAAATGCATTCGGAACGTATCTTCATGGTCCAGTTTTACCAAAAAATCCGCAGCTTGCTGACGAATTGATACAAAAAGCCATGACACGAAAATATGGAAAAGGTGTTCAGCTCGCACAACTTGATGACTCATTTGCTCTGAAGGCTGCAGCAGTTGCACGCAAGCTTCCTAGATAGCTGTTTAATAAACTGTCACAAGTTGCTAAAATGTATTAGAGATGCGGAGGATTATTGTTAAATGATTGATCAATTATTTGGTTCGAAAACACGCGTTAAGCTGTTGCAGCTATTCCTGAGCAACCCTAATCGCTCTTTTTACGTACGTGAAATTACTAGAAAAGTTGACGAGCAGATAAATTCAGTTCGGCGCGAACTGGCGAATATGTTAAGTGTTGGGATTATCACATCTGATAGCGGTAACAATAAACTGTACTATGAAGTAAATCAGAAGTATGAACACTACGAAGCGCTAAAATCTATTTTTGGCTCGAAGTCGGCAGTTACTGCTAAGGAGGCTTCAGAGGGTGAATCCAATGATATGGTTGCACAACTTCGGCTACTTGGTGCCGTGGAGCTGGCTTTTTTGAGCGGAGTTTTCACCAGAGATGATTTATCACCGGTGGATATTCTGATAGTCGGAGATGTAAATAGAACGCGTTTGCGAAAATTCGTGGCAGCTGTCGAAAAAGAAGAAGGTAAAGATCTTAGGTACTCAATAATGGACAGTGACGAATTTGATTATCGTCTAGATGTTCATGACAGGTTTATAGCTAACTCGCTAAATTCAAAGAAAACAGTTTTAATAGATGATCGTGGATTGTTTAGTGTGAAAACCAGAATAAAGAAGCCAACAAAAAAAAGAAAGAAATAAGGAGTTAAATCATGGACATTGAGTATTTAGGTGCAAATTGTATTCGACTGACGACAAAGAAGGCGATGGTATTTATCGATCCAGTAGTGCCGGGGATAAAGATCAACACTAGCAAGGCCAAATTTTCATTGATTACAAATGACAACATTCTTGACTACAAAGGAGAAGAATTTATTGTCAACACGCCAGGCGAGTACGAGATGAGCGGTCTGACTGTTCGCGGTCTTGCTGCCAGGGCGCATACTGATGAGGAAGGTGAGTCAGCGGTTATTTATAAGATTAATTTCGAAGGCTTTAACCTTGTAGTTACTGGTCATATATTTACTAAATTATCGGACGAGCAACTCGAAGCTATAGGCATGGTAGACGTGTTAATTATGCCAGTTGGCGGTAACGGCTACACGATAGACAGCACCGGAGCCGCTCAATTATCTAGAAAAATAGAACCGAAGATAGTAATTCCGACCCACTACAGTGATAAACAAATTAAATATGACGTACCTCAGGCTGAGCTAAAGATGTTTTTAGATGAAATGGGAGCTCAACCAGACGAACAAGAGAAGCTTAAGCTCGGCAAGAATACGATTCTCCCCGAGCAACTTCAAGTCGTTCCACTAAAGCGAGTTTAGCTAGAGAACGCCTTTTTTCTTAAGAGTTCTGATACCTTGTGCAGATAATTTCATAGTAACTTTTTTACCGTTAACAACAAAAGTCTTCTTCTGAAGGTTAGGTTTCCAAGTTCTCTTGGTCTTTCTCTGAGAAAAGCTGACATTATGTCCGAACTGCTTTCCTTTACCAGTGACTTCGCATTTTTGGGCCACGACAGTTGCCTCTATTAATAACCAATAGATACTACTGTTTTTTCCATATTATGTCAATGACCAGCTTTAAGGAGCTTTGCTTTGCTATAATCAATTGGTTGTGAACACGCTTTATTTAATCTCCATCTTGGTTTCGATCTTATTTTCTATGACTATTCATGAGGCGATGCATGCTTATGTTGCATACTGGCTTGGAGATGACACAGCTGTCCACATGGGAAGGCTGTCGTTTAACCCTCTCGTGCATATTGACCTTTTTACGACAATTCTCCTGCCTATATTACTGGCTATCTCTGGTCTGCCACCATTTGGTGCCGCTAAACCAGTACCATTCAACCCATACAAAGTTCGGTATGGTGAGTACGGGGCTGCTCTGGTTGGTATTTCAGGACCTCTGACAAACTTAGGACTAGCGGTGTTTGCTGGTGGGGTTATGCGACTATTCTCTATTACCACAGGGACAAGCTATCTTGTTATCGGTACTTTCGTGCTGGTTAATTTGTCGTTTTTTATTTTCAATATGATTCCATATCCACCGTTGGATGGTTCTAGGCTGTTATATGCGTTTGCCCCAGAGGGAGTGAAGAGTTTAATGAAATCAATTGAGCGAGCTGGGTTTGTAGCGATACTAATATTCATGCTTTTCGCATTTAGGTTTATCGCACCTCTTGTCGGGGAAGCAGTAAGTGTAATGTGGGAGTTTATAGTTGGCTCTTCATTAGTTTAATCCTGTATAATGTATATGCCCTCTGGTGGAGGCGACAGGAAGATAATTTCCTGAATACAAATCTTTAGGGAGCTTCATATGACTAGTCGTCGAGGCGAGTAGTTGCGAGCACCCACCTGGTATCATCCGGGTAGATTACTTCCTTTCGTCTCGCCATGTGGGTTTTTGTTTTAAAAGACGAGGTGAGACAGTTCTGTGAACTGTTGCAAGGAAATCTTTTTTTGAAAACTTGTTTTCAAAAATGAAGTTTTTGGGTCGCAGGTACAAGTCCTATTGCCCCGACCAGATTGAATTAAATCAGGATGTAACTCATAATCTAAGACGATGAAAGACGAAGAGCAAAAAGCCAAAGAAAAAGTCATACAGCTGGGTATCTCAC
>CAZOFP010000022.1:0-15404 GCA_964579475.1 uncultured Candidatus Saccharibacteria bacterium | reverse complement strand
GTATAACCACCACTACCACCCTTACAGTCACTGGCACTGCTACCATAGCTAACCTTATAGTTACTGACGTAACTATAACTAACAATCTAACCGTAACTGGTGATACCACCGTAGCTGATATATATGTTAATGGGCATATTGTGTCTGGGGGGAATGTGCCGGTGGTGGTTAAGGGTGATGCTGCAGGCATTAATGGAACGCTTCCAACAGACCCTCAAGTACTAGCGGCCATAATCGGCACCGACACAGCAGGGGTAGTTTCGATAACCACTGGTGTTACAGCGAGCAACGGTGACTTAGTAGAAGTAACGTTCGATAAAGTTTACGAGAAACCGCCAGTGGTGACATTAACACCTCTAGGTCAAGACGGGGCAGGGCTTAACTACTATGTAGCGTCCGTCACAGAAACTGGTTTCGTGCTAGGTATCTTGAATGCAGCTCAGGACGACACAACCTACCAATTCCAATATCAAGTAATCCAATAAACAGCTTCCCACCCCAAGAACACCCAACCACCTATGTTTCCAGGGGTCACCCCTGGAAACATAGGTGGTTGGGTGTTAAACTACCAGTATGCCTGGGAAGAATATAGAAAAAGAGTATTTGCCTGATGTGTATTACCATGTTTACAACAGAGGCAACAATAAAAGATCGATATTCAAAGACGATGAAGATTATCGGGTTTTTCTCAACCTTCTCAAACGATACTTAGGTGTAGAAGCAATACATGATACTCGAAACAGAGAATACCCAAATTTTCATGGTGAAATCAGTCTGTTATCATACTGTTTGATGCCAAATCATTTTCACCTACTTTTTCTGACTAAAGAAAATCCAAACATGCTACCTAAGGTTATGTCGAGCGTAGCTACCGCATACGTCATGTATTTCAATAAGAAATGGAAGAGAGTCGGTAGCTTATTTGGGAAGCAGTATAGAGCTGTACCAATTACCGAAGAAGCTCAACTTTGGCATATCACGAGATATATACACCTCAACTCCGTTGATTTAGATGTAGACTATAAGAAATATGAGTATTCAAGTGTTGGGTATTATATTAGGCAGAAGAGAAGTGATTGGGTCGACCCAAATGAAATACTTGAGATGTTCGACGAGTCAAAAATAGAGTATGAAGAATTTGTCGACGAGTATTTAGATAGACGAGAAGAACTTAAAGAGATGAAGAAGGAGCTGTATTGAGCGAGTGCTCACGTTTCCAGGGGTCACCCCTGGAAACGTGAGGTTGGGGTGAGTGGAAGAGGGCGTGAGTGGTATAATAAATTTGAGAACTGAGGGTAAAGAGACAAAAATGGCCAAAAAAGTAATAGCTATAGCAAACCAGAAGGGTGGTGTTGGTAAGACGACTACGTCTATCAACCTTGCCGCCTATTTGGCTGCCGTTGGCGAGAGAGTCTTGCTTGTAGATTTAGACCCTCAAGCAAATAGCACTAGCGGACTCGGCATAGACAAACTAGATCTTGAGAACTCCATCTACCATGCGCTGTTCGATAGCAAATTAGCTGAAAACGTATTAGTACAGACAGAGTATGGTGTAACAGTAGTTCCAGCCACACCAGAACTTGCCGCTGCAGAGGTTGATTTGGTTCAGGAACTAGGCAGAGAATACAAACTAAAGCAACTGATAGATAATTATGACTTTGACTATATAATCATCGATTGTCCGCCAAGTCTTAGTCTGCTGACGATCAATGCCCTAAGCGCTGCGGATTACGTTTTGATACCAGTTCAAGCGGAGTACTACGCTCTTGAAGGGCTGAGCCATTTACTGGACACCATTAACCGCGTTCAGCAGGCTTTAAATACTGATTTAGATCTGTTGGGGGTGTTGCTAACTATGCACGACAATCGCACTTCTTTGTCGGATCAAGTTCACGATGAGGTAATGAAGCATTTCCCAGGCAAAGCCTTTGATGTGGTTATTCCGAGGAATGTCAGGATTGCCGAGGCGCCAAGCTTTGGCAAACCAATTTCAGAACACGACAAACGTTCAAAAGGTGCAAAAAGTTATAAAAAATTAGCAAAAGAAGTCCAAGACCGGACGAAGAAAGGTGGCAAATGATGGCGAAAAAACAAACAGGACTAGGTAGAGGCTTTGATTCTCTCATTCCAACACACCTTGTTGAGAGTAAGTTTGACCCGACTGCAAAAAAAGACCAATCAGTTTCTCGAACAAAAAATGTACTCATCCAAGATGTGAAGCCTAACAGAGGTCAGCCACGTAAAAAGTTTGATGTAGACAGTCATAAAGAGATGGTTGTGTCCGTCAAAACTCATGGTATCATCCAGCCGCTAATCGTCACTGAAACCTCGAACGGCTATCAAATTATTGCGGGTGAGCGTAGATATCGTGCTGCAAAGGATGCGGGTCTCACGGAGCTTCCAGTTATCGTCCGTTCGTTCGATGACCAAGCCGCACTAGAAGTTGCGCTTATAGAAAATCTACAAAGAGAAGACCTAAACGCTCTTGAAGTTGCCACAGCCTTCTTCAAGCTAGTCGACCAGTTTAATATGTCGCATTCGCATATCGCAAAAAGTACCGGAAAAAGTGAAAGTGCGGTTAAGAATACCGTCAGGTTGCTAGGATTGCCAATGCCTGCCAAAGATGCACTGCTGGATGGCAAGATAACAGAGGGGCATGCCAGGCAAATACTTGCACTAAAAGACTCTAAGAAACAACAGGAACTTCTGGATTTGATACTTCGGCATGATTGGACTGTGCGAAGAGCCGAACAGTTTGTAACAGCAACCAAAGAAGGTGCGAGCAATAGCAAGGAAGCAGTAAAAGTTTCCGAAAAAGAAACCAAAGAGACAAAAGCTTTGGCAAAATCACTTAAAACTAAAGTCACCCTACGCCCGATGGCAAAAGGCGGTCGACTTATCATTGAGTATAAATCCAGAAAAGACTTAGACCGAATAACTAAGAAATTGCAGAAAGAGTAAAATAGACAAGAACTCTACATTGTGCGACACGAGACATTTTGCGATTAGTTGATACTAATGCTGTGGCGCTTGATGGGTGAAAACTTGGTAATGAATGGCGAAATTGATTCACCATTAAACTTGGCGAGTTTGCCTAGCTTTAGTATGTCCTCGAGTTGGGAAGGATCATGCTCAATAATTACGAAGCCAGTAGGGTTGACGAAATTATTTACGACTCTAAAGAAACGCTCGTAAATACTCAGTCCACGTCTATCGTCAGGGAAGAGAGCAATCGCGGGTTCGTGTTTAAGCTCTGGGTGAACTGATATTTTATCCAAAGACACATAGGGAAGATTCGCAGCGATAACGTCGAATTTCTTGTGAGGAGCAATGTTATCAAACAAATCACTCTCCACGAAACCAATGAAGGCTTTATGGTTTCCAGCGTTTTTCCGTGCAACTTCGAGAGCTGGATGGGACACTTCGGAGGCTGACACCCCGAGGTCGTCTCGGTTTTTCTTTAGAGAAATTGCAATAGCACCGCAACCAGTGCCGACGTCTAAAACCATACTTTTAGGCTCGGCTGAATCAAGAATGTACTCAACAAGTTTTTCGGTCTCTGGCCTGGGTACTAAAACATTTTTATCAACCTTAAATTCCAGACCATAGAATTCCCTATGACCTGTCAGGTAGGCGATTGGCTCGTGTTTTACGCGCCGGTCAACGAGCGTACGTAGCGTAGCAATAGATTCACTACTTAGTGCAAAATCAGGCTGCGCTAGTAAGGATTCTCTAGGAACTTTTTGAACGTGTTCTAATAGTATGAGTGCATCCAATCGACCAGACTCTATACCAGAGGTAGTTAGCTTGTTTGTCGTAGCTGTTAACCAATCATTTATTGTCACCGCGAACCAACTCTCGCTCTGCTGTTTTTAGGGCTTCGACAATGTCTTTAATGTTGCCATCCAGTGCATCGGGGAGGTTGCTTCGACTAAAGCCAATACGGTGGTCGGTTATACGGTCCTGAGGGTAGTTGTATGTGCGAATTTTCTCGCTTCTGTCTCCGGTGCCGATGAGTTTGAGTCTGGCTTCGGATTCAGCTGTTTGACGTTTTTCCATTTCGTGAGCCAATAGTCGAGTGCGGAGTATCTTCATGGCTTTATCGCGGTTTTTTATCTGTGATTTTTCATCTTGCATCGAGACTACTACTCCTGTTGGAAGATGAGTTATTCGAACAGCGGAGTCGGTAGTGTTTACCGACTGACCACCGTTTCCGCTAGCTCGGTAAGTGTCAATCTTTAAGTCGTTTTGGTTTATCTCTAGATCCTTTTCTTCTGCCTCGGGCATCACTGCAACAGTCGCTGTTGACGTATGAATACGGCCCTGGCTTTCAGTGACGGGGATGCGTTGGACGCGGTGCACACCAGATTCATATTTTAGCTGGCCGTAAGCTTCGTCGCCTCTAACTTCGAAGACGATTTCCTTAAAACCACCAGCTTCTGAAGGACTTTCGGAACTAAGCTCTAGTTTTAGGTGGTTTTTTTCGCAATAACGTGTGTACATGCGGTAAAGCTCCCCAGCGAACAGGGAGGCTTCGTCTCCACCAGCACCAGCGCGAATCTCAACTATGGCGTTTTTTCCATTGTTTGGATCTTTCGGGGTTAAGAGTTTCTCGAGTTTTTCACTAATTATCAGAAGTGCTTTTTCTAACGACTCTACCTCTGTTTTGGCTAACTCAGCCATTTCTGCATCTGAACCAGCAGCAAGCTCTTTGGCGTCTGCTAGCTCATCGGTTTTACTAGTTTTTTCACCGAGCAGGTCGAGGATGTTTTTAAGTTCGCTATGGCGTTTAGTCTTCTTGGCTACGTCAGGGTCACTAAAAGCGTCTGGGCGTGCAATAAAATTACTTAGCTCCTCATACTCTGCTTGAAGTTTGGTTGTAATATCTTTCATATCTGGCTCCATGGTAACAAAAAATTCGCCAATTTACCTCTAGAGAGGCGTGACGGACGTTTGTTTAGTTATTTTTCGTCTTTTTTAGTTGGAGCTGGTTTTTTGTTACCAGGAGCAGGTTTAGCAGTGCCAGAACCAATTTTTTCTACCTTCGTTTCACTTCCTTTTTCTTTTGAGGCCTCTTTTTTAGTGGATGATTTCTTAGCTTTGTTAGCAAGCGCGGCTCGTTTTTTCTGGGCAGCGGCTTGCTGAGCTTTGAACCTGTCTACACGACCTTCGACGTCTACAATCTTCTCTTCACCAGTGTAGAATGGGTGAGAAGAACTAGAGATGTGGATTTTAACCAAAGGGTATTCGACACCGTCAAGCTTGATAGTTTCTTTCGTCTTTGCGGTCGAACGTGTCAAAAAATTAGTACCATTGTTGGTATCTTGAAACACTACTGGTCGGTAATCTGTTGGGTGTAAGTCTTTCTTCATAGCGTGTCAGAGTATACATACGTGACAGGGGTGAGTCAACCCCTGAACCACTGGGCGCATAACTCTGTCAAAGAGCAAAGCGTTTTGCTCCAGTTATACTCAAGCTCGAGGCTCAGCGACAATACATATGGTCAACTCCCAGAAAAGGCGGCAGCTCTCCCTGCTAAAGAATAATCAATCCAGAGTTGCACTAGAGTCGGACATCTGTTAAATTAACTACGTTATAAATAAAGCAGTGTGCTAGCTCGATAACAATCCTGTCCGCCTGTCAGCGGATTGCCAGCGCACAAAGAATAAGGAGAAATTAAATGAGTAAAGTAGATATTAAACAGTTATTTGAGGCCGGGTCACATTTCGGTCACAAAACAAGCCGATGGCACCCGAAAATGGCGCCATATATTCACAGTAAACGTGCCGGGTCACACATTATTGACCTTGGCAAAACCGTTGAGAGCTTGGATATCGCTCTTGGATTTATCGAGACCGTAGCCGGCAAGGGCAAACAAGTACTTTTTGTTGGAACTAAAAGTCAGGCTAAGCCAATTATTGAAGAAGTTGCCAAAGATGCGAAGATGCCGTACGTGAGCGTGCGCTGGCTTGGGGGTATGTTAACTAACTACAAGACGATTAATGAACGCGTTAAACATCTTAAGAAGCTAGAAGAGCGCATGGAATCTGGTGAGCTTGCCAATAGGTTCAATAAGCTCGAGGTTCAGAGGTTCCAGGAAGAGATTGATTCTTTGAACAACGTGCTTGGAGGAATAAAGAACTTAAATGGTGCACCTGGTGCAGTCTTTGTTGCTGACATCCAAGTTGATAGCCTTGCGATTAAGGAAGCAACCAAACTTGGTGTTCCAACCGTTGCAATTGTGGACAGTAACACGGATCCAAGCACTGTTACTTATCCAATTCCAGCTAACGACGATGCGATAAAATCAATCAAGCTAATTACTGAAGCAATCGGTGAAGCTGCAAAATCAGGCGGGCTTAAGATGAAAAAAGCTGCACCAGTAAAAGAGGCTGTAGACGAAGAGTCAAAACCCAAGGCAGAGAAGGCCGCCGACGCAAAGGACGCAAAGACAGAGGAGAAAAAATAATGTCTATAAGTATTGAAGAAATAAAACGACTTCGGGAGCTAACAGGTGTCGGCATGACCGACGCCAAGAACGCCCTGACAGAGACTAAAGGTGATTTCGACAAGGCACTTGAAGCTATGCGTATTAAGGGTTTAGCCAAAGCCGATAAAAAGTCGGAACGCGAAGCCAAAGAAGGTTTGATTGGCGAGTACGTGCACAGTGGACGTATTGGAGTGTTAGTGGAAGTGAACAGTGAGACGGATTTTGTAGCTCGTACAGACGACTTCAAAACCTTTGTCCATGACATCGCTATGCATGTAGCAGCCAGTAATCCGCAGTTTGTAAGCGTAGAGGATATCGACAAAAAAACCCTAGATAAAGAAACCGAGTTGATTAAAAAAGAGCTTAAAGAGAGCGGCAAGCCCGACAAAATGATTGCTCAAATTACTAAAGGCAAGATTAAGAAGTATTACACCGAGGTTTGTCTTTTAGAGCAGCCGTACATTAAGAACCCTGACCAAACAGTCGGTGAGTATCTAAAAGAAGTCATCGCCAGACTTGGTGAAAATATCGTCATTAAACGCTTTTCGCGTTTAGAGCTTGG
Organism: uncultured Candidatus Saccharibacteria bacterium; assembly: GCA_964579475.1. GTDB lineage: Bacteria > Patescibacteriota > Saccharimonadia > Saccharimonadales > CAYOYH01 > CAYOYH01. Next base: position 8,352 of record CAZOFP010000022.1, on the reverse strand, counting down.
CGAGGTACAATAAGTTCATGATTGGAACGGTTGACGAAGCTAAGCAACAGATGTCGCGAGCGATTGATCATTATGATTCTGAACTAAATAAAATACGCACAGGACGTGCCAACAGCTCTATTCTTGAAGGTATCAAAGTGACCGTTTATGGCCAGGAAAGCCCATTACTTCACGTGGCGAATGTAAACGCTGTCGATGCTCAAATGTTACAAATAACTCCGTTCGACCCGAGCAACCTCGAAGCTATTTCTGCAGCAATTCGTGAAGACCAAGCACTTGGCTTGAATCCTTCAGACGACGGCCGAGTAGTTCGGATTCCGATCCCACCAATGACAGAAGAACGTCGACGTGAGGTCGTAAAGCAAGTTAGCGAGAAGGCCGAAGAAGCCAAAATACGCCTGCGAAACATAAGACATGAATTACTCAAAACCGCCAAACAACAGGAAAAGGACAAAGAGATTTCCCAAGACGACTATAAAGATACAGAAAAAGCTATCGGCGAACATATCGACCAACTTCACCAGGTCATTGAAGACTCAGCCAAGGCAAAAGAACAAGAAATAATGACGGTCTAACGATTAGACAACAGACGATGGATGACAGATGTCAGTGAAGCACGTGTCAAAAATCAGGAAGCAACCCACTTATGCCCAAGACAAATAAATCGCTAGTGCCAGAACACCTCGGTCTTATTATTGACGGCAATAGGCGTTGGGCTAAAAGAGAAGGTAAACCCTCACTCTTTGGTCACATGAAAGGCTTCCAGAATTTAGAGATAATTGGAGAAGCGGCACTTGAGCGCGGTGTTAAGGTGCTTAGTGTATACGTTTTTTCTACAGAGAACTGGAATAGAAGTCAGGAAGAGATTGAGTATCTGATGGACATGTTAGTTTCGACGGTAATTGTGAAGAAAAAGATAGACGTACTACGCAAACGTGGTGTTAGAGTTCGATTTCTTGGCACTCGGGATAAACTTAGCGACAAGGTTCTAGCTGCGATGGACAAGGCAGAGGAAGCGACGAAAGAATGTACCGAAGGAACTCTGGCTTTTTGCTTTAATTTTGGTGGACGGCTAGAGATAGCAGATGCGGTAAAAGATATGATTGATGAAGGCGTAGAGAGTAAAGATGTCAACGAAGAACTGTTGTCGAAATATATGTATGCACCCGACATACCGCCGATAGATTACATTATCCGCACATCTGGCGAAAAAAGACTAAGCAACTTTATGCTCTGGCGGGCAGCCTACAGCGAGCTGTATTTTACAGATAAATACTGGCCTGAGTTTAGTGTAGAAGACCTTGACGAAGCTCTGGAAGAATATGCTTCGCGCCAAAGACGATTCGGAAAGTAGAGTTCGTTAGTAAAATTGTGTTCGTCTGTTGGCGGGAACCAAAGACCGCTGTTTCGGCAGTAGACACCATTATTACTTTTAATGGCAAAAGTAATACAAAACCACTTACCAGAGGCTTATAGTCACTATGACTATGAAGTAAGAAATTTATCTAGCCTGCGGAACCATTCAAGACTATAAATTGGGAGTCACGAGATGTGAATGCCTTATTTAATGAAGAGAACTAACTTCAGATTTAGATTTTATCTTCTAATTTCTAGATTTCAATTATATAACCATATTGGTATACATGTTCCCATCTACAACAGAGAGAAATCAAGCGAGTTATATGATTAATTATATAACCATATTCTTAATATTTGGATAACTTATTTCTTGACGAGCAGAGGATTGGCACCATTGTGGCCGAATAATCGTCTCTTGTGTTTGCGGTATTCAAGGTAAGTTCTACCCTCGCAACCACGTTTCATTTCGTTGTACTTCTCAAGAAGATCGGAATCTTTGATGAAGAGATCTCTGACCTTGTAAAATTCGTCGTACTTACTTCCAGTGGTTGTTAATTGTATGCCAATTGGGATAGTAGGGTGGTCATAGGTTACAAAGCTTGCAAAGCCATTCCTCCATATTTCATCTTTACGACTGGGAATATAGTGTCTCCCCAGTAATTCACGTGCTCTAGCAAACTCATTTGCACCTACTCTAACTTGAATATCAATGTCACCTTTAGTAATTGAGCCCGGAACTGCAGTACTGCCAACATGCTGAATATCGGCAGAGGGAATCAGTTTGCTTAGGTATTCATTTTGTTTCTTAAACTCAATGTCGACGACATCCTGAATAGACTCTAAGGTGACAAAATGCATGATTTGACTGTCTCGTTCTTCGTCAGTCCTATGGTTACTTCTCAATGTGAATTTCTTTGATCCACAGTTTTTTCGGACGACTCAGCATGAAGACTACTACCTCGGCGAGGTCACCAGGCTCCGTGAAGGCGTTAGTAGGGAAGTCTTCACCTGCTTTTTCAAACATCTTCATATTGATGCCGGATTGGTAGATTGCCCCGATTCGAATTTTGTTGGACGAAGTGTCGTTACGAAGTGTGTCGGTGAAACCTTTCATGCCCCATTTACTAGCAGAGTATACGGATTGCCCTGATTGAGCGGTCACGCCTGATTTAGATATTATATTAATAATCGCTGACTCCTTCCTGTCTTTTAACGATGGAAGGAGAGCCTTGGTGATTAGAATCTGTGAGGTAAGGTTTGTGTTTATAACATTTGTAATCGTCTCTTCGCTAATCGTCTCAAGCCCGCCAACCTTGTGCCAGATGCCTGCATTGTTAATAAGGATGTCTATGTCTTTGACTTGAGATAAAGCCTTGTTTCTCTCATCTGTATTATTTAGATCAAAAGCGAGAATTTGAGTGTCATTACTACACTCTCTGGCAACGCCACTGAGCTTTCGTTTATCACGCCCGCAAAGAATTACTTTGTAGCCATCATTCGAAAGTCTCAAAGCGATACTTCTACCTATCCCGTCACTGGCGCCCGTTATTAATACTTTTCTCATCTTGCAGCCACCATGCTTATTTCTAAACTTGCACCTAGAGGCAGTTCTTTTACGCATATAACTTCACGAGCAGGGTAATTGCTATCAAAATAGGTTGCGTATACTTCATTCAGCTCACCGTAGGTATCCATATCAGTAACGTATATGGTTGTTTTAATAGTGTCTGCAAAAGTTAAACCAGCAGCTTTAAGTATTGATTCTAAATTAGCCATGGCCTGTTTGGTCTTCTCTGTGATTGTTCCACCAATAAGCTCCATTTTTTTATTGAGGTGTATTTGTCCTGATGTGAAAACCAAACCGTTTGTCTCTATCGCATGTGAAAGTGGAGCCGAACCTGTTGGTGGCGCCTCTTGTGATGAATGTACTTTTTTCATAATAACCCCTGTGCTTTGAAACAGTATATCAAAAGTCCGCACCTCACTAGGGATGAGGTACTCTGCTAGGAAAGAATCCTAATTATTGCGCAGTTTCATAGCACCCCTAAAAGCCTGGGCATGTATTGTTGCCATTCTCGCCAAACCTTTAGCTGTGGAGCCTGTTTTCTTTCGGCTGCCAATGTTGACCACCCCATGCATCAAAAACGAAGTTGTCTCCTCACTAGGGATGAGCGTATTAAGGGCTGCCTCAATCTGCCATCCAGATATATCAATACCTTTGTCCTTGAGGTGGTTGGTTATCATATCCCAGTTATCGACGGAAACAGCTCGATTGCCAGCATGTCCTCCCCAATCAAACAACGTCATCAAAGTATCAGTAATAACGTTTCTTTGATACATACCGATTCGCATACTGTCTCGTCCCTGAACTACAGGTTCTATAATTTCATCAATATAGCGCGCCAGTAAAGTTTCAAAGGAATCCTCTCTGCCGGTTAATATATTCCGACTAGGTAGCTCGCTGGGTGAACGTGCAATTTTGCGGACTGCAACTTGCCACAGTTTCATATTGTCGGGTGTGTCTCTTGACCAAACAGGTGAGGAGTCGGCATCTAAAAAGACCAATGTTTTCAAAGCCGTAGAGCCAAGACTCTTTACGTAGTCTACGCCCGTCCTCAGTGCATCAGTTTTTCCTCTGTTCGTTTCATGTGTTATCACCTCAAACGGAATACTGGACGCTAGCTCATTCGCTGAGTTTTTTGCAACTGAAGCAGTTGAATCAACTGACCCATCATCCACCACAACTACTGAATCAACTAGTGAAGCTCGCAAAGCAGAACGCACCACGAGTCCAATAGTGGTCTCCTCATTATAAGCAGGAACAATACCGGCTGTTTCTATCCTTGAGTTCATATTGAGATTAATTTTAACACTATATATAGTTATTGCATTGGTTGTTTTCAAGCTTTGAGCTCCTAACCGCTCGGTTTGAGTGCAGACTGGAAGTTGTTTATGAAGAGTGAGTCAAAGTGGCTCAGAACTTATGATTTCATTGTTGTCGAGGCGTTATGTTTAGAACCTCTGACTTGAGTGCAGATAGTGAGTTCTTTTCGAGAAGCGGAAGTCAACTGTATGAATAGTACTGCTGTTTTTGCCTCGCAGGAAAAACTCACTAGCTGCGCCAAGAGCATAACTGGAGCAAGTAGCTTTGCTGCTTTGGCAGAGTTATGAGGCCAGTGGTTCAAAAGGCTTTAGCGTCGGAGAGGGGTGCAATTCTCAGCACCAAATTCCCAATAATCTTATCGAGCGGTACTGTGCCAAGTTCGTTACGGGAATCTAGTGAACCACCTTGTCTGCGGTTGTCGCCACTAACGAAAATATGGCCCTCGGGAACTGTAATGTCGACTCGTCCAGCCGTAATACCCAGCTCGAGGCCAAACAATTTGTCAGGCATGAAACCATCTGGATTTGCAGCATTAAAAACGGTAACGTTGCCGTTAACCACAACAACGCGCTCGCCAGGCAGGCCGATGACACGCTTAATAAGTTGAGGTGATTGAGGGTTGCGCGGGTTCTTGAAAACTATTATTTCACCGCGGTCAGGCTCGTATTCACCATTACTAATTCCTGACAGACTTTTCTCTACTTTCGAGACGATAAGCCTGTCTCCATCCTGAAGAGTAGGCGTCATTGATAGCCCAAATACTTGGTAGGACTGAAAAATGAAATGGTTGATGAAAAGTGCAAGTAAGATTGAGCCAAGAATCAGCTGACCGACCGAAAGGAAGCCTTTCAACGGCGAGTTAGCTATTTTGTGCTTAATGTTGCCCATGCGGTCGCGCAGAGAGCGTTTTTTAATAGGGTCGTTTTCGTGGACGACTGGACCTGGTGTCTTGGCGTAGACGTCTGGTGCCACAAAGCTAGGATCTCTAGGGTTGGCAGGAGGTTTAGGTGGTGCTGGTTTTGGGAGTGTCGGCACTCCCTCGTGTTCATTTTGTTTATTCATCTCGCCGATTATACACCACATAGACAATTCGCTCAGAAAATCTGTTTGCTGAAAGTACAACCGTGCATAAGTCGAGAAGGCTATTTAGTCCAGTGAGGCAGTAGTTATTGATCGCGATATTGATATAAAATCTACTTTAAGTTCAGGGTCTTTAACAGTATAATTGAGCGGTTATAAATGACTAAACATTCAAGTTCCAAAAGACCAAATATTGACGGCATTTCACAGCGTGCAACACGCAACACTATTGGTGACTTTAAAAATCCTCGTCACATGAGCTCGGCATCAATCAATACATCTGATATTCGTACGGCTAAACCCGGAAATAGTCTAGCTTCGGATAGCGAGATAGAGTCAATGACTTTTGATGACGACGCCAAACCATCCAGAAAAAACCGCAAACAAGCCCGAAAAGACAAGAAACAACGCAAAAAAGACAAGAAAAAGCGAAAAAAAGATGAAAAAAGTAGTCGACGAATAAAATTCTTGCCAAACTTCCTGGTCAGAAGTCCGATAAAGAGCTCATTGCTTATCATCGGCCTTCTCATTGTTGTCGTTGGCGGATTCATAGGTGGTAAGTTCTATTTCGCCCAGGCTAATATATTTGATCGTAGCGGCGAAGGCGCACCCGCTCTAAGAAGCAACCTAGATCCATCTGAACTAAATGGTGAAGGTGACGGGCGTGTAAACATAATGATTGTCGGCATCGGCGGTGAAGGACACCCCGGCGGTAATCTGGCTGACACAATCATCATCGCCAGTATTGACCCGTTTGCCAAAGAAGTGGCCATGCTTTCTGTTCCAAGAGACATGTATGTCGATATTCCAGGTTATTGGTCGACTAGAATAAATGCGGCTCATGCCATTGGTGAGGAACAGGGATTTGTGGAGCCTGGGTACCCAGATGGCGGAATCGGATTATTAGAAAAAACACTCGAAGAAACCCTGGATATTCCGATACATTACTACGTAAGAGTTGATTTCACCGCATTCAAAGATGCTGTAGATGCTGTTGGCGGGGTAGTGCTCGATGTAGAGACGCCAGTTTATGACCCAACGTTTGATTGGGAATGGCGTACGTTGGACGTAGCAATTGGCGAACAGTACTTCGATGGCGAAAGAGCTCTGTTTTATGCACGTTCTCGAAAGACGAGTGCTCGCGGTGATTTCGCTAGGTCTGATCGCCAGAGAGAAATTATTGTTGCCCTAAAAGACAAAGTACTTAGCGTTGGCACCTATGCTAATCCCTTAAAAATCGCCGGGCTAATTGATGCCGTGGGTGGCGGGGTTCGCACGAATCTTTCAATAAGTGAGATTTTACGGCTTTATGAGATAGCCGGAGAAGTTCCATCTGACAAAATCGTTTCCACTGGTCTAGAAAACGGAGACGATGGCTTGTTGCTTGGGCAGAATATCGGTGGCGCAGCGGTGCTAGTGCCACGAGCCGGTGACTACAGCGAGATACAAGAGTTTGTCCGCTCAATTTTTGTCGATGGTTTCATAAAGAGTGAGGCAGCGTCAATCGAGGTCTTTAACGGCACTCCTGCAGAAGGTCTAGCCACAGAATATGCAGCGGAGCTCGGTACGTATGGCTACAGGGTTGTGAATATTGGCAACACGGCGCAAAATAACTTTACTCGTTCCAAACTATTTGTGTTGTCCGATGACAATCCTTACACCCAAAGATATTTGGAACAGAGGGTAGGAGTGGTTGTCAGTCCTAATGCTGAACTTCCTACCGAACTTAGTGACAGTACTTCCGATTTCATAATTATCCTGGGAACAGATGGCCAAAACTAAACGAAAATTTATCCGCTGGAGCCTCGGAGCCTACAGACTCCTGAATATTGGGTTGGTGCTGGTTGTAGCGTTTTTGATTAGTATTGGTCTGACACCGATAGCGATACTGCTCGTAGTGCTTAGCAAGTGGCGGGTACTTGCCGTACAGCCACATCACTGGATGGTGAATATTCGCTCAAACAGTCCAGATTTGATAGTCGGTCTAAGTTTTGTAGTGTTCATGGCGCAGTCAAACTCTCTTCTAGCAACGCTGCTTTGGATTGTTTTGTATATTTCCTGGTTGCTTTATCTAAAGCCTAAAACAGAACCAACGTATGTCGGTTCCCAGGCTATGATTAGCCAGTTCATGGGGCTAACGGCGCTTTTTTGGGTGGCCGATAGCTTGCCAGACGTATTAGTGATACTTGGTGCATGGTTTATAGCTAGCGTATCGGCTCAACACTACCTTAACGGCTACGATGAGCCGCTAACCAAAGTTATGAGTATTATTTGGGCACTTTTCGTGGCGCAACTAGCGTGGCTATTGAACAGATGGCTAATAGTTTATCCCGTTACAGAACATTTGATTATCCCGCAGATTGCAATCATCACCGGCGTGCTTGGTTACGTAGCAGCGACAATGTATCACCTTGCTCAGTCTGGTAAGTTGAACAAAAAACTAATACGCAAGTACGTAATCTTAGGTACAATAGCTCTAGCAGTAATAATCATATTTTCGAATTGGACTATTGAGCTTTAATGGTAAAAGAGTTGAAACCAAAGGAGGGCAAAGTGAAGGCAGATTCAGTTCCTGAAGAGTCAAAAACCAAAAGCACCACAACGGAGCAGGCTAAGAAATCTGTGTCTAAAAAAGACACACCAGTCAGCGAGCACCAGCATTCATTATTTTCCATCATAGTTATGAGCCTTTTATTTGGTTTTCTTGGCGGTTTCATGGCAACAAACCTTCTGAACAATAACGGTCTGATAACCAGCCCCGATTCTAATAGCGAGTCGGTACGGATAGTTTCGGCCGAGAGCGAAGCCGTTAGTAAAGTAGCTAAAGATGTTAGTCCTAGCGTGGTCTCGATAACGGTTGAAACATCGGTTGCTAGCTCATTTTTCAGCAGGGAATTCGTTCAGGAAGGTGCTGGAACAGGTGTCATCTTGACAGAAGACGGTTTGATTCTGACAAACAAACACGTGGTACCAGAAGGGATTACTTCGGTCTCGGTGATACTTTCTGATGGTACTAAATACGAAGACGT
>CAZOFP010000021.1:0-17739 GCA_964579475.1 uncultured Candidatus Saccharibacteria bacterium | reverse complement strand
GAGCATCGAGTCGGTTAACTGGGCTTACGTGCTTGGGCCGATTGTTGGGATGATATTGGGGATGAATGCTTACGCATATTTCCTTACTCCAAAAAATGAGCTTTAGCGACTGATTGCAAACAGTCTGGAGGACACCCCGAAAGGGGTGTTTTTCTTTAGAAAAAGCCTGTCCGCCTGCTGGCGGGAAACAAACTTTGTGCTATTTCGGGAGCACGCCCCATTCACACTTTTGACAGCAAAAGTGTCGCAAAACTGCCTCCACGGACGAAAAACATTACTTACTTCTCAGCTACAACCTCGCTGAACTTGCGGAAACTCCCTCTGGTCGTCCGGCAGCTGCCGGATGTCCTCGTTCTTTCTCGTTCAGTTGCAGCTGCTCGTAAATCCGTTTTTCTTTAGTATCGAAAGAGGAAGACTATGTCGTTCAAACAAAATAATTGTTTACAGCAAATTTGTACTGTTTGATGTATATTTCTTTAAAATATGACAAATTGTTCGTTTCGTAAAACAAGAGACTGGCCTCTTTGTACTCTACCTCATTCACTGCACGATATGACATAGGGATTGAGCCATGCGCAATCAATATCGCATTCGAAACCATTCTCGCAGTTCTTTTGTTGCTATCTTCGAACGCTTGAATATACGAGAGCAGAAGTAGTGATATAAAAGACTTCTCGAAAAAGTTAGGTTTGCCGTTTACAAGTTCGACAAGTTTTTCTAACGCTTCTCGAATCTGGTGCTCATTATCTAGCGGTTTATAGGCCGTGCCTGTGATGCCTACTGGCGCAGATCTAATGTTTCTCGATATTCCAAGCTCTTTAGTAAGCGTCGAATGAGTGAACTCGATACCCTGCACGGAAAGTTCTGCGAATGCGTCCTTATTTTGAAGCGCTTCATTAAATGCATCTTTGTGATTAAGTATCATCTGCGTCTCCTCTGAGGTTCTACTAGCATCGGGTGTATTTTCTTTTATAAGCCTTTCGGTGCTAAGTAGTGAATAAGTATTTCCCTCGATCTGAGAGGATTTCCAGGAAAACTCTATGAGTATCCTTTCATATTCCTTGTTGATTAGTGTTTGACTCGTATATGCAGTTACGTGCTTCAAGAAGTCTTCATGAAGTCCTTGAAGCATTTCTAGCTCCTCGCCTGTGAACACGGCAGATTTTAGATGATCGTATATTTCAAAATCGAATCTCTGTTTAATTTTTCGCGAATCTTGTGGAATCTTGAAGTATTCCTCTACCTCTGCTGGCGCAAAGACATGTCTTGCCGGATGAAGCTCGTAGGCCACATTCCTACCTTTGCCGCTTCTAATAAGTAGTTGCCTGCTAACAAGATGCGTTAAATCTCGTATAACTGTGATTCTGTCGATTTCGAATTCGCCTTGTATAGCAGCAAGTACATCCGCAGTCTGAAATTTATCAGTTGATTTCTCCGCAAGCTTAATGATTGCTTCTTGACGTTCATTCATAGATTATTTATTGTAACATTATTATTTGCTAATTGTAACATTTTGCAAGCCAGCAAATGATCCTCAATCTGTTAGGTTTGAAATTAATTGTAACATTTACGTGCAGTTATCGTGACATTTGAAAATCATAGTTATATAATTAATTAAACTATTTGAAATCATTCAAATTATTCAATGCTTTCCCGAGAAGCACGACCTCGTAATCATGTGCTTCCTGGCGACAAGAATTATATAACTATGTTGGGTGGGTGTTTTGTTGAATAACAGATGAGAATTAGTAAATTATATGATTAGTTATATAACCGTGTTGGTATGTATGCACTGTTTCTTTTCTGGCCCCACCTTCCAATGTCGCCACCGACACTAAAGAAAACTGATTAATAAATGACGAACTTCACCGAGCAATGAGCTCGAGTTTTATCTGTTTACGTCTGTAGTAATAAACAGATCAGCATAGCTGATTGAGAGCTCCGGTGTAGTTTGCCATTTCTTAGTCGTGTTTTCGTCCTGTGGAGGCAGTTTTTATGTCTTTTTTGCTGTCAAAAAAGACGATGGTGCCCACTGCCGAAACAGCGGCATTTGGTTTCCGCCAGTAGGCGGACAGACCTATGTTACTGTGCCAGTGTGCTTTGTAACAGAGGTTCTACCCTGCTCTTTTGGGGTTGTGATTTTTTGAATTTGGATTGTAGTTTCGCAGGTATAGTTTTGTATTCCTCATATCTTGCGTTGAACTTATCGATTTCTTTCTGCAACTCTTCTGAACTCATAGAACTATAGCGTGGGGCTGGCTCGCTTATCTTCTTGGCAACCACCACTAGCCCTGTTAAATACACACTCAGGCCAACCAGAAACACCCACATACCACCAAGCAAATATGCTGGAAAGAGAACGTTCCAGACTGCTGCCTGCACCAAAATCAACCCAGCAACGTTGAAGCCACCGGTGACATTCTTCTTTTTTGGTTTATAATTTTTCGTTTTAGTTTGACTCATACACCAAATTATACCATAAGCATTAATAACGCTATTCAGTTTTCGTTATAATGGAGTTACTCTTGTTTTTCAGATACTTTTTTATCCTGGTTATGTCTTCCCTGGACTTAGAGTTTTTGGCATAAAGTTCAATAAACATAATCTTATCTTCAAACTGGATAAATACCACCCTTAACATGTCCTTGTTTATGTCGCTACTGTCTAGGCGCACCTTAACTACCTCAGAAACACTCGAAATTACTTTCAAAACGGCTCCTTTGTTCATAGCAAAGAATGTTTCACGAAGATGAATCGCTGCATTGTCGTCTGTTTGTGTGTATAGGGCAGTAATAACTAGCGTTAACATGCCTACGTCAGCTGGCAAACTACGCCATTTTTTACTAAGCTTTTTAAGTTCCTTCTGAAATTCAGGACTTTGGCTAAAGTTCATTGCTGGGCTCTTTCACAGAAGTTTCAGTTGTGCGATACATCGCTAACTGATACTCGATCTGCTGCCCATCCTTTGTTGCTATCCATGGCATGTCTCTATGAGATACGGCTGATAACTCTTTCGCAGTTTTATCACTTAAACGACTCAGAACTTCATCAATATGCTGCAATTGTTCACCGCTAATGTGCTCTAGTTTAGGCTTTACAACTGGAAGGTATTTCTTTTGCGGATGGCTAAAAAACTTCGTCGTCAGAGTTTCGAGTTCTTCTGAGTCCTCCATAGCCTTGACTACAGACGCAAAAGTTTTTGTTGGCGTTGGTCCGTAGTGATTACGAATATACTTTAAGCCAGTAATGGATTTTCCCGTCTTTTCGTAGTAATCAAAATCGATAAAATACAACAGCTTATACAGGACTGTTTCACCCACATTTGGCTTACCGCCAACTTTATCAAGTACATATAACAGCACCTCACGAAGTGTTTCGACGTTTTCCTCAATTATCTCTCTGGGTTGAATATCGCTAACAGTTTCTTCGAAAACAATTTCAGCTAACTCTTTCTCTGTCTTTTGTTTGTTCAATTTTGGATTAATAAGCTCAGTTGCCTTCATTTCGAATAAATCAGCGATAGCTTGAATTTGCTCAAGAGTTGGTGATCGCTTTCCCGTCTCAAGGTTGGAGTACGTTGCACGGGCTATCTTTAATTTATTGGCGACTTTTTCCTGTGACATACCTGAATCAACCCGAAGCTGGGTCAATGTTGATGAAAACATAACGATTCTCCTCTTCTTTTCGTTACTTGCTCGGTGGTGGTAATTATATACCATGCTACAGTATGTTACATTTCTTTGCAATACTTCTGTCGATATAATTGACAACCCGTTTTCAATTACAAAAAACTGGAGACGGTTCACCCAGTTTTGGGATGCCAAACCCAGTAAGTTGCTGGAGGTTACTAATGAGGTGGCAACTGGAAGGAACAGAGTTACTATGGCAAATTTTAAAGTTATGGAAGTGATCGATGGAGATACATTCCGTGTCAAACCGCGTTGGGTATCTAGTGGTAATAAGGGTGACACCGTAAGACCCACTGGCTACAATACTCCAGAGGTTGGCGAGCCTGGCTTTGAGCAGGCAAAGCGCAAACTAACAGCCTTGATACAAGGCGAACAAGTTACGCTTGGAAAAGCAGTCAACTTCGATCACGGCAGAATTGTGTGTGCCGTTAAGTTCAACGGGAAAGATCTTTCTGATTACTTTCCAGAGTACAAATAACACACTAAAGGGTTAATGGAAAAGTAGCTGGCCTACGGAGAGCTAGAGGACTATCAATTTAGACCAATGGCGCTGGAAAGGCTACACCCTCCACTAAAAGACGGTTTCAAAGCCGTCTTTTAGTTTATTCAGTGAGGAATTTTACGATTTTGTCGAATCTTTTTCTCTATGCGATTGCTAGTTTGAGTTGTCTGAACTCATTTGACTCTAGGTCAACAACTTCCATTGTCTTCTCATCCAAACTACCGGCGAGGATAGCCTTCGCGCTTTCACCGATGTAATACCCAAGATTTACGGGGACTGCATTGCCTATTTGTTTGTACTGTGAACTGACTGAACCTTCAAATTTCCATTCGTCTGGAAAGGTTTGGATTCTAGCATATTCGCGAATATTTAGTGGTCTGGTTTCTTCAGGGTGACATCTTTCGGTTTGTTTCTGTGCTGGTCCACAAGTTAAAGTCAGACTCGGTTCTTCCCAAGACAGCCTCCTTGCCATGCCAGTTTTACCGCCACCTAAATAATAACTCTTTCCCATGTAACTCTTCTGAATCTTTTCTGGTAAATCTCGCCAACATCCGCCTGGAGGTACTAACTTCATAATCGCTTTCTTTTTGTCTGAATAAGTTTGACCTGGTGCCTTCGGTGCGTCTTTTATGGCTTCGCCAACAGATACTGTGTAATCTTTCTCTTTCGGAAAGATGATCGATGAATCTATGTCTTTCCTGATGGCAATAATTATTAATCGTTCTCTTTTCTGCGGAACGTCAAGGTATTGGCTGCGCAGTACTTTATACGAAACCTTGTACTTTAATGATTCAAGTAGAGAAATCATCGTTGCCAGTGTTTTTCCGCCATCATGACGCAACAAGCCCTTCACGTTTTCGCCAACTGCGACTTTCGGCCGAGCCTCTTTTACTGCTCTCGCGAATTCAAAGAAGAGTGTGCCTCTGACATCATCAAAGCCACCACTTTTACCAGCATAACTAAACGATTGACAAGGAAACCCTCCTTCAATCAGATCTACTTTACCTTTGTAGACCGAGAAATCAATATTTGCGACGTCGTCGTGAATCACATTCCAGTCAGGTCTATTGGTCTTAAGCGTCGCTACAGCGTCTTTGTCGAATTCGTTGAGCATCAAATGTTCAAACCCTGCATTTTCGAGCCCCAGTGCGGTACCTCCAGCACCAGCAAACAAATCAATGGATGTAAAATTATGCTTTTTTCTCGATTTAAGTATTCTGTAGTTGTTTTTCGTGCTTAGGTTATTGAGCTTTCTGTTAATTCTTCTAATCTCGGTTAGATTAAAAACACGATAATTATGCTCGTCACGCTTAGCCTTAATCAGACTTTTCTTCTCCCAACGTCTTATGGTATCTGGGGAAACATCAATCTCCTTTGCTGCTTCAGCAACGCCAAGAAATTTATTCATAAGCATATTCTATAGTAACCATTGCCCAATGCAAAGGTTATTTATATGCTTTTGCAAACAGCTTGTTTAGCTGAGCCACATCTTCATTACTAAGACCGTCAGAACCCCGAAGTCTATTAATTACGGTTGGCAAATATTTGTATACTCTCTCGAGAGTATTTGTCTCGCCAGATACTAAATCATAAAACGATTCGCCATCGATACGCCGAATATCGTCTCTCAGCTTCTCTGTGGCAAGATTAGGAGACCATGGAACATCATAATCTTCTACTTTTCTTGGAACAATCTGCACAAGATATGCGGTATAACCTTTCTTGTCATATTTAAGATGATTTGCTAGCTTGCTATAAGTAGTTGCAGCTGAGGCTGAATTCAGTGTGTTGTGCTTGTTCTTTATTTCGACAATTATCTTTCTCTCCTTGTTTTCGAGATCTACGCTTCCGCCTTTACCTAGGTTTTCCCAGTCCTTAAAACTTCCTAGAAGATTTTGGTGGAATTCGCCAATAGCATTTTGCATAGTTTTTTGAACTTGCCTATTCTTTTCCAGTTCCATCCATTCATCTAAATTTAAATCTAGAATCACAGATTGAAATAGTGCGCTGAAAGGATCAAGTGTGTTCGTTGCTAAATTTTTTTCGACTTTCTTCAATTTTTTATCAACCGCATCAATAACTTTCTGCACGTATTTTTCAAACTCTCGGTCGGTGATAAATGACAACATAGCAATATACTACCTACTAAGTGGCAAATACCCAAATATTACAATTACACATTCAACCCGACACTAAAGAAAACCACTACTTTTCCCGCGCGTGGGGCTGGGGTTTGCACTTTGCTGAAGATGAATGCCGAACAAACAACAAACCACTCACCTCTTCCTCCGCATCTATTCTTCAATATATCTCTACTACCCCGATCACCTCCTCCCCGACCCGCATTTCAGAATTAATTCTGATTTAATTCTGATTTAATTCTGAAGTCGTAACGTAAATATGTTGTGGAGTTATTACAGTGGTTGATTTAATGAATCTCCGCGAGTTAACACTCGCGGTATCTTCTTGATTCGCATCCGTGCTACGCACGAATCCGTCCGCCTTTAGGCGGACAATGCTTACCCGTGAGCTTATGCTCGGGGTATGCGCGACACCTAATCAACAATCATCCACACTCCCGACATCATATTTAAATCATATTTAAATCTGATGTCACATGAAGGGTGTTGAATGCGCAGTACGAAAGTGATTCTAATCAGACCATAAGCACCAATGTTTGACGACACTACATAAACATTAGCTACTTGACGAAACACATACTGTTCGCTAGTATGTTTACATCACCATGACCAGGCAGGCCTAAGGTTTCGACCGACCGCTACTCCTGGTCTTTTTGATTGGCTTATACTCTAGCTGCTTCTTAAGCAAATGAATTCTTACCATTTTCTTAGTAAATTTACGCAAAAGTTTAGAGAATTTATTGTTCGGCACCATTAGTCGAAGTAGTTTGTCTTCCTCTTCTAAATATTCAACTAGACAATGGAAATCACCATCACCAGTAACGATTACTGCTTTATCGTATTGGCTGAACGCTTTAGCAGCTGCATATAGCACGAGCTCTGCATCCACGTTTCCCTTCACGACAGTCTTGCCAGCAATTTTGTACTCTGTTGTAGGTTTAAATATCAGATGATAATTCATATTCTGAAGACGATCATAAAGTGATTCCATGCCGGCTTTTTGGCCGATGAACAAGTATGCTTTTGATACACCATATTTATTCTTTAGATATAGTCTGAATTTTCTAAAATCTAGCTCCCACCCTGCATGCCTAATTCCCAAATTAAGGTTCTGACTATCAATAAATGCATAAACTGTTTGCTTGTCGGATTGTTGTGCCATGTTGTGTATATTTTAACAAATTTACCTCTGTTTTTCCATAATTCTCCACCTGACACTCAGGAAAACTGTTACTTTCTCCTGCGCAGAGACTTTGGGTTTTCACCTTGCTGAAGATGAATGCCGAACAAACAACAAACCACTCCCACTACACTCCCTCCTCGCTCCACCCCCTCACTCCACCTAACCTATTAGCTATAATATTTTATTAATGAATTAACAATTATTCGTCACTCTCGACATCACATTTAAATATGATGTCGAGATAGAAGTATATTAATTACTTCTTGCAAAGGTGAGTTTTATTCAGTTCGACGTCTGGTGACGTGAACTGCTTCAGGCAGATTGTCGCCATCTTCTAACCAGCTAGAACCACAAACTATTGCTCCAATCATACGTTCACCCTGAGTACCGACGAGGGATATTGGGCCACTTTTACAGCCACCGAGTAGTTCGCCAAGAGCTTGTTTATTTAGTTCGATGTTCTCGTCTAATTCATCTAACGAGCTGTCCAATAATTGACCAATCAACGTGCTCACATGTCGATTCAGTTCCTCATCATCCCGAGGGCCGTATATCGACCGTATGATTTTAGCCAAGTGCTCTGTCAGTGCTTCATGAACTTCAGCAGCTGAATCCACTCCTAAGGCTTTTAACTCCAAGAGAAATCCCAGCATATCTGCCTCTGACCTAGCCGTATGACAGTTATGACAGGGGTGGTCGGTGTCTAGTACCGCTTCAACCAGAGGATCACTGGTTTCACAAACGCTCGCAGGGAAACCATCTAAAAAATCATCCATAATATGGATATTATACCATCATACCTTTTTTAGTACAAGGCTCTGTCTCTGCCGTCACCTTTTCGCGTGTGGGGGTGGGGTTTGCACTTTGCTGAAGATGAATGCCGAATAAACAATAAACCACTCCCACTACACGCCTCCTCACTCCACCTAACCTATTAGCTAACTGTTTTTATTCATTATTAGTGAAATACCAATCACCCATGCTCCCGACATCAGATTTAAATCTGATGTCACGATGAAAGTATGTTAAATTGTTTCACAGAGGTAGATTTAAATAGTTACATATAGCGTCACGCAGTGTAACGCATGATTTATGTAGTCGTGTTTCTCTGGCTCATCATATAATCTCGTTTATCACTCGATTAGAATTAATCATATAGCTTCATTTGATATTATCAGCTGCCTTTTTCGTCTCTTTACCGATGCTGATTGATCTGGCTGATTCCTTGCCAATGCGCCATTTACCCTTCTCTCTAAAAGCCGGAATTGTTTGACGACGTGCGGCGTTAAGTAGAGCGTGAACCGATCGTTCATTTTCTTTCGCCCAGTTATTCAAATGTACTGCTTCTTCACCTCTTAGATACGTAATTCTTTTATGCAAAGACTCGCTCAACACCAAGTAAAAGACTCTAGTCATGCTATCCGTTGACCTTCCATCATCGTACTGTCCGAAAGCGTCGTAATACGTTCGCTTCTCTTTGTTCCAAATAGTTATCTGAGGCATATTCGCTTGCTTGAGAAAAAAATTAGTAAGAATGCGTCCAATTCTGCCATTTCCGTCCATAAAGGGATGAATGCGCTCAAACTCAAGATGAAATTTTGCTAGAGACTCAATATTTACTTCAGACTCCTGAAGCTCATTCAACGCTGATGAAACAGCAGTCTCGATATGTTCAGGTGGTAACCCTATATGACTGCCTACCCTTACGAATTCCCCTTTCTTCCTGAATCTGCCGGCTATTTCGTCATCGATACCGGCCATCAACATTTTGTGAAGCAACAAGATCAACCCATTGTTGAGCTCGAGAGTACTTATGTTGTCAGAAATATATTCACTAACATTCGCAAGATTTTTCGTCTCAAAAACTTCGCGTACAGAGACCTGCCTTTCAACCTCCTCCTCATGCAATATTTTCTCAGTTTCCTTGAGGGTTAGTGTCGAGTTTTCTATGGCATTCGAATTATAAACGCCCTCAGGCAGTTCCACTTCATCAAGAACTTTGAGCAGCCTGGTCTTGCCAACGGCAAGCCTGCGATACTCTGCAAGTAACTTCTTGATTCTTCTACTCTGGACTGATGAAATACTCACAGAATAATGATAATATAAACGTTAAAAATAGTCAATTCCGTCTTTTTTAACGTTATTACAGTTTTCGATTTATTCTTCCTGTGTTGGCCTGTCGACAATTAGGGGTTCGATGGCGGGAGTGGTGTCGGCAATCTTGACTACGTCTTTGTCTATTTTCTTCAGTTCTTTGTGGGCGGTGTTGTAGTGATTGACCGTTGTCGAGAGTGAGGAGCCGAGTTTGTGCATGAACTGCTCGTAGCTACCCAGGTGACGTCCTAGCATGCCGACGCGCTTCTCTATCTCTTTAGCCTTTTCTTCTATTTGCAGGCTTCTAAGACCCTGCATAACCGTCTGTAAGTACGCAGAAAACGTGGTTGGGCTAACAATGATCACTTTTTTATCTATAAACGCATATTCCAAAAGATCACGGGCGCTGGTACCAGTCTGGCCAATCTTATTTGCCAGTAGATCGTAATAAATCGCCTCACTCGGGATAAACATGAAGGCATAATCTAGGGTGTTTTCGTCTGGGCGAACGTATTTGGCAGTTTCGTCGATGCGGTTTTTGAGGTCAGCCTTGAATACTTTAACCAATTTCTCGCGGGTGGCTTTGTCTTTTTCTTCGACCAGGCGATTGTAGTTTTCCAGCGAAAACTTAGAATCGATAGACAATTTCTTTTTCTTGTCCAAAAACACCACAGCGTCAACAATCTCACCGTCATCGAATTTATACTGCATCTGGTAACCATCTGGTGGCAAAATGTTACCCAGCACTGTTTCCAGCATATATTCCCCGACTACTCCACGCTGTTTCGGGTTCTGGAGAATGTTTTGCAGAGTTTTAAGCTCGTCTGTCACGCTAACAACTTGTTTGTTCGATTCTTTTATCTGCGCCAGGTCTTTGCTGACAGCAGCGACAATCTTCGAGCTTTCGGCGAATTGTTTGTGGATGTTATCAAACATCAGCTTTTGGTTACGGTCTAGTTTGTCGGAGAGTTTGTCTGTAAGACCTTCCTTCATTTCAGATACACTCCTGGATAGGTTGTCGATGTCGGTCTTTAGCATGCCACTCGAAGTGTCGTCCTTCTTTTTTAGCAACACGAAAATCAGCACAAAAAGAATAATCGTTTGCACAGTTACAATCGCCAGGAGCACCGTCTCGTTCATTTCTATATCTTATCACGAGGCTGTTATAATGTTTCTAAATATCCGGGAGGTGTCAGCGTGGCAAAGACAAAGAAGTCTAAATTTTATAATGTTTTTCATATGTGGGCAGTTAGATTTAACCTGAATTATTTCGGGCTATTGGTTGGTTCGCTCCTTTACATCCTATCGTTAACTCCCTCGCTGATGCCGCGCGCTTGGCTACTCC
Organism: uncultured Candidatus Saccharibacteria bacterium; assembly: GCA_964579475.1. Classification (GTDB taxonomy): domain Bacteria; phylum Patescibacteriota; class Saccharimonadia; order Saccharimonadales; family CAYOYH01; genus CAYOYH01. The sequence goes on along the minus strand of CAZOFP010000021.1, from coordinate 6,785 downwards.
AAGGCTTCGTTGGTGGCCTTGCCTTTGCTGTCGGCTACGGCATTGGCTTGTTCGCCAGCTGGGCGTTCCGCGGACTGTTCGAATATGATTTTCCAGCCAGCGTTAAACAAAAAGCCTGGAACGTCCTACCGGCAGTTGGTTTAACTCTTCTGGCGATAATGCTCTATCTCTATGTTGGCTGGCAAAAGGAGATTCGTGAACTTGGCGGATTTGAACAGGTTGCAGCTTATGAGGTCATCTTCCTACTTATTGCGTCCGACATCTTCGCCTTTATATTCATTGGTCTTGGCAAACTTGTTCGACGACTATTTGAAGCCCTTCAGAAACTATTTAATAAGTACGTACCAAAACGTGTTGGCATGGCTCTAGGTCTCGGATTTGCCGCATTAATTACCATTTGGACTTTCAATGGCTTCATGAACCAAATCTTCATCGGCACAGCCGATAGTATCTTCCGTGGTAAAAACTCCAGCACACCCGAGGGCGCTATACCGCCACCTTGGCCTGAACACTCTGGAAGTAGCGCTTCGTTAGTTCCGTGGGAAACCTTGGGATACCAAGGCAAGGCCTTTGTCGCCGCAACTTCAACTATCGAGGAAATGACCGAGTTTAGCGGTGCACCTGCCATGCAACCAATCCGTATCTACGCTGGAATTGATTCGGCTGACACCCCCGAAGCCCGTGCACAGCTAGTGATTGACGAAATGCGACGCACCAAAGCATTAGAGCGCGATGTTCTCTTGGTCGTAACACCAACTGGTAGCGGTTGGATTGAGCCAAACTCCATGCGCGCCGTTGAGCACCTGCACAACGGTAACGTCGCTACTGTCTCTATGCAGTACTCCTATCTACCTAGCTGGATAGCCACGCTCGTCGACCCCGTCCGTGCTCAAGAGACTGGCCGAGAGCTTTTTGAAACTGTCTACGAGGAATGGGCCAAACTGCCAGAAAGCCAGCGACCAGAACTTATTGTCCACGGGTTAAGCCTGGGCTCTTTTGGTTCGCAGTCGGCATTCTCTAGTGTTTCCGATATCGCCGCTAGAACTGACGGTGCGTTCTTCCTGGGCACACCAAACTTCTCTCAGCCGTGGCGTAGAATTACTGACGACCGCGACGCAGGCTCACCGGAAGTCCGACCAGTTTATGAAAATGGCAAGGTCGCAGTCTTTGGTTCTGACAAAGAAGATATACTAGAGAACGATTCAAAGACTGAGCGACCAAGAGTTCTCTTCCAACAACATGCGTCAGACGGTGTCGTCTGGTGGAACCCCGACCTCCTGCTCCACAAACCAGACTGGGTTAGTGAAGCACCTGGTAAGGGTGTGATTGATGACATTTTCTGGATACCATTTGTGAGTTTCTTCCAGGTGACAGTTGACCAGGCAGTGGCTGGTGGCGCGCCAGATGGCTTTGGTCACAACTACCGTGATACGCTGGTTTACGCCTGGGCATCTGTCGTGCCGCCAGAAGGTTGGACCAACGAAAAATCTGACGCCCTCCAAGTCAAGATATTCCAAGTAGAGCAAAAGGGCGGCTCAAACCTATAGCCATGTATACTCATAAAGAATTTCTTGAGGGTATAGAAAACGGCACACTCACGTTCCGAGTAAATCCGCTTGCGCACCGCACTGAGACCGAGGCGAGACTATCAAAAGAGTACCGGCGAGCTGTTTCGATTACCAAAGGTGCTTCAATGGCACTTCTTCTAATAGCTGTACCTTTATATCTCCTTAGCGGTTGGCTCCTGGCTGCACTTAGTGTCGGCACAGGCATAAGTGTGTTCCTGCACTTTCGTAGTCTAAATTATCGTGTATTTGTCCGTGCTCAAGCCAAGGAAAACGAAGGGTTCTTTGAAAGATGTCAAAAGAACTCGGCGATAATCATTATGAAAACCGGTAAAGTGGCTCCTAAAATCAAGAAACCGACCAATAAAACTAAGGTGCTAATCGCTACTCATAACCAGAGTAAGCTCAAGCGCTACCGCGACCTGCTTGCAGAAGTTGAAGGTTTAGAGCTGGTGTCACTAAAAGATTTGAATATTAAAAAAGATGCCGATGAGCCGTACAAGTCCTCGGCAAAAAATGCCGCCCACAAAGCCAAGTTCTATGGAGATCTTTCAAAAGTGGTGACAGTTGCCAATGATGGTGCTCTAACAACCAATTTCCTGCCTCCAGACTCTCAACCTGGGGTTCTAGTAAGACGAATCAGAAAGAATCGAGGCGTAGCAACCGACAAGGAGTTGCTTGCTTTCTGGAAGGAGACGATTAGCCTTTACGACACCGAAAATAAAAAATTTATCTGGGATTCTGCTATCGCCTACTACGACCCAGCTACGAAAAGAACTGGTTCTACGAAGGTTGAGCGAATAGATAGTGTCGCTAAAAAATTCTCGACAAAAATTCTACCCGGATACCCAATGTCCGCCTTTTTGATTGGTCCAGGTCTAAAGAAACCCTATTCAGAACTTTCTGAGCCTGAGGCAAAGGAGTCCGACCTACGAGTTTATGGCGCATTTTTGGAAGATTTTTCCAAATGGATAGAGGATTCGCGGTGACTAAAAGACTTGTCTACCTAGTACTGGGTATCACTATGACTATCGGCAGTTACGTGCCAGCACTCTTTGGGTATGGATTCTTAAGTGGCTGGAGTATAGTCGGTTCTATAATCGGGCTGGTAGTTGGAATATACGTCGTGGTTAAGATGGCTGGGTCTTTTTAATATTTCTCAAACCCATCCTTAGGTTAAGCTATTCACCTTGATATAATTAACTGAAGTCAACGCACAAAACAAAGGTTTCCATGCAAGTACTGATAATTTTTAATATTGCAAAGCTCTACAGCCTTGAATTCCTGGCGTACCCACTAGAGACTACTGCAATTATAGTTAGGCGGGCATTTGAGATTGGGCTGCTAGTCTTCTTTTGGTATCTCATATCTCAGGAAACTGACATAACAAGCTTGCAGATATTACCCTATATCCTAATCTCCTCGGGTGTTTTGTATCTGGTTGTTGGTAATAATTTTCCCCAAGGAAGTTTAATTGCAAAAGACATAAAGTTTGGACGGCTCAATAGTATTTTAGTCCGCCCTGTCAGTGAGCTCAGCTACGAACTCGGTGCGTATTTGGGCAAGAATGTATTCCTGATTGGCTTCTCTGCTCTAAATATAGTCATTGGTCTCATGCTAATCGACAACGGTAGTCTTCTGAAAATAATTCTCTTCACGCTTTCTTTGGTACCAGCGTTTGTTATTGGCTACTCACTTAATGTGCTGGTCGCAGCTTCTGCTTTTTGGGTTATTGAAACAGGAAATTTCAGACTTATCTCTTACTTTATTATTCGGATTGTCTCTGGAATGTTCATACCCCTGACACTTTTTAGCGGCATCGCTGGAGTGGTTTTACCGTTACTACCGTTTGCTCAACTGGCATTTGTTCCAGGCTTCATACTAACTAGCGATAACCTGTTGAAATCAGTACTGCTTCTATCTGTTGGGTTCGTAGAAGCATTGCTTATGTTCTGGCTGGCGCGTGCAGCTTGGGCAAAAGGACTAAGGAGGTATGGTGCAGTTGGTATTTAACTCTCGAAAACCCAAGCTTTTTGTGAAGTTGATAAAAATTAACTGGCAGCATGAAACGGCTTACTTTACGAATACATTGCTCGGAATGATTTCTCCTTTGTTCTATACGCTAACATTCATTCTCTTTATTAGTGTTTTGTATCAAAATGTAAGTTCTATAGCTGGCTACTCCAGAGACGAAATGCTACTTGTGTTATTCTTCGGTCAAATCAACTTTTACACCTACGCATTCTGGGGTGGTAGCCCAGCACTTTTAGAGCAGTACGTAAATGACGGCTCGTTCGATTATTTCCTGGTGAGGCCAATATCAAGCATGTTCCTGTTATCAAACCACCTCCTCAGACCGCTAAGCACAATAGTCAACTTCCTAGGTCCACTACTGTCTGTCGCTCTGGTTATTAATTGGTCAAATCTAGATTTAGTGACTCGCAATATACCGTTTGCACTCATAATCTTCGTCTGCGGAGTGTACTTGTATTTCACTTTCCAGCTTGTCATGAGCACCGTATCTTTTTGGACGGGCAGAGGTAGAGAAGCAACTTTCTTAACCTTCTCTGCGTCCTCGCAGACAATCCCCCTCGAGGGATTCAACAATGGCCTGAAAGTATTATTCCTAGGTATTGTTCCCGTTATGATTAGCGCCGTAGTTGCCTCTGTTATACTTGGGAAGTCAAACGCAATATTTTGGGCATCAACCGTGATTGCAGTAGCGCTTCTGTTTTACATACTAAAGAAGAAAATATGGGAAAAGGCTTTGTTGCAGTACAGTTCTGCATCGTCCTGAACAAGAATATGAAAGAGCAAGAAAAATATATCATCGACGTCAGGAACCTGAGCAAAACCTTTAAAACTAGAGGTAATAAGAATATCTTTACTGGACTTAAACGACCAGATTGGCAGTACACAAAAGCTGTCATAGATGCCAGTTTTCACATCGAGCGCGGTGAATCAGTAGCTTTCCTAGGACCTAACGGCGCCGGCAAAACCACGACTACCAAAATGCTAACTGGAATCATGTACCCAACATCTGGCTCAGTGCATGTTCTTGGCTATAAACCTCAGAAAAGAGATCCGAAGTTTCTGCAAAGAATCGGCTTAGTCATGGGCAATAAATCAGGGCTTAACTGGGATTTAACCGCTAGGCAAAGCTACTCACTGCTAAAAGACATCTACCAACTAGAAGACAGCGCTTATGAAAAGCAACTTGCAACTATGTCGCAACTTCTCAGCATAGACAACCTTCTCGACAAACAAGTTCGCCAGTTATCTCTAGGTGAACGAATGAAGGTTGAATTAATCAGTGCCCTACTCCACGAACCGGAGGTTCTATTTTTAGACGAGCCAACGATAGGTCTTGATATAGACGCTAAGTTCGCCATGCGTGAATTTCTGATAGAACTCCAGAAAGAACGAAATGTAACGATAATTCTAACCTCTCATGACATGGATGACATCGAACACGTTTGCCAGAGGGTGTTAGTCATTAATAAGGGCAAGCTAATCTTCAATGATGCCCTTCAGAAACTCAACGCTCGTTATGCGAAGTGGCGTTATGTCAGGCTAACTTTCAGCAAAGATGTAGATGAGAATATTTTGAAAGCCCACGGGAAACTCCTGAAAACTGACGGGTATTCTCATCTTTTGAAAGTCGATAATAAAAGACTAGTCAATTCCGTTGCTGCATTCGGGGCTATACCCGGTCTTACAGATATCACTATCGAATCGGTACCGCTCGAACGCATCGTCTCTGATTTGTTCAGCAAATAAATCTCTAGCTAGTTACAAAGGTGACGGCGTAGCCGATGTTGTTACCACGGCCGGTTCGTCCAATACGATGGGTGTAATCGTCGTAGGTGTGAGGAATGTCGTAATTGACCACATGGGTGATTCCATTCACGTCTATTCCACGGGCAGCAACGTCGGTAGCCACTAAAATCTCGACTTCTCCATCTTTAAACTTCCGCAGTGCGCGCTGTCGCTGACCTTGTGATTTATTACCGTGCATAGCGTCAGACGTAAATCCACGTTTTATCAACTCTTTGCTCAGCCTGTCCGAACCGTATTTGGTTTCACAGAAAACAAGTGTCTTCTCTACTTGTTCTACGATGAGTAGGTCGTGAAGTTTGTCCATCTTGTCGGTCTTCTCGTTATAACGTACAACAGACTGTTCGACGTTATCACTAGTCTCGGCGGTTTTAGCCATGACTGTTACCGGCGAATGGGTAAATGTTCGTATCAAACTATCGATGGTCGGGCTAAGTGTTGCCGAGAAGAAGAATGACTGACGTTTTTCGGGTAGTTCACTCAGAATCAGGCGAATATCTTTAATAAAGCCCATGTCTAGCATGCGGTCGACTTCGTCTAGTACGATTGTTGAAACATCTCCAAGCCGCAATGAACCACGCTCCAAATGATCTTTAATCCGCCCAGGCGTCCCAATGATTATCTCTGGGTTCCTTTGTAGCTCTCTTAGCTGCGGACGAATTGAAACACCGCCGATTAACATTGTGTCCCGAAGCTTACCACCGCGAGAAAATACTCGTGATTCCTGCGAAATCTGTAGGGCTAGCTCTCTGGTTGGAGCGATTATTAGCACCTTTTGACCACGGTTTCGTAGCAAGTTATTGAGTATTGGTAGCAAAAATGCCGCCGTCTTGCCAGTGCCGGTGTTTGCGATACCGATAACGTCTTTACCTTCAAGCCCTAGTGGTATAGCTTTGTCTTGTACCTGAGTGGGTACTTTATACTCTCTAGCGCGTAGGTTTCGTTTCAGAAGATCATTGATTTTGAAGTCGTCAAAGCTGTGAACTGGAGTGTAAATCACCTGCTCAATAGGCTTGGCAGCCTTTACGAATTTCTTTGGGTCAATATATTGGCCTCGCCTTTTGGGCTTAGCATTGTAGCTTCTTCGGTTGCCACCGTGTCCGCCAGCAGAGTGACGTGAACGTCCGCGACCAGAAGAAGATGGTCTACGCCTTGAACGCGTAGAAGTATGATTGTTGTACATGAAAAATATGCCTTTTATAAAGTTAGTTAATACTTATAGGTTGCTCTTCCCGGGAAACCTTAAAGTATTGTTCGCTTTAACAATCTGGATTCAAGAAAAAAACAGTGCGACTACCATAGCACAAGTATTTTGATTGTGCAAATGGTTTACGAAGCTCTTTTGATGCTGCGAACTATCCTTGAAGCAGCTCGCCCAACATG
>CAZOFP010000020.1:0-18347 GCA_964579475.1 uncultured Candidatus Saccharibacteria bacterium | reverse complement strand
ATGAAAGACGAAGAGCAAAAAGCCAAAGAAAAAGTCATACAGCTGGGTATCTCACAAGGCCTGGCAATCTTTACTCGTGGAGAAGAAATAATCAGCAAGAACAATGAAGGCTCCGAGAAGGTTGTATCGTCAAGTACAGATAAATCTAGCAGATGGCAGGATGCTCTTCAAACACTTTTGGCCGAGAGTGATGTAAAAAAATCATCAAAAAAACAGAGGTCACTTAAGGTTTTTACAGACGGCGGTTCACGTGGAAATCCAGGCCCGAGTGCATCAGGTTTTGTGATTTTCAATGAAGCAGAAGAAATAATCGAAGAAGGCGGCGAGTACCTAGGCGTAACAACCAACAACCAAGCTGAGTACCAAGCGGTAAAGTTAGCGATTCAAAGTTCACTTAAATTCGATCCCGATGAAGTACACTTCTTCATAGACAGTCTACTGGTAGTTAATCAGATGAAGGGCGTGTATAAGATTAAGAATCGCGACCTTTGGCCCATTCACTCTGATATCAAGAAGTTATCTGAAAATTTTAGAAAAGTCACTTTTACCCACGTGCCCAGGGAACAAAACAAACTTGCTGATGCAAAAGTTAATGAAGTTTTAGATAGTCACATTACTTGAACCTCGTTTGTAGGTGGTATACAATCTTTCCGCTAGGTTGCTCGAGTAGTCGCCAGGCATCACTAGTTGATGCTTGGAGGAAAGTCCGGGCAGTGTAGAGCAAGGATAGTCGTTAACGGCGACCGAAGGAAACTTCAGGGAAAGTGCCACAGAAACGAAACTACCCAGCACCTTTGTGACTTAACTAGATTTGATTCACAAAGGTGCTGGGAAAAGGTGAAACGAGCGGGGTAAGAGCCCGCAGCTTCCGCGGGTGACCACGGAAGGAGGTAAACCCTATCCGCTGCAAGGAGTGTGCCCGTACAAGCTGCTCGCTTGGGTATGCGATTTAATCCGCTTGATCTCAGTAGCAATACTGGGACTAGATAGATGACTGCTCCGCCAGTAGGTGGACAAAACCCGGCTTATAGACGACCTAGTAATTAAAAATCCGCCTGAATCGGCGGATTATTAATTTACTAGAACTAAAAGCTAGTTATTTATTAGCTGAAGCTACGATTCCAGAAAAGACCTTCGGCTCGTTTACGGCAAGCTCACTCATGGTCTTGCGGTCTAACTCGATATGCTTAGACTTCAGATTGGCGATTAACTCGCTATAGGTGGTTTCATTTTCTCGTGCGGCAGCATTAATACGAGTAACCCATAGTCTTCTCATGTCTCTTTTGCGGTTTCTTCGGTCACGGTATGAATACTCTAGCGATCTAACGACAGCTTGCTTACCTAGTTTCACGCTCTTTCGGCGAGCTCTTTGCATACCCTTGGTCTGTTTAATGACCTTCTTATGCTTCTTCTTAGTGGTGACACCTCTTTTTACTCTCATAATCCTTTACCTATACTCTTAGGAGCTTCTTGACTGTTTTACCGGCTTTACCCTGGATACTAATGCTCTTGGTGTATTTACGCTTGCGCGAAGCACTTTTCTTTTCAAGCATATGATTTCGAAATGCGTTACGTCGAAGAAGCTTGCCCGAGGCAGTTGTCTTAACTCTCTTTGCTGTTCCCTTGTGGGTCTTTTGCTTTGGCATTATCGGAACTCCTTACTAATACGCTCAGGTATTTGCCTGAGAACTGTGGTTCTTGTTCTACAACTGCAATATCTTCTATTTTATGCAGTACTTTGTCAAGAAGGTCGTAACCTATCTGCTTGTGAGCCATCTCTCTGCCTCTGAAGAAAGCTGTAATCTTGACTTTGTGTCCAGCTTCCAAAAACGAACGCACTTTGCGAAGTTTAATGTCTAGATCATGTTCTCCGATCTTGAGACCAAAACGTATCTGTTTAATATCTAGACTTTTATTCTTCTTCTGGCTCTTCTTTTGCTGTTTCGTTTTCTGGTAATTATATTTACCCCAGTCAACGATTTTCACAACAGGCGGCCTAGCGTTAGGTGATACCTCTACAAGATCCAAGCCAGCGTCTCGAGCTTTCGAAAGTGCATCCCTAGTGTCTAAAACTCCAAGTTGATTGTCGCTTTCATCGATTACACGTACCTGTGGTGCTCGGATTGCCTCATTGAGACGAGTTGTCTTTTTGATTACTCTTAACTCCTTAGTTGACTTTGCTCAGCGAGTTTAGCAAAAAAATCACCAGAGGTCAACATCTGTTAGTTTAGATTTCTTAAACGATAGCGCAGGGCTTCAGAGATATGAGTTTCATTCACCTCCTCTGATGCGTCGAGGTCGGCTATGGTTCGTGCAACCCTGATTGTCTTCATGTAGCCTCTTGCTGAAAGCTGGAGTTTGTCGGCAGCATTTTCAAGAAATTCTCGAGCTGTGTTAGTTATTTTTGACTGTTTCTTTATTTCATTATTTGTCATAAGTGAGTTTGTTTTACCGGTTTTGTTTATATATCTTTTGTCCTGTATCTTCCTAGCCGCAAGCACTCCTTCCAGAAGGCTTGCACTGTCTCTTGAGCCAGGATTGTTTACAAGCAGCTTGGAGTTATCCACTTTATCTACGTAAACTATCAGATCGATTCTATCGAGCAGAGGACCAGAAAGCTTTTTATTGTAGTTAACGATTTGGGCTGTCGTACAGATACATTCTTTAGTCTCGTCACCATAGTACCCGCAGGGGCAGGGGTTCTGGGTCGCAACAAGCATGAAATCAGCCGGGTAGGCTACTTTTCTGTCAGCTCTTGAAACAACAATTTCATTGTCCTCGAGTGGTTGCCGTAATGCCTCGAGAGCGCTACGGCTATATTCGGGAATTTCGTCGAGAAAAAGCACACCTTTATGGCTCAAGCTTATCTCGCCAGGCAGGGCATTGCGGCCACCACCAACAATGGCAACCTGGCTAGAAGTGTGGTGGGGTTTTCTGAAGGGTCGATCAACGATAATATCTTTTGTTGTCGAACCCGACAGACTATGTAGGTTAGTGATTTCTATAGTTTCCTCGAGTGATGGTGGAGGCAGGATTGAGACTAACGCCTTGGCTAACATGGTTTTACCAGCTCCTGGAGGGCCACTGAAGAGAATATTATGACTTCCAGCTGCGGCAATCTCCAAGGCGCGCTTTGCATTTTCTTGACCGTGGATATCACCAAAGTCTACATCGGTTTTTTGTTGCGAAGATTGCTGAGTCCCACCAGTAGTAACCCTTAGTGGTGTGACTGGCTTAATTTTAGATAGGTGCAAAAATAGCTGCTCAAGACTATCGACAGGGATAATGTTTATTTTTTCGGCCAACAGCTGCGCCTGTGCCAAGTTGTCTTTGGGAATATATATAGACGCACAGCCTTTTTTGATTGCCGCATCTATATGGCTGAGGATTGCAGGAATGCGTCGAACAGAGCCATCTAAAGCCAGCTCCCCGATAAATGTTGAATTTCGTACTCCAACGTTGAGTTGTTCGCTAGATATTAAAATGGCAATCGCCATGCCAAGGTCATAACCAGAGCCTTCCTTAGGGAGGTCAGCAGGTGCAAGATTGAGAGTGATTCGCTTTCTCGGCATCACGAATCCACTGTTTGTTATAGCACTACGGACACGTTCTTTGGATTCGTCGACAGATTTATTGGCTAGCCCTACGACTACAATAGTAGGTAGTCCTTTAGACATGTCACACTCAATATCAACTATTTGACCTGTTAGACCTATGTTTGCGGATGAATATACATGAGTTGTCATGGTGTAGCGAACTGTGTCCTTGCACAAAGTTAGAATCGATTGTACTATATAATACCACATGGGGCTGAATATGCTTCGACGTTTGGACATTGACATAATAATCTGCATGCCGTTACTGTCGTGATCGTTATGCGCGACAAACAATAAATGCAAACACATTTGTTAAGCGAGTAGCAAGTTTCTTTCAGGTGCCTAGCACCTTCCAGTCATTTGCTTTCGCGCCAGCCTTGGTTTAATACCGAGTGCCATTGCCTAGCTGACGAACGATAAGCTAAAGCAATGTCATATATCGTTCTGGTTCTTGCTCCTGGCTGTAGAGTAGGAATGAGATTTAGCAGCAACCTGAACGCTTATTTTGGCTTTTTTCTAAGCGCTTCAGTTATATAAAAAGCCTAAGCATGTAGAAGGTTATTATTTCACCATACGGACCGGGGTGTGATTCCCCGCAGCTCCACCAACATTATCACTGCAGCCTTCAAGGCTGCAGTTTTTGTAAACCATATTTACAAGCGCTAATCATAACTATCTTAAGAATAGTTTGTAGGTTTGGATGTGGGCATACTGGCACCAGAGAATATGCCGAGAGGTTAGGGACTGTTTCATCCCAGGAATTATTTATAAGGAATTAACTTGTAAGTGGCTTAGAGCGTGTTGGTAAGCAGGAGTATTTCTACAGTAGTAAAATCAAAAATAAACAACGGCTTGCGAGAAGCCGTTGTTTACAGTTTCAGTTTTTGTTTTTGTATGCTTGAATACTTTTTTTATTCAGGCACGAATACATCTTATAGCACTAGCGAAATGGGTGTCAATGACTTTTTTAGAATAAGCTTATGATTTATATGACTTTACCTGTGCTTTTTGGGCATCACGTTGCTGGTTTTTGGCTTTTATTTTTTGTCTTTTATCATGTATTTTTTTGCTTCGACCAATTCCTAATTCAGCTTTGATATATCTACCAGATTTACCTACAGAAAGAATGCTAACGTGGTTACCATTTTGCTTATCTGCTACCAACCTGCCAAGTTCCACTTTGCTCAGAAGAAGTTTACGTTTGCGGTTTGGGTCATAGCTAGAGTTAATCGCTGCATACTTATATTTTGAAACATGCATGTTATTTAGCCAAAGCTCTCCGTTTGAGAAATCTGCAAAAGCACCCTTAAGACTTACGGAGCCATTTCGGATGCTTTTGACTTCCTGTCCGCTAAGCACTAAACCGGCAACGAGTTTCCGTGAAATTTCATAATCATAAAACGCACGACGATTTTTTGCGATGGGTGAGTATCCTGTCTTTTTCATAACGTCATAATTATAAGCTTGAGTTAGACATCAAAGCTAGTCAAACGCTAAACACTGGTATTGCAACTTAGGTATTTGAATACTAAGCTCGTATAACACACAGTTTGAATTTGAAGGTTATCGCACCACTCTACAGGTACCCATAAAAGAGCTGTGCTTGAAATCACTTTGCCATGCTATTGACTAGGCTGCACCTAGGCTACTTGCCAGAATAGGCGTAAAACTAAATAATAGGTATGCTCTAGAATAAAAAATGTGAATAATACAACAAAAAATAAATACATGTAACAAGGGTAGTATTGTTAATAAAACTATGATTAATACTGTATTTGCATTGCGTCTGGAAAAAGGTTATGTTATATTATCGTCTGTACTGATAGTCGTACCTTTAAAACAAAAATTAGTAGGGTTCACGGACTCATTTACGAGTGGCTCCTTGTGCCCTACTGATAGTCAGTAGCGGCTTGTTTTGTCTACTCCGGTAGATAATGCAGTTAACGCTCGCTTTGCGAGCGGTCAGTCACCGCTAGAGCGGCAAGCGCCACATTAGTAATTTTTACAAGGGCGGATTTGTTGCTCTAGCAACTCTTTTTACTCCTCCCCAAGAGGAGTTTTTTTATTTGTAGATCTACAATCGAAGTAGTAAGTTAAGTACATGAAGCTTAAGAAGCTAAAACCAAGTTATTTGTACAGATTACCTCTCGGGTTGTCCGTCGTTTTACTAGTATTGCTGGCATCGATTGTTTTGATTTATTCACTCGTGGCATTAAGTAATCCGACAGAAGTCGGCCCTCTCGGTGTAACCAGTTTATTTATATTGGTATTCGTTGCTACTATAACAACATTAACCTTGGTAAAGATGCTCGTAGCCAGAAGCACGACCGTGTCTCTTGAGGGCCTTGTTGGTATAGCTTTAGTACCAACACTCATTCTCGCTCTTGGTAGTTTGCGCCAACTGACTATCATAGACGTGGTGCTGATTTTGATTTTTGCGGGGCTAGTTAACTTCTATGTAAGGAGAGCAACCAAAAAGATTAGTTCTAACTAGTGTAAAAACACAAGTGTTTTGTTATACTCACGGGGTATGCAAGAACAGAACTTACCAACCCCAATAGCTCCAGAGGGTAGTAGGCCGGCGACCGTAGAGTCGACACCTAATCTCGTCAATAACGAGCAACTACCCAATGTGCTGCCTAAACCTGAAGTGCGCCTCGCACCAGGTGAATCAGTTAATCAAAATACTCATGCTCCCCAGTTTCCTCAAGCTAGTTTGCCTCAACCGATAACACAGCAGCCGGCAGAACCACAGAGTGGCCTCACCAAGGACTCTAGCTTACCAGCCGTGGCAGACGATGTAGATCTTATTGAGAAAGTGTGGGTTGAAAAAGCAAAGACTATTGTTAAACGAACAAAGGATGATCCCTACCAACAAGAGAAAAAAGTGAGTAGTCTCCAAGAGGATTACCAAAAGAAAAGATACGGAAAAGACAAAACTAACGGATAGGAAGAGCTGTTGTGATAATAACAATTATAATTATTCTAGCAGTCGTTTCTGTAGCGATTTTGTTTGCCTTTCTGTATTCCAGGAAAGTCTTTAGAGAAGCTAAGAACTATGAGCGAGGCCTAAAAATGGTTTCACTACTAATACATTTACCGCCGTCGAGTACCGATACGGAAGTAGGAGGAAGAGACACTAGAGACGTTGCTGATGAAACTATTTCTAAAGCGCAGGTTTTATACAATATTATCTCCAGCACTAGTAAAAAAGGGCTTAGAACAAGATTCTACGGCCAACGCCATATGGCGTTTGAGATAATTTCTAGCAAAGGGTTGGTTCACTACTACGCGGCAGTACCTGTCAACCTTGTGTCGGTTGTTAAACAGGCAGTCGTAAGCGCCTATCCTAACGCGCAGCTACAAGAGGTGGAAGATCATAATGTCTTTAGTCCTGTCGGCAAAATAAGTGGCACGATCGGGGGTGAACTCACCTTAAAGGAGGGTTTTGAGAAGCCCATAGCTACCTACAAAGACAGTAAACGTGATGCTATGCAGTCAATATTGAATGCATTTGCCACACTTGGTAAAGAAGATGGCGCAGCAATTCAAATACTATTCAGACCAGCTAATTCTAAATGGACTAAACGTTCACTTTCTATCTCGAGTAAAATTCGCAAAGGTAAACATAAAAGCTCTGGAACTAAAGCGGCAGGTTCCTTCGCAGGGGACATGATGCGGGCACTCTGGAAACCGCCAGATCCCCAAGAAGCAGAGAAGAACGAGAACAAACCAATTTCTGGTATCGATCAGGAGCTAATAGATGTAATCGAGGAGAAGACGAAACATCCAGGTTACGAGGTATTGGTTCGTCTAGTCGCATCATCAAACACTGCAGTCAATTCACAAAAAATACTTAGTAATCTCGTAGCTACATTTGCGCTATTTGATGCTCCTGGCAAGAACGGATTTAAGTTCACACCTGCAAAGGATATTGAGAGTTTTGTTACAGCTTTTATATTTAGGTTTTTCCCTCAAGAAGCCAATAAGACTATTCTCAACAGCGTAGAACTGGCAACCTTGTTTCATTTACCAGATCAACGCATAACACCAACTTCGCAACTTCAACGTCAGTCGTCGAAGCAAGTTGATGGGCCGGTCGACGTGCCAGATGACGGGTTGCTTCTGGGGTATAACGTGTTTAGGGGTGTCAAGAAGGAGATTAGACTAAGCGAGAAAGATAGACGGCGCCACATGTATTTGGTTGGACAAACAGGCACTGGTAAATCCGTGGTGCTAGAGAACTTAGCCCTACAAGACATGCTCGATGGGAAAGGTTTCGCTTTTATAGATCCGCATGGTGATGCAGCCGAGAAATTACTGAGCATGGTACCTAAAGAAAGAACAGAAGACATAATTTACTTCTCACCGGCAGACATGGATTATCCACTCGGTCTTAATCTGTTCGAGTTTGAAACTCCAGAACAAAAAGATTTCTTGATTCAGGAAGCCATAAATATGCTCTATAAGCTGTACGACCCAGGGCATACGGGAATAATTGGACCTAGATACGAGCATTGGTTTAGGATGGCCGCTCTAACGCTCATGAGTGATCCAGGCGGAGCAACTTTCATCGATATACCGAAAATCTTCACAGACAACGAGTATGCAAAGCAGAAGCTAAAATTTGTAACAGACAAGACGGTGCTAGATTTTTGGAATAAGGAAATGGCCAGCACCAGCGATTACCATAAGAGCGAAGTCTTAGGCTGGTTTGTTAGTAAATTTGGTGCTTTCTTGGCCAACGAGATGATGCGAAACACTATTGGTCAGACAAAGAGTTCGTTTAATCTGCGCGAAATAATGGATGAGGGAAAGATTCTACTAGTTAATTTAAGTAAAGGTAGAACTGGTGAGCTTAACTCAAAACTCCTGGGAATGATTTTTGTGATGCAGTTTCAGGCAGCAGCGATGAGCAGAGCTAACATACCCGAAGAAGACAGGAGAGACTTTAGTTTATACGTTGACGAGTTCCAGAATTTCTCAACTGATTCTTTTGCAACGATTCTATCGGAAGCCAGGAAGTATCGGCTTAGTTTGATTGTGGCCAATCAGTTTATTGGGCAGTTGACAGAGGAGATAAGAGATGCAATTTTTGGAAACGTTGGTTCGAAAATTGTTCTCAGAGCTAGCGCTAACGATGCAGATTTCCTGGTGAAATACTCTCAACCTACATTCGAGAGTGAGGACATAATAAAGCTACCCAACTACAATGCAATCGTCAGTATGATGATTGGCGGCGTGCCATCTCAACCGTTCAGCATGGCAACTTTGCCACCTCTAGGATATCCAAATCCTCAACTGGGAGATGCTCTGAAGCGATTGTCTGCTGCAAAATATGGTCGTCCACGCGCAGTAGTAGAAAAGGAAATATTCGATAGACTTGAGACCGAGGAACCACCGAAGCCGTCGTTTGACGCAACAAAGAGGCCACTAGGAAGTGGTTCAAAAACAGGATCTTCTTCGTTCCTAGACGAATGGTTAGCAAAAAGGAAAAAAGCCCAAAAAGCTAAAATACCGAATACGGCTTCTGTTCAGCCAGTAGCTAAACCTAGCGGGCAAACAGCACCCAATGCTCAAAAAATAAATGCTACACCAGCGTTGACTGCGCAAAAACAGCCTTCGCCACAAGCGGTTCAACCTCAGCAGGTCGATGCAGTGGCTCCAGCAGAGCTACAACAAGCTACACCAGCCCAGATTAAACCTGCCGCACCTGCTACGGCTACGGACACTAGTCACCAAAGCCTGCAAATTGATGATAGTGAGATATTAAAACCAAACAATATTGCTAGCTCTGACAAGGACAAGGCAGATGTTAACGATTTAGCGGCATTAATAAAAGGCCAAATGAAAAAAGATTCAGCGCCAGCTGAAGATGGTGCCGAAACGACTCCGGAGCATAACAAAGACGATATTTATATCGATAAAGACGGCAAGATTCACTACCCAGAAGAGTAGAAACTACCTCGATTTACGTATGAAACGCAGCAATATTTCTATGGCTATTCCGAGTGCCCAGCCACCAACAAACAACAACACCACTAATGTGTAGCTGTTGGTAATTTCAAAGCCATTTCTACGTGCGAAGAATAGCACCAGGCTAATGCCCAAAAATCCTGCGACGCCAGCCCCGAGTATTCCCGAAGGTCTTGCAACTGTAGTACCTACAACAGCGCTACTTTTTTCGACCAAAGGGTTATGCAAGAACTTGCTAAACGCTCGAGAAGGTCTAGAAAGCTGACTCTGCATACGGTTCATTGTCATCTTGTAGGTTCGAGTTTTCTCAGCCTTGGTTATTGTTTGCTGACTGTCTTCGGTTTCTCCTGTCCCGGGGAGACTCTCTTTACCTGACAATGCTTCGGATTCGATAGTTTTGCGAGCTTCTTTCAGCTCCTTGGTACCTGGTTTTTCAGCAGAACTGGCTTCTTTCTCTAGTTTGGATTTGAGCTTTTCACTATGCTCTTTCGAGGCCTCACTTGACGGCATTGCTTCATCACGATTTGGTTGATTTATTTTTTCTGCAGACATATTCCCACCTTATACGCTGTAATTATACTCTGATTTGATTAGACCAAGCTCGCGACTGGTTTGTCGGTTGCGCATATAGAAATAGGCACTAGCCATAACCAGGAAAGTGCTTATCAACGAGCTCGTGCCTGGACCGGTGTTGGGTAGTGTCCTGACTGCGGTCTCAACACATTTACCAGCACTAGAGCAGGGGACGTTGATATTTATCACGTCATCGCCGTAGACATTCCTAAGAACAAGGTCATATGAGGCCAAATCCCCAGAAGACCTGGCAGTACTTGCGATAAAATCATTGACCTGAACTTTAACCACCTGAACAACGGTTTCGTTAGGCTGAATCTCCACGGTACCCCAGTCGAGAACACCGGTTCCTTCGAAGTAGTTTGCCCCTTCAGCTTCTAGAAGTTTTGAATATTCAAGGACGTCAGACATATTCTCTTTGATATCGACCGACCCAGCTACGTTACCGGTATTTCTAGTTATTAGGCGGTACTCAATGATGTCGTTGGGCTTGGCGTTAGTGTTGTTGGCATCTTCAATTTCCTGAGTAATGTTACTGGCTTCTTTATTTTTCAGAACCTCGAATACTGGTTTTACAGGATTATTAATTGTGATTAGTTCGACGCAATTATCATTTGTGTCACTACCCTCATCAGTAACGACCTCAACAGAAGCTGTGTATATCCCAGGCGTTTCCAGGTCGACACTGTACGTGGTGGTGGTTTCATTCGTAGTAACCGTATTCGATGCGACTTGATTACTCTGCGCGTCAACAATAGTGAAGTTGAAAGCTTTAATAACGGCATTTTCAACACGAGCTTTAGCTTGGAGAGTTATCTTGGCTAGGTTTTCAGTGTTTATCCATTTAAGCGAGCTACATGATATGGTCGCTTCTAGTGGAGGTGTTGGTGTTGGTGTTGGTGTTGGTGTTGGTGTTGGTGTTGGTGTTGGTGGGGGCGGTGGCGGATCAAGACAAGGTCCAATTTCAGCACCAGTTAGTGCTGGTAGCCACAGCACAGTGTTTATATCCTGAACCTCTACGGAAACTCTTGTCGGATTGTCACTAGATTTGAGGTTATCAGGAATCGTGTAGGGTAGTTTTCCGCTGACGTCAATCCATCCGCCGGTTGTTTTCGGTTCGTTTACCACTCGTATCCAGGCACGAACAGGGACATCGTCGCCGTCAGGATCACTTACCTTGCCTATAATTGCTTCACAATTGATTTTGAAGTCGAAAACAGGTGGTCTTTCGGGTTTGTCTTCGGAGTCGATGATGATGTTGCCACAACTCATCAATACTGCGAAGTAGGTACCGTCAGTCCTTTCCCCCTCAAGTGCACGGTATGGGCCGCCATTCCATTCGGTAAGGTCTCGTTCATAAATAGTCGTAGAGGTGCCCGGGATTGACACAGCAGTTTCACTGACGAAACCTTGTTTGTACCGTCCAATAGAGCGAAGGTTTCCACCTCTGTCGTTGGCGTTAATGGTGACTTCACGAGTATTTTTTATTGAGTTTTCGTTAATCTTGTAATAATCAAATATCTGCTTAATATCGTTGTGGCCATTGCCATCGCTTCCTGCAAGGTATTTTTGCAGTAAATCCTCTTTCGATGTGATGCCGCTATACATAACGTTGTTTGGTCCTACGGCTATTGCTGCTTCTGGCGGACTAATAATCATGAAGCTTTGCGCCGTCATAGCTAAAGCAACAAAAAGTAGTCCGAATCGTCTGATGGATTCCTCTTGCTTCAGACGTTTAGCGTAGAAAGAAACCTGGTTTGCGAGACCCGGACTAAAGGGTAAATTTGTGACAAGTTTCTTGAACATTTTTATTTACTTTTTGCTTAAGCAATTTCGCTCTAATTTAATCAGATAAGACTAGTATTAGCAACTATGGCGTTCTCATAGTAAAT
This sequence comes from uncultured Candidatus Saccharibacteria bacterium, assembly GCA_964579475.1. Lineage (GTDB taxonomy): Bacteria > Patescibacteriota > Saccharimonadia > Saccharimonadales > CAYOYH01 > CAYOYH01. The sequence continues at coordinate 6,310 of CAZOFP010000020.1, read as the reverse complement.
CCGATATAATGTTTTGGTTAGCGAGAAGCGCCGTTGTTAGCTAGAATCTAACGGTTAACAAGTTCGCTTAATAATAAAAATTCGAGCAAAGGGTGGCTAGCAATAAGGCTAAAGTTGCTTGCGAATAAATAGGGAGTTTTGGTTGTTTATGGCCGGAAAAACTAAAGGGTATGATGCTGAGCAGATTCAAGTCCTTGAAGGACTGGATCCTGTAAGAAAACGACCAGGAATGTACATCGGTAGCACCGGTATCGATGGTCTGCACCATTTGATTAAAGAGATTGCCGATAACTCAGTTGATGAGGCTATTGCTGGTTTTGCGAAAAACATTACAGTTACTCTGCAAGCCGACGGTGGAGTTAAAGTTGAAGACGACGGACGCGGTATTCCAGTCGACAAACATAAGAAAACAGGCAAGAGTGCGCTAGAAACGGTCATGACCATACTTCACGCCGGTGGTAAGTTCGGCGATGGTGGCTACAAAGTTTCCGGCGGTCTTCACGGTGTAGGAGTTAGCGTAGTTAACGCTCTTTCCACTGATGTTAAAGCAGAAGTTCATCGTAACGGTAAAGCTTACGTTCAAAATTATAAAATTGGTGTTCCTCAAGGACCAATAAAAGTAGTTGGCTCGGCAGAAGACACCGGAACAACAATAACTTTTTATCCCGATGTTAGTATTTTCGAGACAGTAGAGTTTGAGTTTGAGTGGGTTTTGGATTACTTAAGACACCAAGCCTACCTAACCAAAGGTATAAAAAATACCGTAATTGATGAGCGTACGAACAAAGAGTACAGCTTTTATTTCGAAGGTGGTATTCAATCGTATGTGCGACACCTCAATATCGGCAAAGATGTCATTGGTGGTGAGATTTTCTATGTAGAAAAAGAAGTCGAAGACTCCATGGTTGAAATAGCGCTTCAGTATTCAGATGCGTTTACGGAGACAATCAAGCCATTTGCCAACAACGTATTCAACCCGGATGGCGGGATGCACATTACCGGTTTTCGTTCCGCTTTGACCCGTGTAATTAATGAGTATGCTCGAAAGAACGGCCTGCTCAAGGAAAAAGACGAGAACCTAACTGGTGAGGATGCTAGAGAAGGCATAACAGCAATTATCTTGGTTAAACTTCCAGACCCACAGTTTGAAGGGCAAACCAAGAATAAACTAGGAAATCCCGAAGTCAGGGGCTACGTAGAACAGGTTATGACCGAATGGTTCTCCTACTACCTTGAGGAAAATCCAGCAATTGCCAAGAAGATTATTGGTAAAGCTATCCTTTCGTCTCAGGCCAGAAAAGCTGCCAGAGCCGCTAGAGACAATGTTATCCGAAAAGGTGTTCTAGAGGGTACATCTCTACCTGGTAAACTCTCAGATTGTTCTAGCAAAGACCCTGCAATCTCAGAGCTATATATTGTAGAGGGTGACAGTGCTGGTGGTTCGGCCAAGACTGGCCGCGATAGTAAAACCCAGGCGATTCTGCCCCTAAGAGGTAAGGTGCTGAACGTAGAACGTGCGCGACTGGATAAAATGCTGGCAAACAACGAAATCACCTCGATGATTAAAGCTCTGGGCGTTGGAATTGATGAGCAGTTCAACCCGAAGGGTCTTCGCTATGGACGAATTATTATTATGACCGACGCCGATGTTGACGGTTCTCATATTAGAACTCTTCTTCTGACCTTCTTTTTCCGACATATGCGACCGCTCCTAGACTCCGGCCATATATATATTGCTCAGCCACCTTTTTACAAGATCGTGGCTAACCGCAAGAAGTACTATGCCTACAACGACGACGAGAAGGATAAGCTGATAGATAAGTTGATTGATGAAAAGAAGAAACGAAAGAGCGAAGAGGACAATGAAACTGGTCCAGACGCAGCCGATATTCCCGTTGATGAAGACGAAGGTGAAAAAGAACGCTACAAACAGGCAGGGGTTACCCTAGTCCAACGCTACAAAGGTCTTGGCGAGCAAGATGCCGACGAGCTATGGGAGACCACTATGAACCCTGAAAACAGAGTACTACTAAAAGTCTCTATCGAAGATGCCGAGAAATCTGATGCAATTTTCAATAAGCTTATGGGTACCGAAGTCGAGCTTCGAAAGAACTTTATTCAGACGCATGCTAAATACGTTAAAGACTTGGATATATAGGAAGGTAGTATGGCGGACACAGAAGACAATAAACCAATCGAAGAAAAACCCGAAGAATCACCAGTTATGGACGAGCAGGAAGTCAGCGAAGTGAGCGAAGTTAGCAATGGTCCAGCGACAGGTATTATCGTAGACGACAGTAACTCCGCAGTCACCATTCGTACGATTGAAAACGAGATGGAAGAAAGCTATCTGCAGTATTCCATGTCGGTTATTGTGGCTCGTGCTCTTCCAGATGTTCGCGACGGATTGAAGCCAGTTCAGAGGCGGATTCTCTACGTCATGGGTCTCAGCGGTCTACGCTCGACGGCAAAGTTCCGCAAATCGGCCACAGTTGTCGGTGATGTAATGGGTAGTTATCATCCTCATGGTGATGCGTCTATCTATGACACCATGGTGCGTATGGCTCAGCCATGGTCAATGCGCTACGAGCTAGTTGATGGCCAGGGTAACTTCGGTTCAATGGACGGCGACCCCCCAGCTGCCTATAGGTACACAGAAGCTCGAATGACCAAGCCGGCGGAAGAAATGCTGGCCGACATCGATAAAGACACCGTAGATTTTCGACCAAACTTCGATGACTCCAAACAGGAGCCGTCAGTTCTGCCAGCTAAACTTCCGAACTTGCTTCTAAATGGCCAAATTGGTATTGCTGTTGGTATGGCGACCAATATTCCGCCTCATAACCTAAGCGAACTAGTCGATGCCACGGTTGAACTAATCGACAACAAGGACGCCACACTGGATGATCTACTAAGGCATGTCAAAGGTCCAGACTTTCCGACCGGTGGCATAGTCTATGGCGGTGAGTCGATGCGTAGTGCTTACGCCACGGGACGAGGCGGAATAACTATTCGCTCAATTGCCGTCATCGAGGATAATCCGTCGAAAAAGGATGGTCACAGGATAGTGATTACAGAAATTCCTTATGGAATCAACAAGGCTTCTTTGGTTGAAAAGATTGCCGATCTTGTTAAGTCTAAGAGGATTATTGGCATCAGTGATCTTCGTGACGAGAGTGCCAGGGGAACAGTAAAAATTGTTATCGACCTCAAAAAAGATGCCTACCCGAAGAAGATATTGAATCAACTGTTCAAGATGTCGCCGCTACAAACTTCGCTTCATTACAATATGCTGGCGCTCATTGACGGCATCCAGCCAAGAGTTCTAGGTCTTGAGGACATACTCAAGGAGTACCTAAAGCATCGTAAGAAAGTAGTGCGTAGGCGCACGGAGTTTGAACTAAAGAAAGCCCAGGCTAGAGAGCATATTTTAGAGGGCTTAACCTTAGCTCTCGACCATATCGACGAAGTCATTAAGACTATTCGAGCCAGCAAGACCACAGAAGAAGCTCAGAAGAATCTTGTAAAGAAGTTCAAATTAAGCGAGATTCAAGCGAAAGCAATATTGGCTATGCAGCTTCGAACACTTGCCGGTCTGGAGCGAAAGAAAATCGAAGATGAGCTAATTGAACTAAAGAAATTGATTGCGGGTCTAAAGAAAATTTTGGGTGACGAGAAGATGATAATGGCTATCATCAAAGATGAACTCCTCGAGGTTAAAGAAAAATTTGGCGATAAGCGACGCACTAAAATTATCGGTAAAGAACTTGGCAAAATGAGCGACGAAGATTTGATTCCAAATGAACAGGTTGTTGTAACACTTACATCGGGAAACTACATTAAGCGATCACTGGCGACTGATTACCGGGCGCAGGGACGTGGCGGCAAAGGTAAACGGGGCATGATTACCAAAGAAGAAGATATTATTGAGCAGCTGGTTCTGGCCAACACCCACGATACGCTTCTGTTCTTCACCAACAAGGGTCGTGTGCTAAAGCTAAAGACTTACGAAGTTCCACCTGTTGGCTTGAAAGCCAAAGGCATCGCCATCGTCAATTTGCTACAGCTGCAACCAGAGGAAACTGTCAGTGCTATAGTTAAGCTCAAAGAGCACATCGAGGCCGGTGAAGGCTATCTGTTCATGTGTACCCGTAAGGGCATCGTTAAAAAGACGGCACTTGAGAAGTATCAGAATATTCGAGCGTCGGGCATTATCTCGATTAACCTAGATGATGACGACGAACTGAAATGGATACGACAAACTGACGGCGAAGAAGAGATTATCATCTCGACTATGCTTGGCCAGTCGATTCGGTTTAAGGAAACGGATGTTCGTGCTATGGGTCGCTCAGCCAGGGGTGTGCGTGGTATTCGTCTTCGTGAGGGTGACCAAGTTATTGGCATGAACGTTGTCGAAGAAGGTTCGTTCATCTTTGTTATCAGTGAATATGGTTATGGAAAGCGCACTAAGATAAATCAATTTACACCGCACAGGCGAGGTGGAGTTGGTATTAAGGCTGCAGTAGTAAAGAAGAAGACGGGCAATCTTGTTGGTGTGCGTTCGTTACGTGCAGGTGCTGATGAGGTCATCGTAATTTCTAAACAAGGTCAAGTTATTAGACTCAGCCTGAAGGATATTCCAGCCATCGGCAGAGCTACCCAGGGAGTTCGAATCATGCGTCTTGCAAAAGATGACAGCGTGGCCTCGGTAGGCTTAGTTCAGCAGCCACCTATAGGCGACAAAGAAGATGAAAAGGAAGAGAAGCCGGTTGGAAAAGCTAAGACTACTAAGAAGAGTAAATAGTCATGAAAGAGTTTTTCTCTAACCCAACTGTAATCGTTCCAGCCATAGCTTGGCTTATCGCCCAGTTTTTGAAGTTTGGTGTTAAAGCCATGAAAGGCGATGTTAACCTCAAGTACTTCGTTAAGTCTGGCAATATGCCCAGTGTTCACACGGCTATTGTTGTAGCTTTGGTGGTTTCCGTTGGATTTATCGAGGGGTTAGGCAGCACCTTCTTCGGCATTGCATTAGTACTGGCGATGATAGTCATTTACGACGCTCTTGGCGTACGCAGAGCCGTCGGCGAACAGGGCACGCTTCTGGAGAGACTTATGCAGATTCAGAAAGATCGTATCAACCGAGTCACCCCAAGGGGTGAGAAGATTAACCTTGTTGAAGTGCTAGGGCACACACCACTAGAGGTCGCAGCTGGGGCAGTAGTTGGGCTGGTAGTTAGTTTGCTTCTAATGAACCAGTATTGGTCTGAAAGAACAGTAGACTATTTTTGGAACTACGGAGATACCGAAAAACTTGTAACGAAGATTGTGCTAGGGGTAGTTGCGGTCATTACAATAGTTACTTACACAACTTTAAAACGACGCGCAGTTCGAAAGCTTCCGTCAGCAAAGAGCCTAGCGAGTAGGCTTATCTATGGACTACTGATTCCAGCACTGTTTGGGTTGTTTGTCATCTGGGCTAACGACGTGAACTTAGCGATGTTTGAAAGTAAATTATGGCTAATTGGTGCAGCTGCCTGGATGGTTGTTGCAACGGTCACAGTCATACCATCTGCCGTGAACAACTTTCTTCATCAGCAGGCAATTGAGGCTAGGGAATTAAAAGCTGCCAAAAAGCAAAAAAGACAAAAACGTCGTAAAAAATGAAGCTACAGCTTCTTGACTCGCGTTCGTGCGGAAACGCCCGAACTTTTCCATTCTGGAAAAACTTGCTGATATGTTTACAACAGGTCAGTAAGGACGACACCTAATAAAACACTTATCAATAATCTGCTTGACACTCCCGTTCATAACAGATAGGATAGTCTGAGTCTCGTGGGAGACTTTTTTCGACTGACGTATTGTCCGAAAAAGCAGTACCCTTGACGTTCATTAAGAATTTAGTTGTGCAGCGTCAACGTCAAATTTTTTTTGACAATGATTGTTAGTCACTTCTTCTTTCCGGAGGAAGTGCAAAAACAGTATTTTTGAGCAAAGAAACTTTTCTGTCACATTTCGTGACGGAGCTCAGCAGCCTAGCTGCCGAGTTTTTATGGAGAGTTTGATCCTGGCTCAGGATGAACGCTGGCGGCGTGCCTAATACATGCAAGTCGAGCGGAAACACTTCGGGTGTCGAGCGGCGGACGGGTGAGTAACGCGTGGGAATCTACCCCAAACTGAGGGATAACTTCGAGAAATCGGAGCTAATACCGCATATGGTCTTCGGATTAAAGTTTTATACGGTTTGGGAAGAGCCTGCGTTGGATTAGCTAGTTGGTAAGGTAAAGGCTTACCAAGGCTACGATCCATAGCT
>CAZOFP010000019.1:0-19155 GCA_964579475.1 uncultured Candidatus Saccharibacteria bacterium | reverse complement strand
CGCAGACTCTGGTAACGACAATAAAGAAAGTTTCTCTACCGACCCCGGCGCGAATTATACAATCAAGATCATACTTGACGGTACTAGTATCGAATCAGTTCCTGTAAACTTTACGACTAGTTAGCTTGCTTCTTTTCGTCGTCAGAAATCGCATTTAGTAGCGACTCTTCTGGGTTGAACCGTTTTGGCCGCTTATTCTTGTTATAAGAACTTGGCTTCGGTATGCTCACCTCAGTAGGCTTGCTACTTTTCTTGCTCGGTTGAGGTCTGTATTTCGTTGGTTTCGCGGAGCTAGTCTGTTTATAGTGAGCGGGTTTAGAGCTGACCGGCTTGTTACTGCGTGGCTTCGAGCTACCTCTGTACGCTTTTGGATTTGGCTTTGACACGTTTTCTGGGGTTGATGAGCGCTGTGGGGAATTCACTAGCGTTGCGAACATCATCTTTCCTGCTACTGTCTGTAGCGTTCTGCTGAACTCAACTTTGACTTTTTTACCAACAAGCTTGTAGCCGTTTTCGACTACTACCATCGTTCCATCTTCCAGATAAGCAATTCCCTGGCCTCTTTCACTGCCTTTTTGGATGACTTTAAGCTCTAGGATCTCTCCTGGGAGTATCACTGGTCGTAGCGACTGCGCTAATGAGTTAACGTTCAACACTTTTAGACCCTCTATTTCAGCAACTTTACCCAGATTATAATCAGTTGTGAAAAGAAAGCCCTTTTCTTGCTTGGCAAGTGCGACTAGCTTGTCGTCAACTTCCTCGATGTTAGGGAATTTGTCTCGGTTTATGATAACCCGCACATTCGGTAGCTCTTGGAGCTCCTTAATGACGTCCATGCCAAATCTAGCTCGCTCACGCTTGTGTGGATTTGAGCCATCGGCAAGTTGTTGCAGCTCGGCTAGCACGAACTGCGCTAGGATGAGCCGGTTTGGTATAAATCCAGTCTTTGCCACCGACAAGATTCTTCCGTCGATGATGGCGCTGGTATCCATGATTACTGGAGGTTCAACTACTTTGGTAACCCCCTCATTATTTTTTTTGAACATTTAGTTCCTTTCTTTCTGCAGGACAAGTGCGTTCGCGCATTGGAGCCAGCGTGTTTCAGATAGATTCAGGTGCTTGTTTCTCTTCTTGAGGAGTACCAGTCGGATATTTCGAAAGAAGAAAATGGGCAGCTGGACTATCTGGGGTGGGCTGGATTAATGTGCGAGCGTATTTGTCCTGCACTATTATTTCGTACTGAGATACGCGTTGAGCGCATCGCGCACGGTGCTTACTTCGTGGACAAAACTCTGTTTTTTCTTCTGCTTTGGGCCGATTGCAGCTTTGAAGCCTAGTTTCTTAGCTTCAGCTATTCGCTGCTCCATGGATTGAACGTGCCGTACTTCGCCGGAAAGCCCGACTTCGCCAAAAACGACAGCATCGTCTTTTAGTTCCATACCCTTCGTTGCAGAAGCAATCGCCATGCATACAGCTAAATCTGCAGCAGGCTCAGTTGCTTTTATCCCGCCTACGATATTTATAAATACGTCTTTATCCCCAAGGTTAAGCTTTGTTCGGCGAGTGAGCATTGCAATCAACAGATTAAGTCGATTGAGATCAAACCCTGAGGCCGTACGCTTAGGATAACCGAAATTTGTCGTCGTGACTAGTGCCTGCACCTCAACGAGTAGCGGCCTGGTGCCCTCGATGGTCGCTAGCACCACTGAACCGTCACTTACTTGGCGTTCGGCCAGCAGAGCAGCCGAAGGGTTGTCTACGGGAGTTAGGCCTCGATCGGTCATCTCAAAAATACCTGCTTCGTTGGTCGAGCCATATCTGTTCTTTATGCACCTAAGCAGTTTAAAACCACCATACCTGTCACCTTCTAAGTTCATAACGACGTCCACCAGATGTTCAAGTATCTTCGGCCCCGCGATATTACCTTGTTTGGTTACGTGTCCAACTAGTACCAAGGCTGTTGACGAAGTCTTGGCGACTCTGGTCAGAAGTTGCGACGAATTCGTAATTTGGCTAACTGAGCCTGCACCAGAAGCTACAGCCGAGGTCGAGATGGTCTGAATCGAATCAACAATTACCAGTTTGTACTCACCAGACTGTATGGTGGCGGCGATGTCGTCTGTTGAGGTAGAAGCCACTACTTCAAGCTGTTTGTGGTCGGTACCCAGCCTCTCAGAGCGCAGTTTTAACTGCATGACCGATTCCTCTGCGCTGACGTAGAGAACTTTATGCTTCTTGGCGACTTTATTAGCTACTTGCAGAAGAATGGTCGATTTACCGATGCCAGGCTCGCCAGCGATTAGGTTGATGCTGGCTTCTACAAACCCACCGCCCAGCACTTGGTCGATTTCTTTAATGTCAGTCTTTATCCTTGAGGTGTCTTTGGACGGTTTGATATCTACGATGTTGGTAGTTTCCAGTCTGTGCGCGTCTTTTAGTACTTTTCCCGCACCAGCAGCACTTAGTTGCTCAACCAGAGTATTCCAGTTGCCACAAGAATCACACTTGCCACTCCATTTACCATGCACAGCCCCACAGGACTGACAGACATACTGCGTACCTTTTGCCATATAAATTAGTATATAGCAGATGGCAAATTGTAGATAGCTTTAACATATAGTTAGAACAAGGTTATATAATTAATTATATAATTTTCAAATCCGCCCCTGTATGTACTTCGATTATAGTGACCAACATGGTTATATAGTTAGAATCTAGAAGTCAGAAACTAGATACTTGCTAGTACCCCAAGAATTTCATCGATGCGGCTATCTTCGGTATGTACTGCTCAGGACGCTTCTCGATATCCTCAATCAATTCATCAATTTTAATCCAGCGAGCAGCTTCAACTTCAGTCTCTTGGAGTTTTAGGTCCTTTAATTCTATATCTGTACGACCTATATACCACTGTGCAAACTGCCTCATTGGTTTACCAACGTATTGCTTAGGGCCTTCACTAAGTTCAACACCCGACAGGCCTAATTCTTCCTCAAGTTCTTTGTAGGCATTTTGTTTATACGTCTCGCCTTCATCTACGGTACCAGCGGCTGCTGGACCCCACTTACCAGGGCTACTGACTTTGGAAAACTTCCTCTGAGCAATCAAGACTTCACCTTTAGAATTTGTAATCCAAACCCCTGTAGATCGATAGATATCAACGTCGTGATTAACCTCACTACGCTCTTTGGCACCGATAATTTTATTTTTCTTATCAACAATCACTATTCTATCGCTCATGTCACATATCATAACAGAAAGCGGGAAGTATCTCGTGACTCATAGTCCTGTTTTCGTCCCTGCCTACCGGCAGACAGGCATGGAGGCATTTTGCATCACTTTTGCTGTCAAAAAAAGACGATTGTGTACACTACCGAAACAGTGCTATTTGTTACAGTTTTTCAAACTTGCTATCTAAACTCTGCACCAATTCGTTCTGCGTTGTCGCTAGCTGATTCCGCTCTTCTACTTTGTTGTTATGCTGCACGACCAACGCCTTGTAGCTATCTACTTCAGAATTATAACTGGCAACCATCGCATTATAGGTGGGCACAGCAGAATTATAGCCTGGAATATCACCAGAGGCCCGAAGCGCTTCTAGTCTGGCAGATTCGCTGTTTATATTAACCTGAAGCACAGTTATTGAACTTTCTTTGTTGTTAATCTGATTCTTCAGAGCTGAAATCTCGTCCTCTAGATTCTTAATCTTATTGTCGATGTCCAAGAATACCTGTTCGTAACTTTCCGATATGGCCACAACTTGCGCGCGATCTTCAAAATACTGTGAGTAGTGTTCTTCCAGTTTCGGCAGTAAATCACGCACCTCAGTGCCAAAGATCGAGTGCATTTCGTTATAGAGTGTGCTCGGGTCATCACGTCTATACTGCTCGACTAGTTCTAGGACTCGTGTATCAGTGATGAGCGCTAATTGTTCGTCAAGTAGCGTATCAATGTCCTTTTTCTCACCACCACGCTGGCGAGAATATACAGCGTGAAGCATTTCGTGGGCAGCAGTGACTTCTTCAACTCCTGCCAGTCGCTCGTCTTGAACATCAAATACAAATATCTTCCCGTTGGAGTAGCACCCAAGTACTAAGCTTTTGTCTGGTATAGGGCAGTTAGTGTTAAACGTTTCCTTGGTGTCTAGTTCTGGTTTCGCGACGTAAAAGACCTTGCGTCCAAGATCTGACATCGCTGTGTCATCAGCGTAACCAACGACATATTCAGGTGGGGCATAGCTTCTGAGTGCAAACCAATCACTAATCACATATTGGTTATTCAGAATCCACCATCCGCCAAGAATCGCCAAAATAAGGACTGAGTACTGTAGTATTCGTTTCATATTCAGGGTTAGTATACCAATTATTCGGATATGAGGCTAAAGCTTAGCTTGTCACCCTTAGCATTCACTTTAATTACATCACCACTTGTGTACTTTTCCGAAATCAATCCCTCGGCAATAACGTCTTCCATCTCGTCCAGAATTGCTCTGCGCAGTGGCCGTACGCCATTTGCTGGGTCGTAGCCAAGTTTAGCAAGTCTAGTTTTGGCACTCGGTGTGACTTTAAGGCTGAGGTGTTTTTTCTTTAGACGCTCCTCCAGCTCTTTTAGCTGCAACCTTAATACTGCGGCAACGTCTTTTTTGCTCAGGGAGTTGAAAACTATAGTGTTGTCTATGCGGTTCAAAAGCTCTGGACGCATCATCTCGCTAAGATCTTCGAGTACTAGTTCCCTGTTCTCTTTATGCAAAGACGAAAGTTTGGCTTTATCGCCGTCGGTCTGCGCCCTAAAGCCAAGTGTTGCTTCACGACGGAGCTTATCGGCACCGATATTCGAAGTCATAATGACAATCGTGTTCGTAAAATCAATCTTCCTACCCTTGGCGTCTGAGAGATAACCGTCCTCTAAAATTTGCAGCAAGATGTTGAAGACTTCGGGGTGCGCTTTTTCTATCTCATCAAACAGGACTAGTGAATACGGATTTCGGCGAATCTTATCTGTTAACTGACCACCTTCTTCGTAGCCAACATAACCGGCTGGCGCACCTACAAGTCGTGCAATATTGTGTTTTTCGCTAAACTCGCTCATATCTATCTTCACCAAGGCGTCCTCACTGGTGTAAACTTCCCGCGCCAGCACCCGGGCTAGTTCTGTTTTTCCTACCCCAGTAGGCCCGAGAAAGATGAATGAGCCGACGGGTCGACGTGCATCACCAATTCCAGAACGACTTCTACGAATAGCTTTGGCTACAGCCTGAACAGCCTTGCTCTGGCCAATGACGCGTTTATCTAAGTGCTTTTCAAGATTACTCAAATATTTCGCCTCAGATTTTTTGATCCTACTAACGGGCACGCCCGTTGTTGTGGCCACGACCGTAGCGATATCGTCACCGGTAATTTTTAGACGACTATTCTTATTGTATTTCGCCTTCTGCTCGTCTAGCTCGTTGGCTATTTGGCTCATGCGTGTTTTGTACTTGGCTGCACGTTCGTAGTCTTCCCCGTCTACAGCCTCTTCCATGCGCGAGGTGATAAGCTTGAGCTCACGCATTAGACGTCGCACTATCTTTGGTGTCTTGCCTCTGTCGACACGCGCATGCGCTGAAGCCTCGTCGATGAGATCGATAGCCTTGTCTGGCATAAACCTGTCGTTGATATAGCGCTTTGCAAGATTAGCCGCTTCGACAACGACATCGTCTTCAATCGTTACGCCATGAAATTCCTCGTAGTGTTTTTTCAGGCCGCGCAAAATTGCTATAGTCTCACTGAGTGTGGCTTCTGGCACGGTAATTGGCTGAAAACGTCTCTCGAGTGCTGCATCTTTTTCGATATATTTAGAATACTCGTCAAGCGTCGTTGCGCCGATAACCTGAATAGCACCACGCGAAAGAGCCGGTTTCAAAATATTGGCTGCGTCGATGGCACCCTCTGCTGCACCCGCACCAACAAGTAGGTGCATTTCGTCAATGAATATTATGATATTTGTGTCTTCTATTAGCTCGTTCATAATGCGCTTTAGGCGTTCTTCGAATTCACCCCTGTATTTGGTCCCCGCTATCATGCCTGCAAGATCTAGTGTTATAACCCGTTTGTCGAGCATAGTATCAGGTACTTCCTCGCTGACAATTAGCTGAGCCAGACCCTCGACAATCGCTGTCTTGCCAACTCCTGGCTCGCCGATTAAAACTGGGTTGTTTTTAGTCCTGCGGTTGAGAATCGTAATCATTCTGCGTATTTGTGGTTCGCGCCCAACTACGGGATCTAGCTCGCCATTTCTGGCTTTCTCGGTGATATCAACTCCAAAAAACTCAAGCAAACTACCACCACGACCTCTTTTCTTCTTAGTCTTAGTCGAGCTCTGTAATCCACTATCGTATTCAAAATGCTGCCGCCCAAGATAGCTCTCTACCTCCGCCAGCAGTACCTCGTGATCAATACTCATACCTCTAAGAAGCGACACTGCACGGGTGTTTTTCTGGTTCAAAATACTATACAGGATGTGCTCGGTACCACAGAACTCTTGATTAAACTCCTGAGCAATTTGCCACGACATATTTAGAGTTAGCTTAGCCGTCTCGCTGAGCGGGCGCGGATCAGCGGTGCTAATGATTACCGTCTTCGGCGAAAGATTCAGTGCTGTTCGAGCTTTCTTTAGAGTTACACCCGAATTCTCGAGCATCTTTGAGCCGACGGACGTTTCTTCCGAAAGCACCCCCAGAAGAATGTGCTCGGTTCCAATAAACGGCGAACCGAAACCGCGCGACAAGGCATCTGCGTGCCTTAAGCTATTCTTTGCGTTTTCCGTTAGGTGATTAATAAACTCTGGAAAGTCATTTGGTGACATACGTCTCATTGCCCTTATTTACTAATTCTGTACCAAGTATTCTACACGAATTGGCACTCACGATGCAAGAGTGCTAACTATCGGCAGGAATACTTTATTTTGTTTCTTCTGGTTGTTTTTCTTTTACAGAGTCTTCTTCAGTTTTTTCCTCATCCTCTGCGCTTTCCTTTTCTTCCTTGGATTCAGTTTCCTCGACCTTTTCTTCGTCCTTTGAATCACTCTTCGTCTGCTCGATTGCTTCCTTGTCGTCTCTATCTTCATTTTCATCATCAGTAGATTCGTCGGTAGTGGTTTCGTCGATAGCAGCTAGGAGCGAATCCTCGACATTTTGGCGAGTCTTTGGTTTCTTTGGCGCTTCTTCCTCAACTTTAGCACTAGATTTCACCTCACCAGCTGATTCGATATCAATATCGTACCCAACAAGCTTTGATGCTAGTCGTACATTTTGACCGCCTTTACCAATGGCGATAGACAATTGATCTTCGGCAACTTTGACCACTGCTTTCTTGTCATCTTCGTTAATCTCTACAGATACAACTTCTGTTGGCGAAAGTGCATTGCTGATAAAGGTTTTCAAATCTTCGTCATAAGTAATGATGTCAATCTTTTCCTGATCACCAATCTCACCCATGACCGCCTGAACACGTGTTCCGTGTCCACCAACAAATGTCCCGACAGGGTCAACACCAGGCACGCTAGACGCTACAGCTAGTTTAGTGCGCACGCCAGCTTCACGGGCGATGGCTTTAATCTCGACAGCGCCATTTTCCATTTCTGGTACTTCGTTTTTGAAAAGATATTCGACAAATTCTGTATTTGCACGACTCAAGATTAGTTGGGGACCACGATTGCCACGTTCAACGTCTTTCAAATACACCTTAATACGAGAACCAACAGAGTAATATTCACCCTGAATCTGCTCGCTCATTGGCATTATACCCTGGGCTTTGCCGAGCTCAATGCGCACCACACGTTGCTCAACTCGCTGCACGAGACCATTTAGCACTGAACCGATTTTGTCGCTGTATTCTTCAAGCACCACTTCGCGCTCGGCTTCACGTAATTTCTGCAAGATAACCTGCTTGGCAGTTTGAGCGGCAACACGGCCAAACGATTCAGGCTTGTCTACCAATTCAACGGTTTCGTCAATCTTAGCGTTTTTGCGAATGGCTTGAGCTTCAGTCAGTGAAATCTCTGTATGTTCGTTTTCTACTTCTTTGACTACAGTCTTGTGCAAGAAAACCTTCACGTCGCCAGTGTTGGTGTTGATCTCTGCGGTTACTTCCTGCTCTCTGTCACCGTTATCACGGCGCCAAGCAGCAGCTATAGCTGCCTCAACCACTTCGTGGACTAGCTCTGGCGATAAATTCTTTTCCTCGGCGATAGTTTTTATCGCTAGGACTAGTTGTTTAGTCTCTAATTCCATAATTTTCTCCTTTTACATACATGTCTCTAAAATTAAAATCTCCGACCTCTGTGGCCGGAAAGTACACCATGAATATAGCGCTTATGACCACACAAGTCAATCTAAAAACACTAGCATCAGAAAAACTAGTAATTTTAGCCATAAATCATACCAAACCTTACGATCGTGAGCTTTCGTATGATTTATGGCTTGATACACTACTGTTTCGCTCACTTTCGTCCTTTTGGACTCATCAGCATAAGTACGCACTTATGGAGTGAGGTTTAAGGGTAGAGAGGTTGATTTAGTAGAAAAAGAGAGGTTTTGTTACGAGGTAACAGTTCTTCTTCGACTAATCTTCTTTCTACCCCAAGGCAAATCCGAGTGTAGGCTCGGAGAGTGTGAGCGCCAACGTTGGCTCAACACTTTGCCGAGCATGCCGCTACTTATCGATGCCTTCTTTCGTGACCAGTTGCTTGATCCTCCAGAAGAGGTACAGAGCAATCCCGTATCCGACCGTCACTGCAAGCGCTGCTCGCAGTCTTTGTTCATCTTCGAATAGCCATTGGCCAATCGCGATGAGCAGCACTCCTAGTGCTACGATTATGATTAGGAATCCGACCACACGTTCAAGTTGGTTCTGGAACTTCATGTATATCTCCTTTTCAAGAGTACAGTTAGCTCCGCCCTACCTTCTAACTCGAACTACCAGAATATAGCATTTTGTTCTGTTTTTGTCAATACCCTCAGAGCTCTTTGTACAGTAGTCCGGCCTGTGAGATAATGCCGTGTAGTATGATGAAACCATACCGAGCCAATCTGACTATTTTCTCTTTAATTATTTTAGTTATTCTCTCTTTCTTCATCTTGGTTTGGCGCAACACTCTCTACGCTAGTTTTACGGAGGCGGAAGAAGTTGATATTGGTTACATACTATCAACCCAAAAAGACCCACAAACCTTGCCGTTTGGAGAATTAACTGTTCTCCCAGACTTTCGTTACGTCGCCCTGTATGGCTCACCCTCATACCCAGCGCTAGGTGTGCTCGGTGAACAATCAATCGAAGAATCAATCAAAAAGGCCGGGCAACTGGCAGCGCAGTACCAAAAATACAGCTCTGAAACAGTAGTTCCAACATTTGAAATTATCGCCACGATTGCCTCTGAAACTCCAACGAAAAATAACGATTATTCACAGGAGACCGCCATAAGTAAACTAAAACCCTGGATTAAAGCCGCCAAAGAAGCCAAAATGTACGTTTTGCTCGACCTACAGCCAGGAAGAAGTACGTTTTTATCCCAGGCAAAGAGATATCAGGAGCTCTTGCTTGAACCCCACGTAGGGTTGGCGCTCGACCCAGAATGGCGACTTGAAAAAGATGAGTTTCACCTGCGACAAATCGGTTCAGTTTCAGCTACTGAAATCAACCAGGTCTCCCGCTGGTTAGCCGACCTTACTAAAACAGCAGTTTTACCCCAAAAGCTTTTTCTGGTGCATCAGTTCCGTCCTAGCATGATACAAAACCGCGAAAAGCTAGATACTTCCCGTGAAGAGTTGGGCTACGTAATTCAAATGGACGGCCAAGGAACCAAGGCTGGGAAAAACGACACCTACGCGTCTACCGTCAAAGACGCTCCTGAAAACATCTATTTCGGCTGGAAAAACTTTTACGATGAAGACAGACCTCTACGCTCCCCTGCAAGCATAATGGAGCTAACACCTAAGCCTTGGTTTGTTTCCTATCAGTAACTTTATTTATCCCAAGTAAACCCATTCCCAAAATGCCCCCACTTGGCAGTCTGCGCAAACTGTGGCTTTTGCAGATCTAGAGCTTTGATAATACCTTTCGGCGTTAAATCGTAGCCCTCTACTTGTTCTTCTTCTCCATCTACCACTACCGTAGCCTGAAGAGGCTCTGCAATGGCGATAGCGTAGGCAAGATAGCAGTAAACCTCTTTGGCATTTCGCTTCTTCAGGTAGTCCACCGCTACTCGCCGCGCCATATAGGCAGCTGAACGGTCAACTTTAGTCGCGTCCTTGCCAGAGAAAGCCCCGCCGCCAAGTGGAATCCGCGGACCGTAGTTGTCTACAGCCAGTTTACGGCCAGTCAGGCCAGCGTCTGATTCAAAGCCGCCTTGGTCCCAATCACCTGTAGGGTTGGTAAAAATGGCCACATCTTCTGAGTGATCTTTGTCTTTCAGCCATTCGTCAATCAACTCTTCTAGCTCAGCTTTTTTGGAATGTTGGAAACTCGCTACAACAGATTGAATTTCACCATCCTCCACGGTTATCTGTGTTTTTCCGTCATGCGGAAACTTAGCAAATATAAGCTTGTTTAAGTCTCTAGATAAATCTGCCTCAAGCGGCATGAGATTCTCTGTTTCGTTGGTCGCGTAGCCGACCATTATTCCCTGGTCGCCCGCTCCACCGATGTCTACTCCGCCAGCTATTTCTGGGCTCTGCTCGACAACATTGACACTTACTTCGTAAGCTTTTGGTACAAATCGCCTTGCAATTGCCTCATAATCAACTTTGGCATTGGTCGTAACTTCACCGGTGACAAGCACTTTTTTGTGCCCACCTACTGTTTCAATCGCCACGCGCGACAACTCATCTTGCTTTAGTATTTCGTCCAACACACTGTCTGATATCTGATCGCAAATTTTATCTGGGTGCTTCGGTGACACTGATTCTGCTGTTCTCAACATTTAAAAAACCTCTCTCCCGCATAGGTAGAAAGGCATCTCATGATATCTTCCCCTCTAAAACTTAGCGGGCTGGATTTAGCACCACACACTCTCGTGTAGGTTGCCGGCAGGTCGACGGGCCAGTCCCTCGCTGCTCTCTTGATATATTAATTTGTTAACGAAAGGATTATAGCATAACTCAGTGCGCTATAATTAAGCTTAGAATAACAAGGAGTGGATACATGAAAGAGCCGAAAAACGATAAACATGTTCATAGTGGACAAGAATCAAAAGTAACAGTTGACGCCAACAAAACACCGATTTTCTACACTAACAGCGTGTTCGTCGGCTCAGACAACTACGGAGTTGTTCTGGACTTCGCCCAGAGAGTCGGGCCAACCAACGACCAAAACATCGTCGCCCGCGTCGGTATGTCGGCCGAGCATGCTAAAAGCTTGGTTAAAGTTTTAAACGAGAATTTAGAGAAATACGAAAGATAAGTTTTCTTTTTCAAAGAAAGAAAGGGCGCTGAGACAGCAGCGCTCCCTGTATTCCATTTTGAGTCGGCAAAACGGAATCCAAAAGCCGACAGGCGAGTTGCCCTACTCGATAACTTCATTGTCAAACGAAACAACAGCCTGCGGAACTCGCTTCGCTCAGACAGTCCTCGGCCTAGAAGTTGTTTGTTTGACACTCAGCCTCGGGTAGCGCAAAGCCTGGGCTAAAAAACCAACATATTACTGCAACATCTGTTACCTCACGGTAACAGATGTAATTTTACAAAGTTATATAATTAATTATACAACTACTAATAGAGCGACTACTCAGCTTGGGGGATTAAAAAGAGCGGGTGTGGTTGCCCGCTCTTTTGGTGGCTTCATCGTCAAGACAAACAACAACCTGCGAAACCCGTTAAAGCTCAGACAGTCCTCGGTCTTTGGAGTTGTTTGTTTCACATTCAGTTTCGAGAAGTACAAAACCTGGCTTGAAGGGGAACGTATCCGGCAACTTATGTTACCTAGTGATAACAAATGTTTTTACAGAGTTATATAATTAACTATACAACTGCTGATGAAGTAACTTTCGAGATTGGAAATTATAAAGAGCAGGTGTGGTTGCCCCGCTCTTGTGGTGGTTTTGATTCAATATTCTATCTGCTTAGTGTTTCGATTCTACCGTTTTGATTTCTTTCTCGTAGGAATGTTCGAGATCTGTATACAAACCAACTCTGTACTCCTCCTCTGGCTCTTTGACAGTCCCCTGCGTTATTGCCGTTTCTGGGTAATATGGAAGCCTTCCTATGCTACTAAAAACGTACTGCGGTGTCTTATAGGCTAGTTGTCTCGCTAAGAACCTGTTACTGTCGATATCGAATAATAAAAAGATGACTTCATAGATACTGAACAAAATTATTCCGATAAGTGTAGATGTGAGTAAACTGCCATCACGACCGAGTATTAGCAGAAGCGTTAGCGCCGACCCTAAAGTCAAAATAATCGTAGAATACTTACGCCCGATAGATTTCTTGGCAACTAGATACATCTCTTGATGAATGCTGATTAGTATCCCCAATGGCTTGTATAAATAGCTATTCTTCTTTGATTCATCCACTACCCTGTTGAATTCATCATATGTGTACGGAACGTGATCCAGAAAACCATAGTCAAGTTGCGCTATCATATAGGCATCGATCGCATCAGCAATGACCTGCGCCTGTTTCTCATCTTCATTGCTTGCAATTGTATAAAGAACCACCAACTCTGAATTCTCGTTAGTAATGAGCGCTTTGAGACGACGATAATTCGCCGTTACATCCGCTAAGAAAAAGCCTGCCATAATCGAGAATATAAAACTTGTGGGCCCAAGGATAGATGAGGTGGCCTCGGTCACACTAAACTGTGGCAGCAAAAAGGGTAGTAACAGAAAAATTGCTGGAACAACATATTTGTACGGGGAACGCGATAATCTCTCCATATATTAACTTTAGCATGATTGGAACCCCAAGTTAATCTAACTACCTGCATCCAAATAAAACTATTTGTTGTTGTATCCCAGGGTGACACCCTGGAAACAGTGTGTGATCGTGAAATTCGTGTAATTAAATAAAACAAGTGTGGTTAAGCTCTCTTCGGTGGTTCATGAGCTACTATCCCACTCTTCAGCTGTTCATCTTCCTTGTCATAGAACATCGTTTGGCTCATAGGGGTTTAGCTCCTCAATTTTGAAGCACAACCATGATAAAGTGTGGGTGGACTAAGCTAAAGGAGTACAAATGCTTAAACTAAATCAAAAAGGCTTTGGCGTTGTAGTAGCGCTATTGGTCATCGCGGCAATCTCGCTTCTCGGCTTCGGTGGATACTACGTCTACAGCCAAAACACTAACACTAGTGACGATACAGCCAAAGCTAAAGAAACTATACAATCAAACGACTCAAAATCCATGACAAGTCTAAACATTTCGCGTCGAGACACCCAAAGGAAAAGTGACATTGGTTTACTCTTAGCTAGATCTGAGAGTTATGCAGCGAATAATAATGGGTCTTATCCAGTAGGCTCAGCCGTAAAAATCGAAGTTATTGATAAATATATCGACAAAGATTTCGTCGACCCTCTTTTAGAGGTCGAGTATATTATCATCTCAGGCTTAGAGTCACAACTCGGTGAAATACAGTACGAGCTGGGTAACTCCTGCGATGAAAACGATAACTTTACAACAGAGAGTAATGATCGATATTTAGCAGTCCGTACACTTCTAGAAAACAACAAATTCTTCTGCCAAGATAATACATAACTCTCATGCTACAATGGGGCGGATGAAAAAAGTTGATCATTTGGCTGATTTGTTTCGAGTCAGTCATTACAACCTAACACTAAAACCAGACAAAGAAGCCATGACTTTTGCGGGGACGGTTGAGATTATTGGCTCAGTAAAAAAACCAACCCAAACGATTAAAATTCATTCACATGGACTAGATATCAAAAAAGCTGAGTTTTCCATTGGTGGCGGAAAGCACGGAGCTCGCAAGCTCTACCACCTCGACAACGATGAGCTACAGATAGATTTCACTACCGAAATTCAAAAAGATGTAACCCTATTCGTTGAGTTTGAAGGCAAAATCACTGAACCAATGGTTGGCATATATCCTTGCAACTTCACCGTTGATGACCAAAAGAAAAAACTCATCGCTACGCAGTTCGAAAGTCACCACGCACGTGAAGTGTTTCCCTGTGTCGACGAACCAAAAGCCAAGGCAACCTTTGATTTAACCCTCCACACCCCAATCGGTGAAAAAGTCCTAGCCAATACACCCATAAAGTCGCAGGAACAAAAGGGCGAGACTTTAGTGACCACCTTCGAAACAACACCAAAGATGAGTACCTACTTACTAGCCTTCGCTTTCGGCGAGATAGACTATTTAGAGCGCACCACTAAAGACGGCGTGCAGGTACGCACCTGGGCGACCGCAGAAAACGTCGCCCACACAGCATTCGCTCTAGACGTAGCCGTAAAATGTCTGGAGTTCTATAACGAATATTTTGGCATCCCCTACCCACTAGCGAAATGCGACAATGTTGCTTTGCCAGACTTCTCTTCAGGGGCAATGGAGAACTGGGGAATGATTACTTACCGAGAAAGTGGTCTAATCGTCGACTCCGAAAATACTTCTTTAAACCAGAAACAGTGGGTCGCTCTGGTGATAGCGCACGAGCTCGCACACCAGTGGTTCGGCAACCTCGTGACTATGGAGTGGTGGAAGGATCTTTGGCTCAACGAAGGCTTCGCCAGCTGGGTAGAGTACTTAGCCGTAGATGAACTATTCCCAGATTGGCAGATGTGGACACAGTTTGTCACTGACGATTACCTGCATGGGCAGTCTCTAGATGCGCTAGCTAGCACTCATCCGATTGAGGTGTCTGTCGATAACCCCGACCAAATAGGTGAAATCTTCGACGCAATTAGCTATAAAAAAGGTTCGAGCATCGTAAGAATGCTCCACGCGTACCTCGGCCCAGATGATTTTAAAAATGGCATGCAGCACTACCTAAAGAGCCATTCATATGAAAACGCAACAACTAGTGATTTATGGTCATCTCTAGAAACAATCTCCAAAAAACCTGTAGCAGATTTTATGGGTCGTTGGACCTCTCAGGCGGGCTTCCCACTTCTTGATGTCAAGGATTCTGAAGATTTGGTAGAATTCTCTCAAGCACGCTACATGGTCAGCCCAATCGAACGAAAAAAATCCGAAGATTCCTCTACTTGGCCACTACCTATAGATGCAACTGGCAGTGACAAAATCTACATGCTAGACGAGAAGTCCAAGTCTTGGAAAATTGACTTGTCCACCGTTCCAAAATTCAACACCAATCAGACTGGTTTCTATCTGACAAATTACTCAAGCAGTTATCTAAGAAAACTCGGTGCAAAAGTAAAGAAAGGTGAACTCGAACCTATCGATAGACTCGGTCTGCTCAACGATGCATTCCAGCTCGCAAAAGCTGGTTTCAAACCAACAACAGACGCCCTCAAGCTCCTAGAAAAATACTCAAGCGAAGATAACGCAGCTGTTTGGGATGTAATCGACGGACAACTCGGCAGTATCCGCAGAGTTAACGATTCCGATGAACTACGAGATTTGATCCGACCGTACGTCGACAAACTTGTAACCCTGCAGCTAGAACGGCTTGGATGGGAAGAGAGTCCGGCAGATACCCACTTCGACAAGCTGCTTCGCCCGACAATACTTAGCCTTGCTAGCTTTGCCGAAAACCCAAAAATCGTCAAGGACGCTGTCGAAGTTTTTGCCTCGGCCAAAAAACCAGAAGATATCCACCCAGACATTCGAGGAGTAGTCTACAGCACGGTCGTCAGACACGGCAGCAAAAAAGAATTCGAAAAGCTTCTATCAATGTACCGCGAGACTAACTCCTCGCAATCTAAAACTCGGCTTGCCGGGGCGCTAACTGGGTTCAGACAGCCAGTCTTGATTGCTGAGGCGTTAAACCTCATCAAAAGCAAGGAAGTTAAACTCCAGGAAGTCGTCTACTGGGTTGCATTCACCTTCAGCAACCGTCATGCAAAAGACGTCGCCTGGGTGTGGTTAAAAGAAAACTGGAGCTGGCTCGAGAAAAACTTCGGCAGAGATGTGCTGAATTATTCTTATTTCCCGAAAATCGCTGCTGGCTCTTTCTCGACCGACGAGTTTGCCGCTCAGTACCAAGAATTCTTCGCCTCCGTTGACACTACGCGCATCCAACGCTCAGTCGACCAAGGACTAGAAACTATCCTCTGGCAAGCCGCCTGGAAAAAACGAGATGAGAAATTAATTCTGGAGTACTTCAGCAATAAAAAGAGCACTCCAGGCCAATCTAAGTAAAAGGTCTGCAGTTCTTTAAACAGCCTTACCCTCCGATATAGTTATATAGTTTCATAAATATTTTCGTTTTCTATCTGTTATTTATGGCTTGTTCACACAACATAGTTATATAATTAATTATATAACTATGTTTTCAATAAATTCTGTGAT
Organism: uncultured Candidatus Saccharibacteria bacterium; assembly: GCA_964579475.1. GTDB lineage: Bacteria > Patescibacteriota > Saccharimonadia > Saccharimonadales > CAYOYH01 > CAYOYH01. Next base: position 2,695 of record CAZOFP010000019.1, on the reverse strand, counting down.
TTCAAGATTATCCCCTGCTACTTCTACTGCACTTAGCAGGTAAGAGCCTTCCCAGTCATTCTCGCTAACCCACATTCTAGCCGCAAACTGCATTTGTTTCAGCTTACCAGGGGTAATGTAATCCAGGCCACTACCCTGTTCGTCGCCTCTACGGTACTTCACTTCGACAAAATAGATAACTTTTTCTTTACTGAGTAAATTCTTCTTTATCTTCTTGCTAGCAACAATATCTATCTCACATTTTGGGCGACGCCAATTGCGATTGATGATTTTATAACCGTTGTATTCTAGGTAGTCTGCAGCAGCTTCTTCTGCTCTGTTTCCTGTGACTGTACTCATAACGCAATACTACACTATTGTTCGCTTCCATAAAATTATACCAAACGCTACGATCGTGAGCTTTGGTATAAATATTGACACTTGGTACTGTGATTGCAGTTACTTCAAAAAATTTATTATTGGTTTGAAACTGCGCCGATGAATTGGCGAAACGCCAAGTTTTTCTAGCGCCTGCTTGTGAGCGGCCGTCCCATATCCAACGTGTTTTTCGAAGCCGTAACCAGGGTACTTGACCGACATTTCTACCATGTACGCGTCACGTGCAACTTTTGCGACAATCGAGGCTGCAGCGACAGATGCATACTTGTCCTCAGCCTTGATTACAGCTTTGGTGCCATCAAGTTCGGATAGATAATTAATATTGCCGTCAATGATTGTTTCCTCTGCTAAAACACCAAGTCCTTTATACGCCAGCTGCATCGCCTTCTTTACGGCCTTCGTAAGCCCAAGGTTATCGATTTCTTTCGCGCTAACCCAACCAAGACCAACTCTTCCATTCTCTCTAATGAGTATATCCAGCTCTTGGCGCTTCTTTGCAGTGAGCTTCTTTGAATCTTTCAAGCCCTGCACTGGTTTGTTTAAAATTGCCGCACAGGCAACTACTGGCCCAGCCCAGGGGCCACGACCAACTTCGTCGATGCCGACGACAGTCACCTTATGCTTCGCCGTGTCTCTCACTCAAGAAAATGGAGACGCATCTAGATGCTACTTCAACAACGTCTATGGTCGGCGATGTATTTCCAGACATAACCCTATGAATTTCAACCGCTTCACCAACATACGTCTCGGCACCACCAATATAATAATCTACATCCGAAGATGGTTCGTGACCCCTAAGTCTAAAACTTGTTCCTATCATACTTTTCAAACCTGGATACAAGTCATAAGGAGAAGGTTTCTCCACCTCTCCGTGTTGTCCAAAATGTTTATCCATGACTACTTCTTCTCTTCTTGAGCTTTTCTAAAGGCTTCAGCTTTTTCTTTCTTTGTTAGCTCTTTTTTCTCTTCCTTTGGTTCGTCTGTTTTAGCTTCATCTTCGCTTTTTTTGTCTTCCGACTTGTCTGCTGCTCCAGTATCTGTGGGTTTCTCTTCTGGCTTGGGTTCGTCTTTAGAGTCTACCTTGTCACCAGCTGATTTTTCATCTGGAACTTCCTCGGCTGGCTCGTCCTTTTTCTCTTTCTTGGTCACGTCTGTCGTCCTGGCTTCTTCGGCTGTGCCGACTTCTTTGTCCATCATATCGTCGAGTGCGTTGACTGCTTCTTTGTCGAACTCAACGCCAGCAAGCCTGGTGCCTTTACCACTTCTTTCGCGCATATATGTAAGGTACTTGCGACGAACTTTGGAACGTTTAACAACTTCAACCTGCACCACTAGTGGCGAGTGAAGCATGAATGATTTCTCTACACCTACACCGCTGGCCATACGTCTAACGGTAATTCGGCTAGTCAGTGATTTCTTGCGGTCAGTCCGGATAACAATGCCTTCGAAAACCTGGACACGTTCTTTTGAACCCTCTTTAATTTTCTGATGCACACGAACAACGTCGCCGCTTCGTACGTCGACAACCTGCTTCTTGCGGTACTTATTCTCCACCTTTTGGATTAACTGATGCATAACAAGAGAAAATTTTACCATAGTATCTACAGTAGTACAATAGAGAATTAAGTGGCTGTATTATTCCTCTCCCAAACGCCAACAGGATTCGGAGCATTCGGTACTGGTATGCTTTTATGAACAGACAAACTGTCCAACAAGTATGAGCAACCGTCTCGATACACAAGGAGTTCTGAAGCATTGGAATCATCGTTATTCGTTTTCACGGCTGTTATCTCGTAAGGTCGGATTTCGCCAACGACAAATATTTCGGTATCATTTCGTAGATTAGGGGTACCAGTGTTATAAGGGTCTCTAACAATGCGATGGCCGGGGATAGTAACCTCATAGATTGTACTACCTACTCGTGCAGCAAATGCCTGCGCAATGTGTAGATTTGTTGTAACAGAAATAAGAGGAGAGCCCATGCTAGTGCTAGTGTGACGATCGATTAATTTATATAATTCCTCATCTCCCAAAAGAGCTGCATTGCGAATAACGTCAACAGGGTCGTGTTCTCCCAACCTGCATGACATTCCAGTCGCAAGTTTTCCAACTCTATCACCTCGCCAAGCCGTAATCTGACGCTCGGGATCACTAAAACGAAATCTAGGGGGTAAAGATTCCCATGGTTGATATGCAGGCATAATTCTACTATGCCATAGTACGTCATTTACCGCAACTTCAACGTAGTAACTCACCACCATTGCAACATAAAAGGTAGGCGTCCTAAACTGTTATTGTCAACATAACAATGAGAGGA
>CAZOFP010000018.1:0-19510 GCA_964579475.1 uncultured Candidatus Saccharibacteria bacterium | reverse complement strand
GCGCCAAGCCATTTAGCCAAGTAGGCTACACCAAAGAACCTTGCTGATCGTCCAATAACTGAAGCAGCAATAAAACTAAAGAAGTTAACATCAAAAGCACCAGCCGAGAGAGTGATTATTTTGTAAGGAATTGGTGTCATAGCGGCGGTAAGCACGGCGAGAAACGTATTGTTCTGGAAACTCTCACCCAAGGAGACATAATATTCCTGGAGATCATAGGTGTCTATGAGCCATCGACCAACAGTCTCGAACAACCCAACACCAATCAAGTAGCCGATTATTCCACCAACGATTGTTGCTACTACAGTAATCGAAGCATAGCGCACCCAACGTTTTGGTTTGTTAAATACCATAGCCATAAGAAGCGGGTCGGGGGGGATAGGAAAAATGATTGCTTCAACGAACGTGAAACCAACTAAGGCTTTTTCAGCCTGTGGTTTCTGTGCCCAGGCAGTAAACCAGTTGTAAAATTTCCTGATTATTGAGGGTTTTTTGTCGTTAGTGCTCATGTGATTCGACTAAGATTACCATATTGGGTTGGCTATAACATGCCTAATGTTATGAAGAGCTTTTCGTATGAACGCAAAATCGTATCGGCCAATAATGATTGACCACCAACAAGAAGAGGCGTACCAGAAAGTTGACAAATTCCAGGAATATGCTAATCTGTATCAGACAAATAAGTTGTCGACTATGAAACACTTTCTGTATTTGGTCGCTTAGAAAGTGCGGAGTCAGTAGCGAAACCGGGCAGCCGATCTCTTGCGTTATGAAGAGTTCAGTCGTCCCGACTGAACTTATTTGTTTTAAGGGGATATTTCTTATAGAAGTGTCCATTTTTCGACACATTTTCATAAGACGTATTCTACTAATTTAGTAGCTACATGAAACCTGGGTGGGTCTTTTTAGACGCACCCTTTTTTCATGTAGCTAGGCAAATTTCGAATGCAACAATCGCGACCGTTGCAGGCGTATTAAAGGCACCCTAAAACGTGCCTCGCACATTGAACTGCGCCGTTTCGAAAGCTGCCTACGCTACATGGGCCTAGTACTTGTCGAGGACAAGTAAGTACATTGAAATTATATTCTGATTACAGATTCGAGTACGAGAGAAAGGACCTACGAGACATGCGTGCTACGAATAATAACCGAAAAGTCTCAGGACTTTCGGTGTACAGAGCGAGGAAATTCCTTCGACGAGCAGTGAACTGGTTGATGCTGGTTGGCTTGGTGATAGTTCTGTTGGCGTTTGTGAAAAGTGGCTGGATAAGCCCCCTTTTGCCTGAGGATGCAGGACCGACTGAGCTGACCGCATACGACAGGATGAGCCTGATTGAAAAGGCCGACTTTCAGTGCAGCGCACCAGTGACGTCAGTCTTTGCTACCTCGAGTTACGACCCGGGTTGGCAATGGGGACCTGCAAAAGGCGGTCAGGCCTATGTAATTTTCGAAGTCGTTGGTGATTTCGACCTGTGCATATGGGCTCAAGACTACACCTTGGATATCGATGCAGACGGGAACTTGGTGGTGGACGTGGAACGTATCGACGTGCGGCGACCGCGTATCGATTTGAATCCTCGGATGTTCAATGGTGTCGAGTATCAGACGTTCAGGTTGGTGTCGGCAGATGGTAAACAGCTGGCTGACGCCAACATCGACCGTGTGCTTAAAGAGGCAATCCAGAACGTGTTCAGAGGCACGGATAGCACATATGTCGACCAGATGCAGAAGATGCTGTTGGTGTTTGGTGCTAATCAACTGACCAAGACCACTTGCTTCCCGCAGGCGATCGAGGTGATGCGCCAGGGAGTGTACGAGCATTTCATGGCTCTGAAGTTGTTGGTGGGGTTCGAAGATGTGGTGGTGACTCTTCCCGATGACGTTTCCGTTCCTACGGATATCGAGTACATCGATTCGGGTGATATCGAGCTCAAAGTCATTGGCGAAGAGACCTGTTACGTCAACTAGACGCAGACACGAGGAATTGGTTGCTTTGGGGCACTTCGGTACCCCGAAGCAACCTTCCTTTCCTCGTACTCATAGAATCTGTAATCAGAATAGATTGATTACATGGTTTGGGGGTGCAAATTGCACATCTCAAATCGTGAAAGGTGAAACGCATGGTGTATATCGAACAACCAGCACTGCCAAAAGAGTGGCTAGAAGATACTGCCGAAGATGCTGAAGTGATTCCACTTGGTTTTGGCAGTCTGACAGACAACAGACTTGACGTGGAGGCTGAAGCAGACGACGACAAGAGAGATTGGAACAGAGCCAAGAATTGGCTGATTCTGCTGCTTGTCGCAGCGGTTGTTGGTTTGTTGGCCTGGCTTGGATTTTCAGTCCAGTCTAACCAAGCACAACCAGTTCAAGAGGTTGCCGTCGATACTCAGCTTGAAAGTGAGCTAGAGGCTGTACAAAAACAGCTAAGGCAAGCGCCGAGTCCTACGGAGGTAGATCAGCTACGCGAGGACAACGCCGAGCTTGAGAGCCAACTGCAGACCACTCTCGACGAAATCAACACACAAGTTGGTGTAGTCGAACAACTGACGGAAGAGAAGGTCGAAGCCCAGTTGCGTGCTGAAACCGAGTTCAACCGAGCCGAGCTGGCAACCGACGAGGTGCTCAGACAAGTCGAGGTAGTCGAGCAACGCGAGGCTCAGCTCAGGGAAGCTGAAGCTCTGCAGACTGAGACCGAGGCGCAGCTTGACAAAGCTACGGCTCAAGCACGTTCCTATGAGGTCAGCCTCAGACAGGCGGAAGTCGTGCTCGAGGGCGAGTATGCGCTTGAACCTGTAAGGGCAATGGCTGTGGCTGACGTTGCTGGGGAGATTATGAATCTTTCGAGTAGCTATAACCTTGGTCGAGTCACTTATTTGTACGACCCAGAAGGTGGTTGGTGGATCTTTGACTCGTGGAATAACGAAGAGCAGGAGTTCATCGGGGTCGGGTATATTGGCTACACCAATAGGTTCGAGGAAATCGAAGTTGCTTGGCGAGACGGTAATCTTGGCGAGACACTGGAAATAACCCTACCACTGCCAGTGGTAGAAGCTGCGAAGAGCGTCATACTTGATGGCAAGACCGACTTGTCGAATCGCGACAGGCTTAATCGTGCAGGAGGAGCATACGGCGATTTGACGCCAAACTTCGTCGACGGCAAGGCGAGAGGTATCACTCGCTCCAAGGCCTGCGAGGATGTTGCCAGATTGCGACAAGTTATGGCTGTGTACACCAAGTACGCTGGCGCAATAGCTTCGGGTGTCGACATGTCAGTTGTTTGGCTCGGCAGAGACGGAAAGGTCATTTCCAATCCATCGAACAGTCAAGTCGTCGACGAAGCCTGTTAGTAAGGGTTTGAGAGAGGTTAGGCAATTGTTTAACCAAAACAACGTGCCTTGCACCCCTCTCAAACCATGTGATCAATCAAAATCGTTACATTTTCAGAGGAGGACACGAAGTAGAAAGGTGAAAACTTGAAAAACTTCCTCAAACGACTGGGAGACATGTTCTTTCAGTCACACGGAATGCGTATTCGCTAGAGAGAGGAAACAAATGCGTTACGACGACGAGCACCAAATCACGTCAGCTGACAGGAGTTTGCTGAGAATCCTTCGCCGAATCATGGCGCGGGTTGTTATCACCTTCATCGCTCTGGGTCTTGTAGCAGTTGGAGTTATCTCAAACTACAACGACGCAATATCCACAATTGTTGGCCGTGATGCGTATTTCTCTGCACTGCGGTCGGTTGGGGTGGTTGCAGCGACTGGCGTAGTCTTCTACATCCTTGTCGCCTATACACCGTTTTACAAGGCCATGCCAGGCCCGGTCTTTCGGTGGTTTCGTGGCGAGAAAAGCAAGTCGAAGAAAACCAAAGTCGTCAACTGAAATGCTTGGGAGGGGTGCTGACGCTACTGTCAACAAACACCCCTCCTAAAGCAACGTGTCCTCCTATAAATTTCTGAAAATGTAATGAGCGATAAATAACTTAGATAGGAGAATCAATGGATCAACTAGACGAACAACTAAATGGACACCAACACGGTCATGGCTGTGGGTTTTGTAATGGTGACCCCGAAGCAATCATTTATCAACAACAGCTTGAAGAAGGTGTGAAGCGTTTTGATCAAAAAGTTAAATTTGTTACACAAAGAACAGTTGAAGTCTTCGATGGTGTCAAAAAAGCTTTGAGTCCTCTGGCGCCAGAGAACCTGGCAGTTGTTGTGGAAAAAATTGATAACAAATTAAGCAAAGTATTGGTAGCGGCACAAGAGAGGGCAGAGGAACAAAATGCCAACAGTCAGTCTGTATGGGCTTCGCTCGGTGTAAAGGAGAAGAAGGCTCTGGCTGGTGCGGCGATAATTGCAGCTCAAATGGGAGTTCAAACATCGGTTGCTGTGGCTTCGGAAACTACTACAGTTCCTGAGCCAGTAAAGTCAGACCTAGAAGCCTATAGAACCATAGCACAGGCTGTTAGCCAAGAGCCTGAAATGGCCGGTCGAATCAGTGAAGTTCGTTATTCTGACGAAGGAGTCTTGCTTATAAGAAACACTCCTGTAGCTCAGGACAGCGCTCCGTCAAACGTTGAGCAGTTGGACGCAAGTAGTAACCAGCCTGAGCAAACATCAATAAACTATCGACTCGATTTAGCCAAGACTACAGAGAAAACCCGCGCTATCTTAACAAAAACATTGAACCTGAAAGTCAACGAGGCTGGAGACGAAGCACAGCTAGAGCGTCCGTTGGTACGCGAGCTGCAAGAGGGAGAGAACCCAGTTAGTTTAGCCAAGGCGATGTTAGGTCCTGAAAAATCTAAAGACAAATCAACACTCTATGCCCTTAGCTGGTTGATTGTTGACCTCAATGATATAGATGTTGAGGCGGGTGAAGACAAGCTTATATTGGCTGGTACATCGCTGAAATTGCCACTAGAAACAGCTGGTAGCGAACGCTACACAGTCCAGCCTGGCGACACAGTATCGGCTATCGAGAAGAAGTTTGGCATCGAAGACAGGCAGGGCTTCTTGCAAAACAATGCAATTATTAACGCCGACTACATAGAGGCTGGTTGGGAGTTGGTAATTGACAGCGATAAGCAGCCAGCCGCAACAGATGTAGTCGAAGTCGCAGAAGAGAGCAGCGCCGTTGAAGTCGTGAGCGAGGAAGAAGTCGAAGCAGTTAGCGCAGAAGTCGCACTGGATCAAATAATTACAGCCGTAGAGTCGATAGAGAATCCAAAGCCGGCTTTTGTAGAGGTGTTCGATACTGACATTGAACCACTGCCAACGCCCATTACCGACAGCTTGAAAGAAAATCGGGATGAGATCTTGAATGATATCGCTGAAGGCAGGACGGATGTCGGCAGTGTTCAGAGCGGGGCGGTAGTAGATCTGTCGCTAGCGCACTCCGAACTAACTCCAGATGTTGTTGCTAGGCAATTCGTCAGCCAAGCCTTCGAGCAGGCAGGTTTGTCGCCACCAACCAGCGAGCAGATAGAGTCGCTTTCAGCCGAGATTCTAAAAGGTATCAATGACGACAACCCAGTTCTTGATGTGCTGGCTCAAACAGAAGGTATCCATATCGATACCAAATCAAAGCTGGTCGTCGACATCGTCAAAGAGCTCGAGACAGAGGTCGCCGCTAGAACTAAAGAAGTCGAACAGGCCAGGCAAAAACTACAGACATTTGGTATTGAAGTAGATACTAGTTACGAATCGGCTACCAAGATTATGACTGAAGAGAGCTTACGCGGCGAACTGAGAGGCGATGCCTATTATTACCTGTTGTTGGACGGCAACACTACTCAAGACAATGTCGAATTTGTTCGCCAGGATTTAACCCAAGCCCTATTTAGCAACTACCGGGCCGAGAAGCTGCTTGGTCTGAACGAAGTTCAGCTTGAAATAATCGATGCAACTGTCGAAACACTAAGCCAGGATTATATTAATCTTAAGCAGTATATTTCTGGAGTTGAGCAAATATTGCTAGAAAGACTTGAAGCAGGGAAAGTCGTAGCGGTGCCGGCTATTGCCGAGGTGGCAGTTTTGTTCGATGAAGTAGATAAGATTGACGACGAAGCATTGTCGCGATTAGCGGTTGAGGCTGCCACAGGCGCATCAGCAGATTTTATAAAAATGAGCGTTTTGGAAGAGATTGCCTCGCTCAAAGAAGTGACGCTTAGCGAAGTCGTGGCCAGCTATTACCAAAGAGCATTTGAAGCTAGTGGACTTGGTGAAGCGCTAAGCAACCGAGTTCAGGAGCTGAGCGAAGAAACGCTGACGGTGTGGGTTGGTGATGATTTTTCGAAGAGCTCTGTAAGACTTGACGCCGTTGAAGTTGTTAATTCTGTAGTAGAAGAGGCGTTCGGGCGATTTATCGAAGACAACGAAAAATATATCGGTGTAGCCAGCGACAGTGTTCAGCTGAGTGATGAACTAAATAGTTTAATAATTACTTACTTAAACACGTCTGGTGACCGCGAAAGTTTCGATATTTTATTTATCAAAACTCTCGCCAACAACCCTGATGAAGCAACTGCCGAATACCTAACGGACTACTATACCATTCGAGGGGCTGGGGATTACCTAGAACCAGGGGTTATTGAAGCTATCGGTCATGCCGTTGCCGAAGATGCTACCAAACCTAGCGACTACACCGAGACGCTAAAAACTTATTCTGGTAATCCTGAAGATTTATTCCCTGGTGGCATGCAGTATGTGCTTAGAGACTATGATGGCAAAGACCTAGCCCCGTTCTTTGAAGCTGCTGGTCTGGATGTTCAGTCTGTACTGGCTAATCCATTGAACGAGAATCTGACACTTAAAGACGGCGTGTTAGTAGCTAAAGATATGCCTACGATTTGGTTTAACGATGAGAGCTTGGTCAACAAGGTGAAGTTAAAAGAAGCTTATGATGAACATGTGCTTGGAATTACTCCACCAGAAATTGTACAACCTGCTCCAGACGAACCAAATGCTAGACCCGTAGCTAGAGAAGAAGCCACATCTAATTCGGAAAAGCTGACATCGGGAGAGATTATGGCAGAATATGGAGGAGCCCTGGACGTTCAGACTAGGGAGATGTTTAAAGACAATGGATACTCTTGGGAACAGATTGCTCGCCTGGAAGTGATGCTTTCCAGTAACGTTGAAACACCAATACCGCCAAACATGGTAATCACACCAAACAGTGACGGTAAACATGTGGCTCCAGAATCGTACAATGGAGCATATGAATTTTGGGGTAACACGCCGGAATATCAACGTTCCGGTGCTTTCTCCACTGTCAAAGCAGTGGTAATGGTGGCCGAGCAATGGAACCTGCTATACCCCGACAATCCAATGCTAATTGGCGACCTGGACGCCAAGGGTCATGAAACTCATCGTGTTGGTGTAGACACAGACCTCTTTGTTAGAGGCATGCTGGAGGATGGCAGGGCTCAAATACATGGTGAATTCACAGATAATCTTGCACTGGCAATGCTCCTTGGAAAGGCAGGCGCAGTGAGGATACTCCTTAACGATGAAGCAGTTGCTAAGACTTATAATCACTGGGCAAAAGCAAACAATATCGAAAGTGTTATGGTTACCACTGTTGAAGGACACAGATGGCATATGCACTCAGACTGGAAAGAAGAATGGAGGGTTGGGGTGAGTTCGTCACAATCTCTTGCACCAGGAACAATAATGCATGTCGACGTGGACGAAGAAGCAAGGGATGCTTACGATGCATTTTTGCGTGACGTAATTGAAAAAGGCAGTACTTTAGAGTCAGTGCTAGACGGTTCATTAATAAAAGCCGAGACAATCAAGACAGAAGAAACAGTCGACAAAGTAGTTGTAGAAGACGAAAAAGCGGCCGCAGAGGAGACGAGTATCAACGAAATATCAGCTTCGTTGCAGGAATTAGTAAATAATGTAGGTAACGACGAGGCTGATTATGCTTATGAACGCTACATTACTCCGGAAAGACTAGCCGAAGTCGACAATATGATATTAACAGTCGCCGAGGAGCGAGGAATGAACATCACTCCTCAAGGATTGGCTGGTCTAAGCGCTCATATCGCTGCTGAATCTGGTGGTAAGATTGAAGCTGTAGGTGGTAGTAGTACGCGAAGTGCAGAAGGGATATTGCAATGGGAGAGAAGCAGGAAACTAGACGCAGATGGGGAGAAAATGGAGATGACGCTAAGAGGTCAGATAGAGCATATGTTCTACGACATGGAGGCTTTCGACAGAAATGGCGGCGGTAGCTTTGGCAAGCCGGATATGCTCAATGCAATTCAAGACGAGACCTTAGACTTAATCGAAGTCGTGTTTCGAGGCTACTCGCTATTACTTCCTAGGTCGTTTCTAGAAGGTGGAAGCGAGGAAGAAGGAGGTGGCAATAGATTGGTTCTGGCGGAGTCTATCTTAGACGACTACAACGATTAATCAGGCAATTTGTCTAATTTAGATACAAATGTTTTTCATGAGATAATCGTTTAATGACGAGAAGTGTGAATCTAGAAAACAAATTGAAAGAATTACCGACAAAATCCGGCGTCTATTTCCATAAAGATAAGAACGGAAAACTAATCTATGTCGGCAAGGCGGCGAACCTAAAGAATCGTGTTCGGCAGTATTTCCAGGAGTCGACCTTAAAAGATGCCAAAATTAATGCACCTAAAACTGTTCTTCACATAAATGCCATTGTCGAAATTGACTGGGTGATTACCGAAACCGAAATCGATGCCCTTTTTTTGGAAGCCGAGCTGATTAAGCGTTACAAACCGAAGTACAATATTGACCTAAGAGACGACAAATCGAATTCGTATGTGCGAGTCGACATCAACAGTAATCACCCGATAGTCACCATGACCAGGCGACCATTAGACGACGGCGCCGAGTATTTCGGGCCATATATCGACAGTTTTCAGGTTCGAAGGGCACTAAAACATCTGCGCAGGGCATTTCCCTATGACACCAAAAAGAGTTCTGCTAAGCGAGTTAGCTTAGACTATCATATTGGTTTGTCGCCTGGGCTCGAGGAAGGCAAAACTAGTCTGGAAGATTATCGGAGCAATCTGCGAAAACTAATGAGTTACCTTCGGGGCAATCGGACACAAATTATGCGAGGGATTGAAAAAGACATGAAACAAGCGTCAGGCGAGCAGGATTTCGAGAAAGCTGCAGCGCTTCGCAATCAACTGTTTGCGCTAAAATCCCTAAAGAAGCAGGTGGTCTTTGGCGACAAAGAGTACATTGATATTTCAAAAGACCAAGCGCTGAGCGGACTGAGGGAACTTTTAAAGCTTAAAAGTAGCCCAATGCGTATCGAAGGTTATGATATTTCACATATGGCTGGCACCAGCAACGTAGCTAGCATGGTGGTCTTTACCAACGGTATTCCAGACAAAGCCGAGTACCGTAAATTCAAGATGCGCCTCAAAGGTAACGACGATTTTGGGCATATGCGCGAAGTTATAAGTCGAAGGTTTTCGGGTAGAAATCTAGAGCGATGGCCAAAACCAGACCTGCTTTTGGTTGACGGCGGCAAAGGGCAGGTTAGCTCGGCAATGGCAGTTCTTGCCAAAAAGAAAATTGCCATTCCTCTCATCGGGCTGGCAAAACGCTACGAAACAATCATCATCCCAGACGGAGAAGGTTTCAAAGAGACCGAGCTTGGTCTTAGCTCCAATATAACCAAACTTTTGCAGCGCATCAGAGACGAGTCGCATCGTTTTGCGATTAGTTACCACACTACGATTAAGACCAAGACCCAGACGAAATCAGCACTCGAGGATATACCAAATATCGGTCCCGTTACTAGAAAGAAACTTATACGGGGTTTTGGTAGTCTGCGGCAGGTAAAAGACGCGAAGCTAAGTGAAATCGAGGGGATTGTCGGCAAAGCCAAGGCGTCCACAGTGTATGATTACTTACATGGAGGCAGGAAAGTTGAATAGCGATTTTTTCATAAATAATCGTCGGCAGCTGATGACAAAACTTGGTGATGGCTCACCCGTCGTGATGGTAGCTCATGGGCAAATGCAGATGAGCCGCGATACAGAGTATTACTTCGAGCAGGATAGGAACTTCTTTTACCTGAGCGGTGTTGACGAAGCGGATTGGGTGTTAGTCATGGACGGCGACAAAGAATACCTGATCGAGCCAGAACGTAGCGCAACCGAAAAAATCTTCAACGGAAATGCTGACACGAAAAAAATATCTAAAGCTTCTGGAATTGATGAAATAGTAAGTCATGCAGAGGGGCGAAAACGCTTAAAAAATCTCAAGAAGGTTCGTACGTCAGCCGTTCTAAAGGAAAGAGTCGGTAGCATTTTTATTAATCCAGCAGGTCGTTATTTCTTCAATAATTTTGGAATTGACGTCGAGGACATGACACGCGAAATCCTCGAACTCAGAACCATCAAACAACCTGAAGAGATAGAGCAGATTAAAACCGCAATCAGGCTCACTGGCGATGCGTTTAAAGAAGCTAGGAGCTCGCTGGGTTTGTTTGATAATGAATCACAACTTACAGGCGTCTTTAGCGGTTATTTTGCCAGCAACGACACTAGGCATGCGTATAACCCAATTGTAGCCTCTGGTGGCAACGCTTGCACGCTGCACTACACTGAAAACAACGCCTCGCTTTCTGGCAAGGGACTGGTTCTTTTAGATATTGGGGCGAAGCACAGCAACTACGTGTCAGACATCACCAGAACCTGGGAACTATCTGACGTAACCGAAAGACAAAGAGAAGTACTACAGGTGGTAAAAACTGCATTCAGTCAAATAGTACCAATCATTAAACCCAACCTTAGCTTCGACAAGTATCAGCAACAGGTTGACGAGATTATGACGGCTGCGCTAGGCAGGCTCGGTCTGAAGAATGACGAAGAAAATTTGCGCAAATACTTCCCGCACTCACCTACCCATGGCTTAGGTCTTGATGTGCACGATCCGCTAGCCGGCTACAAAGAGTTCAAAAAGAACATGGTCGTAACTGTTGAGCCAGGAATTTACATATCCGAAGAAAACATCGGGGTTAGATACGAAGATGACTTGCTAATTACTAAGAACGGTGTAGAAAATCTATCAGAAAGTATCATGTAATGAATCATGCCAACAAGTGCTATAATATTTCGCTGTGAAAGAGCTTATTAAACGGTTTTTATTTAGGTGGGCAGTGAACACTGCGGGTCTGTGGATGGCCAGCCAGTTAATAGTGTCAGTCAACTATAGTAATGATATTTGGTTTTTGGTTATTGCTGGATTGATACTGTCTGTAGTCAACGCACTCATAAAACCTCTGCTTGTAGTTATCTCGCTACCTTTTATAGTTTTGTCGCTTGGGTTGTTCACAGTGGTGATAAATGGTGCACTTGTTTGGCTCGTTAGCGTGTTTTATGGCCCCTTCACCGTAGGCGGATTCACCAGTGCAGTACTTGCTGGTTTGATAGTTGGCCTGGTAAACTATGTACTAACCATTTTATTGGACAGAGAGTAGGTCATGGAAAATATTATCAACATCGTCACTATTGGCAGCGCAGTGTTAATGATAATTTTGATATTGTTACAAAATAGGGGTGCTTCATTGGGTGCAGGTTTTGGTGGGTCGAGTGAGCTCTACACCGCAAGACGCGGCGTAGATAAGTCCATGCACCAATTTACTATCATTCTAGCCTTTGTTTTCGTGTTCTCGATAATTGTCGGCGTTGTTGCTGGCTAAATCCTCTAAATGAAAAAATTCTCTAAGAAATTTGCACTTAAAAAGCGTGTTCGAAATACCAAGAAAAATGTCGAACAAGCCCAAGAGGTGACAACCGATAGCGTAAACAAACACCTTGTTCGTAGGTGGAGCAAGCTGAAGGAAGTTCGAAGGTTCGTTATCGGATGGTTAGTTTTAGTGTTTGTGCTTGCTCTTGGTGTATACATTCAATCTGGAGGTCTTACAAGCTACTACATGGAAGAAGCACCTGTAGCTGGCGGTACTTATCTCGAAGGAGTGGTCGGGGAGTTTAGCAGTCTTAATCCTGTATTCTCAACATCTGCACCAGATAACGCTGTTACAAAATTAGTCTTTAGCTCCCTACTTAAGTATAACGACGAAAACGCGCTTGTCGGCGATCTTGCTACGTCTTGGGAGGTTGACGAGGGCAAGGTAGTCTACACTGTGAAGTTGCGCAACGATGCATACTGGCATGATGGCCAAAAAGTAACTGCCGACGACGTGGTCTTTACCTATAAGGCTATACAGCACCCGGACACGGCGTCGCCACTTGCCGCGAGCTGGAAGGGCATTAAAATCCAAGCACTCGACGAGTATACAATTAGTTTCACGTTGCCAAACGAATACACTCCGTTTCCTCACTCGCTGACTAACGGGATTATCCCCGAACATATATTCGGAAATACTCCGTTCGAAGAATTAAGGGCTAGCGACCGAAACTTCAAGCCAGTTGGTAGTGGCCCGTTCAAATTCAGACGATTGTTTTCTGGCGAACAGCGTAGTCAGGTCAATCTAGACAAGAACGAAAACTACTATAATCAACCGCCATATATTGATGAGTTTGTAATCCTTAGCTATGAAGACTACGCTTCGATGCTAGACAGTTTCAGGAGCGGTGAACTCACTGCAATCACTGCTCTTAGATCTTTCGATCTTGAAGAGCTATCAAGCCTGGATTACGCCGAAGAGTATAATTTCCCACTCTTCAACCAAGTGTTTATTTTCTTAAACACCCAAGACCCACTGCTAAAAGACACAACAATCAGAAAAGCCCTAGTCTATGCTACAGACAAAAACGCCATTTTTAGTAGCCTAGGCGGCAGATATCCAATCGGCGACAGCCCGCTTCTGAAAGATCAGCTAGGCTACAACGAAAAGCTTGTACAGCCGAAGACAAACATCGACAAAGCCAATGAGTTGCTAGATAAAGCTGGCTGGACTCGTGGCAAAGACGGGGTTCGCATAAAGGGTGAGAAGCAGCTAGAAATCGATATCGTCAGCCAAAATAGTGACGAATACCCAGAAGTACTAGCTCAGGTACAAAAAGATTGGTTGAAGGCGGGTGTAGTGGCTAACCTGAGCCTTATTAGCGACCAAGAGTTCACCCAAAACTACATAGCGCCACACGACTATCAGGCACTGATATTTGGTGTCACCCAAGGTGTCGACCCGGACGTCTTTCCGTACTGGCACTCTTCACAAGCGGTGAAGAACGGGTTTAACTTATCTAACTACAAATCGACGGAAGCCGACGAAACACTAGAGGCCGGTCGTACCAGGAGCGATCCAAAACTACGCACGGAAAAGTACAAAGCGTTTTTGGAGCAGTGGATGGCCGATAACCCGGCAATTGCTCTGTATCGTCCGGTGTTCAACTACATGGTCAGAAGCAGCGTAAGCGGTATCGAGCCCATAAACCTTGCTACCCCAGTTGACAGGTTTAACAATGTGACTGAGTGGGCTGTGGAATCACAGTTAGTGCGCAAAGAACTCTAAGCTTTGGCTAGGAGTGCTTGCCGAGGCACCACATACGTTGGTATCATAAGCGTAATGCAAATAAGAGTTAAACCGTGAAGGACGTTTGTCGATGAGTAAAATCGCCCATTATTTACAGGAGCATTTAGCCGGTGAGGTTTTAACGAGCGAAAGTGCACGCAATTATTTCTCGACCGATGCCAGTGTTTTTGAAGTAAGACCGAAGATTATTGTCTACCCGCGTAACACCAGCGATGTACGTAAAACCAATCGTTTTTCCTGGCAGCTAGCAGAGAGAGGCAAAATCCTACCAGTTACCGCTAGAGGTAAGGGCAGTGATGTTTCAGGTGCGGCCATTGGCGAGGGTATCGTTCTGGTCTTCCCGGCTCACATGAACCGCCTGATTGAACTAGACACCAGCAAAGGTTTCGCGCGTGTCCAGCCAGGCATTATCTATAAAAACATCCAGAACACCCTACACACTCATGGGCAGTTTCTGCCACCATACCCAGCTTCGCTAGATTACTCTACGATTGGCGGTAGTATCGCTAACAATACCAGTGGTGAGAAATCAATCAAATATGGCGCAACCGACGCATTTGTTCGAGAGCTAGACGTAGTTTTGGCTAACGGCGAGCTGATTCATACCTTGCGGCTTTCAAAGAGGGAGTTAAACCGCAAAAAAGGTCTGACAACCTTCGAAGGTGAAGTCTACCGACAACTTGATGGATTAATAACTGACAACTGGGACAAGATTCAAAAGTTCTCCATAAAAGTGACGAAGAATGCAACGGGTTACAACCTAAAAGATGTTAAGCGCAAAGACGGTTCGTTCGATTTAACACCGCTGTTTGTTGGCTCGCAGGGCACACTCGGCGTAGTCACCCAGGCGACGATGACCACCGCTAAATACAACCCAAACACCACACTAATTTCTGCCCACTTTAACGACTTAAAATCAGCTAAAGAAGCAATTTTGAAACTAGTAGATATGGGTGTCAGCGCACTGGAGATGGTAGACAAACACTTGCTACAATTCGTCCACGAGCACAACCCGCAGCAGCTTAAAGATTTGGTAGAGGAACCATTCCCAGAAGTACTATTGCTAATAGAGTTTGATGACATTAACGACCGAAAACAGAAAAAAGGCGTCAAAAAGGCCATCAAGGCGCTTTCTGGTCTAGCCAAAGAGTACAGTGTGGCTCGTGACGAACATGAACGCGAAATGCTCTGGAAGATACGTCATAGTGTAGCTGCCATAAAGTGGCATGATCACGACAACAAGCGTGCTGTGCCAATTATCGAAGACGGTATCGTACCTAAAGAAAAATTCACAGAATACATTAAGGGGATCCGCGATTTATTTGAAAAGTATAAGTTAGATGTCGCAATTTGGGGCCATGCTGGCGACGCCAACTTGCACGTTGAACCTTTCCTAGACCTGAGCAAAGTTGGCGATCGTCAAAAAGTCTTCAAGATTATGGATGATTACTACGAACTAGTTATCGGCCTTGGTGGCTCGACTTCTGGCGAGCACAATGACGGCCGCCTGCGAGGTGCATTCTTGCCAGCGTTGTATGGGGATGACATTTATGAGTTATTTAAAAAAGTGAAGAAAGTGCTCGACCCCTATGGAACGATGAATCCAGGAGTCAAAGTTGATGCAACGCGGGAAGAGGCGATAGGGTTATTGCGTAAGGAATACTCAGTTGATCATCTGCTCGATCACATGCCCCGTTCCTAGACAACTTGGCCAGAAATCCCTGTTCGGCGGCGAAGCCACCGATTCCGGATTTCTTCTTGGTGAATTTTGAAAGTTTTTCCTCCGAGGCAAACAAAGAAGTATTTTTCATACATCTTCGTTCACTTCTCAGAAATAACTTCCAAACTCCACTCAAGCCAAGCTGTCTAGGTGCGAAAACTCAAGCAGGCACATTTAAGTATCTGATTTAGGGAGATTGTAATTGAGCAGACTAGGACTCAGAAGAACAGGCTTAAGCCATAAGGTTCATGAAAAATTTAAACAACATAGTTATATGATTAATTATATAACTAGATAAATTACATCAGTTAATCTTAGGAACATACACAGGAACATGGTTATATAACTATTATTTCTCTAACTGCCTATGCTTTAATGTAGGCATGGAATTTGAAGAAGTTGTTTTTGTCGCTATTGGGTCGCTTTTGATTTTAGTGGCGTTACTTGTAGAGATAGAGCACAAGATTATCTGGAAGAACCACAAAAAACACTACCACAAGCACAAGAATAAGCTTGCTGACAAACTACTACGTCCAAACAAAGTGGTTTATTGGCTGAATGTCTACGTTATCTGGCCGTTAGTGCTAGTTCTTGGTGTGGCCGTCATTTATACAAAGCTGCAATAAACAAAGCAGAATACGAAAAAAGTTGCGACAAAACCGCAACTTTATAGTTATCACCAAATTTTCTTGGTGCGCGAGAGAGGACTTCGATTATCTTGCTCGCTCGAGAGACAGGAGTATCTCGCTCGGCCAAGCAAGGATTTCTTTGTCTGCCACTGGCAGACTCAGCCTTACGGTTCAAATCTGTCTCGCCAACCAATTCATAAACCGACCAGAAGGTCAGCTCATGAATTGGTGCGCGAGAGAGGACTTGAACCTCCACGAGCGTAATGCTCACCAGCCCCTCAAGCTGACGCGTCTACCGATTCCGCCACTCGCGCATGTGTATCTAGGATATGCGACATCTTTATTTTATTCAAACTAACCGTTTCTTAGGAGATGCCGTTGAATTTGTAGTAGGAACGTTTGTAACGGATAACAAACAAGGCCAAAGCAATTAGCGATATGCCAATAATTGGTGAGGCGAATACCGGGGCGCCAGTTTCTTGCAGAGTAACCACGCTACCAATTCCACCAGTACCGCTCAGTCCAGCGACGACCCAGTATGCATTGCCGTTGATTATCTCAAACGATAGATCGGGGTCATCTTCGGTATAGATTACTTTACTAACGCAGTCGACTGACACCTCTTCTAAACTTTCAGCAAAGGGACAAATAATAACTCCATTTTGCCCGGCTTTCTTAGGTATAGTCAGTGAATGTTTGTCGCTTGGTCCAACAACTTTGTCTAAGCCCTTGGCGAATGATTTACCCGTAGCAGTATCGATACCTACATCAACCTGTGACCAGTCGACATCTTGATCTAGGGTTATCGGCAACATAACAACTCGTATATTTTTTGATTTATCGTATAAACCAATCTCGATTTCTTTATCTTTCTCAAAACCCTCTGCAGGAATATCGTTTCCGTCCTTATCCTTTATCTCAATATCGCTAGGCAGATTCGTAATGTCTTGAGTGAAAGTTTGCGACCATCGAGTTAGGAAAATATCAAAGGTGCTGCCGTCGCCAAACAAATCAGAACCATCCTCATTCATGTTGGTACCAGTAGAATCTGAAAATAACTGCCCAAAGCTAAGCACATCATAATTACTAGTTACACCCACGCCGTTGACCCAGTTAGAATCACCTTTCTGCGAAGATTTGACCCAAGCAAAATCGCCAGCAGATGAAACTTTAACAACAAACATGTCGTCCTCTCCCACCTCTGTACTACGCAATTGACTACTAGTCGGGTCGAAATTGACGTTAGTACCAGAATAAATTCCGCTACCGTACAGCGATCCATCTTTATCCATTGTAACTGCCTCTACCTGCGCGGTATCGTTACCGTAAATACGAGTCCAATTATAAACACCATCGGTGGTCCAACTACTGATAAAACCGTTGGAGCTACCATCTAAAACCATTGTGTCGGTGCCGTTAGGATTGAAATTATAAGTGACGCTGTCGAAGTTGCCCGAGATGGCAATTTGCGACCCAACAACACTAATACTGGATATTTCATCCATTCCAGCCCCGGACGTATTTTTTAGCCACACTACCGAACCAGAGGAAGTTAGTTTGAGCACGTACATATCACTAGACCCAGAAGCGGCAATATTATTTGTCGTTACCGTTGGGTCGAAATCAACAGTTCCTCTGAAGCCACCGGCAACGTAGATATTATTACTTGTGTCCACGTCGACACTACCGCTTATGAGCTGATCGCCCATTAAGACTTTCGTCCATAAGTAGGTTCCGCCCGAAGAGTATTTACTAATAAAAGTGTCCCAGCTGGCTGCGGTTGAAGTGTAACTATCAACACCGGTTCCTGGGTCGAAGTCCATTGTGCCAGTGAAGTTTCCCACCACAATAACATCACTGTTTGTGTCGACTACTACAGAATTAATGCTATCCAGTGTTGTTCCGCCATTGGCTATGGTCCAAATATGATTTCCTGTAGCAGAGTATTTAGTAATAAAGCCGTCGGTTGAACCATTGCTAGTATGTAGTTCGCTTCCACTTTCGTTAAAGTTAGCATCGCTGCCTTGAAAACTACCTACTGCGTATACGTTGCCGTTTAAGTCAGCGGTAACACCGAGTACATAGTCCTGTGACGGCCCAGAGATAGTACGTGTCCAAGCATAGCTGCCGTCAGCGTTATATTTTGTAAAGTATCCATCTTGGTTGCTAGTCGATATTTTGTTGTCTGAGCCGTCTGGGTTAAAATTTACAGGAGTAGAACTGCTAAAAGAACCTGAATGGTAAACGTTGTCATTCTTATCAACGAATAAACTCCAGGGGTCAGCAAAATCACCTGGTATATACTTTGTCGACTGATACACAGCAGAGCTGCCGGACGCACTAAGTACGCCAATAGAAGCAAAAGAAAAGATTATTACCAAAACCAATAGTATGTTTATTTTTTTCATAAGCGTCTTCAACACTTACGGGAATTATATCATTTATTAGATGAAACGATAGCGTTTTATGTCTCTTGGGTTGTATAACAACGTGTACTGTCTACGGTTTTACTGCTTGCAAAAGCGCGTCTAGGTATGCGACAACTACTCTTTCAACACTGTGAAATTCAATTTATGCACGAAGGGCGCATATTGGGTATACTCAGTGCCAAGTGAAAGGTTGATATGAAGAACAATATAACAAATATATTCGGTGAGAATCTGGATGTTCTGATAGAGGGCAATCTAGAATCAAGTGAAGTAATAGTGTTTGTGCACGGTTTCGGAACCGATAAGAACGAAGGGTTTGCTACGTTCTTGGAGCTAGCTGATTTTCTGGAAAACGAGTTCATCACCATTAGGTTCGATTTATCAGGTTACGGTGAGAGCGAAGGGGAGGATTACGAATTTCAATTTCAGAAAGCCGCTGGTGATGTTGAGTCTGTCATCAGATATGCCAGAAAAGAGTTCGAAGGAAGAAATGTATCGATAATCGCTCATTCATTAGGCACCTACATTACGGGTATTCTGTCGCCCCATGAAATAGATAAAACAGTTTTCACTTCAGTTCCAAACGCGAATGTTGATTTCGTTATCGAGCAACTGAAAAAAAGAATAATCTCAAAAGGTGGCGTCATTGACGAGGAAGGGCTTACGGTCTACCCACGATCGAGTGGCGTTACACAGAAAATTGGAAAAGATTTTTGGCGAACACTAAGGACGTTTAATCCGGTGGAATCATTTGACGAACTCGGAGCAAAAACAAAATTACTGATTCTTAAGCCAGAGAATGACGATGTTCTGGAAAATAAATACTTCGATGAATATAAAGAGATAGAAAGCCTAGAATACTTCGAGATACCTGGAAATCACAACTTTACAAACTTAGAGGATAGGAAGAATCTGTTTATGCGTGTTCGGTCGTTTTTACTTGAAGGCGAGAGTAAAAGAAAGTAAATATTTACTAAGTGATACCGGGGGACTCGACCTACTTTCAGCAGGCCCGAAATTTCACGCATGAAAACAAGTTTCCAACGGAAAGTTTCCTTGCGAAATGCCACTGGCATTTCTCACCCCTCCGGTCGGGAGTTCTTCAACACTCACCAAATTAAAACACCCACGATTGTGGGTATATTAATTTGGTGGGCGCTGAGGGACTCGAACCCCCGACCCTCTCGGTGTAAACGAGATGCTCTAGCCAACTGAGCTAA
>CAZOFP010000017.1:0-20177 GCA_964579475.1 uncultured Candidatus Saccharibacteria bacterium | reverse complement strand
AGATCCTGGGCATCGGTGTTGTCTAGGTATGGAGATAGGTCGACCGAGCCACCGCTGACCAGGCTAAGAGTGTTAGATAGCAGGGATAGGTTCTGGGTATCGGTGTTATCTAGGTAGACGCTGAGGTCTACGGTGCTGGCGTTACCAGATATGCTGAGGATGTCTGTCGAGACTGCAATGGATTGGCTGTCGGTGTTGTCTAGGTAGGCGGACAGGTCGACAGAGTTGCCGTTTGAAATTGAAAGCGCATCGGCAGCTAACGAAAGTGTCTGCGAGTCAGTACCACTAATAACTACACAAACCCATGCTGAACCATTCCACTGCGCCACATCTCCACCGCTACAAGAAAGTGAAGCTAGTGTATCGGTATTATCTAGAAGTGATGATAAGTCCGCACTGTTCCCACCAGAAATGGAAAGAAGTTGAGTTCCAGAAACATACGATACTGTTTGATTGTCGGTATTATCTAGATACGCACTAAGATTCACTGTCGATGCGTTGCCGGAAATACTTAGAATATCTGAGGCTACGGATATAGACTGTGCATCCGTATCAGTGTCGATATCCGTACCACACACCCAAGATGATGATCCGGCATCATATTTAAGTACTTCAGTTCCGGCGCAAGCGGCGAGGGCAATGGTGGGGTTTTGGCCACCAGAAATTGTGACGGGTCCTGTTGAACCAATCGAGAGTATGCCAGCGTTACTAAGCAATACACTCCCTCCTAAACTCACACTGCCCCCACCGTTTAGGCCGGAACCTGCGTTAATTGTTAAATTGCTGTTAGCTAAATCGACATTAGCTACACTTCCGTCTGCTATCTCATTTGTTCCAACACCTCCAATGGAGATGCCATAAGTAACCGTGTCTACTGCAGATACTGATGACTGGAGACCGTTGCCTGAAAGAAAAGTTATACTGTCGCCACTTGCAACACCTTGTGTGAATACGCTATCGGTAAGGCTAAATGTGTATGTCCCAGCTGTGGTGTTACATACCCAAACACCTCCACTAACTTGAAGTACTTCGCCATTTGCACACAGCGAAAGCGAAATATTCGGATTCTGACCGCCCGAAGAATTAATCACACCACTGCCTGCAACATCTAATACCCCGGTGTTGTTAATTGATAGTGAGCCGCCATTACTTACGGAAGAGCTTCCGTTTAAACCAGCGCCGTACAAAACCGTAAATGGTTGTGGCGAAGAAGTCTGTGGCAAGATTACGCTGTTCCCACTAGAAATAACTAGAACGCCGTTCTCAAGACTAAGTTCTTGGTTGTCGCTGTCGATATAAGCAGGAACTGGCAAGTTAACGGTGTTACCGTCACTAATTGAAAGTTTATTTCCGTCGATACTGAGAACCTGTAAACCAGCCTGCTCAGTCAAATTACCGTCAACAGTGATAAAAGTTTTATTGCTGCTCCCTAGGTCTACTTTACTAAGCTCGGTAGTTCGCGAAACCACCGTTTCATATTCTGTCTTGGTGTAGACATCACCGCAGTAATTCTCAAATTCATATTTTTCAGGAGTGCTTCCTAAAAAAAGACTCGCTAAACCAAACAAGCTACCATCAATTCGTTTACGAACACAACTAACTATAGTTTGTTCATCGGAACGCGCACCTTGAACACGCGCTGGAGTAGCAATCTCCGTTTCTTCAACACAGACAGGTATTGTGTTATTCCAGTCTTTATCGCTGACATTTCTGACGCAAAGCTGAGCATAGCTTTGATTTGGTAAAGACGCCAATGATGTCGTGTATATTAAATCAAACCTGCCATCGGAGGTAGTCATTACATTGTCATATTCGACAGTGCGTACGACGTTTGCGCCGGCCTCAGTATCAAAAAACATCAACCGCAGGTCGATGCTCTGTTTTTTCTGGAAACTCTCAACCCGGCCGCTTATGCGGATATCCCTTGGGCGGTATAGGTTTACTCCCCCTATGAGTACTGCGAGAAACACGCCCGTCAACAGCCAAAGAAGGCTTTTGTGCTCTTTTGCCAAATTTTTCATTTTCCCGTCACAAGCTTAACGCTTACGACTATTAAAACATAAGCGTAGCCAAATTTCATCTGTTTTATCAAAAATATTCACGAAGTTAGATTATATACATTCAATCATCCTAAGCGATGAATAATAACCCTTTACTTGACCCTAAGGATTGTGACGACTGATTAGTGTGCTCTTTTGTTCTCCAAAATACACACAAGCAATGTTTGCATCTTTTAGCAACTGAGCAGGGTGTTCGTTGACTGGTAGCTTTTTCTCTAGTCGATTAATAGCATTTTGTTTGTCTTTGCCGCACGCAAATGTTATCGCTTCATCAAGCACTTTTAGCAGTGCGCTAGTTGTAGTGATTCGAGGAAAGTCATTGCCCTTAAAGTTAACTACTAGACGGCCATCTGTATATTTCATGAAATCCGCAGGACTACCAGGTAGCATCCCAGCTAAGTGTCCATCGGCACCGACACCATACAGCCCAACTTTTAGTATATTTTCTACAAGCAACTGTTTTAATCGCGCGTTGTAGTTTGCGGCATCCTCTTCGATACTACCACTGCCTTGCAGAACATTAGCCACGCCAGCGTATTCATTAAAATTCCCTGCAATTTTTTCTATACCATTCCAGTTAGAATCTTCATGACCAGGTTCGCCGTAGCGTTCATCTATCTGAGCTATGGTAATAAGTTTCTTTTGTTCGGAACTTAATTTAGCTAAAGCTTCTTTTGCGACAACCAGCGACGAACCTCCTGAAAGAAGCAGTAATGTCTTCACCGGATGATCTAGTGCACCGGTTAACCTAGATGCTGCATCCTTGGCGGCTTCGGTGCAACCCTTGTATTTATTAACTCTTAGACCCATCTACACTCCCTTCCTTGTAGATAATAAGTATAGAACAATTCCTTGTCAAAGAGCTCGGAATAAAGCTTTTTACCCATAAGAATCCGACTAAGGAAAACCTTAATCTTCCTAGAAACATCCAAATATTATTTTAATCTACGCATCAAAAAGAGCCCTCTCGCCTAGGGCTCTTTTCTGTGCTCAGGATTCGATGTTAGTTTCTGAAACTTTCCATTCTGTCCTGGACTCTTTCAAGTCGACTATTTATCTCCTCGTCGGTGAATCCTCTGTCGCTCATCCTTTCACGCATTCTATCTTCATTGAAATTCTCGCTCATGTGCTCGAATTTATCTTGCATTCGATTCTCATGTCGCTCAATTCGTGCGTCGATTTCTTCTTGTGAAAGACCATCTGCGGCTAGTTTTTCCCGAACCTTGTTCTCCACCTCATCTCTAAAGCTCTCAATGCTTTCATACCCTTGCGCTTTTACTACCTCTTCCATAGTTTTACCCGAGTCCATTTCGGCTCTGATCTCTTCTGGTGTTAGTCCTAAGACTTTGGCAGCATATTCCTTACCTTCGCCACCCATGCGTCGTTCCATCATTCCAGCGCCTGGTGTCCCTCGCCGCTGCCCATCTGTATTAATTTCGTCAGTTCCGTGGGCAGATACTCCGATTGCGCTAAATGTCAGTGCTCCTAGCATTACGCCACCGGTTACTAATAATATTGCCTGGTAATTCATTTGTACTCCTTTGTTACTTTTTTGGTGAGCCAAGTGCTCGCAGAATGTTCGCCTAGATCAATTTATTGTACTTGTCTAAAACAAGAATTAAGAGGTGTCAGGCTTTTCGAACTCCGCTCTTGCTCGGCTCTACTTGTAATACGCACACCGCACTGGTTTTATTTCAAAAATGTCTGCATCGTTCCGCGCATATGGGGTGGGACAGGTCTTTTGCCACCGCGTATACCAAAAGCTTTGAAGACTTCACCCTCCCACTCACCAGTAGCAAAGATCATATCACCAACCTTAAGCTCTGCGCGCATTCCGTGGTAACCTTCCTCTAGTTCGACTACCACCGTTTCATTTTCTTTGGTAAAAATCGTTAGCTTACTGCCGTCAATAGCGACTATTTCACCCATTACCGTATTTTCTTCGGAGAACTGAGTAAATGTTCGCAGTTCCATAAATGGCCCTGTTTTGCTGATTGCACCCTCGATACCTGTACTAGCCAGAACTAAACTGATTCCAGCCATTGCAAATACTAGCGCACCTACAACAACGTAAAATTTGTGTTTGTAGGTGAAATTGAAATGTTTCACTAGAGTGTAAACAATGAGGAAAGTTAGTAGTCCAAAAATTATCGCCAACCACGGCAAGGTTTGCAAGAATTCACTATAGCCACGAGAGCCAAAGTTGCGGAGTCCAAGTTGATCTCCATATCTAATGTCACGGATTGCTACTAGCCCAAGGAGTGCTGAGAGCATCAGGAATAAACCACTAACAGCCACTAGCGCAAGATTAAGAACTCTAAAATACGTCTTAGAGTGCATCTGGATCTCTTCACTTTTAATGTCTTCCATAATCTGTTCAGACATCCTTGTAGTTTTCTTCGCCATCATTTGCTCCTCTCTGCTGTTAGTATAACTTTTAACTTAGCTTTGGCTCTTCTTATCCTAGTTCCTACTGTGGCTGTGGGTATGTGCAGTACGTCACTTACCTCTTCATAACTTTTGTTTTCTAGTGTGTGTAGAATTATTGGTTCTCTGTATTTCAGCGGAAGTTTCATAAGTGCAACGCCGAGAGCTTTGTTGTCGAGTTGTCTGTCTACTACCACTTCGGCACTTTCGAGATTCGAGGCCTTGGTGTCAAACCAAGTTTCCTCGCTGGTTGTTATCTCTCGTCGATTTTTACGGATGTAATTTACAGCTTCGTTATGCGCAATTCGATAGAGCCAGCTGGAAAACTTTTTGTTCGTATCGAAGCTGCGTAGATTCTGATAGCTTTTAATAAGTGCGCTCTGAGTAACATCCTCTGCAGCCTGCTGGTTGAAAGTCAGTCTCCTGGTGTAGGAGATGAGTTGTCTCTGGTATCGCCGAATAACTTCAGCAAAAAGCTCATCGTCGCCAGCTAGTATCAGCTCGACTATTTCTTCGTCGGTTTTTTTTGTACTAGAATCTCTTTTAGGCATAGATCATCTCTATGGTAATACACTTTTGGATAAAAAATTATTTCAAATCTTAATAATTATAATATCTGGTCAATTGTGTCTGCGCGTTCTTTGATGTGTGGGTCTGCTGCGTGGGAACCGCTTTGCTTATATCGTGAGACTAGTTGTGTCATGCTACCGTAAGCAGATTCCCACTTTTTCAGTGCTTCTTCTACGTTTCTGCTAACCAAACCTATAAACTCGTGCAAGAAATATTCATCATCCTCTGGTATGCCAGCTACGTCTTTAAGTATCTCGTCTAGTCTATCGCTAAAACGAAGTTCACTAGGAGCCTCTACCACCTCTTCTAGTCTATTGTCGAATAGTCTTGCGTACTTTTGCATAACCACAAAAAGCTCGCCATCATTCTCGTAGTTAGTGCGCACTACAGCTAGTGATACCGGCTCTTCTTGATCTTCTAGATTTTTGAGCAATATGTTTTCGTGCCTAGTGTTGTCGAAGTATCTTTCTGCTCTTTTCGTAAGACTTTCTAAAGCTTCAGACCTATACCTGGGGATTGCTGCTTCGTCTTTCAAAACAGAATTACCTATCCTTACACTAACCACGTCTTCTATATACGCGCTGATGGCATTGGGGTTGCTCGCGGTCTTTAAGATTGACTGTTCGGAATGCTTGGCGTTAGCTCTTGAGGGCATCGTTTCAACAACAGGACTGTTCTCAATGACTACAGCCGTATGTTTAATCAGTTCATCAGTTAGCTCTTGATCACGAAAAATATCAATTGACGGGTCATGTTCTTTCCATTGGGAATCGCTTATCCAATGATCGAATTCTCGAGGATCTTTGTTCATGTTCATATTGTATCATGTTTTCATATATTTTACAAGGTTTACTTACTTCTCAGCACTTCTAGCATGGCTTTCGTGTTATTGCAGTCCATAAGTTTTGTACGAAACTCATTAGCTCCATCAAACCCGCTGATATAAACTTTGGCGAATTTTTTGAGACCAGCTGGGTTTTTTTTGTCACCCCACTCCTGTTTAAACAATTGAATGTGTTTTTTGTACAGATTAATCTTTTCTTCAATTTCCATCTGTTTCCAGGGGCTGTCCTTTGAAAACACATATGGATCCTGGAAAATCCCTCTACCAATCATGATTCCGTCTAAACCGTGTTTCTTGGCCAATTCTTCGCCTTGCTTACGCGTTAATACATCTCCGTTACCAATGATCAATGTCTCTGGAGCTATCTCGTCACGCATTTTGCGAATTTTGCCAATCAACTTCCAGTCATTCGGTACTTTTGACTGCTGCTTGGCAGTACGTCCATGAATAGTCAGTGCAGCTAGGTTTTGCTGTAGTAGGAATTCTATCCAGCCTAAGTCCACCTCACCAAATCCAACCCTAGTCTTAACACTAACTGGAATCTTCCCGCCAGCGCCTTCCTGGGTGGCTTCTACAAGTTCATTGGAGAGTTCGTGGTTGTTTATTAGTGCAGAACACGCTCCTAGCTTTACGACGTTCCTAACGGGGCAGCCCATATTCAAATCTACCCCTGAAAAACCCATTTTTACTAATTCTTTGGTGGTTTTGACGTAATTCTCTGGTTTCATGCCCCAGAGCTGGGCAATTAGCGGCTTCTCTGCTCCTGTAAATTTAAGTTTTTGAAGCACAGCAATGCGGCCAGCTGACTGAAGACCGTCAGCATTAGCAAATTCAGTGAAAAACAAATCTGGCTTGGCCGTATCGGCAATTACACAACGAAAAACCGTATCTGTTACGTCGTCCATCGGTGCTAATACAAAAAAGGGCTTCTTAAGCTCTGTCCAAATATTCATTACTGCCCAGTATATAACACTAAACCCCGGACAAGCCGGGGTTTAGTGCGAAAATAACTAGTGTTATTTTTTTTCTTTGTTGCTTTTCTTGACTACTAGAAAGCCGTTACGTGGGTTTTCTACTACTTCTCGATCATCTGGTAGATCGCAAGTGTTGTCTCGCTCGTCCTTAGCGAAGTAAAAAATTGTTTGTTCTTTGCCACCTCGTAGTACTACGTCTTTTGAGTGCAGGTAATAAGTTACACCCTTTGAATTTGTATGTGAATATCCCATTTCACCTCCTATTTAATTACTTCCGTACAACTAACATACTCTGGCGCTCATCTGTTTGTCAAATAATTTATAGATGTGAACTTTTAGCAAAATTTACGTTGAATGCTCTAAGCATATGCGTTAAACTTGACTTTGAACGACTTAAAAGGAGGATTAATGGAACGTTTTTCACGTCAATCACAGCCAGCCCAGAGCAGACCTCAGCAACACGCTGCACCTGCCCCTGAGCCTGCTAAAAACAATAAAAAAAGTAAACCAAGTCTTGGAAGCAAGCTTCTGGTTGTTGTAATAATAATCGCTGCTCTATCTATTACGGGCGCACTAGCTGCGGGTGTGTGGAAGAGTTTCGACAACACCAGTACGATTAATAACAACTTGTACCAAGCTGTTTTTCTAGATAATGGACAGGTGTACTTCGGTAAGCTATCTAATTTGGATAGTGACTATGTGCAGCTTACTGACATCTACTACCTACAAGTAGATCAGCAAGTTCAACCAGACCAAAGCGATACCCCGCAGCAACAGATTTCACTAGCTAAGCTAGGTAACGAGTTGCACGGTCCTGAAGATCAGATGTTTATTAACCCTGATAAAATCGTCTTCTGGGAGAACTTGAAGACTGACGGTCAAGTAACTGATGCCATCGTTCAGTATCAAGCCGATCAAGCTTCAGGTCAAAACGATCAATAGACAATTGTATTGATTCAACTAAACACTCCGTCAGGCGCGGAGTGTTTTTTTATTGGTGACTCTTTAAGATACTTCTAACTACCTGAACCGCAATTAATCGACTCACGATTGCTATAAGTAACACGGCCGCCACAAACATTGACCACCCCGGCAAATCTGGACTCCAGGTAGGCGCTGCGAAATTGTAGGTAAACAATGATACGTCGGGCAAATCGACAACTAACGAGCCCTTTGCTGGATTCCAGTTCTTATCTAGATAATCTTGAATACACTGTGGGCCAGCAGAAACAATAACCCCTAGTTTATCGCAAACATCTCTAGCTTCTTCAAGCAGTGAGCCACTACGCAAATCTTTGAGGGCTTTATCATATGCCTTATCTACGGCGCGTTGATAGCTAGTCTCTAGCTGAATCGGACGAGGAAGGTCGGCGTTCATGTGGTGCACCACATAGTCACCTAGCTCATTTATGGCCTTTTCGATGTCTTTGTTGTTTGCGTCAGCTACTAGCACTGCTTCGATTTTCGGCTCCAAGCCTAAGCTGTTCTGGCGTAGTCCATACACAGAAAGTACGGCAAAGAAAATCAGCAGAATCACCAAATGCCAAGTTTTTACTGCTCGAATTTTTGTCCAGTAGTGGTGAAGCCTGCGTTTATTCATTAAAGAATCCTGCGGTTTTTACACCGATATCAAAAAAGGCTTTCGTAGAGAGAAGCACAGCTACAACCAATAAAATATCTCCCAGTGCACTGACAAAGGCTATCGACAGAGTACTCCCGAAAATTGAGAAGAGTACTGTCAGTAAAGAGCTGGCACAGGCTACACACCCAGCGCCGACTATCCCTGCTCCTAGGGCTCCCATTGTTGCTTTGCGTGCGAGCTTTATACTTCTAACTCTTAACCAGATAACCAGTGTAGCTGCCTGAAAAAAGCCAATTAGTATTAACGCTATAGGAGTCAGATCATCTGGATATCGAAATAAACTGGTCAAACTAAAGAATAAGAAATCGAGCCTCTCGGCAACAGTCTGGCCTAAATCATTAACGATAATTACTTCATAAAACTGTTGGTACTGAAAAACCCACTGCAGCAAAAACAGGATTAAGAAAAAAATCCCGACAAAAGCCAGCGGATAGTACTCATACCAAACAGCACGGTACAGAGTCGTAAGGGCCGCTCTTAGGTCTGCAATCAACCGCCCAAACGAAAGTTTCATTTAACAACCCTAAGTGCTTGATAGTTCTCTACTAAAGTCAGAGGCGTTACTAATGCAGCAAAGATAAATACCAGTTTCATCGCGAGTTGCTGCTCGAGAGTTACTAATAAAAATGCGACACCCAGCCATAGAACTGCCCTAAAAAGCACCACCGATGTCTCCATGATAACTACATAAGCAATCCTGTCTTTCGAGCCATCAGCTCGAGCGTAAAATCCTTTCATCAGAGGCAGTAACACTCCTGTCTCACTAAATTCGCTTGCAATATTCACTCCTATTACACCAGCCAACGAACTCACAGATATTCGCAAAGCATTAACTACCGTTAAAAATGCTACTGAGTAGCGTAACAATACTCCACCCTTGTTATTGTCTATTACACCGCCTATCATCTTAGCCATAATAATCGACGCCACTACAGAGACAGAAGTCACCAGCCCCACCATACCGTAAATGTTTTCTGTAAAAATAAAGACCGCGATGTACAGAGGCCACAAGGTTAATGTCATCTGTCTTCCAATACCAACTGAACCGTAAGCAATCATATTACGTTTTTCTCTTAGTAATGAAAAACTCCTATAATTTACGGTGGCTCTTTTACGAATCGGCTCATGGGTGAGCATTAATGGCCAGATTGCGAGCAAAACAAAAACAATCGACACACCAATCACAAAATGAATCCCAAAAACCAGCGCCATCAAGCCGCCAAGTAGTGGCCCTATCGCAGCAGCTATCTTCTGTAACATATACATATGACTCATTTCAGTGCCAACTCCCCTAGTGCTCTTAATCCTAGAAAAATCAACATGATAGCCAATAAAGTAAAAACTAACACTCGAAGATGCACCGAGTGATAGTGCCCACAGCGGCCAACTATATGGCTCCATAGTCATCAACATACCAAGATAAACTAGTGTCAAAACATAAGCATAACTCATCACATGTTTGGGCCCGTATCTTGCGACCAACGTGCCTGATAGAAAATTGAACGGTGCTCGCATTGCAAAATACATAGCATAGTAGAGGGCGACCATTTGAAGACTGAAGCCAAGCTGATATAAATAAATCGGAACGAATACACCAATCATGCTAAACGCGAAAGTTTTGAGGGTTATAGAAATATATAACTCGCCCAGCTCAGACATTTTGATGTTGCGCCAAAAATTTTTGCTGTGCGTAACAGTGTGTACTACTTCAAGCATACTTGTGCCTATTGTACTGGTTATGTTTAAAAGGTGCTACAACTCTGCAAGCTATAGCCTCTATACAATACCTTTTTATCTTTGCACTTTAAAAAAGAATTATTTTGACCACAGTATCGCCAACATGGTTATATGATTAATCATATAACTCCACGAAATAACACCTACCCTTCAATACTCATACATTCCAGTATCGTTATATAATTAATTATATAACTTGCTAATATTCTAGTGAAAGATTTCGGTTCGTAAGTGTTCGATGGAGCATTTATTTTCTGCGGGGTTGAAGACAATAGGAGAATAACAGATACTAATGTTGTTATGAATATATACTTTTCAGGAATTGGTGGCGTGGGAATTGGCCCTTTAGCTATGCTATCGCAAGACGCTGGGCATAATGTTTTTGGCTCGGACACAGTTGCAAGTCCAATGTTTAACGACTTAGGCAAAAGAGGAGTTGGCGTATCTCTAGACCAGACGGGTAAATTTCTCGACAACGTCAACCAATCCAATGAGCTTGACCTGTTTGTCTATACTGCAGCTTTACCACCTAACCACCCGGAGCTAAAATACGCCCGTGAATACGCAATTACCTCAGTTAAGCGTCATGAACTCATTAATCGACTGATTGAGTACAAGGACATGAAACTAATAGCCGTCTCTGGTACTCACGGCAAAACAACCACCACAGGCATGTTCATCTGGGCGTTTAAAGAACTGAATATACCAGCCAGTTATTCTGTCGGCACCAGACTTTCATTCGGACCAGCCGCCAAATACGACAACAAAAGTGAGTACTTCATCTACGAAGCAGACGAGTTCGACCGCAACATGTTGAAATTCAAACCCTATCTTGCTGTCATACCGTCTTTGGACTACGACCACCCCGACACCTACAAAACTAAAGACGCTTACAAAGAAGCTTTTGAGCAGTTCGTGCAACAGTCTGAAGCTGCAGTTGTCTGGAAAGAAGTTCAGATAAAACTTCCCAACGTAGCGCTCGTTAAGAACATTAATAAACTAATCACCCTCCCAGGCAAACATAACAAAATTAATGCTAGTTTGGTCTTGTCTGCAGTTCATGAGTTACTGCCAAACACACCTCAAGCGGACATTGTTAAAGCTCTAAATTCCTTCCCGGGAACCGAACGGCGCTTCGAAAAGCTCGCCCGCAACCTCTACACCGACTACGCCCACCACCCTGTTGAGATTGCCAGCACAATACGGATGGCCAAAGAATTGAACGAAAACGTTGTTGTTGTTTACCAGCCACACCAAAACATTCGTCAGCACCAGCTAGTCAGTGTTGGAGGCTACAAAGATAGCTTCCACGGTGCAAAAAAAGTCTACTGGCTTCCGACATATCTAAGCCGAGAAGACGAAGCTCTCAACACGCTTAAGCCTAGCGAATTGATTAAGACTACGGCTGACTCTTCGTCCATGGAAACAGCCAAGATGGACGAAAAACTAGCTAAAAAGCTACTGGCGCATATAAAAGACGACGACTTAGTAGTCGGTATGTCAGCTGGCGATTTAGATGAGTGGCTCAGACAGTTAGCTGACAAAATTTAATTTTTTTGCCTTCGTCTATGAACTTTTGCTCATAATACGTAATCACTTTGGCATCTTCGTTAACACTTTTATCACTATGTAGGTCGAGCAATACATCCTCAATTGTTATTTCAGAGTCATGTGCAAACTGTGCTATCGACCATTCGAACAAATCCCTATCGTCCGTTTTAAAATACATCTTGCCGCCAGGTTCTAGAATTTTCTTATAAAGGTTCAGAAAAATTGGGTGGGTCATACGATGTTTTGCTTGCCGGTCTTTTGGGTAGGGGTCGCTGAAAGTTAACCAAATCTCTTTTACTGATTGCTTAGCGAATGCCTTATCCAGAAATCGCATGTGCATTTTTATGAACACTACATTGTTTAATCCTTCGGCGAGTGTAGTCTTCGCCGGCCGCCATAACCTATCTGCTTTTAGATCGATACCAATGAAGTTTTTCTTAGGATACTTTTTGGCAAATTCTAGTGTCGGTTCTGCTTTGCCGCACCCTAACTCTAGAATTAATGGTCGTTCATTTGGAAAGTAGTCTGCTCGTTTCGATTCTTCATCAAATACATACGTATTCGAAAACTTTGCAAACTCATCGTACTTCGGCGTCTTCGCTGTTCTTGCCACCTAGCGGTTGTCTCCGTTTCCCCGCAAAAGACCTTTTTCATCACGAGCCTTCAGTTTGGCAATGTTCGCACTTGCTACGTCGTCAAGAGTATAACCTAGCGAATCCGCGAGCGCTGCAATATACCACAGTACATCACCTAGCTCTTGTTTGATTTCTTCGCGGTCATTATCATTGACAACCCCTTCCCTGTGCCAGACAATCTTTTTAAACTTATCAGCAACTTCACCCGCCTCTCCAACTACACCCAAAACTCTTGCCATATATATCTGAAACTTATCGTCGCTCTGCTCGTCGGCAGTCGCCAAAGCCATTTTGTGATATTCATTCAAAGTCATCGTAAATCTCCTTACCTTATCTGTTATACTAGCATCGATCTACAGGAGAAGACATGGAAAATATTACAAATTGGCTCAAAACTAGCGGTGCGCTAATCGGCATCACCGTTGGGGTTGCATGGCTAGCTCTTCACTTCGGCATGGTTATAATCCGCAAGGTAATCTGGAGAGCTATCGAGTCAGATCCCTCAAGCGGCACCCAGCGTGCTCAAGAACTCAGATATAATACCTTGGTCAAAATAATCGGCTCGATATACAAAGTGTCGGTCATCTTCATTGCTTCTCTTATCATCCTCTCTGAGCTTGGAGTTGGACTTGCACCCCTCTTCGCAGGCGCTGGTATATTCAGTTTAGCAATTGGCTTCGGTGCCCAGGATTTAGTTAAAGATATCGTTGCCGGAATTTTTATCCTCTTCGAAAACCAATACCGTGTCGGCGACATCGTTGATCTCGAAGGCGCATCTGGCAAAGTCGAGAAAATGACCCTGCGAGTTACGGTCGTCAGGAGCATGGATGGTAACGTCCATTACGTCCCCAATGGCAGCATCAAACAGGCCACTAACAAAACTATGGAATTTTCAAAGGTGAATCTAACTATCAATGTAGCTTACGGAGCAGACATCGAAAAAGTCGAAAAAATTATTAATGCGCTGGGCAAACAACTGTCTTCAGAGAAAGAATGGGAAGATC
Organism: uncultured Candidatus Saccharibacteria bacterium; assembly: GCA_964579475.1. Lineage (GTDB taxonomy): Bacteria > Patescibacteriota > Saccharimonadia > Saccharimonadales > CAYOYH01 > CAYOYH01. The sequence goes on along the minus strand of CAZOFP010000017.1, from coordinate 6,733 downwards.
AAATACTCGAAAAACCACACTTCCTTCGGGTAACAAAACTGGGTGATTCAAGTGTCGAAATTAAGGTTGTTGGTAAAACAGAGCCAAACAAACAATGGGGCGTTACTGGTGAGCTTCGTAAACGCATTTTGAAAGCTTTCAAAAAAGAGCAAATCGAAATCCCATTCCCTCAAATAGTTGTAAACAAACCCAAATAACTAACTGCCTCTGCGAACACGAATCGTGTGAGGCACGTGAAAATGAAGTTTATAGTGGGTGGCTCTATGTTGAGAGAGCCAAAGCCCCAGAAGAACTAGTGCGCCACCCACCACAATGGCTAACGTTGGTCTTTCTTTCAAAATTACCATAGCCCCAATTGCACCGGCTACTGGTCCTAAGTAGACGTAAACACTAAGTTCTTCGACATCTACAAACTTGAAAGCTCGATAATACATAACCCAGGGCCCCATAGTAAAAACAACCCCCGCAAACACCAAAAGAGCCCAATTGTTAAACCCATACGTACTAACCTCTTTAATTCCTGAGTTCATGAGAGCGATAATCAGGAAGAAGACTGCTGCCCAAGCAAGTGTTAGCCCTGCCAGCGTGTCTGGTCTAACACGCTCCTTTAGAAGTTTCTTGGAATAAAGTGTACCCGCAACATCAGCCAGCAAAGCACCAGCTAGCAGCAAATTTCCTAGCAGCAGATTGGTACTATCACCTCCGTTATTACCTGAAAGAATCATAAGCGAAACTCCCATGACTGCGACTATTAGACCTGTTAAAATCCGCGGACGAAATTTCTCATGAACTATCACCAGCGAGGAAACAAATATCATAATAGGTGTCAGCGCTAGAACTATCACAATATTAAAACCCGATATCATACCGATGCTTACGTAGAGCAACGACAGCTGAAGGCTATTGATTAGCAGTTTGACTGCAAGTTCTTTAGAGTGAGGGTTTATGAATTTTTTTATGTTCGGGGGATTAATTATCAGAAACAATAGTGCGGCAATCCCATATTTTATCCCCACGAACGGCCCAATAGACATGCTTTCTAACGCATATTTATCAACAATTGTTGATAGTCCCCACAGGATTATGGCAATCGCTAATATTATTCTGGCTTTTTGGTTTGAAATATCTGATTTCTGGCACTTTTGCCTTATTACTTAAGCATAGACGTGCACTCCTATTCTCGCAAGCAACTAGCGGTGTTGCGTTACAAATCTACACTCTCTCCGTCTGAAAGAACCATTAGCTCGATACTATCCTTCACTAAAATTTCTTTTATTGCTCCGTACAGCCAATCTTTAGCTGGCTCAGAGAAAAACCAATCGTGAACCGGTATGACCACTTCGGGTTTAAGTTCCTGACACTTCTTGATGCCGTTCATGACAGTTCCCCAAGGTGCTATAAATGGCATAGCAAGTATCCGCTTTGTCTCACTAAAATCGTGACTATCGCCTGGATGAGTCAGCTCGTTTTGAAAATGATACCCATTGTTCATCGGCGTCTTCGCTAGAGGTTCTGTAGACGCATGAGGCGCCCTGAATGGTCTCGAGCAAGCAGTTGTGTCGCCTCGATACGTAGTCTTAATGCCAGCTTCTTGTAGCGCAGTAGTTACTTGTTCGTTGGCGACTAAGTGGGCTTTTGGAAACTTCTCCATAATTGCTCGTATAAAATGAATCTCCGCGAGTTAACACTCGCGGTATCTTCTTGACTCGCATCCGTGCTACGCACGAATCCGTCCGCCTTTAGGCGGACAATGCTTACCCGCGAGCTTACGCTCGGGGTATGCGCGACACCTAATCAACCGACATATGGTCGCCGTGTGAATGAGTAATCAATATTCTATCCACCCTCTCGATCTTTCTAATGTTCAACTCTTTTGACTTCCAGCTGAATCCGCCTGGATCTATAAGAGCCACTTTTTTGGGAGTTTCAACCAGTAAACAAGAATGCGTGTACTTTGTAATTTTCATCTTACTTTATAATCCTGAGGGTTCCATCGAGAACGTGCTCAGCAGGAGCTGGGTCTCCATCGTCAGGCTCAATTGTTAGTGCATAAAAGTTGAAACCGTTTGTCTGGTAATCAATATCTGCTGTATATTCATTTATTACCACTCCATCTGCGCTCACTGTTGTTTTACCTGTTGAATCAAACTCTAGTGGCGATTGCTTGACTATCCATCCTTCAAAAAAATATCCATCAGGTAGCGGGGGTAAGTTTTGGAACTTACCGAGTAGCTCATAGCGACCGTCATCATAATATCTCACGTCCACAGTACCAGTACTATCCAGCCCTTGATTGACTCCGTCCAGGTCGGAAAATGCCTTATACACGAGGTTAGCTTCCGACTCCTCAGTTGTAACAAGGTCATTTATTGGAGTTTCCTCGACTGTCTTCACTTGTTCCGTCACCTGGTCTTCATTGTTGGAGTTGAGGTAGGAGTACATGCCCACAACGATAACAACTACTGCAATCGTTCCAATAATCAGCCACTTCTTATTCATCAGTCTTCCACCTCAACTCCACGCCAAAATGCGTAATAATTAGAAAAATCCTTTCCAACACGAGCTTTTGCACCTTCGCTAAGTTCTTGATAATACCAAGCACTGTCTGAATATTCTTTAGTGCCGACTTTAATCGTTTTATAACTCGCCGTGCCCTTCCAGGGACATACGGTGTCGCTACTACTATCCAGCAGCAATTCTTTTTTTACAGAATTAGGCGGAAAGTAATAGTTTCCCTCAATACGAATAGTGTCCTCGCTCTGTGCGACTGTAATCTGATTATTCTCATCATCCAAAACGTATGCTCTAGCCATAATTTTTTAACAAAAACTGAAACTAGTTTTAAGTATATGCTTAAATGTATCTTATTGCAACTACAGCCCTAAGCTTGTATCGTCTAGCTCATCAGCAGGATCACCAAGGTTGTTGATGTCATTGATAACAGTATCGACACTATTAATACCATCTTGAAGTACTGCCTCGTTTGCTGGTTCAGTGGGTTGCGACATGTTGTCAGCTGATGTATTGGTACTTGGTAGTTGCTCCTGGTCAATACTATCGCTAGAGCTCCTATAAGCCATGAATGCTACAGCTACCAGAAGAAGCATGACTAAAAGAGCAACTATCATCACCAACGGAGTGTGTTTGTCGTCGTTTTTACTAGTTACTGACGCTCCCTCGATATCGTCATTCTTGGCGTGGTCTGGCTCAGCATCCTCTGAGTGCTTTTGCTCTACAGGATCTACCTCGTCATCTGCCGCCTCCTCGGTTTTTTCAGTCTCTTTAGCTTCATCATGTTTAGCCGCTTCGCCTATAGGTGTTCCTTCCACTAAATCCCCGTCTGAGCTATCTGCCACACTTTGAGTACCGGCTTCTGCATCCTCGTTCTCGTTCTCGTTCTCGTTTGATTCTGTGGCTGCGTCTACATCTGTGTCTGAGCTTGACGAGCTCTCTCGCTCGCCTGCCTCAGCAGCCTCGGTTGGACTATCAGTCTTTGTCCCTTCCGTTGCTTCACTCGTATCATCGTCAGCTGTTTCAGATTGTTGATTATCTTTTTCTTCCACATTTGCTTCGTGAGAAGGCTCCTTCGATTCATCTTTTTTAAATTCTTCGTTCTCGTCGCTCATTATTGTGTACCCCCATCTACGTTTTGACCCGTACTCTGTTCAGCTGGTGCTGAAACCTTGTTGTCCTGAAGCTGCTGTTTAATAGATTGTAGCTCTGCCTTGATATTACTGCGAATATACGCCAGCAACTCTTTAGTGTCATCCACTACGAGTGCTCTGGTAGCTCTTGCTGTTTGCAGGGCACTATAGAAAGCCGCTGGATTAGCCTCGCAGTCCACTACACTAACATCGCCCAGTCCAGTAACGTAGCTCTCTAAATCGGAAATATTTTGAGCTACTAACGCGTTTAGTTCTTGTATGTAACTATCTAGCGTTGTCGTGTCAATTCCGGCAGCGGCGATTCTCGCACTCAAATCCGTCAGTTTGGTTATCCATTTTTGGTATATCTCACCATGTCTAGCTTGAAAACTCTGAGCCTTTTCCTTAACAGATGCAATCTTTATCTGCGCTTGCTTACAGGCCTTAGCCACCCTCTCTTCTTTAGCCTTCGAAATTCTGTCTTCAAATTGTTTCTTTGCTTCTTCAAGACGAACAGGAAAAGCTCTCGTCTTAGTCTTCTCTATAACTCTGACTTCCGTAAAATCTTTGTCAGCTTGCGCTAGTAATAATCCGGGCGAGCCTACTAACAGCCCCACAACTATTACTGCTTTTAAAATATTCTTCATATTCACCTCGATTAACTAGATAAATTGTATCACGCTTTAGCTTGGGTAATTAAGGATATATAGGTATTGCATTTATTATATGATTAATTATATAATCGAGTAGTCAATATTTTAGAAAGGATAGTATGTCCCGAGAAAAACTGTCAAAACGCTACATTCGTAAGCTAGGCAAAATCGGCTCTGCAACAAATCACTCGTACTATGTCACTCTTCCCATCGAATACGTTCGAAGCCTGGGTTGGCGCGACAATCAGAAGCTTGTTGTAAGAAAACGCGGCACAAAACTGGTCATTGAAGACTGGACTGAATAATACTAGAGCGCGTCTTTTAGTTTAATTTTAACTTCTTTAATGTTCTTATAGTAAATTACATTTATTTTTGGTGAACCTTCAATCATGGCCGAAAGTTTTATGTTTGGCTGGCTCCAAAAAAGACAAATTATCTTTTTACCTGCATTTTCAGCCCAAGCGATTTCATAGCCAACACCTAGACTCGGCTGAGTAACCTCAGCGACTACTGCATCGGCTTCGTCGAGCCATTTGATATCTCTTTGATAGATAAATTCACTGCTCTTGTCCGGGTCAGTTCCCTCGTTGTCATTTAAATCCTGATTCGCAAACATACCAGTCAGCACTACATGCCCCATATCCTCAAGAACCTCAACTATTGCTGGGTACACCTTCGCTCGTTCACGGCCTCCACGAATAGAAGCGGCGAAATATATTTTCATAATTTAATTCTTTCTATTTCTTTGGCCAAATCAAAATCCTTTTGAGTCAAACCTGATTCTTCATGAGTCGTGAGCGAAATCCCAACCTTGCCCCAGCTAAGTTTTACTTCTGGGTGGTGATTGGCTTTATCGGCAACATCACCGACTTTAGTTATAAAGCCAACTCCAGAACTGAAATTATCAAACGTAAATTCTTTGACCAGTAAACTTCCACCCACTACTGTCCAGTCTAGTGGTAGCTTTTTCAAGCTAAGTTCGATTAACTCTGAGTTTAGCAACATTCTATGGTGTTAGACGGTTTAGATCTCGCGGGAAAAGTGTGGCTTCTTTGACGTTCTTTAGACCAATCGTCAGCTGCGTAAACCTGTCTAGACCAAAGCCAAAGCCACCATGTGGTGGTAGTCCATATTTAAAAGCCATTAGATAATACTTAAAGCCAGGATGTTCGGGGTCAATCCCTGCGGCTTTTATTTGCTCTACTATCACCTCGTAACGATGCTCTCGCATCGGAGCGGTGGCTACCTCGACACCTCGAAACAAAAGGTCAGCAGAGAGTGCTGTCTTTTCGTCGTCTGGATTCTTCATGTGATAAAACTTCATAGACTCTATCGGTAAATTTGTAGCAAAAACTGCTTCACAGCCTTCGTTCTTTTTAGCATAGTCACAAATCCAACGTTCCTCAGCTGGCGATAAGTCTTTCTCGCCGATAGTGTCATCTTTGGTAGCTTTAGTGTACATCTCGTGAATCTCGTCTACCGTGTAGCGTGGGAAGCTTTCTTTCAGCTTCAGTTCTGGCGCATTTAATTTCTTTAAGTTCTCCGCCTCTTGCTTATAGAGTTTGGTAAGCACCTGGTAAACCAGCTTCTCGGTCATTTTAAGCACATCGTCATGGTTCTCGATGAACCCCAGCTCCATATCAAGCATTGTTAGCTCTGTCATGTGGCGGGTAGTAGCGCTCAGCTCAGCCCTGTAGGCTTGCCCTATCTCGAAAACTCGCTCAAACACACCAATCATCATTTGCTTATAGAATTGCGGACTCTGAGCCAGTGTAGCCTCCTGCCCGAAATAATCTAGCTTGAACACCTCTGCGCCGCCCTCCGTAGCTCCTGCAAGGAGTTTTGGGGTATTCATCTCGATAAATTCGTTCTCGTACATAAATTCTCGAATCAAACGGATAATCGAGCCTTTTACCTTAAAAATTGCCTGTTCATTAAGATTCCGTAGATTAAGTGCTCGGTACTCGAACAAAGTGTCGTGGTTTTCAGGTTTGTGGTCGATGGGTTTGTCTATTTCTATAGGTGGTTCTTCGGTCACAGGTACAAGTACTGTCAGTTTTGGATCATGAATTTCAGCACCGCCAGGAGCACGGTCGTCTTTAATTACTTTGCCGGTAATCTCAAGAACCGTGCCAATTTGCATGCCACGAAGCTTTTCAACTTCCTCTTTGTTTTCGATAAGTATTTGAACCAATCCGCCGCGATCGCGTAGATTGATAAAATTAAGTCCACCAAGTTTACGTTTCTTATGAAGCCAGCCTTGAATTGTAATTTCTTCGTCGACGTGCGAAGCAACGTCTGATGATAAAACTCTATTTTTCATTACAATAATTATAACTTCCTGTGTTCATATTTACTACCGTCTACCGTCTACCGTCTACCGTCTACCGTCTACCGTCTACCGTCTACCGTCTACCGTCTACCGTCTACCGTCTA
>CAZOFP010000016.1:0-24558 GCA_964579475.1 uncultured Candidatus Saccharibacteria bacterium | reverse complement strand
TAGTAAACGACAAACAAGCACTTGGATGTGGTAAATGGTGGAAGAAACAGGACTTGGTTAAGAATAATTCTTGGCTAGTTTAACTTACTAATCACCTCGCTTTTTAGAAGCCGCACTATTTTAGTGTGGCTTTCTTTTTCAAAAAGTTGAAAAATCTGCAGTCAAAGCCTACGATTTGTCGAGCGATGGATGTAGCCAAGCGGTGAGCCCCGCAGGGCAATTGTGAACTGCTTCACATTTGTAGGAGTGCAAGGTCGGAGCGATGTCTGAGTTTGAGCGATAACGAAAGGTGAAGACCGCTTTGGCGGGGTCGACTGAATTTTCCGTCAGGAAAATTACAGGTGACAGGCACTGGATTTTGATTAGGTGTCACGCATACCCCGAGCGTAAGCTCGCGGGTAAGCATTTGTCCGCTTGTACAAATGTTACTGTGATATTCCTCTCTTGATAAATGATAAATGATAAATGATAATTACAGTGATCTCAGCACTATAATGGGATGTAGCCAAGCGGTAAGGCACCGGATTCTGGTTCCGGTATCGGGGGTTCGAATCCCTCCATCCCAGCCACGAAATAAAAAGACCCCTCAATGGGGGTCATTTTATTTCGTAATTGAGTTGAGTGATTTGAACCCATTAGTGCGCAGCACGGGTTCGAAGATGAGGAAGCGCGCAGAAGTTTACTTCGAGCACTGGACGAAGCGCATCCGAAGGATAATCCCTCCATCCCAGCCAAGTGGAGCACCAAAGGTGACCGTAGTGGTCTCCTTTTTTTGTATAGAATATGAGTCATAATTAACGCGCCTGTAAACGAAACCAAACCGTTAACTACAGAAATTGACAGAATTGTACGCAGCATGTTTAACTAATGTTATCGGAAATTCAAACGAACCCACTAATCAAAAAGATAATCCCACACCTGATTGGATAAAAGATTTTAAAACTCAAATTGTTAATACTGACATTGACAAAGCTAGTGATACATCCAATTCGCTCCGCCTATACAGTACTTCGATAGACGGTCAAAAGGCCAAATATGATTTAACAAACATACACCAGAAATTACCAGAAAAAATATTTTTCTGGCCAACGATATACATTTTTGGGAATGGTGGGAATGGCCGTGAAGAACAATTAATTTATAGATCAAGCGACACGTTAGAACTAAACCATCACATATGGGCTGGTCGAATCAACCAAGATCAAACTGTACAAGAAGGAGTGGCTGAAGAGCTTAAGAATGTACTCAACTATACGGGCCACTTTAGGATTGCCTACAGCGAGCTAAGCGACAGGGTGAAAGACAAAAAAGGGAGCATTATAGATAGGTATATGGTTGAAATAATACTCCTAGACGAATTTGATACAAACCAGAAGATAATGGGTTGTGAGTTGCTTTTCGGGAAAAATACAAACGAAGTTGAAGCTATGGTCAGGGTACTCATCGCAAGCGACAACTTTCCACCAAGCGTAGGCAACAAGCTTGCAGAGTTAAAAAATAGAAAACGCAACTCAGTAACTCTACTAGAATTACTAGATTTATCACTTTTGGCGATACACGAGGGGAATAAACACCCAGACCTCATCGGCCTCATAGGAGAGGTAATGTCTAGTTATATAAGAATGCCCGCGATATTTGAAGATGAACCAGAACTTGTGAATATTGAAGAAGGCTTCAGGGACTTCGAGTCGGCACTCGCTGGAGCCCAGGCAGTAAGCCCTGATGTAATAGAGTCGTGGGTGAAGCTTGGAGATAAAATTCAACATCTCAGGGACAGGGAGCTTGGTATGCCCGGAGACACACCTCATAAAATGAGCTAAAATATTGTCTTAAGTTATGTGGGACTCATATTCGGGTCAGGTATATAGAACTAAATAGGGTTCCAGACCTACATGCTCAGCCACGAAATAAAAAGACCCCTCAATGGGGGTCATTTTATTTCGTAATTGAGTTGAGTGATTTGAACCCATTAGTGCGCAGCACGGGTTCGAAGATGAGGAAGCGCGCAGAAGTTTACTTCGAGCACTGGACGAAGCGCATCCGAAGGATAATCCCTCCATCCCAGCCAAGAGGCCTGAAAATGACATTTGTCATCGTCAGACCTCTTTTGCTTGTGTTGAAGGATGAGAACCAAGAGCCGAGAAGCGACGGGGTTCGGTGGAGCGACTGAGCTCGCAAATGCTTGCTTGAGTAGTCTCAAGCAGTAGGCTTGACCTATTTAGCGCAGGATTACAATCGCTAAACCCTAAGCGTTGAACAAAGGAGCGGAAGAGGCCAAGCCAACACCCCAGACACTGTGTGAGTGAAGCGAAGTCTCTCCTGGCTCTCCAGATTCTAAACCCCTCTTCGCTACTCAAATACCTCTTCGGTAAACCTCTGGATATCCCTCCTGTACTGACCTTGGGCAATACTACAAATCATGCCTCCAAGTATTGGCACATCAGCAATACCAAATTCAACGCTTTGATCAACTTGCTCGCTAGACTTGTTGTACCTCCCAAGCACCAAAGTGAGTTCGCCATCGTCCTCTTCTCTTGTGTAAAACGCATACCCCGGATTGAAATCCGTCATGTGTCCTGGCGAGCTAGTAATGGGTAACGTCAAACAATCTAATCCCTGGCTCTCGACGTTAAATCGCTTAAGAGCTCTGCCTCTTGCAGTGTCTAAAATTGATCTAAAGAAAATACCTCCCGAATCCGATTGATTTTTGAGTCCCTCGTCTTCGATTATTTCGCTAGCGAAACTAGTAACGATAGTTTTGATTTCTCTAATGTCCACCCCTGATCTATTCAGGTAGCCCACTAATGCAGCAATAATATTCACTTCATGCCCGTGCGCCATCCCGAATGCCTTGCCTGTTTCATTATCTTGCCCTTCGCCACCTTGTCGAGTCAAAATGATAATATCTCCATGGCCCTGAGTGGATATGCTCACATACCTTTCTGATCCTAGGTCGCTAGCTGAAAGTCTCTCTACTTGTTCTCTATCAAGCATGGCTAGATTATCTATGCTTAATGATGTTTAAAGCAAGCTATAGCATGTTGACGTATAATGATTTATGGCCAATGCAAATACCAACTAATGACAAGCTCCCTTTTTATACTGTCTCATTTTGACCCAAAAAGGTTCCAGACCGCTATGTTCAGCTAGAATTGTGAAGCGACCCTTATGGTCATTCTTCAATTCTGTTTGCGTTGCAGAGTTTGAACCTGGTACGTGCGTAGCACGAGGTTCAAAGACTAGGAATTCACACAGGTGCCTGTCTGCCGATAGGCAGGCTTGCACGAATAGTCTCAAGCAGTAGGCTTGACCTATTTAGCGCAGGGTTATAATCGCTAAACTCTAAGCGTTGAACGAAGAAGCGGAAGAGGCAAAGCCGACACCCCTCCACCTCGTCAAATTTTGCGCCAAATAGATTTACTTATAGTTGCATGGCGACGTTATACGATACGTTGGACTCGGCTGCGTTAGATTTGCTAGGGGCAATTACATATGTTAATGAAATATTGTCCTTGGTATACGATGCATTATAGATACCGTCAGCAAGGAATTCCTGTACAGTGCTCCAGCCAGATAGTTGTTCGGTTAGAGAATTTTTTATGGTGTCCAAATCAGCGCTAACCTTAGTCTCAACTATCCAATTGACAATTCCATCACGTGATTCAAAACGCGAACTGCTACTAATCTCCTGATAATCATAGAGGGGCACTTCACTAGGAAAATCAGCAGATAATTGCTGATCTACGCCATATGTCGCTACGTCTCCGTCTTTCGTTTTTATAGTTACTGAGTTGTTATCACTATTAATATCAACGTCCGTACCAGAAGCCGAGTTGATGGCGTTTTCGATTGCACCGTCAATTGTTACTTGAGCCGCCTTGCGACTCAGACCGATAATTACAAAGAAGCCACCCAGCAATAAAACTACAGCAATAACAATAAACGTGGTTTTGTTCTTCTTGTTTGCAGGAGAAGTTTTCGGTTGCTCAGGTCTTTTGTCTGTGTTCGTGTTCTTTTGTTGTTCAATATCATCGCTCATATCGTCTCGCCTCCGTCTGTTTACCTATTAATAAGCTTATACCAACTACTAAACAATACCAGACTCTCAACTAGATTTTAAAGAAATAGCCATCTCGCCAATACAATAACTTGCAAACGCCCCTCTCTAGCCAACGTTTTGGGTATCCTCTTTGCATGAGCGCAGAGAAGAGCAGCGCCGTTACATGAATTGTTTAAATATTCCTATCTAGTAGTCAGAACAGTTTCTGTACTTGGTTGATAATCACGTAAATGCTAAAGCCGCCGTAAAAGAGGAAAGCAAAAGACATCATCGAGGTTCTAAACTTGTTGGGTCTGATAGCTTCGGGCAGGGAAGTCTTGTTTAGCCAGAGCGTTAACCCGCTATGGATGAACATAGCAAAGGCGTTGAGCACGGCCGCTAAAATCAAAAGCTCTAGTGGTTTAGTAAAGCCCGCTAGGAAAATGACGATTCCGGAAGCAATCATCAGCCACAACGTCGAGTAATAAACCTTTGGCGCATATTTGTCCTTTATGCGCTGACCAGATGCCAAGATGACATTTTCTGAGATAATACGCGACGTAGCATCGTAAACCGTCAACTGTGTACCAAATAGGGTAGAGCCGGCCACAATCAAGAAGAAGGTTCCAACCCACGGTGCAACCGACTTACCAATCTGCGCACCTTCTTGGATAACAAAACTTATGTCGGCGGTGGAAGATATGCCGAATGTGGTGTTAAAGGCTAGCAGCGCCAGTAGAATAATTGTGATTGAGCCTGTTAGCCAAAAGACTAAGAAGTGTTCGATGTTTATGTTTCGCCACCATTTGCCGAACTCTTTCACGTTTCTTTTAGTGGGGGCGAACTTTGAACCAGTCAAAATCGAACGGGTCTCTTTTTTGCCCGTTAGAAGACTGGTAATCCGGCCTGAGTGCTTCCCCATGCCTAGACCCTTTTCCTTAACATAGAAAGATTGTGCAAGGTTTAAGTTGCCACCGGCACCGGCGTAGGCCAAGGCCGCCAGAAAGCTTGCCAGAGAAATCCCGGCAGGCAGTAGCCAGTAGCCATCGCCAATACCAACAATACCTTCAGCTACCTGGCTAATGTTCGTGCGGTCAGCGAGGTAGATACTTATGAGGAATATCGACGGCACACCAATTGAAATAAGTACCATCTGGAAGCGTTCAACGGTCTTGTAGAGTACTGGCCCGAGGGAAAGTATTAGGCCCATTACTATTAGCATCCCAATGGCTACGTATTGTTGTGAATCTGGTGACCAGCCCAGGACACTAACGAATATAGTGGCCGACGCGGCGGCAATTCCAGGCCAAATCCATGGCACAAAGGTTGAGAACAAAAACCACCAGGGGATTACCGAAATCTTACGTTTTAATCCTACGAAGATACTTTCTCCGCGTGCCAGAGCATAGCGCTCAATTTCCATGTTCATGAAGAATTGTAAGGTAATTCCGAGAATCGCACCCCAGATTATCCCCATGCCGTAGTTGCTAGCTAGGAATGGCCACAATATTACTTCACCACTGCCTAATCCCAGTCCAAGCAATATAAAGCTAGGGCCAATAATTTTTCGTAGCGGCAAGGCCTTCGGCAAAGGCCGAGTTGGTAGTTTTGGCAGTTTCATTTTTCTCCCTATTCTTCTAATTTGTTGGTGGCGATGGTTGTTTTAATAATCGTGTCTGGCGTAAGAGAGATACTGTCGATTCCTTGTTCGATCAAGAATTTGGCAAATTCCGGATAATCAGAAGGTGCTTGGCCACAAATGCCAATCTTGGTGTGGGTCTTTTTGGCGACTTTTATCACTTGGCGAATAAGCTCTTTCACCGCCTCATTGTTTTCGTCGTAGACATGAGCCACGGTATGATTGTCGCGGTCAACACCAAGTGTCAACTGCGTCAAGTCATTAGAACCGATAGAGAAGCCGTCGAAAAGCTCGGCAAATTGCTCTGCCAGGATTACGTTAGAAGGTATCTCGACCATCATGTAGGCTTCAAAGCCGTTATCGCCACGTTTCAATCCGTTGTGTTCCATAATTTCTAGAACTTTTCTCGCCTCATCAAGATTGCGAACAAAGGGAAGCATGGCTTTAATGTTGGTCAGCCCCATTTCCTCACGAGCCTTCTTAAAAGCCCTGCACTCTAATTCAAACGCTTCGCGGTATTCTTTGCTGTAGTAGCGACTGGCACCGCGCCAACCAATCATTGGATTATTTTCTTCAGGTTCAAATTGTGCACCGCCAATGAGATTGGCGTACTCGTTGGACTTGAAATCACTAAAGCGGATAATCACATCATTCGGATAGAATGCCGCCCCAATCATGGCGATACCTTCAGTCAGTTTGTCGATAAAGTATTGTTTCTTGTCGTCGTAGCCTTTGGTAAGGTCACGTATCTGCGTCTTGGCGTGTCTGTCATGCACCTCATCGAATCGAATCAAAGCTAACGGGTGAATTTTGATATACGAATCGATGATAAATTCTTCTCGGGCAAGTCCTACGCCGTCATTCGGAATCATCGAGTATTTGAAAGCAAGATCAGGGGAGCCAATATTCATCATTATTTTAGTCTTTGGTCGCTTCAAATCCTTGACGCTAGTCTTGGTTACTTTGTATTCGAGGATGCCTTTATAAACATGCCCCTCGTCGCCCTCGGCACAACTTACCGTTACGCGGCTGCCGTCGGATATTTTATGCGTCGCATCGCCCGTACCAACTACACAGGGAACACCAAGCTCGCGCGAAACGATAGCAGCGTGGCAAGTCCGTCCACCTTTGTCGGTAACGATGGCGCTAGCTCTTTTCATAATCGGCACCCAATCTGGGTCGGTCATTTCAGTAACCAGAACATCGCCCTTTTTGAAGGAGCTGATGTCTTTGACATTTAAGATTTTGTTTACTTTACCAGTACCAATCTTGTCGCCAACACTGGTGCCGGTGACAATTCTTTCACCCTCCTCAACAAGGTGATGTTCTTCGACAAAATTAGTATTTTTGCGAGACTGAACTGTTTCTGGTCGAGCTTGGACGATGTAGAGTTTGTCGTCGTCTTCGTCAAGAGCCCATTCAATATCCATTGGCTTCTCGTAATGTTTCTCGATTTCCATTGCCCACTTCGCCAGAATTATCACTTGTTCATCCGTCAGAGAATAACTGTCCTGCATTTCATGTGGCACAGCGATATTCTTTATCTTTCCGTCGTCGGTCGGAATCATTTTTAGTTTTTTAGTTCCAATCTTCCTTTTCAAAATTGCTAAGGTGGGTTTGAAAACCGTGAATTCATCTGGACTGACGCGTCCTTGAACGATATTCTCACCAATTCCATAAATGGAAGTAATCTCAACTACATTCCTGAAGCCTGATTCGGTATCTATGGTGAACATCACACCGGCAGCTTTGGAGCGTACCGCTACCATTTGCTGAATACCTACCGACAGGGCAACTTTCATGTGATCGAACCCGTTTTGGTCGCGGTAGACGATGGCACGATCAGTAAATAGTGAGGCGATACATTTTTTCGCTGAATGAACCACTGCATCCTCGCCACTGATATTCAGATAAGTGTCTTGTTGACCAGCAAAAGAGGCGGTGGGCAAATCCTCCGCAGTAGCCGAAGAGCGAATAGCCACTATAAGGTCATTGTTTTCGTGACCGCAAGTTCGACTCAATTCCTTGTAGCTTTCGCGGATTTCTTGCTCGAAGTCTTCTGGAAGCTTGGAGTTCATGATAATTTTTCTGATTTTAGCGCCACAGACTTTAAGTTCATCCATGTCGGTTACATTTAAACCCTCGAGTGCTTCGGTAATCTTCTGTCTGGCGCCTGATTGGTCAATAAAATAATGGTAAGCCCCTGCTGTAGTTGCCATTCCATTCGGCAAACTCACGCCTTTTGGTGCTAAGTTTCGATACATTTCACCAAGCGATGCATTTTTGCCGCCGACTTGAGGAATATCGGGTAGCGTTATTTCTTCAAAACGTTTTATGTATTTGTACACGGAGGCCCTCCCTTTGATTTTCGCATTCACCGTAAATTTTAGCACAAATAGTTGTGTTCATAAGCATAATCCGACAATTGTTTTTGTGGGTAATTATTATCCAAAACAAAAGTGTTACAATAAGCTTCATGAATGAACAAATACAATCCATATCTAGGTGGTTAGAAACAGGCTCGATCAACATATTTGGACTACCTTTTGCGGGTAAAGATACGCAGGCCAAAAGGCTTGCCGAGGCACTTAATGGTGTAGTGCTCTCTGGTGGCAACATCATGCGTCACAGTAAGGACAATGAAGAAGTGCAACAAGCGATGGCTGGTGGTGGAATAGTCCCTAGCGAGTTGTTCGAGAAAATAGTTCTACCTCACCTGGCCAACCCAGAAATCAAAGACAAACCTTTAATACTCAGCGAAGTCGGCCGGATGGATGGCGAACAACAGGTGATTATGAAAGTTGCTGAAAGCTCAGGTCACCCCATGAAAGCTGTAGTCCTTTTGACTCTACCAGAAGAAGAAGTCTATGCGCGGTTTGAAGCTGCCAAAGAGCTTAGAGACCGAGGTGAGCGCGAAGATGATCGACGAGAAGTTATAAAAACCAGACTAGAAAAGTTCCAGCACAGTGTAATGCCGGTCATCGAATGGTACCGCAAAAAAGACTTGCTCGTTGAAGTTGATGGCACGCTTGCCAGGGACGATGTTGCCAAAGCGATTCTTGTCAGCCTAGAAAGGCGCACTTCTACTTAGTTTTTTAAGCGTTTGGTGAGATTTCGGTATCGATTTTCACAACCTCTTTGTTGGTACTCAGGCCATCATCAGATATATCGTAAATATTAATCTCACCAAATGGCATTTCTAGTTTACTAATGCCCGTATCATCTATCATTTCTATGTACTTCATGAGTGCTCTGTTGCTGTTCCCGTGAGCTACGATTAGGATATTCTTCCCGCTCTGGACTAGAGGTACAATCGTTTGTTTGTAAAACGGCACCACTCGCCCGTAGACCATTTTAAGTGATTCGCCACCCGGAATATCTACATCCCAGCCACGGCGGATTGCATCGAACTGGTCTTCGCCAACTTCATCTCGCACTTCCCATTTATTTTTCCCAGTGTACTCTCCGTAATCGCGTTCGTTTATAGCTTTGTCGGAAACGATTTCTATATCAAATTGTTGAGCAGCATTAAGCATACCTTCCAATGTTTCGCGAGCTCTAATTAGTTTAGAGATGTAGGCAGTGTCAATATTTGTACCCATCTTCTTTAGCGCCTGCCCGAGTTTGGCTGCTTCTTTGAAACCCTTGTCATCTAAATGAACATCAGTCAGACCAGTCCATTGTCCAGTGATGTTCCACTCCGATTCGCCGTGGCGGACTATGAGCAGTTTTCCAGGTGATTTTTTAGGTGGCTCTACTTTGTTCGGTGTCTCACCATACCAGAAATCGATAATGTTTTTAGTAGTAGTATTATTTATACGTTGAATTGCTTCTACCGTGTTGAATGCGTTGTGGGGACTAATGATGACGTTGGGCATTTTTTTGAGCACATCTATTTCTACACTATGCCGCAACACATCTTCGGGGAGTATGTGGCTTCTAAGCAGGGCAATCTCCTCGTTGTGATCGAGTAGCTTCTCGCCTTCGATGACGTCTATGCAGGCACCGCCCAAATGACCGCTATCAAGCAGTTCCACTAATGCGGCAGTGTCTACCAGTTCACCACGAGCTGTATTTATCAGTATCGCTCCAGGTTTCATCTTGCTCAGGTTTTCACGGTTCATGATGTGATGAGTCGCAGGCAAATATGGTACATGCAGTGATATGAAGTCCGAGGATTGCAAAAGTTCGTCTAGCTCTACGTAATCAAAGTCATATTCGTCCTGAAGCTCTTTTTTGGGGAAGGCGTCAAAAGCGATGGTCTTCATTGAAAAGCCGTCAGCAATCTTTAGAGCCTTCAAGCCAATGTGGCCGGTTCCTATGACACCAAAAACTTTACCCTGTAAATCGTGTCCGTTTAGGTCTTCAGGGGAGAATTGTTCATTTTCGACACTTATCACTTCGGGCAACTTACGATTTAATGCCAGTAACATAGTGAATGCATACTCTGCCACAGTTGCTTCTCCGTAGGTTGGCACGTTAGTCACGATGATGCCGCGTTCTTTGACTGCTTCAAAATCTATATTGTTAAAACCAGTAGAACGACAGGCAATCAGTTTCAGCTTTGGCAAAGCCTCTATAATTTCGCGCGTAACCGTGCTTGTGACAAACACCGAAATAACTTCGGCCTCTGCGTCACAATTAGACAGTTCAATCTTGTCTTCTATGTATTCCCAGTGATGGTCTGTACCTTCAAGCGATTCGCTCAGCTGCTTTTTATCTAGCTCGGTCGCGTCGTAAAAAATTATTCTTGCCATATTGACGTTTATTATACATAAGCATTATGAGAAAATAACCCCCATGGATATTAAACGCATAGTCGCCAGGCAGATTCTTGATTCGCGCGGAGTACCGACAGTAGAGGCAGATGTCTGGCTAGAAAGCGATATTTTCGGTCGCGCAGCTGTACCTTCTGGGGCATCGACTGGTGTTCACGAAGCAGTTGAACTTCGCGACAAAGGTAGCGCCTACGGCGGCAAGAGTGTTTTTAAGGCGATTGAAAACATCGAAGGAAAGATTGCTGACAGCCTAAACGGTATTGCTGCAGACGACCAAAACCTTATCGACCAGAAACTCATCGACCTGGATGGCACGGAAAATAAAGCCAATCTTGGTGCCAACGCAATTCTGGCGGTGTCTTTAGCCTGTGCTCACGCGGCGGCTAAGAAAAGAGGAGTACTCCTGTACCAGCACATAAACGATATTGCTGGTAATCCACCCAAATCTCTGCCGATGCCGATGTTCAATGTTCTAAACGGCGGGAAACATGCTTCTAACTCTGCCGATTTCCAAGAATTCATGATTATCTCGAAGCAGTCCAAAACATATTCTAATGCCATCCAGGTAGCTTCAGAAATCTTCCAATCGCTCAAAAGGCTGATTGCAGCAAAAGGGGCGTCTACGGCTGTTGGCGACGAAGGCGGCTTTACCTTTCCCGTCAGCTCAAACACCGAGATGCTCGATTTTCTGGGGGATGCATCTGAAGCAGCAGGCTATAAACCCGGAGAAGATGTCGGCTACGCTCTGGATGTTGCAGCCTCGGAGTTCTTCAAAGATGGAACATACTTCCTTAAAACTGAAGGTAAACAACTGAACAACTTGGAAATGATTGATTACTTGGACGATATATCAAGGCGTTACCCTATTCTTTTACTGGAGGACGGGCTAGACCAAGATGAATGGGACGCCTGGGAAGTTTTAACCAAACGACTGCAGAACTTGCAAATCGTTGGTGACGACTTGTTAGTGACTAATCCCGTAAGAATCCAGCGCGCCATAGATCAACGTGCCGGAAATGCTGTCTTAATCAAGCCCAACCAAATAGGTACGCTCACGGAAACTGTCCAGGCTATTTCATTGGCTAAGCGTAATGATTGGCGCACAGTTGTTTCGCATAGAAGTGGGGAAACCGAAGACGTGACTATTGTGCACCTAGCCATAGGTACTGGCGCTGGTCAAATCAAAACTGGCAGTTTATCGAGAAGCGAACGCACCGCTAAACATAATGAGTTGCTACGCATAGAATCGTTAGACAGTTCGTTGCAACTGGCGAACCCTGCCAATTAAACTTATTTAAACCTCTCCAGGATGCCGGGGAACAAAATGATAACCATGGTACTGTTTCTTCATGAAGGTAAATATTTACATTTAACCCCCCCTTATCTTAAAACGGGTGGTTAGTAGAACTAACCTTCAGGTTGTTTTGTTCGATACGATTTTATGGCTGTTCTTCAGAAGACTGTTCAACAACGATGGTTGGGTTCTCTAGGCTGGTGCTTTCAGTTTGACCGGCGGGTTTCAAAATATCGTCAACTAGCTTGTCGAGCTGGTCGTTGGAGATATTAGCTTTGACTACGTATCCTTCGATTCCAAGGTCTCGAAGACCAGCTGGAGCATCTTCCTCGCTGAGGTTAGAGATGATGAATACTCTGGTGTCTTTACCCCAATCACTATCTCTCATGCGCTTTAGCACTTCGTCTCCGGCAAGTTTCGGCACCATGAGGTCGAGTAGAACTAAATCGGGTGATTCTCTTTCGATGATGTTTAGTGCTGCCTCGCCGTCATACGCCGAGTACACGCGGTAGCCTATCAGCTCCAGGCGAGTTTTGTAGATGTCGTTAAGAGCGGTGTTGTCTTCTACAATAACTATTTTTAATTCACGAATTTCATTTTCCATGCTTCGAGTTTAGCTTAATGGGACGAATACATAAAGATTGACTATTCAATATTCAAAAATAGGCATACGGCAAAGAAACAATAAAGATTTGAGCTGTAGATTTGAGACCAATAGACAATAGGGTTGGTTGATGAAGCTAAAGAGCGAGGACTCATAACTAAAGAATCATTATCAACGCAGGCTTTTAACAATAGTAGTTCAAGCAAAAAGTAGGAGCGGAGACCACCATTCTACCCTTGTTAAATTCGAGTAGTTTTGCGACAATACCTAAAGTACAAAGCATAAGTACAAACAGTAATAGAAAAAGATTTTAAAGTGCTTAAAACAAGCGGTGGTATCAAAAAAAAGCAATTCGGCTTTACGATAGTAGAAGTTCTTGTATCGTTGAGCGTTGTTTCTATATTACTTTTGACTGCTGGCACGGTAGTAGTATCGACGGCTACATTAAACGCAAAAACCAACCTGAACGCTGATGCCAGCGAGGCGGCTTTTCAGAAAATGCAGGGTTATGTGAATACAAGCTACGACAACATACCTATCGGTCTCGTAGGCAGCTCTTATGAGGTAGAAGATTTTTCAACTGCACCTGAAGTAACTGGTTTGAGTAATGCCACTGCCAAGGTTTATGTCCAGCCAATGAGTGTAGTGGATACAGGTACTACAACCACTACTAACGACTACACTGAAGTAGCTGTTGCTGATACGACCTTCAGTAATGGTGCTGAAATTTCTGCATCTGGCACTATTGATCCGACAAATTGTTGCCGAAGAGACTACCGTTTGAATGATAATAATTATTACAATCTTGTTTATAACAACTACAGTCCGGGGAGTTCAAATCAAGAGATGCCAGCGATTGACCTAGGCTCCTCGCAAGCAGTCAACACGATTAGAATAAATTGGTACACTTCCAGCTACACGTCACAGGATTTTAGAATAGAGGCTAGTAACGATGGGAGTACCTGGACGACCGTTGCTAGCGGGCTATCTGCGAACGCCCCAGCAAATTGGTGGGTCGGTGATTATCCTGAAGACTTTACTGTTAGCGGCACGTATCGCTACTGGAGAATGTTCAATGTCACAGGTACGAATGGTACGTGGATAGCGATATCTGAGTTTGAAGCTTTCGCGGCCGCTACGGGTGATGTGGTGGAACAAAACGGCTCAGATGCATCTGTAAATCCTGGCGCAATTGACTTTACGAGCAGTGATTTAGAAATGTCCGAAAACGGAACACAGGGTCATCAGTCTATTGGGTTGAGATTCAAAAGCATAAATGTCAGCCAGGGGACGTCGATTACCAAAGCTTATGTGCAGTTTACTGCTAAAAATACTGATTCGGTTGCGGTTGAGCTGCTTGCAACTGGTCAAGACACCGACAACGCCGTAGGCTGGGACAGCAGCAGCTACGCTGTCGACAATTCGGTTTCTGGTGTAAACGGAACAACGTCGACCACAACATGGAATCCTTCTTCTTGGACGGCTGGAGATAGTGGCACCGCACAACAGCTAAACGCAACGAGCATAGTCCAAGAAATATTAAATCGTGGCGGATGGGTGAGTGGGAATAGCTTGGCAATCGCTATTCAAAACGTATCCGGAGCCGGCAGGAGAGTAGCCGAGAAGGCTAATGCTCCATCCTTAGTCATTGAGTGGTCGGAAACGACAACTGTTACCAATGGCGGCACTTATGTTGACGCTAACGGTGACGGCGATGCCGATAATCCAACTTTATTAAAAGTTAGAACTGTTGTGTCTTATGATTCGTTTGGCGAGAGAAGAGAAGTGGAGTACACCACGTTTATACGTAAATACGGAATAGGAGGATAATCGGATGAGGATTCAATCGGTACGTAAGCTTGACGAGAGCCAAATAGGACTAACACTAATCGAGTTGATCGTCAGTATTACGGTTGCTTCAATCATTATTGTCTCCCTGATTAGTATTTTGTTTAGTCAGTACGGCTCAATTATGGCGGAGTCAAAACGCGCAGACTTAAGAACGAACGGGCAAGCACTTTTGACAGCACTTCAGGACGAGCTCTTGTTCACGATTGAGTATGGGCAAGCTTTGCATCCAGATTTAGTAGATGATTTCGCTCCGACTGGCGGTTGGACCTACGATACAAATCCAGACACGCTGATAATTAATGAGATTGCGCTTGATGCAGCGCGTGCAGATAACAACAGAAACATTATCCGACAACGGCTTAGCGATTGTGAAACCTCACAAATAACGGATAACCCAGTCGCCATTAACAACATAATTTATTTTACTCAGGACAACCCGGGCAGCTTGTACAAAAGTCTATATAAAAGAACAGTGACTCCCACCTATAGCACCTGCAGTATTGATCGCAGCACAGGAGATCCGTGTACGCCAGCGACGTCGACTTGCCTACCCAACGCCAAGCAAACTTCCTGTCCTCTGGCGTCTGTCGGAACGGGCAGCTGTACAAAAAAAGACTCCATCCTGAGCAATAACGTACTTGATTTTACGATAAAGTATTATGAGCTGAATAATGTGGAAACACCGTTTCCGTCCGCGGCGGAGAAAATTGACGTCACTTTAGTGCTGGGTGACAAAATATTTGGCCGAGACGTACAAGTGGAAATAAACCACACCATTAGGAAAATTAACTGATGAAGATATTCAATATGCTGAGTCTAGCTTTTGCCGGTAAAGACAACAACAAAGAAGCTGGTTTTATACTGCCGACAATCCTGGCGTTTACGATAATAATTGGGTTTTTGAGTATGGCGGTTATGCAGATAAGTTTGCAGGCGTACCAAAACTCTAAACGTCAACAGTATATTCAACAAGCGCAAACAGCTAGCGCTTCGGCCATGGAGTACGCCAAAGAACAATATGAGCTAGATATAAATTACGCCGGGACAGCAGAGACAGATTTGGCAACGGTCAGTAATTACCGTGTTACGTACGAGGTACAACATATCGCCTGGACGAATGCTTTGAATACCCAGCAAAAGGTTAGAGCGGTTGGGCGTGTTTACACCGGTGCTAATACTACACCGATTGCAGAGAGAGAAATCATAGGCGATCTTACTAGATTAGCGGGGAGTAATGCTTCGGTGCGGTTTATTTTCGTCATCGACAATTCTGGCTCGATGAGCATTAGTGAATGGAACGACAGTAAAACAACTGTCGACATTGCTATTCAATATGTCCTAACTAATGTCTCAAATGCTGAGATTGCCGTGGTTCAATACGGTACAAACAACTATAGTCAAGAGCACAAATATGACGTTACAGTTCCGTTTACAAGTGACCCTGCTACGGCGGTTAATTGGGACAGAAGGTACGGCCCTGGTACAACGGCAATTGATGATTATCAGGACCATCTAGCAGCTTCGTTGGCCAGGATGAGAACTGAAAACGTCTATGGCCCAGGTGCGCCACTTGATTTAGCGGGTGCAACTAATATTCAGTATGTACTATTTACCGACGCTTATGGAATGGACTTTTCTGGATGTTGCTCGGCGTTGAAGGAGTATTCTGGTTCGACATTTGACACAACCAACAATGGAGCTTTCACGACACTTGATCAACACGGGGAGTTTAACGCCCTGAAAGACGGTTCTGTATACGCCTCTGATGGATATCCCGGTCTCACCTCTCAGTTCACTGTTCTGAATATCAATCAGACAACGCTCAGGGAGACGATAGAAACATCTGCAGCAATCGCCTCGCCGGGTGGGAGCTGGACCGGAGTGGTGGATGCTAATCCTGGTGACCCAGAAGGTGAGGGGCTTATTCCTCGTCGGTACATCAGCACTTCGTTGCTTCAGACTGACCCGAATGATATTTTGAGTATCATCGACGAGATTATTCAAACCGAACTGAATTTCTAAATGGCCAAAAAGCGTTGGATACAGAAACTAGAGGGAACGAAACTTACGAATTTTGAACCAGTTAAAGAAGTCGAGGAACTCAAGATTGTAGATCTTGTAGCGGGCAAGGGTATGCAGTGCGACGTTAGTGCAACGATTAAAGCTCATTACACAGGTGCTTTGTGCGATGATGGTACAATATTTCAAAGTTCGCACGACGCTGGTAAGCCATTGATGTTCAACTTGAACGAGGCGATAGAAGGGTGGCGTGAAGGTATGGTTGGTATGCGTGAAGGTGGCAAGAGGCGACTGATTATTCCTTCAGGTATGGCCTATAGTTCGAGTTCGCCATCAAAAAATATTCCACCGAACTCTAATCTTGTGTTCGATATTGAACTGCTAGAAATTAAGCAAAATAATTAGTTTGCTTAATTTCTGTTTTTGCTCAAGATAGCTACAGAATTTTACTTTTTTGTGTAATCGCCAAAAACTAGAGACTTGACCTTGTTTACTAAGAGGTTATTGTTGCAAATTGTGATTATTTATATAGACTGTAATCTGTCAAAACATCGGCGAATCAATCGAGGTTTGATTCGCCAACGAGAAAATATGTTATGTGAGAATTTGGCTTAACTCACTAGCGCGTACTGTTCTGGACAGATAGATAAACTCATATTACATTCGTAATACCAACAAAACGATACCTGTCCTGATCCTCGAGGACACGCAAACTAAGCGTAGCACTTATATTGTTTGATTATCATGACGATTCAGTGATAAACAACCGCATATATTTAATCAAATTTTAATGAATCCCCGCGAGTTAACACTCGCAGTATCTTCTTGACTCGCATCCGTGCTACGCACGAATCCGTCCGCCTTTAGGCGGACAATGCTTACCCGCGAGCTTACGCTCGGGGTATGCGCGACACCTAATCAGCTTTTTGGTGTTTTTGGAAAATGATTTACGCACCACACATCTTGTACCTGCAGCTTAGCTTCAGGTAGCCGTAGGTAAATGACGAGAATCCTTAGCTTTCGAAAATGCAATTATCAATCGAGTCGTCTTGTCGTGCTACAATTCAATTAGCCTATAGCCAAGGGGACAAATGAAGATACTTATTGTTGAAGATGATGAGCTGATTGCAGAATTCATAGCTAAGACTATGAAGCTTGAGAAATATGATGTAGTAGTAGTTGGCGACGGTTATGAAGGGTTTAAATTGGCGAATTCGTCAGATTTTGGAGCAATCATCCTAGACGTTTTATTGCCACAAAAAAACGGCCTTGAGATATGTCGGGAACTCAGACGGCTGAGAATTAGCACGCCTATATTAATACTATCTTCAGAATCATCTGAAGCAGCTCGTATTTCTGGCCTTGACGCTGGCGCCGACGATTATCTGACTAAACCATTCGATTACAGAGAGCTGCAAGCAAGAATCCGGGCTATAACGAGGCGGCCATCAGTAATCTTGCAGTCGCAACTGGAAGTGGCAGACTTAACACTGGATCCTACCAGCCGCGAAGTGTTGCGGGACGGGAAGAAGCTTGAGTTACGCCCCAAAGAGTATGAGCTACTAGAGTACATGATGCGTAACCCCGACACTGCCTTGTCCAGAGCACGATTGCTAAAAGACGTATGGGGTATTTTTGCTGACAATTCTAGCAATCGTCTTGAAGTACACATTAAGCATCTCAGAGAGAAGGTTGACGATAAGCGAAAACATAAACTCATCCAAACAGTCAGAGGGATGGGTTACAAATTAGTCAATCAGCAATAAGGACGATTTATTAGGTGTCACGCATACCCCCGAGCGTACGCTCGGGGGTATGCATTTTTCGGATTTGAAATCAGGTTAAGTGATGCCTGACAAATATCGCATCTCAACGAAGTGGATGTTGCCAACTGCGATGCTGTAGTTTTTATAAATTGCGAGCTTAAAACATTTAGCAAGAGTTAATATCTTGATTGGTCATAAAAACAATAGTTAGCGGGTTGACTATGAGGGTCAGACAACTACGAAAATTTACGAATATTAATAATTGATAAAACCAAAAAACTGTCTTTTAACACTTAGTTAACTTCATCTTACTTAGAATGTAGAGGTCAATAGACGCGGAGGTGTTTCCAAGAACAAAGCAACTGACTTTTATGTGTTTTACGCAAGTCATCTTTGAAATAGTTGCCTGAGCACATTGTGTCTATGCTTGAGGGCCTGGAATAGGTGGCTCTGCCTCTTTACAAAATAGGTAAAAAAAAGGGGGGGTTTTTATGGCGCTAGTCATGGAAAGAGAGCACACGCAAACAATTGATACCGAGCAGGCAGTTGATCGGGACAGAGAAGCACCGCTAGTGCAAGAGAATCAGGCAGAAAGACTGAGGGCATCAGACTTTTGGCTTGGCGTGGTGGCCACTGAAAACCAGATAGTGATGGAGCCAGAAGCTTTTAAGAATGCACAGATTCTCAGAGGAGTAACGTATATCGATGAACTAAAGTGGCTACCTGAGACTGCGCGTGATTCAGAAGGGCGCGAAAATGATAGTTATGACCACCACTCTGAGCATGTGGTCGTGGTAGACAATCGCCTAGGCAGCGCAACAGACCCTTCCGTATTTGCTAACGTTAGGTATATTCACCGAGAAAATCTAGATGGCAGGCTACCTGTAGAAGAGGAGTACAACCTGAAACCTGGATTACTAGCTGAAAACGCAGTTGAATTTTCGCGTTTCATATCGCGTCATCCAGACGGCGTTACAAGATCTCTAGGCAGTATCGCTCTGGCTAGCTACACAGTAGGCACTTTAAATAGGTTAAACCTGATGGGGTACGCTATAATCGAGGAAAGCTTAGTGAAACATCTAAAGCGAATGGGGCTTGCCATTGACATAATAACGGAAGAAAAGAAACTTAAGTCATACGGAGAAACTGTGAACTTTGGGGTACG
Source organism: uncultured Candidatus Saccharibacteria bacterium (assembly GCA_964579475.1). Classification (GTDB taxonomy): domain Bacteria; phylum Patescibacteriota; class Saccharimonadia; order Saccharimonadales; family CAYOYH01; genus CAYOYH01. The sequence continues at coordinate 5,403 of CAZOFP010000016.1, read as the reverse complement.
CATCCATGGTGAAAAGAGTCTAGCACGAGCCAAGGCAATTGCCCGAAAGCAACCAAAATTTCCGTTTGGTCGTTTTTTCGACATTGCCACTAACGGAACAAACCAAGAAGTACTACTCGAGATAGGTGATTATCTCGGTGTTGGTGGTGCAACGGAAGAGGCAGCATGAGTGGAGGCAAAAGAGCACAAAATTTACCTGAAATTTACGAACAAGACGTGCCAGCGCTTGGCTTGCGTACGGCTGGTGATCAATTAGACCTCTACAGTGAACGGCTAGTTGCAGTGGGGGTGGGCGGCGCCGGTGGTGTTGTAGCTGTAAGCCAAGCCCGTAACGGAATGCGGATAACCGTTGCCGACCCTGATACTTTCGATCCATCTAATATCGGTCGCCAGACTGGAGCATACCTTGACACGATTGGCGAGAACAAAGCAGAGGTAATCGGGGCGTTGATACGAAGAATTCGCGGCGAGGAAGCCGACACCCGGGTGTTTAATGAAGGTCTAACTTATGAGAATGTTGATAAGATTTTGGAAGACGCAACTCTCGTACTAGATGCTATAGACATAGCTCGTCCCGACCTGAGTATCCTCTTGGGACGAAAAGCTCGGCAAGCAGGATTACCTGTCTTTACGGGCATAGAGAAGGGCGATGGTTGCGAATTGACAGTGTTTGACCCTAACGCCGACGAGAACGGAACAATTGAGCATTATTTTGGTATCGAAGTTGACGAACCAGTAGATCCTAATTTACAGATTGAAGTTATGCAGTACTTAGCTCACCTACCTTCTTATACACCGCCAGGCATGCTCGAAGCCTTTATGACAGGGGAGTTGCCATCCACACCAGCCATATCTGCGGGTGTTCTGAATCTTGGCGGAGCAATGACCACCGCGATGGATCGGTATCTTTTCGGTGTGGCGAATAACGATCCTAAATTAATCTACCCTAACATCTATATTACCGACCCTGTGGATGGCATGAAGGTAGTCCATGCTGACAAGAGAGAGGAACATTTGACGGAGAGTTTAGAAAGAATAGGTACTACCAGGATTGGGCACGGGTTTTCTCTGCCCGAGGAATACAAAGTGATTTAGCAAAGTGGAATCAATACTAGAACTAACCACCATAGCCGTTGCCCTTCTTACGTTTGCTATCGGTGTAATTGTTTTCTTGCGTGATTCAAAGAACCCCATATATCAATCATTTTTTTTGGTAGCAGTTTTCTTCAGTCTTTGGATGGTTGCAAACTACTATAGTAACAATCTTGATTTCTCACATAGTCAACAACTCTTAATAAATCGCTTGGTGTTCGTGTTCAGTGTTGCTGGGATTGGGTGGTTGCCAATCTTTTTTGGTGAATTGACCGGCAATTCTTCAGCGCGTCGCTATAAAAAAGTAATTGTAGCAATTACCGTTTCCCTGATGCTTGTCAGTATCACACCGCTGGTTGTAAAAGATATCATTCCCATGGAACCAGTGACAGAAGTTTTATTTGGTCCCATGTCGGCAATTTATTTTCTGGGGCTTATCTTCTTAGTTGCCACCAGTATTGGGATTTTTTGGTGTGGTGTTAGATATACAAAAGGTATTATGCGGGCGCGTCTGCAAGTTGTTGGTTGGGCGACTATCACAACTCTATTACTCGGTCTAGTTACCAACGCGGTACTACCTTTTGTATTCGGCTCATTTAACGCTACGGTACTGGGGCCACTCTTCTTCTCGTTAATGATAGCGGCGTTTGCTTATGCCATTATTCATCAAAGGCTATTCGATGTCCGCCTGGTTATCGTCCGGTCTCTTGCCTATATGTTGGTGGTTATTGTAATGGGTGCGTTTTACGTCTTCTTCACGACCAATGTAGTCTCACTAATCTTTGAGGATGCCACACAGACTGAAAAACAAATACTAGATGCTGTTGTCGTTGTTGCGCTAATATTTGCATTCCAACCATTGCAACGATTCTTCGATCATTTGACAGCTCAAATCTTTTACAGAGAAGCCTACAGTATTCGCGAGGTTATTGATCGACTTTCGGATAATCTTGTTACCCAGATTGATATAGATCGTTTATGCACCTCTAGTCTTGATATTCTCGTTCCGGCACTACTTCCGAGCAGGATGCAAATAATAGCCTTGAAGAAAAAAGAGGTCGTACGATCTATATCTGCCTTCGAGGGTAAAGAGATTTCGGTTGATGCTGAGCTTGTTCAAATACTAATGAAACAGCCAAGAGGTATCGTTCATACCGAAGAAGCTACTAGTCGAGACTTGAAGAAACTCCAAAATAAATACGGTATTGATTTGGCGCTCAGACTCACTACCAGAGAAACTGTCGAAGGGTTTCTGCTGCTCGGGCCAAAAGCAAATGGCTTAGCGTATAACTCTAAGGATTTAGAATTGTTGTCTATTAGTGCAAAGAACTTAGGTTTGGCATTGTCGAACGCCAAACAGTATCAGGAAATCTCTCAATTTAACGAAACTCTTGTAGCTAAAATAGAATTAGCAACTAAACGTCTTCGAAGAACTAATCTTCGCTTAAAGAAATCGGATAGTATAAAAAATGATTTTATCTCTGCGACTTCTCATCAACTGAAGCCCAAGCTTGCAGCAGCTAAAGGTTGTGTAGATCTTCTGTACGAAGAAGCAGAGGGTCCTCTGAACGATAATCAGCGAACGACTTTGAAATTAATTTCAAAGTCTGTCGACAGGATGATTCACATTGTTTCGGATATTTTAGGAAGGGCTGTTCAAAATCCTGAGAATTTTAATCCAAATATCATGGTGACGGACATTCAGGGATTAGTTAAAGGCGAGGTAAATAGCCAACGCAACAATGCCACCAAACGTGGTATCACCGTTGAGTATGAGCTCAAAGAAGACGTCGTAGAATTAGCAATCGATCAAATGATGATTCAGGAAGTGCTTTCTAATCTAATTAGTAACGCCGTTCAATATAGTCACGACAATGGTGTCGTTAAGGTGCTGGTTGCAGTTATTGACAACAGAATGGAGTTTGCAGTTGTTGACGAGGGGATGGGTCTTGGTTCCCTAAAACAAGAAGATGTTTTCAAGAAATTTGTTCGCGGGAAAGAAGCAAAAATTGCTAGGCCGACGGGTACCGGGCTTGGTTTGCACATTGCGAAAACACTAGTTGAGGCGCATGGTGGCGGAATAGCTATCGAATCCAGAAAGAAGACAGGAACCAAAGCGACGTTTTGGTTGCCTCTAAAATTCTAAAGAAGAATCAGTTTTCTGAACGTACTGCGAAGAAGCAGTAGACAGCTATGAAGTTATTTCTTTTTACGTTTATTACGGTCGAGTTCGCGTTTGCGAAGGCGCAGAGACTTGGGGGTTACTTCGAGTAGCTCATCATCTTCTAGAAAATCGATAGATTGTTCTAGGCTGAATATAGTAGCTGGAGTCAATTGGACGGTACCATCGCTACTAGTGCTGCGCATGTTGGTCAGATGTTTTTCTTTGACGACATTAATATCCATATCTTCACTGCGTGAATTTAGGCCAATGATTTGTCCACCGTAGACTTTTGTGCCGGGGTCTACGAAGATAACTCCGCGAGCTTCGGCATTCTGTAGTGAATAAGCAGTTGCTGCACCATCTTCCCACGCGACCAAGGCGCCATTACGATGCTGGTCGATATTACCGGCTAATTCTTTGTAGCCAGACATTATACTGCTGATAATGATTGTGCCCTTAGTGGCGGCTACCAGCAAACTGCGCGTACCCAAAAGGGCGCGAGTAGGCATCTCGTAGATTAATTCTGTCGAACCATCATCTTTTTGGTGTTGTCCCTGCAGGGCAGCACGGCGTTTGCCAAATTCTGCCTGGACAGCTCCGGTGTATTCAGCGGGGACTTCCACGGTTACTTCCTCGAATGGCTCTAGAGTTTTGCCGTCACGCTCGATGGTGACGACTTGCGGACGGCCAACCTCAAACTCGTAATCTTCGCGGCGCATGGTTTCTATCAGCACACTCAGGTGTAATTCGCCACGCCCACGAACTATGAAGCCGATACCTTCGGGCTCGACTTCCAACCCGATGTTTGTTTCGAGTTCTTGCTCTAGACGTCCACCGATTTGTCTGGAAGTAGTGAATTTGCCTTCAGTACCTTTGATAGGCGAAGTGTTTGGACCAAGGTAGATGCTAAGAGTCGGTGGTTCTATCTCGATTTCTGGCAGCGCATCGGGGTGCTCGACATCAGTAATCGTCTGACCAATCTTGACAATATCTATACCTGTTAGAGCGACGATATCTCCCGCTTGAGCTGAGTCGGTTTCAATTCTTGTTAGGCCCTTGTAGGTGTAGAGGCCATCAATTTTAGCCGTTGCTGGTTCATTCGTGGAGTCAACGACTGCTATGGGTTGGGATTTGCTGAATGAACCACGAGTAATGCGACCAATGGCATACTTGCCCTTGTAATTATCCCAATCTAGTGCTGTAACCAAGAGCTGGTCGCCTTCGCCGTCTGCGACAGTAGGCCTGGGGATGTTTTCTATTATCGCTTCGAAGACTGGAGTTAAATCAGCTTTGTCGCCTGAGTCTTCAGGGATGTCTTTCCAGGATTTACCCTCACGGCCGATAGCGTAGATAACAGGGTATTGAAGTTGATCTTCGTTCTGTGCCAGTTCTAGGAACAAATCGCCGATTTCATGTTCCACTTTTTGGATGTCGGCACCCGGTTTGTCGATTTTGTTGATGACGACGATTGGTTTTAGTCTGGCGGCGAAGGCTTTTTTTAGAACAAACTTGGTCTGAGGCATGGCACCTTCTTGGGCGTCGACCACCAGTAGGCAGCCATCGGCCATATTGAGGGTTCTTTCTACTTCGCCGCCAAAATCCGCGTGTCCTGGCGTGTCGATAATGTTGATGCGGTAATCTTTGTACTCTACGGCGGTAATCTTGGCGGTGATGGTAATGCCGCGCTCTTTTTCTTGGTCGCTACTGTCCATGATGAGTTCTTGGTTCATCTCACTTTGGTGCTCTTCGAAAGTCTGGGTTTGTTTAAGCAGCCCGTCGACAAGTGTTGTTTTGCCGTGGTCTACATGAGCTATGATGGCGATGTTGCGAATTTCTTTTGACACGGTTGGCTAGTATACTCGTTTAACGGTAGTAAAAGAAGCCTATATTTGACACAGGTTATATAATAGTAGTGTAAATAACTACAAAAACAAAAATGACTACAAAACCAGAGTATATCGAACGCGAAGTATTCCAAGTTCAAGGTGTTTATGCAGGTAGTCACGAAGGTGATTTACTCGTGATAGACAACCACAGGCGTATACCTCCAAAACTTGAAGCAGTCCCAGACACCGACCAAACACTTGAAGAACATGTTGGGCGAGCTGCTTCAAGGATAGTTCGCAGCATCAAAAGAGCTTCGTAAA
>CAZOFP010000015.1:0-25820 GCA_964579475.1 uncultured Candidatus Saccharibacteria bacterium | reverse complement strand
TTTTTGAACCAGATTCGATTGTCGAAACCTCCTTCGCCTCAATCTATGATGACTGGAGTGATTTTTCATCGAATAACAAGAGTAAACAATGGAAGTTTAGACTACTAGGCTCCGTATACCTCGCGGGTGGAAGTACATACGCAAACCCAAGTAGCGTAGAATTTTCAAACAAACGGGCTAATGAAGTAAAGAGAGAGTTGATGACTCGCGGAGTTCCTGAAGATAGAATTTCTATCGACCCTCCGATAGAACACCAGAATGAATATATCGATGATAGCCAGTCTGCAGAAATATACAGACGAGTAACTGTAGTTATTGATCCAACATGCAATACCACAACATCACCATCGACCGGTTTATAGCCTTGCCTGTTCTAAACTTGAAGGCTATTTCGCAAACTCGATTGCCCGGGTTTCTCGAATAACATTCACTTTAACTGTGCCTGGATACTGCATGGTAGATTCAATCTTATTGGCGATATCTCGAGCCAACTTAATGGCGCTCAAATCATCAATCTTCTGCGGTTTTACAATAACTCTAACTTCACGGCCAGCACTAATCGCATAGGCTTTGTCGATACCATCAAAACCAGTAGCTACGTTTTCTAAATCGCGCATTCGCTCGGCAAAACCTTCGGCACTAATATTCCTAGCACCAGGACGAGCCGCGCTAATGGCATCTACTACACGAATAACTAGTGCTTCGGGGGTGGTAGCCTCCACGTCATCGTGATGAGCCTCAATAGCATGGGAGACTTCTTCGCTAACGCCGTATTTACGAGCTAACTCTGCACCGATATGGTGATGCTTGCCTTCCATCTTGTGGGTAAGAGCTTTGCCGAAATCGTGCAATAGTGCGGCTTTTTTAGTCACAGTTACATCAGCGCCAATCTCTTCGGCAATCATGCCAGCCATGTTGGCCATTTCGGTCGAGTGCTTCAGCACGTTCTGGCCATAGCTAGTTCTAAACTTCAGTTCACCGAGATAGCGCATAATCTCTTTTGGTATACCGACAACTCCAACTTCGCGAGCGGCATCTTCGGCAGCACGGTCGATATCTTTGTCTAGTTCTTTTTGCGCCTTGGCGACAACTTCTTCGATGCGTGCTGGGTGCACTCGTCCATCTTTTAGAAGCATCTCCATAGCAATCCTGGCAACCTGACGACGAATTGGGTCAAAGCTAGACATGATAATCATGCCTGGGGTGTCATCAACCAGCACATCGACGCCTGTCGCACGCTGGAAGGCTTGAATGTTACGACCTTCTTTGCCGATTATTCGACCTTTCATTTCCTCATCCTCTAGCTTCACAGCCGTAATCGTTCGCTCAGTAGTCACGTCACTAGCCATGCGTTCCATAGCTGTAACGATTATCATCTGGGCATCCTCTTCAGCATGCTCTTTGGCATCATTTTGCAACTTTGCCACCAAATTAGTCATATCTTTCTTGATATCACGTTCAGTCATAGCCATCAGCTTTTCAGCAGCTTCACCTTTTTTAAGCTTGGCGATCTTTTCCAGCTTTTCTTGCTGTTTTTCGCGAATTTTACGAATTTCATTTTTTAAGTCTTCAAGCTCAGACTCGTTTGTGCGAAGTTTTTCTGCTCGCTTGTCTATTTCGTCTAGCTTTTTGTCCAGAGACTCTTCACGGTCGCGCACCCTGGCCTCGGTTTTCTTAAGCTCTTTTCTTTCGGCTTCGTTTTCTCTGCGCGCCTCTTCCTTGAGCTTGGCGACCTCGTCTTTAGCTTCCGCGACCAAATCCTTAGACTTTTCCTGTGCCTCTTTTATTTGCTTTTCTGATTTTTTTTCGGCGTCACTTAATCTTTGCTTGGTGGCGACTTGCGACGCGCCGAAGCCCGCTGCCAGCGCAACAACACCAACCACTATAGCTGTTAAAACCATAGTCCATCCTTTCTATAACTCTAGAAAACAGTTCTGCCTGCTTCTTCTCGGACGCATTCAACCGTTCCGGTGAAAGTATTTTACTGAACCTACTGAGCTGAACGAACTGTTAACGCCAGTTCTAGTTTATAAATCCAACTCCGTGATTTCTAGTGTTTCAAAACTTAAAAATATTCGGTTACTTCGAGGGACCTCCCGATCCTTCGTCATTAGTATAGCATACGCTGGCTAGCGTTTTACAATGCTAAAGGACTCCCGAATAACTCAACCGACTACTGTAGAGTGTATTTTAAGTTATATAACTAATTATATAATTAATTATATAATTCAATAACTAAACTCATCTGAAGTCCATGCTCAGAACGTTCTTTGTTTTATTTTATTTACGTGGTTTAGTAATTCGGGCTTCGCGACCATACTCCGGCAAAGACACTTTGTCGTTCTCACCTTTTTTTAGTCGCTTTACGCCGTCTTGTAGCCAGGCTTCGGCATCGTCGGCAATAACCGGTATACGCAGACCGTACGCGAGAGTGTTTGCAACGGTCATCCCTATGCGGAGCCCTGTGAACGAACCCGGGCCTTTGAAGACAACTACACCTTCTAAGTCGCCAAACTTGTAATTATTCTTCTCGAGAATCTTCTCGATTTTACCAAGTATCGTAACCGATAGGTTCCTGTCTGCGTGCCAGACCTCGTAGTCCAGTTGCTTCAACCCGTCAAAAAGTCCAACCTCGGCGTCAGGACTGTCGGTTCGAATTGTAAGAATAAGCTTCATGCAGATATCTTACTCCTAAATGTTCATATCTTCACTGTGCGCACAAGGGTTCGTCTGTCGTACTTCTGAATACCAACGTCCCAGCCACCGCCACAAGTCATAAGATTCAAACCTAGCTTGTCTGGATCAGCCGAAGTAAGAGACTTAACCATATCTACGTTGTCCAACGAATAGTCAGTCACTTCGACAACTCTGAAGAAGCTAGGTGTTCCGTCGCCCTGTTCGATTTCGATAATGTTGCCGTTCTTTAAATCTTCTAGGTTGTAAAATATCCCTGCTTCGTTCGGCCCAACATAGTGACCAACAACAAACATCGCACCTTTTTCATCTGTAATTTTGGCACTTCCGTTATACCAGCTAGTGTCATAAATACTTTTTGGCGTATCAACTGCATTCTCGTCAGTCAAACCCGTGTCAAGAACTCTGGTCGTGCCAATACCAATTGAGGGAATACGAATATAACGAGGTTGATCTGGTGCGACAGTATACTGGCTGATGTCATTATCGGCGACAGGCTCCTCGCTTGGTAGAGAATTGCCGAGTCGACTTATCGCCTGCTCGTCGCCACTGTCTAATACTTCACCAATAGCTTCAATTTGTTCGTTAGCCTTGGTCGTGGAAACGAAACCACTAACCGCTACACCCATGCCAATTATGAAAAGAAAGACGGCCATGCCGTAAACGGAATGAGCCTTCCAGCTACTACGCCATCCCCTGGTTTTTGGAGTCTCGGCATAGGCATCAACTCCTTCTAACACCCGCTCTGTTGCTTGTGCGTATTGTTCATGTGTCGGTTCTGCTGCTGAAGCCATTTTAGGCTGCGTCGCATGCTGCTGGGGAGTGTGCCTGGCAACTACTCGTGGTGAGACTGAAGCTTGAGTATGAGCATCAGTGCTGGGAGTGCTCGTTCGTGCGCGCCTAGCTCGATTCACCATCATAGAATCGACAGGCACCCTACGCGAACGTACAGGTGGATTATTTCTATTGGTACTGTGACGCCCCCGACCACCCATGCTTGGGTGGTCGAGAGTCACTCTTTGTGACATGTTTTTGTTTCCTTTAAAGTTGCTCTTTGTCTTATTAAAGTTTTCGTCCTGCAATAACCATTCCAGACGTGGCGAGTAGTGTTGCCAGCGCGATAAACATAAAGTTCACGCTGGTTGAACTGAATCCAGTGTCTGGAGCGCCTGGTGTGGCTGCAACAGTCAGCGTTACGTCATTGCCATCGCCACCGACATAGCTGACTGTGTATTCAACTCCATCAACTGTCGTCTTGGCGCCTTCAACTAGGCCAGTAAACGTACCCGTTACTACGTCGGAGCCATCATTATTAATAATGATGAACGTCGCACCAGCGGTCGCCGGATTGTAGCTTGAGAGTCTTAGTATGTTCAACGTCCCACCAGTCACATTAACTGTGCCAGTTACATCCGTTTGGTCATATTCTGTACAGACTGCTGCGCCATTGATTTCCACATTGAAGTTGCCAGCTAGCGTAAGATTGCCCGATGTTAAGCACCCAGGGCTAAGTCCTGGAGCCAAGGTACCATCCGTTGCAACATTTATATCACCCACGGTACCAGTTCCGCTGAGTGTGCCACCTGCGTACACATAAACAGTACCCCTGGTTCCGTTAATCACATATTTTTGATTGTTCAACACAGAGACAGTCGTTGTTGCATTATCATCACCTTTGGCAATAGTCTGCACATCTTCAGGTGGTGGAGTTTGTAAGGTTCCGTTAAGGGTGAGCGTACCTTTGGAATAGTAACTCAATAATACTGCATTACTGTTGTCGACAAGATTGCTAAACGATACATTCTTGCTCACTGCCGACACATCGATGTCACCAGTAATTGTAACAGTTCCGCTAAAAGTAATGTCTCCGGCTAGCGCGGGGTCTCCGCCGCCAAGACCGCAGGTGAATTGTACGTCGATGTCGTTAAAAGGCGCTCCGCCGGAAAGAGTTATATTCTCTGAGATATCCATGTTCTGAGTAGGGTAATTAGCCGCTGTACACATTGTAAGGTTGCCACCAGCGCTTATTGTCGTTGCGCCTACATTAGAACCCAAAGCATTTACATCATATAGCCAGGCTGCACCCGTAGCGTTCACTTGAGTTGGGCCTGTGTACGTGTTGTTACCGTATAGACTCGCTATGCCGTCTAGTGTTAAGCCACCAGACCCGCTAATGTCTGACTGAATCCATAATGAACCGCCATTTGTGTTTGTTAGGGTGAAAGTCGATAAATCAAGAGTTCTGGTAACCGATGAACTACCGATACCAGCATCTACCACAATGTTGGCTCCAAGGGTGATGTTCAGGTTCAGAGTGACGAACATTGAACCTGATGCTGAATCCGTAATATCACCTGTTAGTATCAAATCGTTGCCGCCAATTTCTACCGAGCCATCATTTGCACCCTGAAGCGTAATGCCAGCGATAGTTGTCAGGCTCGTATTATTGAGTACCGTGTCGTAGTTACTGTAATCAAATGTGTCACTATCAAATACTAGAGTGTCTCCGTCTACTGGAGCTACCCCACCTGCCCAGTTTGCAGTGTCGGAAATCGTTGTTCCGTCTCCGCCGCCACTCCATGTCATTGCTGCTGCATGCGCTGGCTGGGCAAGCATCAATTGCACTAGCACTGCCAGCAATAATCCGCCAGCAATAAGCAAGCTGCGTTTCGTTAATATTGTTAACACATCATCCCCCTGTGTTTTAGTTTTTTTATTTAGTTTTTAGCTTTTTGAAGCTTACGACCCGCAACAACCAAAGTTGTTGCTGCAAAAGCTGTGAATGCTGCTATAAATAGATAATTCACCGTAGCTGAACCGAAGCCTGTATTTGGAGCTGCCACAACTGTGGCACTTAACACCACGTCATTGCCATCACCCCCGACATAGCTAACAGTATACTCAACACCATCTACAGTGGTTTTAGCACCTTCTGCGAGACCGTTGAACGTACCTGTTACGGCGTCTGTGCCGTCGTTGGTAATAATAGTGAATAGCGTTGCATCAGTTGGTGTATAAGTTGAAAGCCTTTGAATGTCTAGTGTTGCATTGCCCAGGCTAACTGTTCCAGTTACCTGTGTTTGATCATATTGAGTGCAAACTGTTGCGCCTTCAATTTCTACTGCATAGATTGAGCCTGAGGTATAAGCAATATTGCCCGTGCTAAGACAACCAGGGCTGAGACCTGGAGCTACGGTACCGCCACTCTGAACAGTTACATTGCCAACAGCGCCATTACCTTTTAAGGTTCCACCGTTGCCGATAGTCACTGCACCGGTAAAAGTGTTTGTCTTATCGGCTACAAACCAGCCATTGCTTACGGTAACACCACCTGTTCCTGAAGTTACAGAATTTATAACTAGCGGCGCCTCACCCGTCTTGGTCATGGTAAAAGTACCTAGGTCTAGAGTGTTTGAACCATCTGCCGCACCGACCGTTAGATCCTTGCCAGCTCTAAAATCCATATTGCCTGCAAGTGTAATATCGACTTCAACATTAAACTTAGCATAGTTATACTTGTCGCCATTGTTTAAGAGCCCTCCGTCTAGAGCTTTTGTATCCGCGCCGGTAAGAATAATTGAGTTACCTGTTAGCGTGTAAGTACCAGAACCCGTTCCTGCAAGGGTAATCGATTCAAATGAAGTATCAGCTGTCAGGTCGTTATTAATTGTCAAACCTGTCATTCCTGTAGTATCTATATACACGGATTCACCGCCAGTTGGAACTGCACCAGTAGACCAATTAGCCACGTTGCTGAAAGTCTTATCGCCAGAAGCGTTATCCCAGACAGCTTCTCCGGCCGCTGCATGTGCTGGAAGCGTTAGAGCTAGTTGCATCAGCAAAGTAACCACAAAAGCCACCGCCAACACAAAGCCACTTTTAATAGTAGTTGTATTCATAAAATCGTCCCCTTTTATTGTTAAGTTTTTTGTTTGAGTTGAAACTTAAGCACATTGTACACAGTTGTGCCCCCGAAGTACAAGTGGAGTTTATATAACTTTTCCACAAAGATTATTCAATCTTCAACTGAACATTGATATTTATTGCTCACTACAAGCGTAATTTTTCTTGCTTGGTAACTGATTGTAGTTATCTCATGCAACTCCAACGTTTCTTTACCGCACTTGGGTGCCATGGTTAACTTAACGCATGAAATCCGGCAGACAACTATTCAAAGGGGTAATCTTTATTGGAATCGGCGTGTCGATTTTTATACTAGGTTCAATATGGCTAACGATACTAGCAAATCCAAGCTACGACACTTCGTTTGAGGATGGACTGGTGGGTGTGCTTTTCTCGCTATTCCTTCTGATTGGTGCGGCTCTTTCAGTGTTAGTTGGCGTGCATCATGTCTTACCCTCAAAAACCACACAAAACAATGATGCTAAATCTGCCTCAGGCTCATTTCACGGTGCTGGTGTTGCCCAGGAAACGCGAAATGATACAAACCGAACAACAAACTACCCGCTAAACTACTCTGCCCTAGAAAGACCCTTATTGTCCGTGTTTACAAAAACTTATCGTAGCTCGCCTACTTTATACCGGCAATTCGCGCTAGTTTCGATTGTCGTATCAGGCGTATTTATCATTTTGCTCAGCGCAGTATATAGCCTTACGTCATATGATAAGTACTACCTAATTGCACTCCCTCTAGTGGTCTTCATGGGATTAGCTATAACTACACTCATAGACCTGCGCTCGTCTAGAATTGGTGAGTTTGCCAAGGATAACGAATTCACTTACAAGGCTAGTGGGCAAATCAAATTAATGTCTGGAACTATTTTCGCTGGTTACGGTAAATCTGCAAGTATCAGCAGTCTTGTTGAAGGAAAGCTAGCCAATGGACAGCTCTTTAGTCTGCTCTCGTACTCTTTTGACGCAGCTCCACGAGATAAAAAAATCAAAGATATATTTAAAATCCGAGTTTCGAAGACCGACACCTACAGGGTTTCGACAATTCGCTTCGAGGTGAACAAAAAGCTACCTCACATAATCCTTGACAGCAGAGAGAACGATCTTTTCGGCTATAGTAAATTGCCATTAATACATAAACGCTCTAGTTTCGACCGCCTCGAACTGGAAGGTCACTTCAATGATTACTACACTCTTTTCTACACAGTCTCCGGTAATAAAAAGATTAATAAGCCCGCTTACGTTCTGTCGCTCCTCAGTCCAGATCTAATGGAGTGGTTGATTAACTCCAATATCAAATATGACATTGAATTGGTCGGAAATAAAATTTTCATTCATGCCCCTTTTAAATCAATCCAGGAATACGAAGTCGTCAATGGTCTATTTTCTGCCGCCAATATGCTGGCGTCTAGAATGGAACAAGCACTGAAAGACTTCAATGACACCGAGTAACTATCGGTTCGATGTTTGTTGAATAAGCTAGTTATGGTTAGTATGGCTTTAGAATTAACGCAGAGAGCAAGGAGTTACGATGCTAGATTTTACAAATATCAAAGATGAACCAGGTGCCGCGGTATACGGTTTATTCGAAAACAGTAAACAAGAGCGTAGACTTAAAGAACAATTCAATGAATTATCTTCTGCGTGCAACAGTCAGCTCGTACTGCTATCTACACAAGAACGTAACGGAGCAGAGGTAACTGATTTTTATGACATCACCACATTCCCAGCGATACTAGTAGTTAGAGATAACGACCAGCTGGCTTACTCTTGGATGGGTCAAAACCTACCACTCACTAGCGAAATCGCCCATTTGGTCGGACAAATTGGCTAGTAACGGTTAATTAAGGCTCGCAATCTACTGACAGACAGAACGTCCTCGAGTATTTCGCTTCACTCCACCACTACCCAGACCCAGTGCAGTTACAGCGGTAGGAGTCTCACCTTTTGAGCAGCAGGTCACAGAACTTCTAAGCTAGATGTTTTTACTGCTTCTCGAAACTCACTTTCAATTGCCTTGTGCTCTGATGTCGCTGTATTTGGCAGGCACGGGGACTGGAAATGATGAACCACAAAATAGTTTACACCATCAATTCTTAACGCTTCGTCTCCAAAAATACCCTCGTATGTAGACCCTGGGTAAAAAAATTGATCATTCGCTTCGGCATCTGTGTAGCTACCTATAAAGCCAGACTCTATGCCTTTCATTTCAACCCCATAGGAATTAATATACGTATTTCTAATGTCGCAATTAGGGTAACTATCCGCTAATGTTACCGAGGCGAGTTCAGCGTTATTAAAATCATTAATAACATAAACTATGTCGGTTACATCGTAGTCAATTAATAGTTTAACTCCTAACTCTGGAACCAACAGCACGTCGGTAGATTCTTCAGCTATATAATCCCTACCTACGCTGGACTCTTGAGACTCATTGGTAGTATTTTGACTAGATTGATTCTGACTGTAAACCCAGTACCCACCGAAACCAATAACCAACACGACAAGAATTACTAACAAAATTTCAACAAAAGAAAACCCCTCTTCATGATTGCTGATACTCATTTCACCCCCCTACTAACTTTTTTGTTATCGTAACATATCATACCACTTATCTATATTCTTGGTTGTTCGAGAAAACATACCTCAACAAGTTATCTAATGTGTTCTAGATATCTTTTTCTATAAGATATTCGTGCGATTCTCCTGCAGACAGCTTGATACTTCGTGAATCGTAACCTGTTTTTAGTATGTCTACTGTCAGGCGATTTTTTGGCAATGCGCCTTTTACAATACCGCTCCACTCTATAACCACGGCAACTTTAGGGTCGTTTACAGATTCTGCTAGCTCATCGGCCACGACTCCTGCATCGTTTAGCCGATAAAAGTCAAAATGATGTAACCAAAGAATATTGGATGAGTCAGACCGCTTTCGAACAGAGTTCGAAACTCCTCTGCCACTAGACTCTTTATTGCTGGCATCTTCCGCGACAAGCTTTGGGTTGTTTTTAATCGCTTTGTACTCACGGCTAATAGTAAACGTCGGGCTGGCGACTTGGTCATCTGAACCCATGCCTTTAGCCAGACCGCGTACAAAGACCGTTTTGCCACCACCAAGATCAGAGACTAGTTCGATAACTTCCCCACCACGAAGCCGAGCGCCAATTTTAGCGGCGAGATTTAAAGTATCTTCTGGACTGGTGGTATCTATTTGCAATGTCATGACGATATTCATACATAGCATAGCCTATCGCCATGCTTCCTACACCTACTAGTACCGCCACGTTAATCTCTGTGTCGACAATTGCCGCTGGCTCTTCATAGATAATCCGGGCATCGGAACCAGAACTCGAACTTGAATTTGAGCTTCGCGAACTAGACTTTCTCGACTTCGACGAGTTTTTGGATGATTTCTTTCTGGAGGTTGAGGCTGGAACAATAATTACGTTCGGCGCGGCAGGCGTCGGATTTGACGTCCATTGCCATTTACCAGCCACCAAAGCCCAGGCATTGTCAGATTTAGCTTTTTCGTAGGGACTTGTTTTGTAAACTTCATTCCCGTTTGGGTCTAGAATCCTGGCTTGGCTGCCAGCGTTCGAAAGCGGAATACCCGTGTCGATGGAATACAGCGCTAAATACTGCCCCGGGTGTATAACGAGAGTTGGAATAGTAAACGAGCGGCTAAAAGTATTGCCAGTTTGAATAACGTAACCTTCCAGTTGAACGCTTTCTTTGTTTGGGTTAAAAAGTTCGATAAATTCATCGTCAGCGTCTGTTTTCGGCGAGCTTGGGTCGATAAAGAGTTCGGTTATTTGAACCTTAGCGTAGACTTTCGGTTCCGAAACGATTCCCGCGACTTCGCCTTGCTCTTCATTCGTCTCGTCGGCAGGTTCCTCAACAACTTCTTCAGGATCCGTCTCTTCCGTCACTTCAGTATCTTCGTCAAAAACGTCTTCCTCGGGTACATCAACTACCTCTTCTGCTGGTTCTTCGTCGGACACTGGCGTTGGTAGTTCGCTGGTTTCAAAATCGTCTACGTTTACATCGGTATCAATAAAATAGCCGTCTTCGTCAACTAACCGCTTGAGGCTCTGGCCAGCCTCCGGTGCCACCGTCGGCAACTCGCCTTCAGCGCTATCTGCGGTCAGCCCCCAGCCTAAGACATCGTGAATTACGTCTTCACCGTCTTCTTCCAAGGTTGGTTCGAGCAATCGTATATGGCCAGCGGTTTTCGCCAGTCCTGAAGACATGGTGTCGAGAGCTTCGGTGTCCAAATAATCCACTGTGCTGACTAAGTACCGCCCACGCGGCTCAATAACCCCTGAGAGTTCAGATTTTGTCGACCAATTCTCGCCAGTTGCCGATTTATACTGCAGTAGCCAGCCAGTGATGTCTATCTCGCTATCATTTGGATTATAAAGCTCAACAAACTCCTGACTAGCGCTTTCTGGGGAGCCGGTCTGCATTTCTACAATAAGTACGTCGTCGTATTCAACAGGAATGGCGAACACACTAGCCGAGAGAATAAACCCGATAAACCCAACCAGTATGTATTTCATGGCCTCAGTATAGGAAGGTAAGCTTTTTGACTGCAAGCATGAGCGACTTGGCTTGCAACCTCTAGTTATGCGATAATTTTGTTTATGTTGGTATTAAAAAATGCATTAGAAAATAAATCCGTAGCCTCGGTGCAGTCTGGCCATCGAGTCGCCGTTACCGAGGGTATAATAATCGACCCGCGTGATTTAAAGATTTTCGCATTTAACGTGTCCTCACCACAAAAACAAGGATTAGTTCTACACACAGAAGACATCCGCAGCGTGACGCCCCAGGGTTTTATCATAGACAACAACGACCAGCTAATGATATTTGATGACGACCTTGTCCGCCTAAAAGAAGTGGCTGATATCAACTTCAAACTTATCGACAAGCCTGTTTACACCGAGCATAAGAAGAAAATCGGCAAAGTGGTAGATTTCGTTACAGAAACCGACGGTTTTCAGATTATGAAGCTTCATGTTGCTCGTTCTTTGGTCAAAAGTCTTGGTACTTCGCAACTAATCATCGACCGCTCACAGATTGTTCAAGTTACTGACGACAAAATCATAGTCAAAAGCACTGCCGTTAAAGATAAGGCTGGAAGCTTAAAACAAGCATTCCTTGGAAAACCTCTAAGCTTGGGCGCCGACTCCATAAAATCTGAATCAAAAGATTAAGTAGCCACCTTCATTTTAACTTTGCAATTTCCTAATCCACACATTTCTACCTACTTTCCATATAAATTACTTATAATCCGACATCAGATTTAAATATGATTTAAATCTGATGTCGGATTACATGCTCCTGTTATTATAATAAATAACTATCTGACAGAGCGAGACTAGACTGCATCTAATTGTTCCATAGCTTCTTTGATGTCACCGTAGCGAAAGCCCAGACGGGCTAAGTATTCCATGAGCTTTCGATCGTTTTGGTAGCGGGTTACTCGACGTTTCTTTTCGATGAGTTCTTTCAGCACTTCCACTTCGTTGGTTTCATCTTCCTCAAGCGTCTGGTCAATAATTTCTTTTGGAACACGTTTTTTAAGAAGTTCCTGGCGAAGCTTGAGTTTGCTGATTGGTTTTAGCAGACGCCTATTTTGCACCCAGCGCTCAGCAAAATCTTCGTCGTCGATATACTTTCTTTCCTTGAACTTAGCTAGAAGTTTTTCACGCATAGGTTCATCTTCGACTTTACGGCGTAGATAATCTTCTACCTCCCAGGTTGAGCGCGGCCGGAGCAGTAGCCACATGAGAGAGCGGTCGTGTATCTTGCCGAAATCCGACTCTTCACTGAGCTCTTCAAGTCGCTGATTGGAGATTTCTTCGCCAAGTTTTAGCCCAGCCTCACTAAACTGCCAAGTGCTCAGCGAGAAACTGTATTTTCCGTCAACGTACACGCTAATGCGATCTTTGTTTCTAGCTTGTTGTTTGATATTGGTTATCTTTGACAATTTACATATTTCCTTGACTAATCTAATTTTGCCTTATACAATACTCTTGTTATGAGATATCAAAACCATACCACACCAGCTATAAACAATCAGAAGCAACAATACGGTTGCAGTATGCTTGATGGCTATCGTATGGCTTATCTCACTTCTTAAAAATATAAATTTGCTAGATGAGATGAGCTTCAAAGATTGAAGCTCTTTTTTAACATAAGAACCAAAATTCAACTTTGAAGATCGTCTGGTCTCGTGAATACCATGAGGCTTGTACTGAACGCTAGCGAAGGGAGAACAACATGGCGTTCGGATTTAGAATGGAGCTAACGACCAACGCAGGTCTCGGCCTCGTAATGAGGCCTTACCTGCCAGAGGAAGTAAAAGATATCTGGGGAAGTATGAGTCAGTACGATGTATGTAAATACATCCGTCTCGATTACGTTCAGTCTGTCACGCAAGTAGAAGCATGGCTTGAGGGAGTATCAAATGACCCCCACAGTAGACTTTGGTCTATTTGTGTTCGTGATGGCGAGAAGGAGACACCTATCGGCACCACCAACTACAACATCGCAGATCCCACTATGCGACCGGAGGTTGCAGAAAGTGGAATTGTGATTTACAACCCTAAGTATTGGGGGCAAGGAATTGCTTCGGCTACACATCGAGCTCGTACTTGGTATGCATTCCAAATCGATGGACTACTTGCTGTTGAGTCCGGGGTAATCCACGGAAACATTGGGTCACTCAAGTCTCTAGAAGCTGTCGGCTACATGCGTACAGGTACTCGATATCACTTTACGAAAGTTGATGGACTGTGGCGAGACCACGACAACCTATTGCTGGTGAACCCAGCCCGATGGGATGAATTCTGGTCCTCGAGCAAAAATCAACCAGAAGACGCAGAAAAGGCGCGCGTGCGCACTTATTCCACTCTTGAATGGGCGGAGAAAAATATCAGCCTTGTCTAAAAAGCCCCATAACCAACCAAACCCGGTCAGTATCGTGCTCCAAGCACGAAACACTGACCGGGTTTTAACTATTAGTTAAGTGTCGTGCGTAACACGGATGCGAGTCAAGAAAATATAGCGAGTGTTAACTCGCGGAGATTAATTTTTCCAGTCGTCAGGTAAGATTGGCTACGGCTACCCACATTGAAATAAACCAAAACACTTCCACCCAGACACCCGGCATGACTGTTTCCCATTTCTGGATATTCGAGTGCCACTGGTCAAACGTATTCTTTGGTTTTGGTTCAAGCTTACCTAATCTTTCTTCAACTACGTAGCGGTACATCCAGGAGAAATCTGGAGCCATTGCTGCCAGTGCTGCCGCAAACACGTACCACGCAAGTCCATTTACTAGTCCAACTACCAATAAACCAAAAAGCAAAACCGCATCTACCGCTACAGATTTCATGAAAAATCGTCGTCGCAATAATCTATCTTTTGTAGCCATCCCGTAATGAGGCAGCCAGTCTAAGATAAAATGTGAAGCAAAGGCCACCGGTATCGCCAGCGGCCCGCCAATCACTAGACCAATCACCCCGCCTGTCATCGCATGGTTCGTCCCAGTCACCGCTACTCTGCTTTCGAAATGGCGGTGCGAACTTTTTTCTCAATCTCTTTCATAACTTTAGGGTTGTCTAGTAGGTATTGTTTACCTGCCTCGCGGCCTTGGGAGATTTTTGCTCCAGCGTAGTCAAACCAGGCACCGCTCTTACCAACGATTCCGTGCTCTACTGCAAGATCTAATACGTCACCTGTACGCGAAATACCTTCGTTATACATGATGTCGAACTCGGCCTTCCTAAACGGCGGAGCGACTTTATTTTTCACCACCTTGACCCGCGTTCGGTTACCAATAATGTCTTCACCGCTCTTAATCTGTCCGATTCGGCGAATGTCCATACGTACACTTGAGTAAAACTTCAAAGCGTTGCCACCAGTAGTCGTCTCTGGGTTACCAAACATCACGCCAATCTTCATTCGGATTTGATTGATGAAGATAACGGTGGTTTTTGACTTACTAATAACACCTGTGAGTTTTCGAAGAGCTTGGCTCATTAGACGCGCCTGAAGTCCCATGTGACTATCGCCCATTTCACCTTCAATTTCAGCCCGCGGCACTAGCGCTGCTACAGAATCGATAACCACAAGATCAACTGCGTTCGAACGTACTAATTTCTCAGCAATTTCTAATGCCTGTTCGCCATTGTCTGGTTGTGAAATTAGCAGCGAATCAATGTCGACTCCAAGTTTCTTTGCATACTGAGGATCAAGAGCATGCTCAGCGTCGATGAACGCTGCGGTACCGCCTTCTGACTGAATCGATGCGATAGCGTGCAGGGCTAGAGTGGTTTTTCCTGAGCTCTCAGGACCATAAATCTCAATTACTCGCCCTTTTGGTATGCCACCGCCAAGTGCTAGGTCCAGCGACAGGCTTCCGGTCGAAAATGTCGGTATATCTACCTTCTGTGCATCACCAAGACGCATTATTGAACCGTCACCGTACTGTTTTTCTATCTGTTCTACTGCAAGTCCAAGCGCTTTTAGCTTTGCTTCCTTGTTGTCAGACTTTTTATCTGCCATATCTACCTCCTAATTCGTATCTAAGGATTATACAGTATCAAAACTCTTATGCGACTAGGCCGAGGGCATTTTCAAAGCACAAGCACTTCTATATACTTATTAAAGACATGAGAATTCCTGACGCTATCGTCCAGCAAATGTTGCTGGATGCCAAAAAAATCAAAGAAGGTGACGTTGAAAAGCTTCATGAGGAAGTGAAGAAGACAAAGAAGCCTCTTCAAGACGTAGTCATAACTTCAAACATTATCGATGAAACTGGCCTAGCACAACTTTACGCCAAGGAAATCGACACCCCTTACATTAAAATTAATCCTAAAGAAGTTAACGTGGAGATTCTAAAAAGAATCCCCGAGAGAATTGCCAGAAAATACAACGTGGCGCTTATCGGTATCAAAAAAGATGGCACCCAAGTGTTGGCTATGGACGACCCTGACGATGTCCAGGCGATTGATTTCTTGCAAAAACAGCTCGGTAAAAATGTTGAGGTTAAATTAGCCACGCGTCAAGACATTCTGGCTGCACTCGACCAATATCGTGGCAACATTGGATCAGAGATTACCCAGGTTATAGAAGAAGATGATGACGGAGAAGATGGCGACGGAGAAGTCGACGAGGAAGATATCGCCGAAGATTCGCCAATTGCTCAAACAGTAAATTTGATAATCGAATACGCCATCAAATCTGACGCATCGGACATACACATCGAAGCTCGCGAGGGTTTCGTGCAAATACGCTACCGTGTTGATGGTGTTTTGCAGGAAGCCAACAAATTGCCTAAGAAGGTTCATGCTGCCCTAGTGTCTAGAATAAAAATTCTATCAAATCTAAAAATTGATGAACGTCGAGCCCCGCAAGATGGACGTTTTAAAATAAATCTAAATGGTCGTATATTTGCCTTTCGTGTATCTACACTACCAACCGTCGACGGCGAAAAAGTTGTTATGCGTGTTTTGGACGAATCTAGCGACCCTCTAACTTTAGAACAACTTGGTTTTTGGGGTGTAGCCCTTAAACGTATAAACAACGCCATACTGCAACCACACGGAATGATACTTGTTACTGGGCCGACTGGCTCAGGAAAATCTACCACACTCCATAGTGTCCTCAATATGCTGAATGGACCGGATGTGAATATTTCAACAGTTGAAGATCCTGTTGAATATCGATTACAAGGGGTCAACCAGACACAGGTAAATGTAAAAGCAGGCATGACCTTTATCAACGGACTTCGTGCACTTTTGCGTCAAGACCCGAACATAATCATGGTTGGTGAGATTCGCGATGGAGAAACAGCCGGACTTGCCGTACAAGCGTCACTGACTGGCCACTTGGTGTTCTCCACACTTCACACAAATAACGCAGCCACTTGCCTGCCTAGGCTTCTAGACATGGGAATTGAACCTTTCTTGATAGCTTCGACTGTGCGCGTTGTCGTTGGTCAGCGTCTTGTGCGCAGATTAAACAAAACACGTGCCGAAAAATATAAACCGTCTGAAGCGCAGTTCAAGGAATTAGAATCTGTCTTCGGCATATCTGGCAAGGCTGGATGGGCAGCAATTCATAAACTAGTAAATCAAGCCGAGAAAGAGCTTGGCCTTGATCAATCTAAAGAACCAACTTTCTGGCGCATTAAGAAAACTGAAAAAGACGAAACTGAGTTAGAATACAAAGGTAGAATGGGTATTTATGAAGTTTTGGACAACAACGATGCTATACAGAAACAGATTGTCGCCAGTTCAACTAGCGACGACATCCAGAACCAAGCCGTCAAAGACGGGATGCTCACAATGCAGCTGGACGGCTTAATAAAAGCCATGGCGGGCATGACTACTATTGAAGAAATACTAAGAGTTACAAGAGAATAGGGATTTAGGTTATGGAAACTTTTGAATACAAGGCGGTAAACAAAAAGGGCAACGCATCCAGCGGCACATTGAATGCCGAGAACAAACAAGTTGCAGCTGAGAAGCTTATAAAACAAGGTTACCGGCCTTTAATCATCAAGCAACGAAAAAGCGGTTTCGACCCAAACAATATTAAAATTCCAGGCTTTACCGACAGGGTAAAGACTAGGGACATGGTAATTTTTACTCGACAGTTGTCGACGATGATAAATGCTGGTGTGCCACTAGTTCGCGCACTGGCGACGCTTGGACAACAGACCGACAGTCAATACTTCAAAAAGATTTTGCTTGAAGTAACGAAGGCCGTAGAAAGTGGTCAAACTTTTGGCGACTCACTTGCCAAGCACCCGAAAGTCTTCTCTGAAGTTTACGTGAACATGGTTCGTGCTGGTGAGACAGGCGGTATTTTAGACGATATTCTAAAAAAGCTAGCTACCCAACAAGAAAAAGATGCTTCCATTAAAAAGAAAATTCGTGGTGCAATGACCTACCCAATAATTTTAATGGTCATTATGGTTATAGCCTTCTTTATCCTCTCCATCTGGGTACTGCCTAGTATTAACAAAATGATTCTGTCGCTCTCTGTAGAAGGCACCGAGCTACCTTTCTACACAACTTTAATGATGAGTCTCAGTGATTTCATGGTGGCGTATTGGTGGATTATTGTCGCATTAATTATCGCTTCTTCTGTCACATTTACCCGCTGGGTACACACGAAAAAAGGCCGATATATATTCGATAAATTACTACTAAAAGTACCCATAATAAAAACTTTAATCATTAAGGTTGCTGTGGCGCGTTTTTCACGAATTTTTGCTTCGTTGATGACGGCTGGTGTTGCTGTAACCGAATCGTTGAACGTTACTGCTGAAGCAATGAGCAATAAAGTTATTGAAGAAGAGATAAAGAACGCAGCTAAACAAGTGGTAAACGGTAAGCAACTCTCAGAGCCGCTTGCTGAGAGTAGTATTTTCCCGCCAATAGTCAGCCAGATGTTAGCTGTTGGTGAAGAAACCGGTAAAACAGATGTTGTACTCCTGAAGGTGGCTGATTTTTACGAGGAAGAAGTCGATACCGTTATTGATGCACTGGCATCGATAATCGAACCAATTATGATTCTGATAATGGGCGCCGCTGTAGCGGTGATAGCTGTCAGTGTCATTGGCCCTATTAGCTCTCTTTCTCAAAGCATTCAGTAAGGAGTATTGACAGTTAAACGCTCATGCTTATAATAGTCACTAGATACTCCCTAAATTACTAGGGACGTCTATAACAAAATAATATAGGAGATGGGCACTATATGTTCAAAAACATTAAAAAACAAGAATCAGGTTTCACGATTGTCGAGCTGTTAATCGTCATCGTTGTTATCGGTATACTGGCGGCGCTAGTACTTAACACTTTCCAGGGTGTACAAGCACGAGCACGCGACACAGAGCGAACAACGGATATTAATGCTCTTCACACCCAGTACGAAGTTTATTACAACGACAATGGTTTCTACCCAACTTTCGCGGTAGCTGCTGACGCCGCTAACTTCCCTGGACTTGACGCTGAAGCGTTGAACGATCCTAATAACAACGCTCTTCAGAACGGTGCAGTACCAGCTGCTAACTCAACAGATAACAGCTACTACTACCAGGCTAACAACCCTGTTGGTTGTGATAACGCTGCTGTTGCAACACAGTGCGTAGATTACACACTTGGAGTTGTGAAAGAATCTGACGGTACACAGCACCTAAAGAACAGTCTTAACTAAATAAAACTGATTCTAGTTAAACACCCCGCCAGCTGGCGGGGTGTTTTTCGTCCACAATAAACTTGTTTGAGCAATAAACGTAATTTAAGTAGCATAAACATAACGAAAATCTGGTTAAAATACCTATACTGACAAATTATACAACTCAGCGCATTCGTAACCAGTGGTGACGAATCTGACTGCTCACAGAACTAGTAAAAACGGCTTCGCTGTTCTGACTACAAACATTAGTAATTAGTCCGATATTTTTATATACTCTATCTGTAAAGCTTAAGCATAATAAACATGAATACACCTCTTTTTTATAAAGAAAAACCAATTTTTGGGTTTGACCTCGGACATAACACCATCAAGGTCATGCAGATTGATGCGTCAAGCAAGTCAGACGCTGTGACAGGTTACGGACACATAGAATTCGACCCCAAAGCCATCAAGAACGGTATTATCGTCAGCACTGAAGAAGTTGCTAAGCAGGTCTATACGCTCGTAACCAAGCATCTGGTTGGAACATTAGACGCCCGACGAGTTGCCGCTTCTCTACCTGTTGCTACGACTTTCAACCGAATCCTGACACTCCCTGAAATGGAGGGTGACGAACTGAGACAAGCCGTCCTCCTGGAGGCCGAGCAGTATATACCTATGCCTGTCGGTGAGCTTTATCTAGACTATGAGATTGCACATACTAGTAATAAGGGTAGTGAAGTTCTTTTGGTAGCGGCTCCGAGAGCTATTGTCGACTCCTACATGAAGCTTTTCGATATACTAGGTCTTGAACTCGCACTACTAGAAACAAGCATCAATGCTGTATCTAGAGCTGTGTCGCATGCTGACAACACGGGTATCCCAACTCTAATCATCGACTTTGGTTCCATATCTTCCGACTTGTCTGTTTTTGACAGCACGGTACGCGTGACTGGCACCGCAGAAGGTGGTGGCGAAACAATTACTAATCTAATTGCTAAAGAAATGAAAGTCACTAAACGACAAGCCTACACTATTAAAACTAGATACGGGCTTAACGCTGGGAAAAAACAAGAACAGGTACTAACCGCTCTAGATCCTCTGCTAAAGAAACTGCTTGGCGAAATAAGAAAGATGACTCGTTTTTATGAAGACCGTGCCTCAACTAAAAAGAAAATAGAACAAATTATTATCCTCGGTGGTGGCGCCAACCTGCCTGGCCTAAGCGCTTATCTAACCGACAAAGTTCGTCTACCAACGCGACTAGTGGATCCGTGGCAAAACTTAACCTTCGGCAACCTTCAGCCACCTCATAAACTAGAGACGACACTCTACACAACCGCGGCAGGACTAGCTCTCGCTGATCCAAAGGAGATAAAAAATGATTAATCTGATGCCGCCAGAACTAAAGAAATCGATTCGGTTCGGCTCTTATAACGTTCGAGTAGTCCAGTACATTTTTTTGGTCGTAGCTTCTGGCCTAGCCCTTGCTGCTGTAATCGCTTTTGGCGTGCAAATTGTCAGGTCAGATGAAGCAAAGCTAGAAACCTCTATAAAAGCTAAGCAAGTACAGTTGCTGAAATACTCTGACGACATAGAAGCCGCAAAGTTACTCTCAGAAAAGATTGATACCGTCGACGTCCTGCTCCAAAACGAGATTAAATACTCCGTGCTACTTCAAGAGATAGCACGACTACTGCCACCTGAGTCTGGAGTTAGAAACATAAGTCTAACAACCGAAGACTTAGAAGAGAACCTTGTTCTAGAGGTGTTTCTAGTAACCAAACCTATAGCAACACAGTTGCAACAAAACTTAGCAAACTCAGAACTGTTTACTGGAGCTGACATTCAACAGCTATCAGTCTACGACAATCCTGATAGCTCTTTCCAGTGGACCACTACAATTATAGTTTCCTTTGATCAAGACAAGTTGAGAGGTTCGTTATGACGCCCAAAAAACTGTTCTATGTCATGTTAGTTGTGTTACTTGCCACGCTTGCTTTGACAGCAGTCGGTATATATTTCGTCGACGGATACTTGAAAGAACAATCTGAAACCATAGCTATCTTAAAAGCTGACGACGAACTACTAAGTATCGAGCTCATTAATGCTCAGGGCACCGTTGAAAGCTTGAAGACGTATCGCTACATCGATGTCAAAGCTAATAAGATCCTGCCTAATACAAAAAACCAATCAGAAGCCATCTTGCTGATAAACACCATCGGCAATGAGGTTGGCATAAATACTGAGAGTTTTATTTTTCTGGGCACAGACGGCAAACCATCTGAAAAATCACAAACCGAGCCTCTTGAGGGTGCCAAAGGAATTCTTGTATTTCCTGTGCAGGTTAAATTTGATGCAACCTACAGCCAAACAATAAACTGGCTCAAGCTTGCAGAGAAAAACCAAAGGAAAATGCAAGTGTCTTCCATTACAATGACCGTTCGCGAGGTGAACGGCGAGTACAATCCATCAGATCCATTGACCGTAACCGTAAGTATTAACGCCTATGTGGAGAACCGATAATGGTTGAAAAAATAAATTCCCAGCTAACCTTAGCTCTAAGAAAAATCCCTACATTTATTAACAAATACCGTTACTTGATTGGTGGAGTGATAATTCTAGTATTCTTTAGTGCAACAATACTACGAATAGATAGTCTATCTAGCCCTAGCATGGATCAGGACAAATACAATACTGGTTTACTAGAAATAGAAAAGGTTGAATTCAACACTGCTGCAATTGAACGCATCGATGCACTTGATGAACGAGAAGTCAACGTCACCGAGAACATCAATGACAGCCGTACTAACCCGTTCTAGTTGCCGTATAGCTTCAGATTATTTTCGTGTGCATCGACTATGGCTTTACTGACTTCAAAAGGGTTAGATATCATATTCATATGAAGATTTGCCTGTTCGCCGGAGGTCTCAATGAGGACAGTGCCATATTTAAAAATTCGCGACATGAGAGTGTTTTGGGCTACCGAAATATCCTGAATATCGCCAATGCTAAGCTGTGACACTCGCCGCCTAATAACACTGTAGCTGTGAACGATAACTAGTTTTTGATCTGTAAGAACAATATAATTGTGACGATAAATGTAAATTCCTAGTGCCATGCCAGCAAAAACCAAAACTAACATTCCAGCGACAACCAACCCTAGGAGCCCCGTAATGTTCATAGGTGGCTCTATGCCTAAAGACGCCTGGAATGAGTCCTGGTTTTTTTCAACAACGGCTAGTAGAAGCAATAGAAAGAAGCTAATTAGTGCCGAACTACCGATAATCATCAATATCCCTACAAAGTGCCTGCGGGCTTCACCGATGATGTGTTCGTTGCCGTCATGCTCGAAAAGTTTTGAGTTGGCTACTTTAATTGGTTTCATAACAATTTGTTCTGTTTAGAGTTTCCTGCCTGACTCTTGCCCAGGTGTTTATAAGCTTTAGGCGTTACCTTGCGCCCTCTCGGTGTCCGCTCGATAAAACCAATTTGCATCAAGTATGGCTCGTAGAAATCTTCTATGGTAGAGCGTTCGTCGGAAATTAGTGCCGCCACTGTATCAACACCCACCGGGCCACCGCTATAATTATCGATGATCGCCTCTAGCATTCTTCTGTCGCCGTGGTCTAGACCGATAGTATCAATTTCCAGTAGTTCTAGCGCTAAAATACTAGATTTGTGGTCGACAATACCATCGCCGTTTACATCTGCATAATCGCGTGCCCGTTTCAGCAATCTGTTAGCGATACGTGGTGTTAATCTGGCGCGTTTGGCTATTTCATTCGCGGCCTTAGTCTTTAGCTCAACATCTAGGATTCGTGCAGAACGACTTAAAATCTGTTCGATTTCTGACGGTGTATAAAATTCAAGTCTATGCACCAAACCAAACCTATCGCGTAGTGGCGCAGCCAACGAACCCGTCCTAGTGGTAGCACCAATAACTGTAAACTCAGGTAGGTCCAGGCGAAGCGAGCGCGCAGATGGCCCCTTGCCGAGCATAATATCCAATTTGAAATCTTCCATGGCGCTGTAGAGCACCTCTTCGACTGTCCTGTTAAGACGATGAATCTCGTCAATGAACAAAATGTCACCATCTTGAAGGTTGGTCAGTAAACTTGCCAGGTCGCCAGGTCGTTCAATAGCTGGACCAGATGTAACTCGAATGTTTGCCCCCATTTCATTAGCGATAACAAAAGCCATGGTTGTTTTGCCAAGCCCTGGCGGTCCATGCAGTAGCACGTGGTCTATCGGCTCGCCGCGTTTTTTCGCAGCGGCTATGGCTAACTTTAGATTCTTCTTAATTCTATCTTGGCCAACATAGCTACTGAATTCACGAGGACGAAGTGTTTCCTCCATCTCCTGCTCTTGGACTTCTTCTTCGTCGGCAGTAGTATTAACTATTCGCTCAATAGCCACTACTTAATCTCCTTTAACGCCTGTCTTACCTGTTCTTCAGTGCTAAGAGACTGGTCAATTTTACTTAGCGAGGCCGCTGCTTGACTTCTGCTGTAGCCTAGTGCCACTAGGGCTTCCGCTGTATCGTTGCTCGTACTACCGAGATCGCTAACATCCTGTCCAGCGACTACACCAACTTTATCTTTAAGATCAACACAGATTCTCTCTGCGAGACGTTTCCCGACACCACTAGCCCCAGATATGTAGGCAGTGTTCCCAGAAGCTATAGCACTCCGAATTTGTTTGGAATCTCCGAGGTTCATCAATGATACAGCCATCTTCGGGCCAACGCCGTTCACTTTCAATAGTAGTTCGAAAAACCTTTTTGCCTCTACGTCCGAGAAACCAAAAAGTTCGCGGGAGTTCTCGCGGATGTGGTCGTAGGTATAAAGCAATATCTCTTCATCCAATGAAGAATCCTCTGCAAGCTGCTGAGGTACGGTCACTTCGTAACCTACACCACCAACATCAACAAGTAGCAACTGGTCATTCCTGCCTACGACAACACCTTTTAATCTGGCAATCATAGGTACGAGTATACAGTATGGAGTATTACGTATGTAGCTACAGTTAGATTTGTTATTTCGCAATCTCTATGCCGACCTCTCGAGTTAATATGCAGCTGCGTATTTTCAATACTATGTCCAACAGTCGCCAAGTGCTTTTGCCCGCATTTCAGAATTAATTCAGAATTATTTCTGAAGTTACGTTGGTGCATTTTTCTACTGTTAAGTTTAATGAATTATATAACTTGTTCTGAGTTATCTTAGGGACAGCTTAAATTAATGCGCTCGTATTGTCTGGGCGTGGCAGATGGCGACAGCTAGCGCATCCGCGCAATCATCAGGTTTTGGTACTTCTTTTAACCCCAGGATGGCTTTGACCATTTCTTGAATCTGCTGTTTGTCAGCGCGACCATATCCAGTCATAGCTTGCTTAATCTGTAGCGGCGTATAGCCAGCATGATCGATACCAGATTTTATAATTGCAAGAAGTATTACACCTCTAGCCTGAGCTACGCTCATGGCGGTTGTCACATTCTGCGCGAAAAACAGCTCTTCGACAGCTGCCTCCTCTGGCTTAGTTTCTTTAATCACCTGGCTGAGTTCGTCATAAATTGTTTCGAGTCGCAGTTCCAGTGCTTGTTTGGCCGGGGTTCTTATCACCCCGGCATCGACCAGTATGGATTTTGCGGCGGAAGTTTCGATAATACCAAAACCAGTGATTGCTGTACCCGGATCTACACCAAGAATTCTCATCTTCCTAAAGACATTTCGATACTAGCAAGCACCCACGGGTCACGAAGTTTTCTAGCTACAGCTAATTTTCGAATCTCAGCAATAGTAAAGAACCGCGCGTCGAGCAACTCGTCTTCTTGGTGTTGTAGGTTACCACCGATAATTTCTCCCTCGAAAGAATGAAGCGCCCCTTTGTTCCCCCTCTCAACCGTTAAAAGATGTCTACCTAGGTCTACTTCGTAACCTGTTTCCTCCAGCGTCTCTCTGGTGGCCGCTTCCTCTGCCGTTTCGCCCTCATCAAGTTTGCCTGCTGGAAGATTCCAAAGTCCATAAGCTTTATTCTGTCTTTCTTGAACAAGCAAAAACTTATCCTTGAGACTAATCACCGCCCCGGCAACCGGAACATTCGACCACTTTTTAGAATATTCTTCGTTGGTCGTCATTTAACCGTCCTACTGCTCATCTAACAAGCTTTCGTCAATATCAAAATTCGAATGCGTAGCAACCACATCATCAACTTCTTCAATAGAATCCATGAGTTTGACAATTTTCTTAGCCACGTCGGCATCTTCGATTTTTATCATATCGTTCGGCGCATACACTAGCTCGGCTTCGATTACCTCCAGACCGCTCTCTTTGAGGGCATCTCGAACGGCAGCTAACTGCTTCATTTCTGTATAGATTACTAGCTCGTCGTCTTCCTCGATAACATCCTCAGCCCCAGCTTCTATGGCTTCAAGTTGAGCATCTTCGCTGTCACCAGTAAATTTAGCACGAATAACACCTTTTCTCGTGAACTGGAAGGCGACTGCACCGCTCTCCGCCAAATGACCACCGTTTTTACTAAAAGCTACCTTCACGAAAGTAGTAGCCCTGTTGTGATTGTCACTGGCTACCTCAACGATTATGCCAATTCCCCCAGGCCCATAGCCTTCAAAAAGCATTTCCTGGATGATGTCACCACCGAGTTCGCCAGTGCCACGCTTTATCGATTTCTCGATGTTGGCGTTTGGCATATTTGCGGCTTTTGCCTTATCTACAGCTAGTTGCAAAGACGGATTCATAGCTGGGTCGCCACCACCTTTAGCCGCTAAGGCTATAGAATTACCCAGTTTCGTGAAAATTTGCCCACGTTTGGCATCGGCCGCGCCTTTCTGGCGCTTAATCTTTGACCATTTGGAATGTCCTGACATACGAAACCTCCAATTTCAGTGTTATGCAAATAAGTATAGAGTATTTGATTCAAATTATTAATTAACCATCTACGTCTACCGTCTACCGTCTACCGTCTACCGTCTACCGTCTACCGTCTACCGTCTA
>CAZOFP010000014.1:0-25956 GCA_964579475.1 uncultured Candidatus Saccharibacteria bacterium | reverse complement strand
CAGTCATCATAGATTGAGGCGAAGGAGGTTTCGACAATCGAATCTGGTTCAAAAAACATACTACCCTGAGCATTACTAGTGTACGTATCTGGATTGTAAGTGTCATTGTAGACAATAGTAGAGGGTTTTTTATCATAGAAGAACCATTTGTAATCGTCTTGAGTTAAACAACTTAGCGTTGGCGTAGCTGGGGTTGTTGTGGTCGGCGTAGCTTCAGGAGTAGATTCTGTAGCTACTGCTTCCTCGGTATCTACTGTGTCACCAGGAATTAGAGCAAGTTCATTATCGCTAAACACTACAGATGACACCATCCACTTACCGTCTTGCTTCTCAACAACTAGTCTTACGAAATTCTTTTCAGCACCAGAAAGCTTGTACAGGAAGTAGAACTTGTCATTCTCAGATGTTTTATCTTTAAGTTCTGAATCTCCTTCAACGGCGCTGGCTACTTGCTCGAGGAATTGTTTTCCGTCTTTAGATGTTTCATCGGTTATTTCTATTAACGCCACACTATCTCCTTCTGAGGCGGCATTTATGAATTCGTTAGCTGCTCTCTGGGAAAGTGCAGCAGGACTGAAGAAAAATATGTACGTTGCAATCGACACTCCAATCAGCAGGACTACCACTGCAACTAAGATTGTATATAGCTTAGCTTTGTCGCTGCTCGGCTTATTGTTTGCACTGTCCCCGTTCTGAGTATTGTTTTGCGATGGCATCGGTTGCGGTGAAGTCGTTTGTTGTAGCGGCTGAGAGTCGGCCGGTTGGTTAGCAGGGGCTTGCGCAGGCGGCTTAGAACCAGCGTTATCGGGAGTTTGCTTATTTTCCATCAGTGAAATCTCCTACAATTTATATTTATTGGGCAATTATCTCATAAGAGTACTATTACGGCTATGCTTATGTTTCAACCCAAGAGCTAGCTATAGAGTTGCGCCAAGATGAAATCTGTATACTTGTCAAGGCAAGCGTTATTCGTAAAACTTGAGTTGTAGAGTCAGCTAAGTAGACTTTTATCACAGAGGTAGTTATAGTATAATCGCCTTTGCTTTCGGGGTATGGCGCAGTTGGCTAGCGCGCCGCGTTTGGGACGCGGAGGCCGCAGGTTCGAGTCCTGCTACCCCGACCATACAAAGAGTCCACTGAATGTGGGCTTTTTGTATGGTCAAGATAACAAGATATCGAACCTGAAGGTGCGTAGCACCAGGTTCGGTGTAGCAAGTTCGTCCACAGGAACTTGTTTCGAGGACGAAGCTTGCGAAAGAGGCGAAGCCGACGTCCTGCTACCCCGACAAAGTTCGAGATTATTGAACTGAAGGAACTCTGCATAGGGTTCATTCAGTTTTATATCAACTACTTTCCATCTGGTAATCTTGTTTTTGGTGGTTACAACTTCCTCTATTGTCGTGAACTAGACCGCAAAGGTCATTATTTGTAACAGTATGTATTTTAACAGGGGTGGGTGAAAATAGCACAAGCACTCGACAAGCACTTTTCTCGTAAAAAATCTAGCCCTACACCTGTTAACGTATGTCGCTCCCTCCAAGGACAAGCCATGAAAAAATGTCGTGTGGCAGACTTGCTACTTCATGAGACACTTACTGCATGCCTTTTGATGTTGGAATTGGACTACTTCTAGGAGTATTACTTAGTAATAACAGCGAGCTTGTCTACCCTATTTGTTTAGTAATTGGGATTTTTGCTGTCCTTCAGCCAGACATCGACTTTATTTATAAACTAGTGAAAACAGGAAAAACACCGACATCCGAACACCGAGATGGTCTTCATTATCCTCTTATAGTCCTGCCAGTACTAGGGGTTGTTGGACTCATGTTTAGTCCAGAAGTGGCTGCGATTCTTGTTTTAGGTGCTTTTATTCATTTTCTACACGACAGTGTCGGTATAGGGTGGGGCATTAAGTGGTTATATCCGTTCAGGAAGAACTCATACTTATTTCTTTTCCAAATTAAAACTCCAACAAACTCGAAAATGCCTAAAAAGCGTTTTTACTCTTGGAATGATAGTGAGCGTGCTGAAATGATAAAAACCTATGGTTATAGCGACTGGATAAAGTATGTTTATTTTAAGCCGAATCCTTTTGGTATATTTGAGTATTCTTTTCTTGTAATTGGAATTGTAGTTGCTATTCTCAATGCTTAAATCTTTCGTAGAATTACAGGATTAAGCCTGCTATCACTTTTTGTTTACTTCTTCTGACCAATTTAAGTTTCTCAAGTAACGATAGGGACTCATCATAGTTTTCTAGTGTATATTCAAACAGTTCGAGGAGCATGTGTTGAAATCGACCAAGAAAAGCACCGCCATCTTGGCGGTCTTTTTCTTGGTTAGAGTTTTGGACGAGAACCTGGCTTTTGCATAGCAAAAGAGGTTCGAAGACGAGGAAGCGCGCAGAAGCTTGCTTCGAGCACTGGACGAAGGCGCATCCGAAGGATGTCCTGCTACCCGACCAACAATAAACAAACATGGTAGAATAGGCTGTAATTGCATGAAAAAACTTAAATTACCCAAATCAATAGAGAAGTATTTGAGCGAGATTGTCTACGGTGGTATTGATGGTACGGTCACCACTTTTGCAGTAGTTGCCGGATCTGTAGGTGCAGGATTGAGTGCAAAGATAGTTTTGATACTTGGTTTTGCCAATCTCCTGGCGGATGGATTTTCCATGGGTGTTGGTGCTTATCTTTCGTCTAAATCCGACAAAGAACTTTACGATAAGAAGAGACTGGACGTCATGAACAACGTTCAGGGCGAGAGGACAGGGGATGAGAATATTATTCGCAAACTCTACAAAAGACGCGGCTTTAAAGGAAAACTTCTAGACGAAGCTGTCGAAGTGGCAATGAATGATAAGGATCATTTTGTAGACATGGTGATGGTTGAGGAGCATGGACTCATGCCAGAGAAGAAATCACCATTTGCCATAGGATTGGCAACTTACCTAGCTTTCATATTCGTCGGCTTCACGCCTTTGGCGGCTTACGTTTTTGACGGTATCTTTGGCTGGGAGTACGAGCACCTGTTTCTTATTGCGGCGATACTTTCTGGCTTCGCCTTTGCCGGTATTGGACTGCTAAAGAGCCAAGTTGCAAGTACCAATAAACCACGAGCCATCGTAGAAACTTTGATCCTCGGTGCGTTAGCTGCAGGGGTTGCATTCTATATTGGTGATTTTCTGGAAAGAGTAATAACTTAGAAAGCTAGAAGCCTAGAAGGTTAGGTACAGCAAGACTAGGCTGCCGATGAAGATGATTGCGGTTACGATAAGTCCTTTTTTAGTATCTTTGAACACAAGTAGAAGTATAACATCGATTCTTGCTATAATACCTCGGTCAAAAGACGTGCGGGTGTCGTATAACGGCTAGTATGTCAGCCTTCCAAGCTGAAGATGAGGGTTCGATTCCCTCCACCCGCACCATTTTGCACGACCTGCCCCGGTAGCTCAGCGGATTAGAGCAATGGGTTTCTATCCCACAGGTCGGGGGTTCGAGTCCCTCCCGGGGTACCATTTGTTGATGTTTGTCGTTTCGACGTACATTAACAAATAGCATCTTGGGGTTTGAATCGATTTGCAGTAGTAAAGGTTCGATCATAAGACTCACGCGCAGAAGCTTGCTTCGAGCATGAGTCGCAGGGAGTAGCGTAAGCGTTGCCCATCCCAGGATACCAAATCAAACGGAACATCATTTAGTAGGGGGAATATGAACAATAAAGTATTTATTGGAATAATCGTTGTAGTAGCTGTAGCAGCAGGAGGTTTCTTTATGTTTTCACAATCGGACAGCAACGGTAGCGAGACAGCTTCAAGCAGCGCGAGTAAAACTACTCAAAGTGATATGAGTCTGATTCCAACCGACTTAGCAACAGCAATCGCTAAGGCTATTGAGCGTCAATCTGAACCGAATGTTTACGTGATAGATGTTAGGACGCCTCAAGAGTGGGAAGCTGGGCATGCGAAAGACGCTATGCAGTGGGGTCTTGCAGAGAAAATTTCAAGAGGGAATCTCCCGCCAATACCTAAAGATTCTGAAGTATACATTTATTGTCGCACCGGTGTTCGTGCCGGGCAGGCAATTCGCATTATGCAAGAAGCTGGCTACACCAATATGACAAACATACGTGGCTTCAGTGATTGGCAAGTGGCTGGCGGATCAACAGAAATCGGAGTTTAGAATCAAAGCATTGGAAAAAGATATTCCGGCCTGGGTCTGGGTGACGGTTCAGGTAATACTGTTCATGGTATTAATATTCGTGGATTTTGGCAGAAATTTTGAAGCTACGACCACGATAACCGCCACTGCAAGAGCGCTCGAAGGCTTAGCTGTAGTGATTTTGGTTGTTGGTATTTATAATTTGCGTCGTTCGTTAAACATTGCTCCGCAGCCGGTGAAAGACGGGCAACTACAGAGTCATGGGATTTATAGATATATCAGACATCCCATGTATACAGCCGTATTTTTAATAACTACGGGAATAGCGATTAACTCTGGGAGCTATTGGAAGTTTGGCGTACTGGCGTTGCTAATAATCTTCTTTCACATAAAGACCGAATACGAAGAGAGCCTGCTTGTTGCAAAATACCCAGGGTATAAGAAGTATATGAAGAACACCGGAAGATATTTTCCGGTGTTCTTGCGCAAACACTAAGTAAGTTATATCTTCGAAAGGATGTCGGCTTTTTTGGCGCTAAATTCTTCGTCAGTTAGTATTCCTGCGTCGTGGAGCTCGCCCAATTTCTTCAGTTTGTCCATGGGATCCGAAGTTGCTGGGGTTGATGCGGTCGTTGGAGCTGACGCTGTTGCAGGTGCTGTAGTATTCGCTCGTTTATTCATCCGTCTTCTGGTTCGTCTTCTAGCTCCACCTCTTCCTGCTGGTCCTAAACTTGGCATAGCGCCTCCTTATTAATCTATTCGTTTAAATTCTTAACTTCAGTTGGTTCTGTCTTTGAAGGTTTATACCTACGCTGTCCTCTGGCACCCGCTCCATACGAACCCATATCTATTAGAAAAGCAAAACCAACTAGTAGCCAGCCAATTAAAGAAATACCATTTGAAGCACTCCAAACCAACATGTACATCAGTGTAGTAAAAGGTAAGAATAGGAATCCGATAAAAGGCCACCATAGCGTACTGAATACGTCCAAGCGTGAACTTTGGAACAGCCACATAAAGAACAAGATGAATCTCGGTGAAAATAAAAGCAAAAATGCCAATGCAATCAATATCATATTGAAATAAATTATATCATAGGCGTCTGTGGCTTTGTCTAATTACAGTAGTAAGTAATAGTGTAATGTGCTAAATTACCTTTGTTAAGGCGAATGTAGCTCAGTCGGTTAGAGCGCCGGTTTGTGGTACCGGAGGTCGTGGGTTCAATTCCCATCATTCGCCCCATATGAAAGCCAGCCCATCAGGGCTGTTTTTCATATGGACTGATAGCTGGGAGTTGAACCCAGTGTTTTGCGAAGCAAAACGGGTTCAAAGACGAGGAAGCGCGCAGAAACTTGTTTCGAGCACTGGACGAAGCGCCTCCGGAGGAGATTCCCATCATTCGCCCCAGAAATAAAGTCGACCCGAATGGGCTGTTTTTATTTCTGGAGTGGTCATTGGTTTTGAAGCCACGGCCAAGGTCGTGGGTGAGACATGCTCGAGGCATGTCGCAAGGAAATCTTCCGATGCAAGCTGTGCTTGCTAGTCGCGTAAGTTTCAGGGCTGCTGGAAGCGACCAATTCCCATCATTCGCCCCATACGTGCAAGATTAGCCTTCACTACTAAACCAAGAAGTGAAGTTTATGCTACTTCTAAGGTGTTTTTACTTCCTTCTTCCCATGGATAAGCATAAGGAGTACAATTCGAATGCATATGAAGACTAGTCTTTAAAGTGAAAGGATTGTAGATGAAAAAGTTAGATCAAAGAGGCGTCATTGGACACATAGAAATATTGGTAATAGTAGTGGTAGTCGCGGTAGCTGGTTTCGCAGTTTGGCGGATTACATCTTCTAAGGATGAGCCATTGACGAACCAGCAGACAACTGGCTCAGCAGATATAGTCAACCCTGCCGATACAAAGTTTGAGTTAGCTCAAAAAGCTCAATTAATCGATTTAGACAGAGACGGTATACCACTGTGTATCGGTGAAAACACCACTGACTGTGAGTCGAAAGAACTAGATAATGATTTCGATAACGATGGATTAAATGATCAAGTTGACACTGATGACGATAACGATGGCATTCCAGATACTGAAGATACAGACAAAGACAACGATGGCATCGAGGACGTAGACGAAAACGACTACGACAATGATGGAATCGAAGATTCGCAAGACCCAGACGATGACAATGATGGCATAAAAGACACAGAAGATTCAGATAACGGCGGCACTAATGGTGGAGAACTTCAAAATAATTAAAGAAGTACCGAGTAGTTTCTAAACTAATCTTTGTTAGAACGACTTGTCGTTTGGTGTTGAACTAAGTAAAAATAAAAGATGAGTACACAGTAATTACGAGGCCGCATGTTGTGAGTAATGTTCCGAGAGTAGACAGAGCTAAGACAATCATTGGCATAGTGGTTATTTTCGTAGCGCTGGTGGCTGGTGTGTTGCTCGTGCAAAGAGAAGTTGCTAGCAAAATCGTAGAAATTCGTGATGTTCCAGTGGCCATAAGTTCAGATGTGGATGTCGATGCTGGCGGTCAAACTGAGATGCGCTACTATGAGAATAAATCTTCGGACAAGCTATTAATATTTTTCCACGGCGCCGCCGGTCCCGATAACAGCAACCCGAAAATAGCTTCTAGTTTTGTGAATGTTCTGGCGCCAACCTTCGTTACTAATACTATCGCCCCGCTCCCCCTAAGCTACCAGAAATTATATGACGTAGTAGATGCGAGCATTGAAGAGGCTCACGCCAAGGGCTTTGCAGATGAAGACGTATTGGTTATGGGCTTTTCAATGGGGGGTGCGCAGGCAGTCTATGCGGCAACGAAGTATCCAGAACTAAAAATAGTAATACCGATAGGCACGTTTACGAGCTTCAGAGAGGCTTGCGTGAAGTTGGTTGGGGGTGGTGTGTCGACTTGCTCGATCATCCCAGAAGGTTATTTGCTAACAGAGGCAATAGCTAGCGATACAAAAGCGCCTATCCATCAGTATCATTCACTTGATGATAAGGTCGTGGGTATCGCTGACGGCAGAAGGCTGTTCTCATTTCTAGGTAGCAAGCAGAAACAGTTTACTGAAATACGTGGTGAACATAGTGATTACGATATCGTCCAAATACTAAATGACAACCTGTAATTTATTTATGGTCTGGGCAGAGTCCGATAAGTTCAACCTGATGTCGCAGGTGTTTGTAGCCGGATTTCTTGCTGATTTTTATAATCGTCTTTTCGAGGTCTTTGCTGTTAATCTTAGTGATAAGGCCACAGTTTTCACAGACTAAATGATGATGGTGTTCTTGGAAGTCGTCACTTAGTTCGTATTTAGTCCTGTTGCCAAACCAGACTTTCTTGGTTATATCGAGCTCAGCAAATAACTCCATGGTTCGATAGACTGTAGCTCGGTCGATTGTTCGCAGCTCAGATGTTAAATCGCTGATACCCATTGGCACATCGGCATCGCTAAGTAAGGCAAAAATATGTTTTCTCGGTAGCGTAGCGTAGTGATTTGAGTCCTGCATAGTTTTTTCAAAATGTTCCATGACTATATTGTAGTAAAGTTGCGACAAAATCGCAAAATTGAAAAACCACTAGTACAGAGGTATGATAGTTGAACAATAAGGTGCAACAGTCGGATATGTCCAAAAAAACGAGTAAATTTCTCGATTCTATTTCTAAAGCGCACAGAAGTCCACAGTACGTGGCGCTAGCTCTTGTGGCTCTGGTTGTGTTTACGCTGTCTTTTCTAGCTGTTAATAACCAAAAAATACCTGGACCACTTGAAACGGCTTTGTTTGAACTTATAAATAATTTGGGTTCGTGGCTGGCATACATTTTGTACCCATTAGGTCAGTACGGCGCAGTGATTGCAGTTCCGCTGGTAGCCTTAATCCTGGCACTGTTTTCTCGGAGGATTCGGCCAGCAGTGTACGTTCTGTTAGCTGGTACAACTGCCTGGCTCACTGCCAGAATTTTCAAAGAAATCGTTGATAGAGGACGGCCAGCGGAGTTTTTCAACAATATTATATATCACGGTCCAGAAAGTTTTGCTGGTCTTGGCTTCCCCTCAGGTCATGCGGCTGTAGCTGCGGCCATGACTACAGTTATATGGCCCTTTGTTTCTCCGCTAGTGCGTCGCACGCTCGTGTTGCTCACAGCAGCCGTAATGTTTAGTCGAGTATATGCAGGTGGTCATTTACCACTAGATGTTTTCGGTGGAGCGGCGCTTGGGGTGATAGTTGGCTCAATCATTGTCCTTGCCTTTGGGATACCGCTAAGACATGTAAACCTAAAACGGGTAAAAGAAGCACTCGAGGAGAGAGGCGTGAAACTGCATAGCATAAAGCCAGCCTCCGTAGATGCACGTGGTTCAGTGCCGTATTTTGCAAAGACTAGCGAAGGAACTTTGTTTGTTAAATTCTTCGGCAAAGAACAATTCAGTGCTGATTGGATGTTTAGGATGATCCGCTTTATAAAATACAAGAACTTAGAAGACGAGCTGCCTTATCTCGGGTTAAAAGGAAATCTAGAGCACGAAGCATTGCTGACTGCGTTGGCTAAATATAGTGGAATACGTACGCCGAGGGTGGTTGGTTTCTTCAGGGTTGACGATTATTACTGGGGGTTGGCTCAGGGGCTTATCGACGGCAAAGGACTTGATTCCATGGAGCCAGACGAAATAACCGACGAAATACTTGCAGGTATTTGGGAGCAAATAAAACTACTGCACAAAAAACACATTGCGCATCGTGATCTTAGAGCTGCCAATATATTCATCGACAAGAAGAACCAGGCTTGGGTCATTGATTTTGGCTTTGCTGAGTCTATGCCCAATATAAAGAGGATGTATATGGATACCACAGAGATGCTCGCCTCGCTAACTACGATTATCGGACCAGAGCGAGCTGTAGCTAGCTGTGTGAAGACTATGGGGACGAAAGAACTAATCGAGGCTTATCCGTTTCTAGCTTATGAGGCGTTCTCTGGAGAAACGAAAACCAGGATGAAGAAACGCAAGCTGTTGCTTGATGACTTACGCGCTGAAGTTGCTAGGGTGGTTGGGAAGCGTAAGGTTGAAGGTAAGAAGGTGAAACTTCAGCGCATTAGCACTGCTTCAATCGTCCAGATTGTTGCACTGGGCTTGGCGCTGTTTGTGCTTGTCCCGCAGTTTAGTGCATTCAAGGATAGCTTCAAGGCGCTTGTAGAGATTAATCTTGTCTGGGTGCCGATTATTATCGGGCTCGCAGCAACTACCTATCTAGCAACGTCCTATACACTTAAAGTGTTTTCAATCTATCCTATGAAGTTTGTAGACTCGGTTATTGTGCAGCTGTCTTCTTCGTTCACCAATAAGCTCCTGCCGTCTGGACTTGGGGGACTGGCTATAAATCTACAATTCCTTCGCACGAGAGGCCACAAAGTCTCAGAAGCAACACCAGTGTTGACCATGGCGCGGGTTATGGATTTCATCGGTTTCATAGTTCCGATGCTTGTAATTTTGCTAATGTTTTACCAAGATCTTGGCAACTTGTTTAATCTAAACATCAACCTCAAACTTTTCGTTGGAGTAATCGTCGGATTATTAATTACCGGTTTAGTCCTTGTCAGCATTAAAAGTATTCGTAGTAAAGCTAAGAAATTCATCAAGGAAATGGTCGATACGTTCGTCGGCCTAGCTACGAACCCGATAGTCCTCAGTAAAGCCTTTATGTCGTCAGTAGTTATGAATCTCGCCTTCTTGACGGCATTTTTCGTAAGTCTGCACGCTGTTGGTTTAGATGTTAGCTACGTCGAGGTTGTGGTGGTGTTTGCTGTGGCCACGCTAGCTGGCTCGGTAGCTCCGACGCCTGGTGGACTTGGGGTGCTTGAGGCAACGATGGTTACCGTACTGATTGCTCTTGGGTACGAAAATTCTTTGGCTCTGGCTGGTGTGCTGCTCTATCGATTCTTTACCTACTGGCTACCAATCCCGTTTGGATTTATTTCCTATAGATATATCATCAAACGCAAGTTGATTTAGGCCGTTCACTAGAAACCCAAGCTCGGTAGTGGTATTATATAACCACTATCATGAATGCGGTGGGAGAAAGGGTAGCTCTCATGGCAACTCCAAAAGAAATTAAAGTAACGAATCTTAGCGCGTGGTCACTAGCCAAAGTTTTTGGCTGGGTACAAGCAGTGCTTGGGCTAATCGTTGGTGCGCTGATGACTATGTCAGTAGCAGTCGGTCAAATTAAAGAAGGCACAGCCTTCCTTGAAACAATCGGCATTAGTGTCATTACTGCGGGATTCGCAATCGTCATCTTTCCACTAGTTATGTATCTAGTTGGTTGGGTGCAGGGACTTATCGCCGGTTGGATACTAAGTGTAGTATTCCAAGAATCTGGTGGTCTTCGTCTAGAAATTACAGAACAGTAGAAACTGTCTGTACGTTTAATAAACACCGTCCGTTTGGGCGGTGTTTTGCTATCTGAGGACTTTTATGTCAGCGCCTAAGGAGTTTAGACGGTTCGCAAGGTCTTCGTAGCCGCGTTTTATGGAGTATACATTTCTGAGCACTGATCGTCCTGGTGCCGCTAACATGGCGATGAGCACAATAACTGCAGGTCTAAGCGCTGGCGGAGTGACGAGTTCAACGGGCTTGAAGCTATTCGGCCCGTTAATGTAGACGCGGTGAGCATCTACCAACTCCAGTGAAACACCAAGTTTGGACAGCTCCGTGTAGTAAATTGCACGGTTTTCGTAGCTCCAATCGTGAATCAGTGTTCGTCCACGAGCTTTTGCAGCTATTGGTACGAAGAATGGCAGGTTGTCCATGTTAATGCCTGGGTATGGCAAAGCATGAATCTTATCTGCGGGCGCGTACAGTGCATCTGTTTTTAGGGTTTTAATATCAGCTAGAGCGAGGATGCCGTTGTGGGCTTTGTACTGTTTAATAATTTCGTATTTAAAACCCATTTTCTTGAGCTTTAACAGCTCTAGTCCTAAAAAATCTATTGGGCAACGCTCTATGGTGAAACTCGAGTTGGTTGTGGCGGCTATCGATAGGAACATCATAGATTCTATAGGATCTTCTCCTGGTGCATAGGTGACATTCTTTTTGATATTTTTCTTGCCGTGAATGGCTAGGGTGTTGGTGGCAAACCCATCAATCTTGATACCTAGTTCCATCAGGAACAGACAAAGGTCGCGAACCATGTAGTTGTGCGAGGCATAGCTTATAGTGGTTTTGCCAGGCGTGCCGGCGGCCGCCATAATGGCATTTTCTGTAGCGGTTTCGCTCATTTCGTAGAGAATGACTTTTTTCGGTTGCTTGGGTTTGACCGAGACCAGGTATTTGTTTTGTGCGGCTTTTACATCCACGCCAAACTCTTCTAATGCGAAAAGGTGAGGTCGGACAGTTCTTGCCCCAAGCTTGCAGCCGCCCGCGTAGGGAAGTGCGAATTTGTTCTGAGAATGCATCAGTGACCCCAAAAACAGAAGGATACTTCGGGTTCGCTTGGCGGCACGGGCATCAATTTTGTCCAGAGCGAGTTTTTTCGGTGGTTTGATAACTAAATCGCCGTTGTCTGTCCATCTTACATTCACGCCGATGCTTTCCATCACTTCGATTAGTCGAAAAACTTCCTCAATCTTAGGTGCGTTTTTAAAGGTAGACGTGCCTTGGTTCATGAGCGAAGCAGCAAGCAGGGCCATAGTTGCGTTTTTCGAAACCTTGGTACTTACGGTACCAGAGAGCTCTTTGCCACCATTTATCTCGAAGCTGTCAGACTGGGGGTCGGCTATAGATATAATTTCTTTATTTAGTACTTCGCTTATGCGTCCGAGCATTTCCATGCTCAGGTTCTGCTTACCATTTTCTATGCGGTTGACGGCGCTCTGACTAGTACCGAGAGCCTTGGCGAACTCGGCCTGTGTTAGGTCACGCTCCTTACGAACCTTCGAAATGAGTGAACCAATTTTTTTAGAATCTTCGGTCATTGCACATCAGAATATATCACCAATGATATATGTTAGCAACAGAACCTAGCTAAACAAGCGCCCAAGGAGACGACGCAAAAAGCCTTGAGTTTTGTCCGCCGGTTCAGAACGCTCGGTATCAGCTTCTGCATCTAGTATCTCTACTGATTCTAGAGCATGCGCTATAGCTTTGATGACCTGCTGGTATTTGCTTTCACCGGGATCAATTATTTCATTTTTTTCGCTTAATTCACCCTCTCGAACATTGAGTAAATCATCTTGTCTATTTCCATCAATTCCTATGCGAGCAGCCCACGTTCTAGTAACGCTGTACAGAGAGTCGTCGATGGTTACGTTGAATATTCGCGAGTCATCATCGTCGGCGCTGATACTTACGTCGGGGTAGGCATCGTCTGTTTTGCAGACTATAGGGAATTCATCAGATTCACGTAGAGCAAGCAACTTAGCAGTTACAGTTACTAGAGTTTCCTCGAATTTTTTCGCTTCAGCGAACGGGAGTTTAAATGTATTCTCAAAAAATGC
Source organism: uncultured Candidatus Saccharibacteria bacterium (assembly GCA_964579475.1). Taxonomy (GTDB): domain Bacteria; phylum Patescibacteriota; class Saccharimonadia; order Saccharimonadales; family CAYOYH01; genus CAYOYH01. Next base: position 13,283 of record CAZOFP010000014.1, on the reverse strand, counting down.
TGTTTCCATATGCCTACGATAACATAAACACGTATAAATAGCAATATAAAAAAGAGCTATGATAAACTGTAGGCGAATAAAGGAGGCTTGCCGTGAACGACGAAATAGGTAATCTTATGGAAAAAGAACTGGCTCGCCAAAGAGAAGGTTTAGAACTAATCCCTTCAGAAAATTATGTCAGTCGAGATGTGCTGAATGCTCTAGGGAGTGTTTTTACTAACAAATACTCAGAAGGCTATCCAGGTAAGAGGTATTATGGTGGTCAGCAGAATATGGATCCAGTAGAGAGTCTTGGTATCGAGCGCGCCAAGCAGCTTTTCGGTGCCGACCATGCGAACTTGCAGCCACACTCTGGAGCACCGATGAATGAGGCTGTGTACTGGTCTTGGCTGGAACTAGGCGACACCGTGCTGGGTATGGATCTCAGCCACGGCGGACATTTGACTCATGGACACCCAGTCACGGTGATGGCTAGGGCATTTAACTTCATTCGCTACAAGATTAACGACCTCGAAACTGGGGAGCTAGACTACAACGAAATTCGTGAGCTCGCAATCAAGCATAAGCCAAAGATTATTTTGGCTGGCTTTTCTGCTTATACTCGAGAGCTTGACTATAAAAAGTTTGCCGATATCGCCAATGAAGTCGGCGCTGTGGCTATGGCCGATATGGCGCATATCGCAGGACTGATTGCGGGCAAAGCTCTTAGAAACCCGTTTGATGATGGTTTTCATGTAATAACTACGACTTCGCACAAAACCCTTCGTGGCCCTCGTGGTGGGATTATTATGAGCAAAGGTAAGGTTGGTAATCCGCTTAAAGCTCCAGAGCACACCATTGAAAACTTACCAACACTTATCGATAGAACAGTTTTTCCTGGTATGCAGGGCGGACCGCATATGAATAACGTATTAGCCAAAACGATTGCACTGGGTGAAGCTCAACAACCGGAATTTGAGGAGTATGCCAAGCAGATAATCGCCAATGCCAAAAAACTAGCCGAGGAGCTTATGAATCGTGGTTTCAAGCTTGTAACTAACGGCACAGACAACCATATGATTCTCTCGGATGTTTATACTTCGTTTGGTATTGACGGGAAAGTTGCGGAAGATGTATTAGATAAAATCGGGCTTACTCTTAATAAAAATTCTATTCCAGACGACGAACTACCTTTTTACCGTCCCAGCGGAATTCGCCTCGGCACACCCGCAATCACCACTAGAGGAATGAACGAAAACGACATGGTGCTGGTGGCGCAGTGGATGGAGCAGGCGATTGTAAATCGTAAAGACGAAAAAGCACTAGACAAACTTCGCGCCGAGGTCAAAGACTTCTGTCTCAAGTTCCCGCTGCCGTCTGATTCCTAGTCGTCAGTAATAAGCTCGGGTTCACGCTCTAGGGTGATATCGAATTGATTTTTGACGGCGTTAACTATCTTTTCAGTGAAACTTTCCAGGTCTTGGTAGCTTTTTGCGGAATTATTTATGACAACCAGTGCATGTTTGTCGTACGTACCCATTCCGTTCTTGTCGGAGATGCCTTTGTAGCCGGCTTTTTCTACAAGCCAACCGGCCGGAATTTTCACGGTAGTTTCGTCGAGCTTGTATCCCGGTATATCTGGAAATTGTTGTCTTAGTCCATCAAATTTAGCTCTTTCGATGATTGGACTTTGAAAAAATGAACCACTGCTGGCGAGAATCTTTGGGTCGGGTAGTTTTGTTTTACGAATGGCTATTACTGCCTCACGAATCACACCAGGCGAGAATTTGGTTATGGAATGAGACGTTAGGTATTCTTGCAGTGAGCTGTAAAACGGTGGATTCATCTGAGTCTGGTTTAATTTGAGTGTTATCGAGGCGATAACGTAACGTCTTGGGTTAGCATCTTTGAAAATACTAGTACGGTAACCAAAGCTACACTGTTCTTTGTCCAGTGAAACGAATTCATCAGACTCTAAATCAAAAGCCACCAGTTTTACGAATACATCGGCTAGCTCTTGTCCGTATGCTCCAATATTCTGTACTGGAGCTGCGCCTGCAGTTCCAGGAATCATCGACAGAGCTTCTATGCCACTCAGACCCATTTCGACCGATTTTCTAACTACTGAGTCCCAGTTTTCGCCAGCCCCAATCCGTATACTCACGCTTTCGTCGTCGCGTTCGATGGTCTCAAAACCTTCTATCTTATTAACAATTACCACGCCATCAAAACCTTTGTCGGTGAAAAGCACGTTCGAACCACCACCGATGGTTACCAAAGGCATATTATGAGATTTAACCCATTTGATAGTGTTTTGCAGTTCGATTTTACTGTCTACGCCTGCCAAATACTTTGCTGTGCCACCAAGGCGCATGGTCGTGTACTCTGCGAGGCTGACGTTGTTTAGGATTTCCATATGTATCAGTATAAACAAAAAACCAACCAAAAGGTCGATTGTTTGTTTGGAGGGCCATAGTAAATGCTGTAGCAACTAGTATTCAAGCGACAGGATTAACGACAAACAAGTCTACTGCTTGGTTGCAATAACCTTTATATACGAAAATGTTTTGCCATAAAGTTCTCTTTCCCCAGAGTCTATTAAGTCAATCTTATAGCTTTTGGCAAGTAACTCTTTTGCGTATGTTTCGCTAAAAAAATGACGAATATGTCCATCTCTAATGAACATATCAGTCTCAATTTCCTCTCCTTCGCCATAAAGTCTATCCTGAGTCGATTTACACATGAAACAGATTTTACCGCCAGGCTTGAGAACTCTCGTGATTTCATCAAATATTTCAACAGTTGTCTTGTTGTCGAAATAATGAAGCGATAATCGTGCATACACTGTGTCGAAAGTTCCATTTTCAAACGAGTACGGCACAGAAGATGTGTCGAGTACGCTGAATCTTAAATTTGCCACATCCTTATTATCTTCCTCGTTTCTCATTATCACTTCATCTGAGAAGTCAGTAGCAATAACTTTGTGATTATTCTCCACAAAGTATTTTGAATCATTACCGACACCACATCCCAACTCAAGAAGCGTCCCTGCTGTAAGTTTCAGCTGGCATTCCTTAGCGAAAGCTGTTTGCTGAGTGGAATGGGGGTCTAGTTCCCACAGCTTATGTTTATTATTCCAGAATTGCTGTTGGTTTCTTGCCATATGTTAATCATAACAAAAACAGAGGTATTTAACCTCTGTCTAAGCATAAGCGATATGGAGGGCCATCGTGAACGCTGTTGCAATTGAAGTAAAGTCCACTGGGATGGTACACTGTGTTGAATATGGATACACCTGAAAGTGCTGGAGAGGTTACACTAGAAGACCAAGACAATTTATATGCCTGTGTGGCGAATCGTCTCGGCTTAGCTACTTCACCCGACGCAACCGCCGAAGAAATACAAGCCCTACTTGATGATCGAACAAGTCTAGGTCGTAGAGACTTTGGCAGATTAGTCTGTGAAGTGGGGGGGTGTGATGTAGCTTGTAACATTAGGGTTCGAGATGATGGGGTACCCGTGCCCAAGCGGATGAATCAGTACTGGCTTCTTTTAGATGGTTGCAAGTTTGTTACGTATGAAGAGGATAATGAATAGCTTACTGGAATTGAGGGCCATCGTGAATGCTGTTGCAATTTATTTTATGCCAGACAGCGAATCAAGTTCTTCTATTTCAGTTTGAGTAAGCTCAAAGTCGAAAATGTTTATATTTTCATGTATTCTGTCCTCGGATTTTGATTTTGGTATAGGAATTACATCTTTTTGAACAGCCCAACGTAGCATGATTTGTGCGGCAGTCTTTTTGTGTATGTCAGCAATTTTTAGCAACAAACTGTTTTCCAATTCCTTGCCTTGATTTAACGGGTTGTAACCGACAAGAAAGATGCTGTTAGTCTGACAAAACGAATATAGTTCTTTCGGAAAGTGAAAAGGAGAACACTTAACCTGATTTACTACGGGTGGTATGTTTGCAAATCCAAGTAATTTGGCTAGCCTTTTTGACTGGAAATTACTTACGCCTATAGACTTACAAAGACCTTCGTCTCTGAAAGCTTCCAGTGATCGCCACAGTTTCTTATCAAGGCCAGGGATTTCTATAGGTGTTGGCCAATGAATGAGATATAGGTCAACGAATTTTAAATTAAGTCTGCTTAAGCTTCCTTCGATAGCTTTTCTTGGGTTCGTAAAATCTGTAGGCCACAGCTTGGTGGTTACCCACGCCTCCTCTCTGTCCATGTTGTGTTCTTGCACAGCTCTACCGACAGAGGACTCGTTTCCATACAACTTGGCTGTGTCTATATGACGATATCCTGCATCTAAAGCCCAGTGAATAGAGTTCTCAGTTTGTTCACCTTCTATAAGTCCAGAAACTCCAAGGCCGAGTCTTGGAATAAATCGTCCATCATTGAGCTGTATGGTTGAATCCGGTAATATTTTTTTAGCCACGTCTTCATTGAGTATAACAAAAACAGAGGAATTTAACCCCTGTTTAAGCATAAGTGATATGGAGGGCCATCTGGGACTATCTCCCGTTGGTCGATGTGCCTGCAGGTCATGCTCGAAGCAAGCTTCTGTGCGTGACCTTTGTCTTCGAACCCCATTTGCGAAGCAAAAGATGGGTTAGAGTCTCAGTGACCAAACAGCAAAAAAGCCCCGCACAAGGCGAGGCATTTTTACTGGAGGGCCATCTGGGACTCGAACCCAGGACACTCGGCTTAAGAGGCCGATGCTCTAACCAGCTGAGCTAATGGCCCTCGTCGGAGCATTCTCCAGACTTGCTGGAAACCGGAATCAGCATGCGCTCATTCCGCTTTTAGGCAAGTCCTTCGAAGCTCTTCCTCTCAATTTCACAAACAGTCGCTTTGCTTCTTCGGATTGTGAAACTGTAGAATCAAAGGAAACGGTACACCGGGAGGGATAAACGCTTCGCTACTCCCTGCGATTCATGCTCGGTGCAAGCACCTGTGCGTGAATCTTGTGATCAAACCTCGGCTTTGCCGTACGGTTTAAATCCTATCTCGATGAATCGAGCTTCTTCCTTGTCTCAAAGGAGACTAGAAAGAACCTGGTACACCCGGCAGGATTCGAACCTACGACCCTCTGATCCGAAGTCAGATGCTCTAATCCGCTGAGCTACGGGTGCTTATGTTGCTAACTTTAAACTGTAAAGGTTCGAATCAACAGATTCGCCCACGTTCCGCGGGCCCGAAACTTCGCGATTGAAAACTAGTTTTCATCGGAAGGTTTCCTTGCAACATACCATCGGCATGTCTCACCCCCGACCCTCTGATCCGAAGTCAGATGCTTGGGTCAAGCTGAGCTACCGGTGCGCGCTCACGATAGTATCATGAGTTTTTAGTTTTGACTACTGTTGTTTGTGATATGCTAATTGAGTTATGAAATTATTAAACGGCCGGGAACTAGCAGGTTATATCAAAGAACGTCAGGCCAAGCAGGCTCGAAGTTTAAGGCAAGCTCACGGTATCCAGCCAAAACTAGCTATCGTGAAGACTAAAGACGACCCTGTTATAAACACCTATGTTCGCCTAAAGCAACGGTACGGCGATGAGATTGGCGTAGAAGTCGAAATAGTCGATGTTCCGCAGGTGAAAGTGCTAGAAAAACTGGAACAACTAAATGCCGACGACTCTATTCACGGAATAATCGTCCAGTTACCGCTGGATAATCCTTCTGAGCGCGACGAAGTCCTAAATGCAGTCACGCTCGATAAAGATGTCGATGGCCTGGCTGAAGGCACTAGTTTCGATCCAGCAACCCCAACAGCCATCATGTGGCTTTTGGCGGGCTACAACATTGATCTTCGGGGTAAAAAATTTGTAGTCATCGGCAAAGGTCCTCTAGTTGGCGCACCACTAATTCGTATACTAGAAGCTAGCGGACACGAAGTAAGTTCCGCAGACAGAGCTACCGAGGATATAGAACAGATGGTTCAGGAATCTGATATCGTGGTAACCGCCACAGGTGTTGCAGGGCTGGTTACTAACGAAATGGTAACAGCAGAAACAGTTGTCGTAGATGCTGGGGTAGCTGTACAAAGCGGCAAAACGGTTGGCGATGTCTCGCCTGACCTTTATGATCGCGAAGATATCGCAGCTATAACACCGCAAAAGGGTGGTGTCGGGCCGCTTACTGTCAGCGCACTGTTTGAAAATGTGCTTAAAGCTGCGAATAAAGTAAAAGATGAATAATCGAATAGAGATTTCTCGTTCGGCTTTGTTGCACAACTATGATTTGCTGGCAAAGGCCAGTGGTTTGGAACTGATTCCAGTAGTCAAGAGTGATGGCTATGGACATGGGGTCGAGCTGGTTGCGAAAATTCTTAGCGAGCGCAATCCGCCGTACGTTGCCGTAAACGACGTCCGCGAGGCCAAAGCCATTCAAGATGTTTGTGACCAGCCAATACTAATTCTGGGTGTAGTTGAGACAAAAGACCTGCTTTCACTAGATCGCGATAAAGTCGCAATCTATGTTCATGACAGAGATTTCATTTCTAGTCTTGGCAAGCTAGATAAACGCCTGAAAATTCACCTGGATATTGATACCGGTATGAAGCGTTACGGCATTGACGAAACCGAGCTTGACGAATGCCTTGATTTAATTGAGAAATACGACAATCTAGAACTTGATGGTGTTGCGTCTCATCTGGCAGATGGCGATGCCCACGACTTTTCGTTCATCGAAGAACAGGTGAGCAAATTTGATAACACGGTAGCTAAAATACAGGCGCGTGGGTTTAACCCCGAATATGTTCACCTGGCAAACGCTCCGGGGTTTTCCAAAGTGAACTCAAAACATGCGACGTCTTTTCGTCCGGGTATTGCCATATACGGCATTAACCCACTAACCGAAGACGATCCGAATCATGATGTCATGAGCGGCGTCCAGCCAGCTATGCGGCTAGTAAGTACGGTTACTAAAATCCGCAGCTTAAAAGCCGGTGAAAGCGTTAGTTACGGTCGGACTTTTACTGCCGACAAAGATATGAAAATAGCCGTGATACCTCTCGGTTACTACGAGGGGCTTCCGAGATCACTCAGCAACGAAGGTAGCCTAAAATATGGCGATGAATTTCTGCCAATAGTCGGCAGGGTTTGCATGAATCACACCATGTTGGACGTTACCGAAAAAGATATTAATGTTGGTGATGAGATTGTTGTGTTTAGTTCGGACAAACTTGATTCCAATTCCATAGAACAGCTAAGCAAAGACTACTATTTTTTTAGCTACGGCTTGCTTACGAAGTTAAATTCATACATCGAGCGTAGGATAATCGACTAGAGTAGTTTCCAGGGTCCAACCCTGGAAAACCCTGGAAACAAACCCTGGAAACTACTCTGGAAACTAAATCTGAAAACTACTCTGGAAATGTTAGGTCTTTGTTGTTTTAGAGTTCGATGTAGCCAGGGAAGTAATCGAGCATAATTTGACTCCTGTGGACACCGGAAGCTAGCAATATTTCGAAATAAGATTTAATCATTGGCTCTGGGCCAGACAGAAAGACTAATCGGTCAGCTATTTCTAGAGAGTTTATTTTAAATTCAGAATTTTCGTATCTGACGTCTGCACAAGAGCTATCAAGCAACTCTTTGAATATATGTTCACTGTTTTTGGCGATGTAGGTAAGTTCAATATTGCGCTTTTCATCGTCGTTTTTCAGCTGCTTTAGCATTGATCTGAAAGGTGTTATACCAACACCACCAGCGACGAAAAGTAATTCTTGAGCGTTGTCGCGAGGCAAGTTAAACTTGCCAAGAGCGGGTGACAGAAATGCCGTTGAACCGGGTTTTAGTTTGTTGAGCTGAAGCTTAAACTCACTGGGTTTGGGTGGGAATTTCATGGTTATTTGGATTTCTGGTTCGCTTGGGGCAGATGCAACCGTAAACCACCTTTTATCGCCACCACCATTAGGAAAATCGAAGGCAAGCTCAGTAAAATCGCCGGCATCGAAAACAAAAGCCGACGGCTTTGCGAAAAAGAAGCTAATAATATTCTCAGCTTCCTTTTGTTTCCGGACGAACTTAGTCTCCACGAGGTTATTTGCTAGCCAGAGCTTCTTTGACGGCTTCCGCGACTTGCTTTGGGGTCATTTCAGCCTTAACGATGTAGGAGTGGACGTTGAGATTGTCCAGTGCCGCCGGAGCCTCTTCCTTACCCATGTTAGTCAGTATTAAGACCGTAATGTCCTTGCCCCAACTTTGTTTCCTGATTTTCGCCAGAACCTCATCACCGTTCATTTCTGGCATCATCATGTCTAGAAGTACGATGTCAGGTTTGAAGTCTTCGATAAGTTTGTATCCAGCTACGCCGTCACCTGCACTGCTAACCTCGTAGCCTTCGCTTTCGAATTTTAGTCGGTACATCTGGGCTATTGCCAGATCATCCTCGATAATTGCTATTTTATTCATGACTTAATAATACTTTGCCCCAGTCTTAATTGGTAATCAAAATTTTAAGTCGTATACGTGATCCATAATCTGCGTAGCTTTCATCCCATGACCATCGAATGGCCTACCGACTGCGAGGTAGTAACTATTTAGGTAACCCTTGGCGCGATTCCACTTAACTCGTGTAGGTATAATCATTACGTCAGGTTCATTAGCCAAGAACTCTACACCACGCTTCGGAGGATAAGCGCGGTCGATTAATGAAACTTTGCCTTCAGGAAATATTACAACAGTTTCTCCACGTTCCATTGCATGCTTGGCAGCGGAAATACCCCATTCCAAACTTGAATGCTTTTTTGCTGGAAACCCGCCGAAGGAAAGTAGTATCCAGCGCAGAATCGAGTTTCTAAAAAAGCGATTCGCTATGAAGAATCTGTAAGGACCAATCAAGTGATGAATATTTGCTGGCATCCCGAAGAAAACCACGAAGAAATCAGGTAAGCCCTGGTGATTTACGACAAAAACATACTTTTTAGTTAAATCGATGTCCTTCGGTCGCAGGAGTAACTTTTTTTTCCGCATCATTGCCCTAGCGATTAATCCGTACAACGGAAAATGAAACCAAGAATAAGCATTGATGTATTTAGTGGAGTAGGCTTTTAGTTTTTGCATGGGTTTATGTCGAAAAGTATACATCAACCAACAAAGTAAGTCCTATAGACGCAGCAACAAATAGTGATAAGATATACGTATCCAAGTAAATCAAAACAAAATGTCATCACAAAAAAAAGTATTACGGTCAAAAATTAGATATAAGTATGATCGAGACAGGGCGATCGGTTTACTCATGAATAAGGCAGCCTACGGTGACTGGGAGCAGGCAGAGGCGGACGTAAAGCTAACCGAAACTTTTATTGATTCTGCGTTTAACGACTACGAAGGTCTTAATACGTTAGAGAAAGTTGAGTTTGCCTTTTGCTTACCTACACGAGCATCACGTTTCGAAGAACAATATTGGCCAGAAGTCTATGATTTTTTACCAGCACTTAGGTATCTTAATGCTCATTATCGTTATGCTATTTTAGCCAGTATGCCTCCACTGAAAATAGAGTTGTACGGAAAACAAGGCAAACAGCCACACGGGGTAGTACTATTCGTGCCAATATTTGCCGATATGCTAAAAGATTATCGAAACAAATTACTACTTAGACGAGAAGTAATAAAGCGTATTAATCAAGCAACTGATTTTGCACACAACCAAATGGGTGTCGAGTACATTGGGCTTGGTGCGTTACTGCCAAAACTTACAGATTTCGGCAACAAGATAAGCACCAGGGTCATCACTACTACGGGTCACGCTGGTACAGTGTGGCTGATGCAGGAAACTTTCGAATTGGTTTTGAAGAAATACTTTAACGGTAAATCTAGGGGTTTAAGCATTGGTTTCGTGGGCGCGGGTTCAATTGGTATGTCAGCGCTTGAGAACATTGGAGGTTGCTATAAAGAATTTGAGTATTGGGTCTATGATATTAGGCCAAAAATGAACACGAGCGCTAAAGAACAGATGAGTAAGCGGGGGATTGACCTTCAAATTAGCGAATCAAACCGTGGTTTGATCGAAAAGTGCGACATTATTCTTTCGGCCATCACCAGCAAGATTGATATTCTTGATATGAATTTAGCAGGCAAGGTTTTCATTGATGATAGCCAGCCAGGACAATTTGACCGCGAGCAGATAGAAGCAGCAGGAGGAAATTTGGTTTGGGTTGTGGGGAGTGACAAATCTGGCAGTGGTTTTGCAACCAGGCGTAGCGGGTACTCCTACGGTCCTAATGGTCTACATTCATCAAATGATTTATGGGGATGCGAGGCAGAAGTAGCGGCAATTGCACGCGCAGGACGACCGGATCTCGCAATCAGGGATAACGTAACTCAAGAGCAGGTAGAAAAGATAGGCGGACTATTTAATGAAATAGGGGTTGGAGTAGCTGAGTTTCAGAGTTATGGTCGATTAAACGACAAGTGAAATTACCAAGCATAAGCTGTATTATATGAGCATGCCGGTGGAATCTAAAATACTGATTGCAATAGCAGTCATTAATCTTGTATTTGTCAGTGCTATCGTCGTCCGCAGCTTCCGTTCTCGTGTACATCTGTTGTTTGCAGTAACAATATTTTTCAACGTACTTTGGGCTGTAGGAGACGCCATTATGATAGGCTCGTCATCGTTGGCGGTTGCTCATTCTTGGAGTCGGTTGTTTTTTGTGGCCCCTATGCTAACTGCGTACTACCTTATTTTGTTCGCAAACGCGTTCCCAGACAATAAAAAGTTATCCAAAACTGTTACATTATCATTAATAATTCCAGTTGTTTTAATCGGGTCGTTAATACTTGGTAGTAGTGATTTTCTAGTGTCGGAATTCTTTAAGAGCGGTACAGTCAACGGCTTTACGACTAATGGAGTTAATTTCTTGATTTATTTTTCATTTTTCGTAATTTATTTCGCAATTGCCTATTTAATCCTTTTCCTGAAATCTCGAAAATCAAAAGGAGTTACAAGGATTCAGATAAATTACGTACTTCTAGGAGCTCTTGTTAGTAGCTCTTTAGCTTTAGTCACGAACCTAGCCCTGCCATACTTTGGAAATTCTGAGTATGTCTGGCTGGGTCCAGTGTTCACGATTTTTTACGTAATTGCTTCTGCGTATGCTATAGCAAAACATCAGTTGTTTGATATACGCACAGCAATTGCACGATCAATTGCATACGCATTATCACTAGGAACGATGCTGGCAGTGTATATAGTGTTAATTTTTGGCGCAACGAGCCTTTTTCTCGACGATTCGGCTATAGATAACACCCAAAAACTTGTTTATGCGGTTTTCGCTGTGTTGATTGCTTTCACCTTCCAGCCGCTAAAGAATTTCTTCGATAAATTAACAGATGCAATCTTCTACAGAAACAAATATGATTCTGAAAAGCTGCTTAGCGACTACACAGATTTTCTGGTCGACGAAATCGATACAGAAAAAGTTATTAACAGCACACTTGTGTTAATGGGTAAAATCGCAAATCCAATTACAAGCCTGGTAGTGCTTTACAAAGAGGGAACGGGTGAATGGCATGATATTGATGGCATCTTGCATGGTGACGACAGGGATGAACTCGCCAAAGCGCTAGAATATCAGTCTAATGCCGTGTACGTTGCTGGTGCATCTAAAACTCATGACGATCCATTCCTTGAAAACATAAAAAAACAGCTCATTAAAAACTCTTTGAAAGTTTCGGTACGCCTGTCGACTCATGGACAGCTCGAGGGCTTCATACTTCTAGGCGACAAAAAAAGTGGCTCACGTTACACTCAAAAAGATTTAAGCTTTTTCGCTACTATCGCCAACGAACTGTCTGTATCGTTGCAAAACTCACAGCGCTTCGACCAGATTCAACGCTTCAACGTTACCTTGCAACGTGAAGTCGACGAAGCAACAGCCCAGTTAAAACTAACCAACAAGAAACTCAAGCAGCTTGATACCGCCAAAGATGAGTTTATTTCGATGGCTTCACACCAACTGCGCACACCACTAACAGCAGTTAAAGGTTACGTTTCCATGGTTATGGATGGAGACGCTGGCAAGATATCCGAGGAGCAGAAAAAGCTTCTTGGTGAGGCCTTTTCCAGCTCGCAACGCATGGTTTATTTAATCGCTGATCTTTTAAATGTTTCTAGAATCAAAACAGGTAAGTTCGTGATTGAGCCTGTAGAGGTAGATTTAGCCACTATGGTTGCTGAAGAAGTTGATCAGCTGACTCCGACAGCAACGACGCGTGAGGTATCGATTAAATACACACCACCAGCAACGTTCCCGACCCTCATGCTAGATAAAACCAAGACGCGGCAAGTGATTATGAATTTTATTGATAACGCCATTTATTACACCAAAAGTGGGGGAGATATAACGGTAACAGTTACAGCTAAAAAAGATCATGTAGAATATCGTGTCAAAGATAATGGTATCGGGATTCCCTCAGCTGACCAGCACAAGTTATTTACTAAGTTTTTCCGAGCCTCTAACGCCAAAAAAGCACGCCCAGACGGTACTGGACTTGGACTTTATATGGCACAGAAGATAATTACAGCGCAGGGTGGGTCAGTGACGTTTAAGTCGAAGGAAGGCAAGGGTTCCACCTTTGGTTTCAACCTACCCCTCAAGCAAACTCAGCCGAAATAGCCTGCCAATCAGCAAAGCTGACTGCACTGCTATTTCTTTTGGCGCAGGTTGAAGTTTTCTGCGCCAATACGCCTGGGCAGTGCTTTTGCACAGCCCAGTTACGTGTTTCACAGAGAGATGTTAACCTGCACTCAAGCTGAGCAGTCTGACTCTACGCATTTCGATTTGCGCTAGTAACGCACCGAGGCGATTGAATTACACGAGTATCTTACTCTGTTAAACGATGAATTTATCGTAAACATAGTTATATAATTAAATATATAACTAGGCAAAATTGTATCTGTAATAACCAGACAACATAGGTAGTAATATAGTTATATAACTAAAAGATGATGAAGTAGGTGATAGCGCCGACTAGCAGGATGAGACCGAGTTGGAAAAGTCGAATGGCGACTTTTTGGCGATTTTCATAGAACCACTGAGCTGGTTTAGAGCGATCAGGTGCGGTGATCTTAATGGTTACAGGAGTCTGCACCGAGTCATTGCCACGATACTTCTTGTTGCGTTTTTTCTTGTTTGCCATGCGTTAATTATACATCCTACAGTAAGTAGATTATAAACTACCTATTACTTCAAAATATTAGGACATCAGTCAAATCTTAATCTTAGGAAACATATACTAAGCCCCAGTCTCTGCGACACTTTAGTCGTTTAGAATTGAGGGTATGTG
>CAZOFP010000013.1:0-27500 GCA_964579475.1 uncultured Candidatus Saccharibacteria bacterium | reverse complement strand
AAAAGTTGTTTCTGAATCATGCGTGACATATCTATACCGTAAACAAGTAAATCCACTATCATCTCTACAGTCTTGCTGTTCTGCCCCTCTAACTGCGACTTCATCGAACTAAAATTGGTTATGTCTAACAACCAAGGGTTTACGGTAGGAAACATAAGTCTATTGGACACTTTTTCGAATTCAGTTCTATATGCTGCAAAAGCAGTGGACAACCCATAGATAATTGGCTCCTTTTGTTCCCAGAGTTGATGAAACTCACCCCACTTATTACGTATCTCGTTAGCTTTTGCTTCGAACTCGCTAAGATATTCGTTGATGCTATTCCTATTCCTAAAATTTGCGTCAGCCTGGGTTTCACCAATTAAGGGTTCACGATTTATCTTGTCCTCGAGAAAAGGGAGGCCACCGCACGCAACCTGGAATTCTACAATACTACTGTTGAGTGATTGAATCGCCAACCATAAAGCCTCGTACGTCTTGATTTCGAGGTTTTGAGTTAAAATTCTCTCGTTTTGTTTTGTGGCGAGCCTAGTTGCAGCATATAAAACCACACCTATACTAATAATTTGAATTATTATGCTCCAGTTCATAGGCAAAAGTATAGGTTTCTTATCGGCTATATTGCAAGCATAAGCAAGAGAGGAGTCTTTACTTGCCGTCTTTACTCTTGTAGTGACGTTCTATGAAGCCGATCACCACCAAAGACAGGGCTAGGGGGAGCACAAACAGTCCTATTATCTGCAAAGAGAACTTATCAGCAACCAAATCTGAGAAAAGCAGGTAGAGGTAACCAATTGAGATAACTATCCCTCCCAAAATGAGCTTAGTATGATGTTTCATACTCCAAGATTATCACGGGTAGACGCAACTACATATCACAGTGTGCATAATGCTTGATATTCCAAATAACAAAAAACGGTTACGTAAAGGTTGACATGAGCGGTTTGAAGTGCTAATGTATACGTATTCTTGAGGTTTTCAAGAGGTGAACATTAACAACGAGAGTTGCACTTGGATGTAGCACAAGGAAGACACGAAGCACGTACTGAGCTGTACGAAAGTACTGCGAAGGAGCACTAGAGCGTCTGACGAAGTGATACGCCAAGAACAGTGGCGGATTGCTGGCTTTGCCAGTAAACAGGTCACTGTGGTGCGGGTCTCGTAATGCGGTGGGAGATATAGGAGCCATTACTATGGCTGGAACAAAAGCAGGCGGCGCAAAAGCAGCTGCCAAGAACAAGAAACTATATGGCGCAGATTTTTATGCACGTATAGGTGCCAAAGGCGGCAAAAAAGGTCACACAGGTGGCTTTTACGCTAATCGAGAATTAGCTCGAGAAGCTGGCGCAAAAGGTGGACGAATCTCTCGTCGAAAACGAGCCTAACTTTCTAAAGGTAAGCTCAAGCTAACAAAAAACCATCCCTTGCGAGAGGGTGGTTTTTTGTTTATAGACGCATCCGTTATTTAGCAGCTGCGGGAAGAACTTTAAGCCTTTATTTTTCTTCGTTGTATTCGGCAAATCTGACTTACTGGTACACGCCAGCTGCAGCCGCAATTGAAGCAGTCGTAACTACTGTGGGTAGTTTGGAAATTTACATATGAACAGTCAGGGCAAGTGCTACGCTTTTTTAACCAGTCTCGGTAACTATCCAAGCAATCTTCCACGTAGTCTTGGTTTATCGTTACAGGAGGGTAATCACTGGCGATAGATTTGGCTTCTTCCCAGGCATCAAGCTCATATTTGAGTAGATCGATGTCATGGGTGTAAGTTTCGTGCTCTAAAACAGCGTGGCCAACTTCGTGGAACAAAGACTGCTGGCCTTTTAAGGAGTTTAGCTTGGCTTCATTGTAGTAAATACGCATTTCACTTGGTGACCACAAGAAATCCTTACCTTCAACGAAGGTAATTTTAGGGAATTTATCTGCAAGTTTATTTATCATTATCGGCACTGGCTTTTGCTAGTAGATAACATCCGTAAATTACAGCTTTGTCTGGCATTTTAGCAACGACAATTTCGGGTAAATTTCTCGAATTCAGAGCGTTGTTCAAAGTGTTGATTTTTTCAAGCAAGAAATTCTCATATTTATGAAAGTGCGCACCCATTCCTCCGCCAACTACGACAATATCGGGATTGATAATATTGATTAGGTTCATAAAGCCTGCAGCTAATGTTTCTGCGTACTCTTTCCAGATTTTTTGGTCTTCAACGTCTTCGCCGAGCGCGTTGTAGCGTTCAAAAAATGCTTTTCCAGACGCAAAGTCCTCCCAGACGAACTGATTACCTTCAAAATTTAGGTAAGTTAGGCCGCCTTCACTTGGGCCAAGGACTGGGTCTAACTTGCCATTAGTCACGACACCGGTGCCGATTCCAGTGCTAATTGTTATGTATAGAACTGTTCGATAGCCTTTGCCACTACCAAGATTTGCCTCACCTATTGCGGCTAAGTTTGCATCATTCTCAACAGCTACAGCGCAATTAAACAACTCATTTAAATCTTTTCGCACATCGACTTCAGGCCAATTGAATTTGTGACCAAGCTTGGATATACCAGTTTTATAGTCGATGGGTACTGGAACGGCGACAGCAACAGATTGAATTTGGTCATCATCGTGCACTAGTTCGTCGGATTTGGACTTTATATCCTGGAGGAGTTGTTCGTAATCAGCACTAGTTGGTATTTTAGCTTGATCAACAATAGCACCAGTATCATCAAATACCGCAACCAGTGTCTTTGTTCCCCCGATGTCTATAGATAAATACATAATCAGCCATAATTCTATCACAAGTTACACGGGTGTAATCGACGTTTGGCGATAAATAAGAAACGTTGTATACTTAGTTAAAGTAAAGGGTGGTTGGAGTCAATATGTTACATACAATAATTTCATATTTGTCACGCTTTAGCAGACTTGCACTGCTTACTTTCGCACTAGTAATGGTATTGATTTTACTTTTACTCACAGTCAATTCGGCAACCAACAACAATGATCAGACTAATAATGATTCAGCGATAGGTCTCCCTGCTGCAGAAGATGAGGTCACGGTTGAGAACGGGTTAACGTACGATGAATCTTCTAGCAATGATTCATTAGTGATTATCAATTCTGGTAGTGCTGCAAACAGTACTGATCCGTCAACAGGTAATCCTCAGTCGTTTACGGCTAATTCTATCGACTTAGACTCTGGCGATACGATAACAGTTATCACTACAGATGAGACGACTCAGGCGGCGCTAGAAGCAGAACTTGAGAATGGTCATGTCAGTAGCACTAGCACAACTTTACCAAGCACTGGTATTAGTAGTGCGGCCGCAACGGCACTAGGACTAATGGCGCTTAGCGCTGTTTTCGTTAGCTATGGTCGTAGCAGAAAAGACCTGACTTACGAGCTCAAAACTAACAGATAAGAAACACTTTACAACTAGAGGGTAAACCAAGTACAATTATTCCCAATGGAGCTAGGTTTTTGCATGCCTAGTGAAAAATACTAGAAGGAGTTAATTTTTTTATGCAAAAAAAGCAATTAATAACAATGGATGATTTATTAAACGCCAACCCTATCAAGGAACTTGAGATGGGTGAGGTGATTGAGGGTGTAATACTTTCAGTCAAGAAACACGAAGTCTGGGTTGATCTTGGAACTTATGGGATGGGACTTGTAGTCCGAAGAGAGATTGGCTACGGAGTAGAACTCAAAGAAGGCGAATCGGTAACTGCAAGTATTGTCGACCCCGAAATGGACGATGGCAGAGTTCTACTAAGTCTTCGAAAGGCCGCTAAAGATAAAGGCTGGGATGAAATTGTTGAACTATTCGAAGAGAAGAAGACAGTCGAAGTACACCCGTATGATGCCAACAGAGGTGGTTTGTTAATACAGTACGAAGGAGTAAGAGGGTTCTTGCCTGTTTCTCAGCTATCAGCTGAACATTACCCACGAGTAGCTGGTGCCGATAAAGATGAGATTCTGCAAAGACTAAATTCACTACTAAAGCAGACTATTCGGGTCAGAATTCTCGATGTCGACAAAACTCAGAGCAAGCTTATTTTCTCTGAAAAAGAAGCTGTACGCGAGGATATGCAGGACAAGTTTGAAAAACTCAAAGTTGGCGACAAGGTAAAAGGTACCATCACTGGTGTAGTCGATTTCGGCGCATTCGTGAATGTCAGTGGAATTGAGGGACTGATTCATATTTCTGAAATATCCTGGGATAGAGTAGAAAATCCAAGTGATTATGTAAAAGTTGGTGACCAAGTCGAGGCTAAGATAATCGCTATCGACAAAGACCGCTTGTCATTGTCGCTTAAACAGCTTCAGGAAGACCCTTGGGTTAAAGAAGTTGGTGAGTACAATAAAGGTGACAGCGTAAAGGGCTCTGTGACACGCATTACGCCGTTTGGCGCGTTTATTCAAATAAGCCCTGCAGTTGAAGCATTGGTGCATATTTCGGAACTTGGTGAGGGCGAAGGCGTCGACCCTGAAAAGATTTTTAAACTTAACGAAGAAAAAGAATTCACCATCTTAGACATCGACAAAGATGCAAGGAAGATTAGTTTGAGTTTGAAAAAATAATTCACCCGAACCGTCTGGGATTAGACGATAAAAAGGAGCAGTTATGGCGAAAATACAGATAGAAGTCCCAGGATCCATAACTGTTGGTGAACTTGCAAAACAGCTAGATGCCAGTCCAGCTGAGCTTATTTCAGAGCTTATCAAAAACGGCATCATGGCTACGGTAAATGAAAAAATCGATGCTGAAACTGTCGAAATTATTCTGGCGGATCTCGAAAAGGATGCCGAGGTAGTTACCGTAGATAGTGAGGCGAGCTCGACACGTGAAAAGCGAAAAATTAGTGACAAGGCTAAGTCAAGACCACCAGTTGTTGCAGTCATGGGTCATGTTGATCACGGAAAGACGTCGCTGCTAGATGCTATTCGTGGTTCTAAAGTTACTGATGACGAAGCAGGCGGAATCACACAACACATTTCCGCATACAAGGTGGAGCATAAGAACCGCTACGTAACGTTTCTGGATACTCCGGGCCATGAGGCCTTCTCGGCGCTTAGAGAGCACGGAGCTAAGCTTACAGATCTTGCAATCATCGTTGTGGCTGCTGACGACGGCGTAAAGCCGCAAACAAAAGAAGCCATAAAGTTCGCCAAAGAAGCTGGGGTAAAGATTTTGGTTGCAATAAACAAAATCGATAAAGAAACCGCCAACGCCAACAAGGTTCTTCAAGAACTTAGCGACAACGGTTTAATGCCTGAGGCCTGGGGTGGCGACACGGTTACCGTTGAGGTCTCTGCTACAAAAGGCAAAGGCATCTCTGAACTTTTAGATATGGTTTTTTTGGTAGCTGATGTCGAGGAGTTAAAAGCCGACACTGACTGCAGAGGGGAAGGTTTAGTTATCGAAGCTCATACGGCTACAGGCAAAGGCTCCGTAGTAAGTTTGCTAGTCGAACACGGCGAGCTAAAGAAAGGTGATTTCTTCGTTGCTGGCGCCGCATATGGAAAAGTCCGCACACTAACAGATGAAAAATATGTCACGATTGATTCGGCGGGACCGTCTGACCCGGTAATACTGACTGGTTTCAAGCAACTACCAAATTTTGGTGATTCGTTCCAGGTAGTAAAGAACGAAAAAGAAGCCAAACAACTAGCCAAGGGAAATACGACTTCAAGTTCCGGCGGCGGTCGTTTGGATATGTCGAGCAGTGATCTTCTTAACAAGATGAACCGACTTAAAGATTCCTCTGAACTGCCGGTAATAGTTCGTACTGATGTGAAGGGTTCACTAACCTCGATTGTAGACAGTCTTAAGACTCTAAAAAACGATGAGGTGAGCGTGCGTGTAATTGGTTCTGGAGTAGGCAATATATCAGAATCAGACGTTACCATGGCGGCTACCAGTGGCGCAGTAATTTATGGTTTCAGCGTCGAGCTACCAGTACAGGTGAAGCAGTTGGCAGTAAGCGAAAATGTTGAAATTAAAATTTTTGATGTCATCTACGAACTTATCGATGAGACTAAATCAAGACTAGAGGCAATGCTCGAACCAGAAATCATCGAGACCGAAGTTGGGAAGTTGATTGTTAAAGGGGTTTTTAGAACTACCAGAAATGAGGTAATTTTTGGTGGTGAGGTTACGAAAGGCAAGATGATACCTGGAGGAATTGCGAAATTTACCCGTGACGGGAAAGACATTGCGGAGGCGAAAGTTGTTAGCGTTAAGAGACAACAACAAGAAGTTAAAGAGGTATATGAGGGTGACATGTGTGGCCTGCAGCTAGAAACAACCTCAAAGATTATTCTACAAGAAGGTGATAAACTGGAACTCATTAGCAGGGAAACAAAGGCAAGAAAACTCTAAGCAAAAGGAGGTCCCAATGATAAAAATTGATAACAAGATGCTTGAAGAACTAGGGTTGGGTTCTTTGTCGGATGACGATAAGAAGGCGCTTCTGTCACATCTGTATGAGCAGCTAGAGGTCAATGTCGGCAAAGTCTTAGCTTCCAAAATGAGCGACGAACAACTAGATGAATTTGAAGCTTTCGTTGACAGTAATGACGAAGAAGGTGCGCTAAAATGGCTGGAAAGCAACTTTCCAAACTATAAAGACGTTGTCGCCGAAGAGCTAGAGAAGCTCAAAGAAGAGTTGAAAAAAAACAAGGATACAATTTTAGTCGAAGACAGTGCGACTTAGGTTTCTAACAGAATTTTGCATAGATAACCAGAAAAGTATATAAGGCTTGACATTTTTAAGCTTAAGTGCTATGGTGTAAACATGTCAGAAACAACTATATCTCCATCAGGTACCGAACATCTCGACAATCTTAATTTAGCAGCTGAAGGCTTAGAGGCTGCACAAGATGAGCTTGTACAAATACAAACTGTTCTTGATTATTATAACGAAAGCAATAATGCGCTTAACCTTACCCTTGAGCAGGCTACAGCTCTTAAGGAAGAGGTTTCAGCCAAGTCAGATTGGGTTGATTATTTAGCAACTAGAGATTATGAGAATGTAAACGGCGTAGTACAAGGCGCAGATTCACGATTTAGAACGCATGATTCAACGGAGCGTGGACGAAAACGAAACAACGAACACTATGATTCGACTCAAGAAACAGAGTATAGCGACCGTAGCTATAACGAACTTATTAATTTAGCTGAAGAAGCTACCCAGAATGGCGACAAGACAACCTATAACGATGTTAGTGAAGCAATACTTGACAAAATTGCTGTCGACGCCGAACGAAATAGTTTTAGCGAGGAGCAAACTGACAGGCTGTACGATCGTGTAGTCCTGCGGATAGAAAAGAAACGCGGGGAAACCCCCAACAGCTACGAAAGAATACAGTTTGAAGACGGTGAAATCGGACTTATTCTTGATAAAGCAGGCCAAACTACAAAGTGGGATTCATTTAAACACACCAACTCACTCAATATTGGCGCGGGTACTGAGGTAGCGATAGTAACGCTAGAAAGTGGACGCAGGATCAGCATAGCTAATGGCACTGTAGTTGAGTTGCCTGATTTCAACGAAGACACTGGAGAGTATTCAGTATACGATGAACTTACATCAACTCCGATAACTGGCAATCTTCCCGAGGTAACAATTGGAAAAGCTTGGGACTTGGCAGAAAGTGACGACCTTGTTGAAAGCGTACAGGTACGTTATAAAGTTGGTAGTCCAAATATGCCTGGCGTCAAACAAACTCAGGAGAAAAACCCATTCGTTGGAGTGTATGAATTACACAAGAATGTTGCCAGCTCACAGTCTGATACAGAAACACAGGAGGTTTTAGAGGAAGACTCACCAGAGCAATCTAAAGGATCTAGTGCATTATGGTACCTAAGACACCCAGGAGCAGCCATGCAATTGGGATTTGCTAGACTACAGCAACTACCAGGTAGAGCAGTTGAAGGTTTAGCGAGAATATACAGAAATGAAAACGGTGAAGTTGATAAAAAGAAGCTAGGAAAGCATATACTAATTGGTGCGGCAGTCACTGGTGTGATAGTTGCCATAGCGTATGCCGCTAAGAAGGCTGGAGCGGAGGGCAATGTAAATGATGCTATGGATACTGCAAACAATGCCACGAATAATGTCAACCCATCCCTTACAACGCCGACCCCTCCAAGAGGTGGTGGTTCTAGTGTAGCCAACACATTGCCTCCGAACCCTGCTATTGAACAAGTGTCAGAGCACGTAAGCAAAGTTTTTGATATAGATTTGGGACAACGACCTTGGGACGTAGCCCGAGAAGTCGGCGAGATGCTTGGAAGAACTACTAGGGAAACGCTCGATCAAGCAAAAGATGTTTTTAATCAACAGTATAATACGTCATTTGAGCTAGTGAAAATCGGTGGAGTCGAACAATACATGAATGGGCCACACTCAATGTCCCCAGAACAACAGCAGCTATTTAACGAATTACTTGCTAAGTTGGCAACAGGATAAAGGTATATACTAAAAGTATGATTAACCTAGACACATCATTAATAAACGACATTGGATTATCGGATTTATCTAATGAATCAAAGAACGCCTTACTAGAGATTTTTGTTCAAGCTGTAGATTTGAGAGTCGGGCAAATAGTTGACGAGCGATTAAGTGATTCTCAAACTCTAGAAATGATGGAAATCATCAAAACTGAAGATCAAACAAAACTTAGTCAATGGCTTAAAGTAAATCTACCTGACTATGAAGAAATTACACAGAAACAAGTTGAATTACTTAAGGAAGAGTACAAAAAAGAACCAGAACTACTTAAATCTGCATTAAAGGCATGACTATTCCCGTTCTCGACGATTAAGTCTTTAGATTTTGTTTCCAGCCAAATACTGCGAAGCACTCATCTCTCTTTTACCTGCTGGCTTCAATCGGAGAATGGCGAGGATGTTTTTCCCACAATAAACATTTATAACACCATTTCTGGTTTCCATAGAACCGACAGGACCCGAGCCTTTGATGACAGCTATTTTGGTAATCGTTACCTCCATTTCCGCAATCGTTGTTTTGGAGCCTGGCCAACCTAAGTATGCGCGGACTTGTCGTTCGATAATTTCTGCGGGTTGGCTCCAGTCGATGCGTCCATCTACTTTAGTTATAGTAGGTGCGTATGTTGCTAGTCTTTCGTCCTGCGCTTTGGGTTTAAGGCCATCATCTAAGATGTCTTTTAGGTTGTCTACTAGTAGTTGAGCACCAACATTTGCAAGTTTTTTATAAAGATTCACTGAAGTTTCAACCACACTTAAACTGACCGTTTTTTGTGCGTAAATTGGACCGGCATCCATTTTCTCAACTAGTTTCATGATTGAAACTCCGGTTTCGTTATCTCCATTTAAAATGGATTGTTCGATGGGCGACGAGCCGCGATATTTAGGCAGTAGTGACGGATGTACGTTGATTATTCCGCCGTCGAACATGGCTAACATCGAGCTAGGGATAATCCTTCCAAAAGAACTGAGAACACCAGCGTATGGATGGAGTTGCCGGAGCTCTTCCTCGAGAACTTTAATATCAGAATTCTGAATAACTGGAATAGAATTGTTTTCGGCATAAACTTTCACAGCGGGTGCGACGAGTTTTCTACCACGACCTTTTCTGCTGTTGGGTTTAGTGACTACAGCAACGACATCAAAATTGTTTTCAACTAGCGCACGCAGCGTTTCTAAGCTGAACGTTTCAGTCCCGAAAAAGATTAGCTTTTTTGACTTGTTCATAGTCAATTTTCTCCAGTTTCCCGCTATTTGATAGATGGAAAAAAGCGTCAGGATTATCAGCTATGTGGTCAACGAAGACCAGCCCCCTTGTGTGGTCGATTTCATGCTGGAAAACTCTGGCCAAAAAATCTTCGGCTGTAACCCTAAACTCCTTACCGTTTAAATCGAGGGCTTTGACTTTAACTTTCCTGTGTCTTGGAACCATACCGTATACGTCTTTTACGCTTAGGCAGCCTTCGTAGTCTTCAATAATCTCACCTTCCTTTTTAACAATTTCCGGGTTAATGAACGTCATGAAGCTTCGATCATCTTTGTTCTCAAAATCGTTACGAATAACTATGACACGAAGGGGTGTGTCCATTTGAATGGCGGCTAGGGCAATCCCGAATTCGTGGGGTCTGCTGTCTTCCCAGTCGAGAGTAACGCTCTCCATATCCTTCACTAGTTGTTTTATGTCATCAGTAATAATTCCGACACGCTTTGATTTCTTGCGAAGACTAGGGTTTGGCAAATTAATAATATCGTCTTTGGTTTTCATCTCTGGAATTATACCTGTCACGCGGTGTTAATTAAACTCTCTAGAGTAAGCTGACTGGGTCGATGTCTATAGTCCAGCTTGTCTTGTTTACGAATTCTTGGGATATATTGATAAGTTTTTCACGCGAACTAGATTTCGCCAGTATTTGCCAACGATACTTAGAACCGAGTTGTTCACGAAAAGAAGGTGCTGGGCCGACCACCTCAACTCCTGGGAGTTTAGCGAGTAGTTTCGCGGCGTTCTGGGAACGGTTCTTCGCCGATGTTCTCGAAGCGTAGGAACAGGTTAGGAGTAAAAGATGTTTGAAAGGCGGATAGGCACCTTCTTTCCTCTCGAGTAGGGCCTGTTCGTAGAAGTTATCGTAGTCTTGAGCCATGGCTAATTTTATGATGTGATTTTCGGGTGCAAAAGTCTGGATGCCTACATAGCTTTTCTTCGAATGTCGGCCAACGCGGCCGATGACCTGGTGAAGCAACTGAAATACTTTCTCGTTGGCCGTGAAATCTGGCATGCTGAGCCCGGTGTCGGCCAGGACAACAATTCCGGTACTGAGCTTTGGAAGATCAAGCCCTTTAGCAATCATCTGCGTTCCTACCAGGATGTCTATTTTCCCCTCGTAGACATCCTGGTAAGTCTGCGCCAGCGATTCAGACTTTCTGTTATCTGTGTCATAGCGTGCTACGATCGCGTTTTTGAAAGTGGATTTTAACTCTTGTTCGATTTTTTTAGTTCCTAGTCCACGGTAGACAATGTCAGTGTTGCCACAAGTTGGGCACGAGGTCGGTAGCTTGTTTTTAGTGCCGCAGTTGTGACAGTTCAAGCTTGCAGTGTCGTGATGTAGCACCATTGGAATATGACAATTAGGACACTTAGCAGTCCATGAGCACTTCGAACAAATGACTAGTGGTGAGGTACCGCGACGATTATGATACACAAGAACCTGTTCACTATTTTCTAGTGCTAGTTTGATCTTGTTGATGGCTTCTTTGCTTAGAGCGCCGGTTTGTTTTTCTTTGCGCATATCAATTAGCGAAATATTTCGGCCAGCGGTAGTTTTTATGGGTTGGCTTAGCGTTACAACTGCGCCAAGCTTTTTAGCAACGTAGTAGTCAGTTATTGCCGGGGTCGCACTGCCAAGGATGAGTTTGGCGTCTACAATATCGCAGAGTTTTCTAGCGACCTTCAGAGCGTTGTATCGCGGGCTGTTGGATTGTTTGTATGAATCGTCGTGGCACTCGTCAATCATTACTAGTCCGAGATTGTTGACTGGCATGAACAAAGCAGATCGTGGCCCAATTACGACTATTGGTTGGTCTGCATTGTAAACTGCGTTCCATGCATGATGTCTTTCACTTTCAGTCATATTTGAGTGAGTGACAATAACAGATTTGAAGTATAATCGAAATTGCTCTACGAGCTGTGAGGTCAGGGCAATTTCCGGAACTAGCACCACGACAGACTTCTTCTTTAAAAAGGCTTGTTTAGCTAGCTCAATGTAAACTCGGGTCTTACCTGACCCTGTTACACCGTGTAGCAAAGAAGTGTTGTTAGATACAGACAGCGCTTTCACCGCTGCCGCCTGGTCTTTAGTCAGACTGTCCTTAGCTAAAATCGGTTTTAGCTGGCTGGTAGTTTCTGTGCCAGTTTGCCGACGTTTAGTCTGCATCCCAGTGGGTATCATCAAACGTGCGCAAACACCGACAGGAGCTTGGTAGTACTGACTTATCCAACGAGCTAATTTGATTTTGCTAGAGTCGATTTGTTCCTTTAGAACATTGTCTATATTTTTGGTCTTAAATTTTGGTTTTACTACGCTACCGAGAACGACGCCCAGTTCCTTTTGGTCTCTGACCTTTAGGTCAACTAGTGTGCCGACCGGTAAATCATCTTCGTAGCTGTAGGTAAGAGGCACCGATGCAGAACGAGCAGATTTTACTAGCGCCACCTGATAATATTTCATTGTTTAATTATCCTACCAACAAATAAAATCACAAGTGCCAACAAGTTTGCTAAACTCTACTAGTATGTATTTCGAAGATAGATTATTTGCAGGCAAAGAGCTAGCTATAAGATTAGCTAGATATACCGATGACGATGCTGTGGTTGCTACTCTCTCAGAGTCTTCCGAGACAATTGGCGCGGTTATCGCGAAGCAGCTAAGGATTGATGTCACGAATCTTATCAGTAAAGCGATAACTCTTCCTGGCGAAACTTCCAGCTTCGGCTCAGTCGATCAAACGGGACACTTTTCATACAATACCAGTCTTAGCGATGGTCAAAAAGACGAGTATACTGCTGAATATCACAACTACATTGAAGCCGAGAAGATCACTAAAACTCATGAGATAAACCGTGCAGTTGTATCGAAAGGGCTGCATAGTCGGAATGAGTTTACCGACAAAGTAATCATTTTAGTGAGTGACGGGCTAGATGATACAGCAATTTTGGATTCGGCAATTGAGTATCTAAAGCCGATTCGCCTGAAGAGACTGGTTATGGCTGTGCCTGTGGCATCGGTCAAAGCTATAGACAGGATACATATTACTTGCGACGAGATTCACGTGCTGAGTGTTACAGAAAACTTTATTTCATCAGACCACTACTACGACGACACTAGGCAGCGGTAGCTGTAATTCATTTTTGCTCAGACGCTTTATATTATGTATAATGTTGTTGTAATAACAATGTGAGGTGACATGCTAGAGGTTTTCATAACTTCGCGCGTAAGGCGCAAAATTGTAGTTGTGTACGCAAAGTACCCAGATTTTAAAACGCATGTCCGTGGACTAGCAAAACTAATCAAAGAAGATCCCGGAAACATCCAGAGAGAGCTTAAAAAGCTGGAAAAAGTTGGTTTTTTAAAGTCAGAAAAAAAAGGCAACACTAAGGTTTATTTCACCAATAAACACTTCCCTATATTCAAAGAACTTCAAAGCATAGTCTTAAAATCTCACAGAGCTCAACAACGTAAAAAAGCTAGTTAGAATTAGTGTCAGCATCGTTGCAAGCCGAACTTCTAAATAAGCTGTTGCTGTCTAGGGGTTTAAAAACGGCGAAAGCACGGAAAGAGTATTTAAATCCAAGGTACGAAAAACTACACAGCCCTAATAAACTACCAGATATAAAACAGGCCGTAGATAGAATAAAAGCCGCAAAAAAACTTCAAGAAAAAATCTGCATTTACGGTGATTATGATGTAGATGGCTTAACCGCTACAACACTTCTGCTGGATGCATTTTCTAGTTTTGGACTTGAGACTATGAGTTATATTCCAGACAGATTTACAGAGGGGTATGGTCTTAGTACGCAGGGCGTAGAGCAGATTGCTAAGCAGGGGGTTTCGCTGATAATTACTGTTGATTGCGGCTCTAAATCTCACGAGGAGATAAAAAAGGCCAGTAAATTAGGAATAGATGTTATCGTTACCGACCATCATACTCTCGGCGAGACCATACCCGCCTGCGTTGCGGTCGTAAATCCCAAGCGAAGAGAGTCCGAGTATCCGTTCAAGGAACTCGCCGGTGTGGGCGTGGCGTTCAAGCTAGTCCAAGCTCTTCAAGGAGAACTGAGTGGTCTAGATATAGGTCAGGAAAAATGGTTACTTGATTTAGTTGCGCTGGGTACCACCTGTGACGTTGTTTCTATGACTGGTGAAAACAGGATTTTAACGAAATGGGGAATCGAAGTAGCTAGAAAATCACAGCGCCCAGCGTTTGGTGCTTTGAGTAGCGTTAGTGGTATCGACAAATCAAAAATTGATACTGAATCGTTCGGCTTCAGGTTTGGGCCACGACTTAATGCTGCCGGTAGGTTGCTTACAGCTAAAAAAGGACTAGATTTATTGACAGCTACCAGCCCGCTGGAATCTATGAGCTTAGCTGCGCAACTGGATACGCTCAATACTGGGCGACGAGCCGAACAGTCACGAATATTTATCGAAGTGATTGATCGGGCAAAAAAATCGAGTGATGATGTGTTGGTTCTTAGTGCTGAAGATTGGTCTCAGGGGGTGGTCGGAATTGTTGCTTCAAAGACGGTGGAGCGCTTTAAGAAACCCGCGTTTATTTTGCAGGAGCTAGGCGACGAGACCAAAGGTTCGGCTAGGTCTTTTGGTGATTTCCACTTAGCTGATGCCTTGGATCATACCTCACGGTTCTTAGTGAAAGGCGGCGGTCATGCATTGGCGGCCGGTGTGACTATGAAAACAAGCAAGCTTGATGATTTTCGAACAGCAATCAACAGTTACTACAAAAACTTAAAGTTAAACAATCAACAGGAGTTTCTAGAGGCAAGAGCTGATTGTCGGCTTAAGGACTTGAGTCTTATTGACGAAGAATTAGTAAAAATTCTTGCAAAACTCGAGCCTTTTGGACCGGACAACATGAAACCCGTGTTTGAATCGGAACTCACTGTTGTCGAGGCTAGAGCAGTTGGCGCCGATGGCACTCACTTGAAGGCAGTTTTGGCCGACAAGCTAGGTAATCAGCTAGATGCTATTGGCTTTGGCCTCGCAAGGAATTTTGATTTTTCCCTACAAGAAGTTAACGTAAAATACAGCGTTGGGCTAAATACATTCAATAATCGAACCAGCGTTCAACTAGAGCTCCGTGAAATTAACTAAAAAGTATAAACTAGTTCTTGCAAAGTCACCTCTGTTGAGCTAGAATAGTCCGAGTTATACGCCGGTTGGCGCATTTCACTAATAATTCACAGATTAAGGTGTTCAATGTTACAAGTTACACGGAAAGACAGCAAAGAAGCTTTGGAGAATATGATTCGCCGCTTCAATCGCAAAGTCCAGCAGTCGGGTGTTTTAGCAGAGGTTCGAGCGAACCAATATTTTGAGAAACCCATAAGCAAGACCGAGAGACGAGCAAAAGCTATTATTCGCAATCAACGCCGAGAAGAGAAATTACGAGATATTCGCCTAGGCCGTAGAAAATAATGCAAGAAACCATTCAGTCTGATTTAAAAGCCGCTATGCTTGCTGGCGACAAGCTAAAGGTGGAAGTTTTAAAAGGTCTCAAAAGTGCGTTGCAAAATCAAGCTATAGATAAAAAGGCCGAGCTCAACGATGAAGAAGTGACTAAGGTTATTGGAAAAGAGGTTAAAAAGCGAAATGAAGCTGCTGAACTTTACGGCAAAGCTGGGGCAGCCGACAGAGAAGAGAAGGAACTAAAAGAAGCTGAAATTCTACAGGCATATCTACCGAAACAGCTGAGCGACGAAGAGTTAGACGAAATTATCAAAAAAGTCATTGAAGAAAATAACATAAATAGTCCGCAGAAGCTCGGCATGGCTATTGGACTCATTAACAAACAAGTTGGCGCAAGCGCTGACGGTTCCAGGGTTGCCCAGGCTGTAAAGAAACAATTAGGAGTTTAGAATGATTCTTATTCTTGGACCTCCAGGTGCCGGAAAAAGTGTCCAAGCGGAGCTTTTAGACGACGAAGGCAGGGTTCAGTGGTTCTCGGTAGGCAAACTGATAAGAGATCATACTGACGCTCTACCCGAGGATGTGAAGGCAGATGTGGCTACAGGTAAGCTAATCGATGACAACTTGGTGTCGGAGGTTCTTAAAGAAGCTATCGAAAAGGCTGATAGCGAGCCTGTAATTCTTATCGATGGTTTTCCCAGAAGACAGTCCCAAGTAACTTGGCTTGAAAAATACCTCAAGAGCACAAATCGAAAGATAACCAGGATTATTCATCTTAAATTGCCAGAAAAAGTGTCCATCGAGCGACTAAAAAAACGTGGTCGACTAGATGACACCGAAGAGATAGTAAAACGGCGCTACAAACAGTACGAAAATGAGGCGCTAAGAGTGATTAGTGTGTTTAGTGGTGAAGGGGTTCCAGTCCTAGAGATCGATGGTGATAACAGCGTAGAGGCTATACACAAACAGATAATAACCAGTATGTAGATATGTATACAAAGATTAAGACAGATGAAGAAATAGAGTCTATGCGTAGCGGCGGCAAGATGCTAGCAACTGTTTTATCATTGATGGAGGAGAATACAAAAGCCGGTGCAACGCCGAAAGATTTATCTGCTATAGCAGATAAAGAACTGAAGGCACTGGGCGGCGATCCAGCATTTTATAATTACCAAGGCTTTCCTGACGTAATTTGTATATCAGTTAACGAAGAGGTTGTTCACGGTATTCCTAACGAAATAGAACTTATGAATGGAGATTTGATAAGTTACGACTTCGGGGTTCTATACAAGGGGATGATTACAGATAGTGCGACAACAGTCATTGTTGGTGAGGTTGAGGAAGAAGTGAGGAAGCTGGTGAGTACGACCAAGGATTCAATGCATGCAGGCATCAATATACTAAAGGACAACGTGAACGCTGGGGATATTGGAGCTGCTATTGAGAAGGTATTGTCTGAAGGTGGGCTGGGTATTGTCAGAGATTTGGTTGGCCACGGTGTGGGTCATGAACTTCACGAAGATCCGAATATTCCTAATTATGGCCGTAAAGGTACGGGTGATTTGCTAAAAGCTGGGATGACGATTGCCATAGAGCCAATGGCTACGCTTGGTGGAGACAAGGTTACGATAGCTGATGATGGTTGGACGGTTGTGACCGCAGATAGAAGCCTATCTGCTCATTTTGAACATACGGTTTTAATTACAGAAAATGGCTTCGAAATACTTACAGTTTTGTAGATCGTCACATAGTTGCTTGCGAGAGGTGGAGCGCAAGCGCTATACTTGAGGCTATGCATAAGTCGAATCAGCACTTTATCGGTCTAGACATAGGCACGTCACGAGTGAGATGTGTAATCGCTAGCCTTGCCACAGGCGACGTAGCGCCAACTATTGTTGGAGTCGGTACTAGTCAGAACCTGGGTGTTCGTAAAGGGTCAATCGTCAATATCCAGGAAACAGTTCAGGCCGTCGATATCGCTATTGATGAGGCTGAGAGAATGTCGGGCTATCAAGTGTCAGCTGTTACCGTGAATGTAAACGGCTCACATATTAAGGGCATGAACTCAAAAGGTGTAATCGCTGTTGAAGCCGCTAATCGTGAAATTACGGCTGAGGACATTTTGCGTGTTGAAGATGCTGCTACAGTAGTTCAGCTGCCACCAAATCGTGAAATTATCCAGGTATTTTCTAAGAATTATCTACTGGATGGTCAGGAAAATATTAAAGATCCATTAGGTATGTCGGGGGTCAGACTAGAAGTTGAGGCGCATGTGATTACTGCTGCTAGTCCATCGCTTAGGAACATAGACAACGTGATGGATGCGACCGACACGGCGATAAACAGTCGTCTGCTTTCTGGCTTGGC
Source organism: uncultured Candidatus Saccharibacteria bacterium (assembly GCA_964579475.1). GTDB lineage: Bacteria > Patescibacteriota > Saccharimonadia > Saccharimonadales > CAYOYH01 > CAYOYH01. Next base: position 9,929 of record CAZOFP010000013.1, on the reverse strand, counting down.
AGCTACAGAGGCTGTGATAAACCGCAACCAGCGAGAGAACGGTGTAGCCGTAATAGATTTTGGTGCAAGCACGACTAATCTAACGGTTCTTGAGGAAGGGGACGTGCAATATGTGGCTGTGATTCCGATGGGGAGCAACAATATAACCAACGACCTTGCGATTGGACTAAGGACGGAGCTAGAGGTCGCAGAGAAAGTTAAAATTAACAGTAGTGTTAATGGACCAGGTACAACTCGTTCAAAGAAGAGCAAGAAGGTTAAATTTAACGTTAATCGTAGAGATTACATATTCGCCCAGGCAGATGTTGAGAACATTATGCAAGCACGACTTGATGAAATCTTCGAACACGTAGACAACGAACTTGCGAGGGTTAATCGTTCAGGTCAACTACCTGGTGGTGTGATCATTGCAGGCGGTGGCGCAAAACTAAAAGGTTTAGAGGAATATGCCAAAGAAGCACTGCGTCTGCCGGTCAGAATTGCCAAGCCTACGGGCTTTTCAGGACTTTCAGACAAAGTTGATGGCTCTGAATTTTCGACGGTCGTAGGGCTGATGCTGCATGATTTAGCCATTCAAGACACTCGAAGTAGTAGGCCTAGAATCAAGCTTAGCACCTCTGGTATTTGGAAAAACGTTACCAATATTGTCGGCAACTTAAAACCGTAGATTCAGTAGTGAGTATAAAAATTGTGCAGACTATTTCTTCTGAGTAAATTATTGAACCTCTATGAGTAGTTAATGTATACTGTACGTAGAAATATTTGGAGGTTATTATGCCGGAGGTTGCTCCAGCGATCGAAACGTTCGCTCGAATTAAAGTAATTGGTGTTGGTGGTGCAGGTGGTGCTGCAGTAAACAGAATGATTGAAGAAGGGGTTAGTGGTGTTGATTTCGTGGCAATTAACACAGACGCCCAGGCGCTTCATCACTCGAAGGCTAAAACCAAGCTTCATATTGGTCGCGAGGCAACCAAAGGACTTGGTGCAGGTGCTGATCCTGTCGTGGGTCAAGAAGCTGCAGAAGAATCGCGAAGCGAAATAAAGAAAGTTCTCGAGAACACGGACATGGTTTTCGTTACATTTGGAGCCGGTGGTGGCACCGGTAGTGGCGCCGGGCATATTGTGGCCGAACTTGCCAGAGAAGCAGGCGTACTGGTTGTTGGTATAGCGACAAAACCATTTGCTTTCGAGGGTGACAAACGGAAAAGAAATGCCGAAGAAGCTATCGATAACCTCAGCAAGCAAGTTGATACACTGATAACGATTCCAAATGACCGACTTCTTCAAACTATTGATAGGCGGACACCGCTACTGGAAGCCTTCAAAGTTGCTGATGATGTTCTAAGGCAGGGTGTCCAAGGCATTTCAGATTTGATAACGATTCACGGACTAATAAACCTAGACTTTGCGGATGTAAAGGCGGTAATGAGTGGTGCCGGTTCGGCGCTTATGGGTATTGGCCGCGCAAGTGGCGAGAACCGAGCCATTGAAGCTGCGCAGCAAGCTATCGAGTCACCACTGCTTGAAGTATCGATAGACGGTGCCCGTGGTGTCCTGTTTAACGTTTCTGGTGGCTCAGATATGTCCATGCATGAGATTAACGAAGCCGCTGAGTCAATTACTGCAGCAGTTGACCCAGATGCAAACATAATCTTTGGTGCCACTTTGAACCCAGCTATGGAGGATGAAATAGCAATTACGGTCATCGCTACCGGGTTCGATGCCTCGTACTTCAAGAAAGAAGCCTCATTTGCTCCGTCATCGAGCGTACCGCGTTTGGACGGCACCAGTAGTGTTGGTAGTAAATCGTCTTCAGTAGCCGATCTCGAAGCAGACGACTTGGTTAGCACCATAGATATGGACATCAACAGTAAACCAACGCCAAGCAAAGATGCATTCGCTACCGACGACGAAGAATCAAATATCTGGTCATATTCTGACAAGGAAGATGAATTAGATACGCCAGCATTTGTTCGCCGAGAAAAGGAAGAACAGGGAGACAAAAAAAGCCGATTCTTCAGTCGGAAGAAAAAATCAAAAAAATAAAGAAAAATGTTGCAAAACGCTATAGGTAGGGTTAAACTACTCTCCAAGTACGCTATATACAAATCAACAGACACCTGTAGCTGCGGCACATTAATCAAAAAATGAGGGTAACAAATGAAGTGTCCAAAATGTCACAAAGATGAAACAAAGGTTATTGAATCTCGTGAGGTTAATAATGGTGAATCGATTCGCCGGAGACGCGAATGTCTAAACTGCTCTAATCGCTATACGACGTATGAGCGGATAGAGCGCCCAAACTTAATCGTCGTTAAAAAAGACGGAACCAGAGAGCTTTTCGATCGGAAGAAGATTCTTGTAGGACTAGACAGAGCCTGCCAGAAGACACCGATTACCGCGCTACAACGCGAGGAGTTAGTGGCAAGTGTAGAAAATGATGTTTACTACACCGATCGCGACGAGGTTGATACTAGCTATATCGGTGAGTTGATTATGAGTAAGCTCGCAGAACTAGATGATGTTGCTTATGTTAGATTCGCCAGCGTCTACAGGCACTTTAAAAGTGTGGCAGGCTTTGAAAAGGAGTTAGCTAAGATTAAGAATCGCTCTGGCTAAACACAGGAGTGTTGCTGTTGCTCCGAGTCAAGCATCGATTGTTTCGGGGGAGTAGCCACACAGAGTTCGTGAGGTGAAGCGTGTGGGTGCAAACAAAAATAGTAAAAATAAAACCAAATAATTAAAGGAGGGACTGATGTCTCAGACGGCAGTATTAAGTGTAAAGAGATTCTTTACTCAAAAAGGAAAAAATCCATACGATGCAATTGAATGGACTAAGGCAGACTCAAATTTAGTAAATATGATGACTGGCGAGACGGTGTTTTCGCAAAAAGACGTAGAGTTTCCTGCTTCTTGGTCAGCGAACGCCATAAATATAGTGACCCAGAAGTATTTCTGGGGCCAACCAGGTACTGACGACAGGGAAAGTTCACTGAAAGAACTCATCAATCGTGTAGTAGACACAATCACAAGACATGGCCTCCAGGAAGGCTATTTTACAGATAAACAAGAAGCGCAGACCTTTAGTGACGAACTAAAGTATGTTCTAGCCACTCAGCGAGTTTCGTTTAATTCACCGGTTTGGTTTAACATTGGCGCAAAAGGTAGAGCCCAGCAAGCTAGCGGTTGCTTCATTCTCTCTGTAGACGACGACATGAGATCAATCCTCAACTGGTACACAGAGGAAGGAATGATTTTTAAAGGTGGTTCAGGTGCTGGGTTAAATTTAAGTGCGATTCGATCATCATATGAACCGCTTAGTAAAAGTGGCGGCTCAGCATCTGGCCCGCTTAGCTTTATGCGTGGCGCTGATTCGTCAGCAGGAGCTATAAAAAGCGGGGGTAAAACTAGGCGAGCCGCCAAAATGGTGATTCTAAATGCAGACCACCCGGATATTGAAGAATTTATCTGGAGCAAGGCAATAGAAGAACGCAAGGCTAGAGCGCTGGAAGAGGCGGGCTTCGATATGAGTTTAAATGGAAAAGATTCAATATCTGTTCAATACCAAAACGCCAACAACTCAGTTCGTGTAACAGATGAGTTCATGGAGGCGGTAGAGAATGACGACGATTGGAATCTTAAAGCTATTACTACTGGGGAAACTATAAAAACAATCAAAGCACGAGATTTAATGAGGCAATTTTCTGAGGCTGCCTGGGAATGTGCTGATCCTGGCATGCAATTCGATACAGTGATAAATAAATGGCACACCACCCCAAATGCCGGCCGAATTAATGGGTCAAATCCGTGTAGTGAATACATGCATCTGGATAATTCAGCCTGCAATCTGGCTTCTTTGAATCTTCTCAAATATCTCGATGAAGATGGCACATTTGATGTTGAAGCGTTTGAACACGTTACCTCCATGGTCTTTATGGCGCAGGATATTCTTGTTGGCTATTCGAGTTATCCAACCGAGATAATTTCAAAAAATACCAAAGCTTACCGTGAACTTGGCATCGGCTATGCAAACTTAGGGGCACTGCTTATGGCCAAGGGTCTTCCGTACGATTCTGCAGAAGGCAGAGCTGTTGCAGCGACTATAACGGCTCTACTTACAGGCAGGTCGTATGCCACTAGTGCTAAGATGGCTAAAAAAGTTGGTACTTTTACAGGTTTCAGTAAAGACCGTAAGAGTATGTTGAATGTTTTAAAGATGCATCGAAATGCTGTTCCAGAAATAGATGCTTCATTGGTCCCAGAGAGCCTCCTAAGCGCTGCTGCCGCTGCCTGGAACGAGGCAGTTGTACTTGGCGAGAAGCATGGTGTAAGGAACTCACAGGCTAGTGTACTTGCTCCAACTGGAACAATTGGTCTGGCTATGGATTGCGATACCACAGGTATTGAGCCTGATCTTGGCTTAGTCAAGATGAAGAACTTGGTTGGTGGTGGAACTATGAATATCGTCAATCAAACTGTTCCAAGAGCGCTGAAAGAACTTGGCTACACTAAATCTCAATCAGAAGATATTACAGAGTACATAGACAAAGAAAAGACTATTGTCGGAGCGCCGCATCTAAAAGACGAGCATCTAGCGGTGTTTGCCTGCTCCATGGGCGACAACATTATTCATTACTCTGGTCACGTTCGAATGATGGCAGCGGTGCAACCATTCTTGTCTGGCGCGATTTCCAAAACCGTCAACATGCCAGAAGAGGCAACGGTTGAAGAAATTGAACAGCTACACATGGACGCTTGGAAAACAGGTGTTAAGGCGATAGCCATCTATAGAGATAATTGCAAGCTTGCACAACCGCTATCAACAGCTAAAAAAGACGGTGAAGCAGTTGACGATGCTGCTAGCGACGAAGCCAAGGAGGCTGCACTCGAAGCTCGGCATGTTTATCGTAGTAAATTACCGAAAGCGCGCGCTTCGCGTACTTACGAATTTAGGATGGTAGGAATTAAAGGCTTTTTCACAGTTGGTGAATACCCAGACGGCAATCCTGGTGAACTGTTTATTGAAGTAGCCAAACAAGGCTCCACTCTTTCTGGTTTAATGGACTCGTTTGCGCGTTCGGTAAGCTATGGATTACAGTATGGTGTACCGCTAAAGGCCTATGTCAAAGGAATGACAAACACGACGTTTGCTCCAAGTGGTGCAACAGATGATCCAGATATAAAGACTGCAACTTCACTCATGGATTATATTTTTAGACGACTAGCAATGGATTATCTGTCTTTTGACGACAGGCTAGAACTTGGACTTGCCAACATCGAAGATATTGATCTAGAGGAGCAAACCAGCTTACTCAAAGAAGAGCCAGCAGTTTCTATACCAGATATCAAGGTAGAGACTCCTAAGCCGGCGCCACTCACCGAAGAATCAAAAAAACCAGCGTCAATACCTAGCGGTAACACCGAAGAAGCACCCCTTTGCATGAACTGCGGGAACCGGACACAACGAGCTGGCTCGTGTTATATCTGCCCAGCTTGTGGCACCACCACAGGCTGCTCTTAGGCTACTTGGACGCATGACTCAATATACATAAATTCTATTTCTTAGCCAGTAAGTTGCTAGCGTATAAGACAGGAGTACAGGTATAAAGTTATATAATTAATTATATAACTTTATTGAATGATGCTTGTGTTATAATTAGGGCATGAATGCGTATATTTTGTATAGGCCCAACTCGGAACATGAAAGAATGGTGACAGATTTTGTGCGAGATTTTATGAAAAGGACGCAAAACGAGATTGGACTTGTTAGTCTCGACACTATTGAAGGAGCGGATAAGGCTAGACTGTACGACATCACCCAATATCCAGCAGTAATAGCTATCGACGACAATGGTGTATTGCAAAGAGTATGGCAAGGCGAAATGCCGCTAATTAACGAACTTTCGTATTTTACTCACGACTAGTTTGCTGTATAGTTTTATCTGTTAACAACATACACAAACCACTAGACGTAAGCGGTAATCAGCCGTGAATCCAGCAAGAGCTGGGGTGGTACGAGAAGAAATCTAGCCTATCTAGAGATTAGAACTCGTCGTTAGCCTCACGTAAAGGTCAATCAAGGTCTCCTGTTGTAAAAAAGGTGACAATATAGCCGGATGGTACCGTCCTAAAACTTCTAGGGCTCCTGCATAGCAGGAGTTTTTGTATTTAAAGGGGATTCTATGAGTAAGAAATCATTTCTAAGCGATGTTGAAGAGCAGATTATGGAGGTCTGGCAAAAAGAAAACACCTTCGTGCGTAGTGTCGAAAACCGTCGAGACGGCGAACACTTTGAATTCTATGACGGCCCGCCATTTGCTAACGGTCTTCCTCACTATGGCCACGTAGTGTCGAGTATTGTTAAGGATGCTATTCCAAGGTATAAAACCATGCAGGGTTACAACGTTCCAAGACGTTTTGGCTGGGATTGTCATGGATTGCCCGCAGAGATGAAAGCCGAGCAAGACCTAGGTTTGGGTTCAAAAGCTGACATCGAAAAATACGGTGTGAAAAAGTTTGTTGACTACTGCAGAAGTTCTGTTACAGAGTTTACTAAAGAGTGGGAAAGCTATATCAACCGCATTGGTCGCTGGGTGGATTTTGACAACAATTACTACACGATGAACCAGGACTACATGGAAAGTGTCATATGGGCGTTCAAAAAGCTCTATGAAGATGGCTTAGTGTCGGAAGACTATAAAGTTATGCCATACTGCCATGTCTGCGAGACATCTCTGTCGCATTTTGAAACACGACAAGACGATTCCTATCGAGACAGGGTTGATCCGGCTGTTACAGTTCGTTTTCCGCTAGAATCGGGCGAAACACTACTGGCTTGGACTACCACCCCCTGGACTCTACCAGCTAATTTGGCAGTCGCAGTCAACAAAGATGTTCAGTACTCAGTTCTAGAAGGTAAAGGAGAGCGACTTGTTTTAGCCACGACCGCACTTGATCGCTACCAAGAAGAACTGAAAGATTACAAAGAGGTGGCTAAGAAGAAAGGTAAAGACTTTGTCGGCGCTAGGTACGAGCCACCATTTGATTATTATTTGGGTCATGAAAATTCACATGTTGTAATGCATGCAGATTTCATAAGCGACGAAGATGGAACGGGTATTGCTCACGAGGCGCCAGGTTTTGGCGAAGACGACCAAAAACTTTGCGAAGAACATGGCATCAAAGTGGTAGTACCGGTAGACAAACAAGGTAACTATACAGATGAGATTAAGGCTTTTGCGGGTCAAAATGTGTTTGATGCGAACGAAAACGTCATAGAAGCCTTAAAGGCACGAGGAAGACTGTTTAGACTTGAAGAGTACACACACAGTTACCCTCATTGCTGGAGAACTGACAATCCACTTATTTATCGAGCAGTTGCCTCGTGGACGATTGATGTTCCAAAACTCAAAGACAAGCTAGTAGCTAATAACAAGAAAATCAGATGGATTCCGGATAATGTCAAAGAAGGAGCGTTTGGTAAGTGGCTTGAAGGGGTTCGGGTTTGGAACGTTAGCCGGGATAGATACTGGGGAACGCCAATTCCAGTTTGGAAAACAGATGATGGTGAGCTAATCGTCTGTGGTAGTGTGGCCGAAATCAAAGATAAAGCCGTAGATCCGACCAAGGTCACAGATTTACATAAACCGACTATCGATGAAGTAGTCCTAAAGACTAAAGACGGCAAATTGGCATACAGAGTACCAGAAATCCTTGATGTTTGGTTTGACAGTGGTTCTATGCCGTTTGCTCAGCATAATTACCCCTATGGAGACAAAGAAAGGTTTATTCATCCAGCAGATTTTATCGTCGAGTACGTTGGTCAGGTTAGGGGGTGGTTCTATACGCTTCACGTTCTGGCTACGGCGCTTTTTGATGAGCCAGCATTCACCAATGTCATGTCTCACGGTGTAATTTTGGGTTCTGACGGTCGAAAGATGAGTAAAAGACTCGGTAATTACCCTGATCTTCAACACGTATTTGATGTGTACGGCGCTGATGCCCTTCGCTACTATCTGTTTGAAAGCCCAATTCTTAGGGGCGAGACAGTTTCTATTGATGAGAGTGCCATAAAAGACGCACAACGAAATGTTCTGATGACTTTCTGGAATTCCTATAAGTTTTTCAAAACGTATAGCGAGGTAGATAATTGGCAGTCGCCAGATAACATTAGTCGACCGAAGAGCGAAAATGTACTAGATGTTTGGGTACTTGCGAGGCTAGAGCAAACTACCGAACTACTGACAGATAGTGTAGACAAATACGAGATACCAAAAGGTCTTCGAGAACTAAGGCTGTTTATCGACGATCTGTCTAATTGGTATATTCGGCGGTCTCGTAGGCGTTTCTGGAAGAGTGAGAGTGACGACGACAAGAATGCTGCCTATGATACGCTTTGGTTTGCGTTGGTTAAAGTTAGTCAACTTTTGGCGCCGTGGTCGCCATTCATCAGTGATTACGTTTATCGTGATATTACCAATGCTAGCAAATTACCAGATTCAGTTCATTTGACTGATTGGCCTGAAAAAGTGAAGTACGAAGAAGACGTTATAGAGAACATGGCTATGGCGCGAGAAGTGATTGCAGAAGCACTCTCACAGCGTGCTGGGGCCAAGATAAAAGTCAGGCAACCCCTTGAATCTGTTGAAATTACGACAACGAAACCACTCCATTCCGGGTTGAAGCAGATTATTGAAGAAGAGGTTAATGTAAAATCAGCAAACCTAAATGTAGCCAGTAGTTCGTCTGTAAAACTCAACATTAAACTCACCGAGGAGCTTAGACATGAGGGTTATATGCGCGAAGTAATACGGCATATCCAAAACCACCGCAAGAAGGCTGGGCTTAATGTCGAGGACAGAATAGAGCTGTCTCTTACTGGTGATGATGAGCTACTTACTGCACTGAAGAGCTACGAAACGGTTATTGCAAAAGAGGTATTAGCCACTAGTGTTGGGCAGGGTAATAGTGACTACCAGGCGGATGTGTCGATAGAAGGTTATCGGCTAAGTATTGGTATTTCGAAAAAGTAATTAAGCTGCTTATGAGTATGTTCGTATAGGTACTACGACCGGAACCTCAATATAGTTTCAAACCCTTTACAACTGTAGTCAGTTTTGCTAGAGTGTTACAGCTATAATAAATCCCCGAAAGAGATAGATGAAAAAAGCAGTCATAACTACCGGTGGGAAGCAATACATCGTTGCCAAAGGTGACGTGATTGATGTTGAGTTGGTTGGAGACGTCAAAACACTAAGTTTCGATCCACTACTGATTTATGAGGGTGAGAAATCCGAGATCGGCACACCGATTGTCGAGGGTGCAAGGGTTACGGCAAAAGTTATCGAAAATAACTTGCAAGCAGACAAAGTCACATCGATTCGCTTTAAGGCCAAAAAACGTGTCAACAAGAAAAAAGGTCACAGACAGAGATACGCAAAGCTAGAGATCACAGCTATTACTAGTAAATAGGCTGTGGATAAGTTGAACAAATAAGTTGCGCAGAACACGTATTCTTGAGAGAATAAATGTGTATTCTATCCAAAATAAAAACTGATAGAAAACACAAACAAACATAAACAAAAACCACCACATGAAAAATCATACGAGAGGGGATGCTCGTTCCAGTAAATTTCGCAGGACACGCGCATCCGTAAGTAATTACAAGGCGCGTGTCTTGTTTTTGTTGCGGTCTAACCCCAGTAACGGAAGTAAACGAGTACCAGACAGAAAATTAGTACTCAGTACGCTGACGCATAAAGAGAGCAAGTTCGCATTGCTCTCTTTTGTCATCCCCCTTGGCGTACTGAGTACTGCCTTGCTGCTCACACCACTGGTCGGGAACACCGCAACAGCGGCCATCTTCAGTGAAGGTGCTATTTCACCAGATAACTTAGTCGAAGGCACTTTAGTTAGTTTAGTAACTACAG
>CAZOFP010000012.1:0-31572 GCA_964579475.1 uncultured Candidatus Saccharibacteria bacterium | reverse complement strand
TGGAAAGATTGAGCTATGTGGAAGTGTCGTGACAATTGGGGCTTAGTACATAATCTTAGGAAACAAAAACACCCCGGGTTTTAAACCGAGGTGTTAATGCAGGGATCCAAGCCAGCTACTTACTAGCTTGGTAGCGATCAGTCACGATGCGATTGTCCTGGGAGAAATAAGAGGTTGCTCTTATTTCTTGCCTAGCATCTTGTCGCGAAGACCACTGCGGCTAGAACGAAGACTCATTGCTCCGTAGCTAAGCGCACCAGCACCGAATAAACCAGATACACCAGCCAATATTTCGGCTGGACCTGTGTTTGGAAGCTCAGTTGGTGGTGGGGTTACAGGCGGCGGGGTTACAGGTGGCGGAGTCTTTAGCACTTCTACTGTTGTAGAACATGTCTCAGACTTCTGCACGTCACCAACGTTGAATAGAACTTCAACGTTTACATTGTATTTACCGTAATCCTTATACACCTTTGTAATCTGGTTCTTGTCTGTGTGAACCTTGTCTTCACCGGCTACACCAAAGTCGTAAATGTATTTGTTAACAGATACATCGTCAGACATGTTCACCTTCGTAGTGAAGGCAAACGATAGTCGGTTAGTTGCACTCTGAACAGCAGTTAGAGAAGTACACTGGTAGGTAAATTCAGGCTCTGGACAATCTCCAGCGTCAGTTACAACTTGTGCACCGTCATTGACCCTTCCAAGTTCTGCAGCAGTAGCGAATGCTAGGTTAGTAATCTTGTTAACTCCACATTCCGCTAAAGCTTCTTTATTCACGGTTGCCTTGAAAACAACAAATGCATTGGAGTCTACTGTGTAGTTGCCGATGTTAATTCCGTTCTTTACGATGGAATCATTACCGACAGGCGTACCGTTGTTGTTTGCGTTGTATAGCTTGGAGCTTCCAGGAACCATTGTTAGGCCCTTAGGAAGTTCGTCTCGCACTACAACGTCGTTCAAGGTTGTGGAACCGGTGTTAGTGAATTCAATAGAAAAATCTACCTCATCACCAACGTTGGCTTTTGCCTCTTCACGCCAGTCGTTACTGGTCTCACCAGCTAGTCGAACTGTCTTTGATACTTTGTAGTCAGGCATTTTCACCTTAACCTTGATAGTCACAATGGAACTGTACTCAAAACATCCTTGGACATTTCCGTCAGCTTTGTCGTAGCCTACGAGTGCACCACCGTCAGTTACGATGTTGTCGCTTAAGGTAATACCGCTTGGTACCGCATTTGTGTATTGCACGGCAGAACCAGCAATGTAGTCAAGACTGAATGCGCGGTCAGAGTATAGGTCGATAGTATCAGAAACTACTCTTGGTTGTGCGTTGTCTGCAGATATATATGCGATTGATCGCAAGTTAGTACTAGAGTCTGTCGGAATTAAGAATCGTACTCGAGTGTTCTCGGCTACTAGATTCAGGTTTGCTGCAGCGTTGTTATGAACATAAGCTCGCAGCAAGAGCTCTTGTCCGTCGGTTACTTCCTGAACGTCTTCGAAACCACCCTTATTGGTGTTGGCGGCATCTTTTGCTCGGAAGAATGCTCTCTCATCGCCCTCGTCGGGGTTGTCGGTGATAGAGTTAAACGTTACGTAATCAGCGGGTACAGCTGTGGTGAAGGTAGGACGTTCGGGGCTCCAGCTCGCTGCAGCCATTACTGCAGGTATAGCTAGGAGCAAAAGTCCAGCTAGCACCATAGAGAAGCGCTTGGGCACGTACTGAAGTATGTTAGAAAAATTCTTCATATTTTCTCCTTTTCTTATATTAAAAGTTAATAAAACTTCCATTTTCGGTACTGGCTTTTTAATGAACATCCCTTACGCCCCGGGGTTAAACCCAGGGTAGTGGGCGCTGTTCTAACAGCACTCTGTATATTGAAATACTTCTTTCGAAGCGTTTCATCTTAAGTCAAATCATTACAATCCGTTTTGTGGTTTAACGGGGGAGAGCAGAATGATTGTCGATCAAAAGATCAATATCGATTCATGCTCTCGCGCCCGTAGCAATGCTACTTGCGTGAAACCTAATGGCCTGGGGTGCGTCGCTGGATGCGACGTTCACCCCAAACCGGGTTCCCTGATTGCTGCCTTGAACAGGTGAGCTAAAGAAGCCAGGGCTCCTTTCGACGTTACGGCTGTGGGGCCGCACCATCATTTGTTTGTCCCTCGCCGGAAGAAGTGTCAGCCGCTACGCAACCTTCACCGTTGATCCAGGAGAACCCTGGGTCACACGTCGGGCTTCCGTCGCCGCCGCTCCCGAGGTCGGGAGTGGTGGTAGTCGGAGACTCATCCGTCCACATCGTTGTCGTCGTAGTGACGACAATTGGTGGTGTCGTCGGTTCGTCACAACTCTGACAATACCCGTCGTCGATGACGTCAGGATTTGTCGGGTCGTGTGTAGCCGGGTTATCCGGCAAGCCCGCGACAGCCGGAGTGGTTACCTTCGCTTCATCCGGAATGTCCGGATTTCGGTTAGGCAACTTTTCCGGGTCTTTCGGCGCCAACGATGTTGTCGTGGTCGACGGTACCGTCGTCGTAGTGACGTCCGGGTGGGTCGTCGTTGTGGTGCTGTCAGGCACCGTCGTGGTCGTCGTTCCTGGTGGTGGCTTTTCGCCAGGCGGCAGCAACGGATTGCCACACACCAGCTTATACACCGGTTTCCACATCAGCCCCTTCTTGTTGCCCGGCTGGTAGCCAGGTACGAAGAAGAGAAGCTCTCCGACGGGGAACTTCTGGATTCCCAGAGACTCCCATCTGTCAGAAGTGGAAACCCACCGGTGGTTCTCGACTACGACCAGAGGGTCGATGTCATCGAGAACCAACGAACCGAGGTACGTCAGGAACTCGTCCTTCGAAGAAGGATCGAAGTTCCAGTCTGACTTCTGGTTATCGGGGTTTGCCCGATTCCAGATAGTCAGCAATACCTCATCAGCCATGAACCACTGGGGGTTCTCGGCTGCGAACTGAGCCTCACCCTGCACGCAAGGCCAGTCCCAGTTCTGGTCGACGAAGATCAGGACATCGTTGTGGAGTATCTCCTTCTCCAACTCCGTGTAGGGAGGGGTGAAGTCGTTCACTCCGTCGATGTTCTCGAAGATACCGGCTTCAACCTGTCCACGCCTTCCAGCGAGTAGGTCTGGCCAGCACCTTCCGGGGCCGGGATCTTCCAGGACGGAAGAATCGAGGTCAGGGTAGTTCCCAACCTCGATTATCGGGTTGCCCGGTGTCTCAGTCGACGATCCTTCGGTCGTTGTCGTGTCTTCACCACCAGACGCGTCAGCGCCTGTGGTGCCGTTGACGGCGAGTACCACCACCAACACTGCCGCAAGTGCGGCGAGTGCTGAGGCGTACCACCAAGTGCGCTGCGCGCTCATTGTTGACCTTCCTTCTTCTTGGTCGTTGGCGTGTCTTCCTTGTAGAGTGATTCGCTAGGCGCAAGCGCCATTGCCGTCGCAATTGTGGCGAGCGAAACGAGGATTACGACGAGCCATTTGTACGGCTGCGTCATGTCCGCATCGGTCAATACCCACCAGGTGATGGCTGCTGCCAGCACTCCGAGGAGTGTTGCGAAGAAGCCGAACCCTGTGACGGGTCGGCTCACGTACTTGGCCATCTTGTTGATGGCTTTCGTGTTGCCGTTGACCCTTGCAGCCAGGTCTTGACGAGCAGTTGCGGCAGCCTTGAAGGCTGCCGTCGTCTGCTCCTGACCCTTCGCGACAGCGCCGGCGAGCGCAGTGCGCTCGTCCTTGGCAGTCGCTAGAGCCATGTCCTGCGCTGCTTGTTCGCGAGCGATAACCTCCATCGCCTTGTCGAACTCGGAACGATCATTCTCGATGACCTTCACGACCATGTCGATACGCTCGTTCGTGCCAGCAACCGTTGTCGGTCTTTTACTCGGCTTGCTTGGCCGCTTCTTGGTGGAAGTAGCTGCAAGTGGGGTCGTTGTGCCGATTGTTGTCGGCTTGGATGGTGTCTTGGTCTTGGTTGACATTTGTGTCTCCTTCTGGGAAACATAGTCGACAGGAGGGTTCCTGTCTGGTCGCTGTCTACGCCTTATGCGCAGACCTCTGTTTCCCTAGCGGGAGCGACTTTTTTTACAGACAACGGGTATCTGTAAGAAAAGTCGCTCCAGAACTAGGAGGACAAACATCTAGTAATTGGTTTTGTAAGTAGCATTACAGCTCCAGGGGTAAAACCCCAGAACAACTGCCTCATCTGTCGATGGACGAATCCATCAACTCTTCGAGAGCAGATAAATATGCGTGGGAGAAAAGTTGCGGCATGCAAAATAAACCTCACGCATATATATCTGCTCTCAGACGTACAGGACGCCACCAAGCAAATAGAAATGAGTTCCATTTCATTGGCGGCTACTGTCGATTACTTCGTCAGAAGCTTTAGTTTTTACTCGAGGTACTATTCGTACAACTCGTTCAAACTCTTAAGCTTCTTTCTCGTACTCGTTCAGTCCTGTTCACTCTAGTGATTAAGACAGTAGTTGTACTTTTTAGTTTCTGATTGGTTACATGCGAGGCGCAAACGAAGCACTATTTCCTGCCGCACAGATGGTGCTGCTGGAAAAGTACTGAAATTTGCAACAAAGCAGATGACTGATAGCGTAGGCAAGTTCAAGGATTGACTCCTTGAACTGAACCTGTGCGTTAGAAGCTAAAAAGAAAATAAACTGTAATGATTTGACTTAAACTATCACAACCAACGAAACTAATCGTAGATTGCGATATATATACAAAGTGTGTTGTAAACGTACCCACTCGTTCTACTTGGCTCTGCGGTTTAAGGCGTCGCCTGTATGCGAGAGTCTCCAGAAAACAGTTTTTGTTTCCAGATCGCTTATCTTGCCAAGTAGCAAAGCCACTTGATTCAATAAGCTTCTGGTGAATTCCTGCGTCAAGCCTATCAGAAGTTCTCTCGAAGTATTATTCATACATCTCAATAACTTCCTCGGTCTTTTCTTAGAATTCACTCAGCTCTGAAAACAAAAATGAACTAGTCTAGACAACTGTATTCTCTCGAATAACAATCTATCGAATAGTCCTGTATCCTGATGTGAAACTTCCCAACACTCTGGGTGATAAACGGTTTGAATCGTTTAATCGTGAGTCTCCACCTCACATGCCGCAAAACGATGATGGCTGCATCTTACAACATTAAAATGATTATGTCAATGACTAAGTAATGTTTTGTTAAAAAGCACAAGCAACATATTTTTGTAGGAATTTTTCGCAGGTATTGGCATTAATTTGTTACTGGCTTCTTGTAGGCAGCCTCTGGCTAGAAGAGGAGTAATTAGTATAAATTTTCAGAAAGCATTAATTTGTTAGCTGTATAATTGGTTTAATGAAGAAAACCAACGAGAGGGGCGAGAGCCAAAAAGCAGTACATCTTGGGTTTCCCAACCCTGCTCTAGATGGGGCGGATGTAGCTCTAGACCTCAATAAACTAGTGGTGAAAAATCGTTCTAGCACATTCTATATACGCGTAGACAGCACTTCGTACGAGGAGCTTAGTATCTATGCTAACGACATCTTAACTATTGACAGAGCGCTCCAAATGAAGTCTGGTGATGTTTTTGTTGGGGCGGTTGAAGGCGAGTTCGTGATTGATAAGTATGATGGTAAAGAAGATACTGAAATTAATTTCTTTGGGGTTGTGACTCACGTAATCCATGAAATGAGAAAATGAGCACCACAGACAAAACGCCGGTTTTTGCCCTAGTTGACTGCAATAATTTTTTTGTTAGCTGTGAAAGAGTCCTAAGACCAGATCTAAAAACGAAGCCAGTAGCGGTACTTTCCAATAACGACGGTGTGATTGTGGCTCGTTCAAACGAGGTCAAAGCTATGGGCGTACCAATGGCTACGCCTCATTTCAAAGTTAAGAATATTTTAGAAAAACAAGGTACGAAACTTTTTTCTGCAAACTTCGCACTTTACGGTGATTTCTCTCGAAGAATAGTGGAGATACTGGAGGAGGAAGCACCATATGTAGAGGTGTATTCGGTGGACGAATCTTTTCTTGAGGTGTCTTCTCTGTTAATCGAAGATTATCAAAAATGGGGACAGGATTTAGCTGCTAAAGTAGAAAAATGGACTGGAATTCCAGTTTCCGTAGGTGTTGGGTCAAGTAAAACTCTAGCTAAAGCTGCCTCTGAATACGCCAAAAAACACCCCAAGACTAAGGGTGCCTACTCTGTTGCCAAGGCTGAAATGACGGAAACAACAAGCAAGAGTAACTATGAAAAGTGTCTAAGATGGCTACCCGTAGAAGATGTATGGGGGATCGGTCGAGTGTTGGGGTCGAAACTGCGTGCTAGAGGGGTGAAGACTGCCTATGACTTGACCCAGGTTTCTGAGGACTGGGCGCTGGAAACCATGACCATCAGAGGTCTTAAGACGGTTAGAGAACTAAAGGGCGAAAGCAATATTCCACTAGAGTCAGAGCATACGAATTCACAGCAAAAAAGCATTTCATCCACCAGGTCTTTCGGCAAGACCGTCAGGGCACCACATGAGCTAGAGTCTGCTGTAGCCAGCTTTGCGGCTAAAATTGCTTCCAGCCTACGCAGAAAAGACCAGGTAGCGAGTGAGCTGGTAGTGTTTCTACGCTCAGGACTAAAAGCTACAGACCAGCATAATCCTAGTATCAATGTAAAACTGCCGTTTGCCACCTCTGATACGGCAGCTCTAACAGCCGCCGCAGTAGAAGGGTTAGACCAGATAATTAAGCAGGGGCACGGGTATAAAAAATCAGGTATTGTGGTTCACAAGCTTTTACCAGCAGTATCTGCACAGTTACCCCTAGTAAACACGCCAACTGAGGAGAATATGCTAAAAAGTGATAAGTTGATGCAGGTTCTAGATGTAATCAATAAACGTTGGGGCAAAGGGTCACTACTGACTGCTCGGGAATCATCTGGTAGAGCTGACTGGAAATCCAGACAGGAGAAAAAAAGTCCGGCCTACACTACTTCCTGGGTGGAAATACCGGTGATTAGCTAGAGAATGAATTTAGATGAAGCGGATAGTGATCCCAACGGGAGTATCTGACGATGCGCCTTTGTCACTTACTCGGTGCAAGCACCTGCGTGAGCTCCTCGTCTTCGAACCAAGGTTCGACCCTCTCGAAGAGAGTTACCAGCAAAAAAGACCAGCGTAGAGCTGATCTTGTTTACTGGTGATCTCAACGGGTTTAACCTGGAAACACTTTCGGCCTGCAGTAGCGCAGCTAGATCAGCTTCTTGTTGAAGCTGATCTTCAACTGGAGGCTACACATGCTACGATTATTTCAAAAGAGGTCAATTAACTCAACTAGTCTTTTAACGTCTCGTCTATACGACGAGCAATCATTCTATAGCGCATTCATTAAGGATGTGAAGCGTGCTAAGCAGAGCGTTGTTATTGAAAGTCCTTTTATGACAGAAAGAAGGGCAGTTCAATTTGCAAAATACTTCAAAAAGCTGAAAAAACGTGGCGTAAAAGTACGTATCAACAGTCGCATGCCCTATCACCATGATAACAAGACACTTGAGGTTCAGGCTTGGCGAGCTGCAAAGTTACTAAGGAATAACGGGGTAAGAGTATGCTTTTACAAAGATATGCGTCACAGAAAATTCGCTGTGATAGATGAGAGTATCCTATGGGATGGCAGTCTTAATATCTTGTCACAGTCTAATAGCAAAGAAGTCATGAGACGTACCGAGTCAAGGCAGCTTAGTCAGCAAATGATGCAGTTCACAGGGGCGAATCGGTGGCACTGGTGATATACTATGTTTGATATGAGCGGATACGAATTAAACGATCACGACATTCAAGTAGTTCTCGAACGCTTGAAAACACATAACCCTGACGCAACTGAAGAGGATGCAAAACAGGTCTTGCTTAAAGAAAAGATGAAAATTAGAAACGAAAATTTGGATGAAGAGCGCAAAGCGATCTATCCCGAGGAACAGAATCAAGGATCAGAGAACGACGAATCTACTGAAATCTAAAACGGTAATACGTCAGAGGAATTAACTTCAAGAACTCGCAGTACTCTTTCAAGCAGCTTTAGCGACGGTATAGCTTCTCCACGCTCAAGCTTGGCGTAGTAATTTACGTTTGTTCCAGATTTATCGGCTACTTCTTGCTGAGTCAAATCAACCATACGACGCGCTTTTCGTAATTTAACTGCCAAAGATGCTCTTATGTCTTTCTCGCTCATATTCATGAGTATACACCAGAGGTGGCGTACACTCTAGCTGACGGCAACAACATCAACCTGAACCGTTCCTTGACGAGCGGTGATTTTAAATAGCTTTTCAAGAATAATGCGTTTCTCCGGTTTACTCGACTGCATGTATAGATTCCTTAACGCATGTCGCGATTGTCGAACGGCAGTCTGTTCAATTTCATCCCTGTACCGACTCAATTCATCGAGATGCTTTTCTATTTTTATCGTCCGTTCCCTGAATTGATTAGACTTTCTCAAATAAGTTTTATCATTTATGGCACCTAATAACTTATCTTCGTAAACCCCATCCTGCATAGTCTCAATACGCCTAAGCTGAGTTGTGAGAAGTTTATGCATGTCTTCAATATTACCCTCAGAAAAAGGGCTTCTGCGCTCAATCAGTTTTTGTTTAAGTCTCTCGAACAACATGCCGTTGCTATCACTGATATCTTCAAAACTAGCAAGTACCGCACTTTCAACACGATCTTCACGCAAGAAGCTGTGCCTCTTACAGTCGTCATGCCAGCGCTGACATGATCCGTAAGCCCGGCCTTTTTGTTTTTGCCAGGACACAAGTCCATTGCATACCGAGCAAATGATCAGCCCTCTAAACAGGAAGTTAGATATCTGAGTCCTAGGCCTAGTGTTTCTTTTTAACTTGGTTTGTACTGCGTTAAACAACTCCTCGTCAATTAGTGGTTCGTGGGCGCCAGGGTACTCTTGGCCATTAAACTGAATCGTTCCAATATAAAACTTGTTTGAGAGCATTCTATGAACCGAGCTTTCTACATGGGGATTATTCTTACGCGTTGTTAGGCCACACATCTTCAATTCTTCCGTAACGGATCTCACGCACCCTTCAGGTTGTAGAAAGTATTTGAAGGCACGCTCTATCATAAAAGCCGTGTCTTCATCGATAGTGTGTATTTTTCTGCCGCGCTCAGTTACGGTTTTATACCCTGGTGGCGGTGGTGCAGGCATCCAACCTTGAGCGAGCTTTTCATCCCACCCTTTCATAGCCTCTTCACGTAAGTTGTCGGTGTATTTCTTAGCAAATGCCAAATAGATGTTCCACATAAGCTTGGCATCAGATTTGGCATTTTTGTGAATAATCAGACCCTCTTTGACCATGTGCAATCTTCGGCTCTCTTCTGCCTCCAGCCAGTCGTCAATCACAACTGCATCTCGAAAATTACGCGTTAATCGATCTGTTTTCTCTACGACAAGATGATCGATTTTGCGTTTTTTTACGAAGCCAAGCATTTCTTGGAATACTTTGCGCCGTTCATTCTTTGAAGCGGTTTCAGAAAGTCTGAATTCTCGAATAAGGCTCATTCCATTTTCGTGGCAATACGACCTCAGTAGTTTGCCCTGCGAGTCTAGAGAGTATCCGTCTTCTTGTGAACGGCTCGATACACGAGCAAGCGTTACTGTTTTAGCATTTTTCATATCTATTCCTCTACTTTTTAGTTGCTAAAACTAAGTATATTCTCGCATTTCTGTTTACGCAGTTGTCGCGTCGAGGTTTTGATACTTGTGAATAGCTCAGTTATCATATCTGTATCACTCCTTTAAATGGTGATGTTGGGTTTTATTCATGACAGCTCTCTTTTCGTTTTCACTATTTGTCAGGATCTTCGGAGACACAACATCCGAAATAGTTATAAATGCGTTGGTTTTGGTAGCGCTGTTCTATCTTGGCTGGCGATACATCCTTGAACCGCTAGCTAACTTTCTACGAAATGTCGTGTCGTTATTTAAATCAAATAACCTCTATACATTGGAAATTATCCCTCCAAAGCAAAATGAGACGCACCCTTCAAATACAGAGGGCCTTATTGCGGTTCTACAACAAAGACTACACAAGAACGGCGTGTTATCTTTGGAGATCGCTGCCAATAAGAAAGACGGGATACGATACAGAATCGTTGCACCAGAGAATTCAATCCCGAGCATCAAGAAATCACTGATAGCGTATATGCCTGAGCTTAAGTTCAGGCATAAGAGAAGTGTGCCAGAGATTAACGAAGATACCGATGTATTTAGCGTTAAACAAACTCGCCATTACGCATACCCTCTAAAACCCAAACAACACCTAGAACAAACTGACCCCATGTCATTTATTGCAGGATCAATGACTCAGCTTAAGCAGGATGAGGAAGTTATGATGCAGCTTGTCATAAAGTCCTATTCCTCTAGAAGTGCGCGGCGCATCTACAACCAAATCATAAAAAATGGTCGAGCTAATGTTAATGGTCAACTTCGCTACTATTTGATGACTTATGCATGGGTGTGGCTACCATCAGTAGTAATCGGCGTTTTGACGCGCAACTGGGCGCTAGGCTTAATAGCCGCGATTGCTATATGGATATCCAGCTTGTTTATTGATAAGAAAGTAGCTCAGCTCACCAATGTCGAAGAGCGACTGTACGATGATATTGCTGCAAAACTTGAGCAACCACTCATGCAGGCGGACGTACGTTTTGCTGTTAGCTCTGGTAAGCATGCGCAAACACTTACAGATGACTTTATTTCTTCGCTTGAAGTGCTTAACACATCTGGTTTTCAGCGACTTCAGCTTGTGCAAAATATGCTGGGCAGCCACTTGCAGGGCTATAAGAATCATCTTTTTCTAAACCGTTTAACGTCGTTATTTCGTTTCAACTCTTCGGTGATGAGTGCTTCAGAAGTAGCTACGCTATTTCACTTTCCTTATGGCGTTATGAAAACAGAAGGCATGGTTCGTTCGCACAGCAAGACTTTACCAGCACCATTAAGCCTTAAAGGCGATGCTCGCCTAGATGTGCTCATTGGTATAAATAAACACCACGGCTCTGAAACCCCAATTGGCCTCACAAAAGCTGAACGAGAGAGGCATATGTACGTTATCGGTGGTACTGGCAGTGGTAAGACTACAATGCTTAAGTATCAGATCGTGCAGGATATGCGCAACGGTAAAGGTGTGGCAATTGTCGATCCACACGGTGATCTTGCCGAAGAGTTACTTGAGCTTGTGCCTGAAGAGAGATCTAAAGATGTTATTTATCTCAATCCTGACGACCTTGACAACCCAATCGGCGTCAATCTGCTTGAGATGCCAGAGGGATTAACCGGTAATGATCTGCTACGGGAGAAAGATCGTGTAACTGAGTCTGTTGTGTCTGTAATGCGCAAGATATTCTCAGAGGATGATAGTGGTGGCCATCGTATTGAATATGTACTACGCAATGCCACCCAGACAGCCCTAACGACAAAGAACCCAACACTGTTTACCATCTTCCGCCTACTAAACGACGGTAAGTATGCCAAGAAAATAATTAAAAACCTAGAAAACGATGATCTTAGAGCATTTTGGAAAAATGAACTTGGTAAGGCCGGTAGCATGCAGAAGGTCAAGATGGCGGCAGGGATCACATCTAAAATTGGACGCTTCTTATTTTCAGCCAGCGCCCGAGCTATGCTGGGGCAAGAGAAATCAACAATCGACTTTAACGAGATCCTTGACGGCAAAATCTTCATCTGCAACTTTTCAAAGGGCAGACTTGGAGAAGATACCTCGATGCTGTTTGGTGTTACAATCCTAGCTAAACTACAGCTAGCAGCCTTAAAACGCTCCGAGATAAAGGTAAAAGAGCGTAAGCCCTTCTATCTTTACGTTGATGAGTTTCAAAACTTTGCAACTATGTCGTTCACGCAGATGTTAAGTGAAGCCCGAAAGTATAAAGTTCATCTGACAATGGCCGAACAAAGCACTCAGCAACAGGATGATCAAAAACTGGTTAACGTTATCTTGGCTAATGTTGGCACGATAGTTACTTTTCGTACTGGTAGCCCAAAGGACGAGGAACTGTTGTTACCGTTATTAGAGCCGTACATAGAGAGAGGCGAAATATCTAATTTACCTGCCTACAGCTTCTATTGCCGCATTTCTGGCGTCAAGACTAACGAGCCGATGAGCGGTGAAACAGTTTTATGATACCTTTTTGCCAAACTAGACGACTTTGTAATTGATTGCTGGTAGCAAAACATGCTACACGTGTGTTTCTAAGGGTATGGTCTATAATTGTACTTAATGAATATTAGAAGAATTGAGATAAACAACTTTAGAGGAATAAAACAGTCAGTATGGGATATTCCCGAAGACCGAAAATTTGTTTGCTTAATAGGTCCAGGCGACGGAGGAAAAACTACAATACTGGACGCGCTACATTATTCCCTAGGCGAAAACTGGAAGCCGAGTATTTCAGACACAGATTTTCACGGATGTGATACGGCTCAAGAAATTTGCATAAGAGTTGTTATCACTAACATACCTATGGAACTACTAAAAGACTCAGCATTTGGGCTCGCATTAAGCGGTATCGATGATGATGGCATACTACACCAAGACCCTATTGACGGTACTAAACCTTGCATAATCGTTCAACTAAAAATAGACGAGTCACTAGAACCATTATGGACAGTGGAGCGTGTTGAGGGAGGAGCGAGTGTGGAACTACGTTCAAATCACAGAAAGCACCTTTCGACTTTTAAAGTTGATGAACGAACTGATTCACACCTACGCTGGACTAGAACATCTGCCCTGGGACGTTTGTCGCGCGGTAACAATAGTGCAGATAAAGTCATGACGTTAGCAGCAAGGGCTGCAAGCAAGGCTATAAACGAGCACGAAAACGAGGACATGGATGCCTTGACTCAACAGCTGCAAGCGAAAATAAACAAAGCTGGAGGAGGGAGTTTTTCTTCAATTAAGCCCGGACTAGACACATCCTTCTCGTCCGTCATCGGCAACCTGGCACTGTACGAATCCGATATCCCTTTAACTAACTTTGGCTTGGGGACTAAAAGGATATCGGCACTCGCAGTTCAGCAAATAGCAACACCAACAAAACCACTTTTATTGATTGATGAAATCGAAACCGGGCTAGAGCCGCATCGCTTGGTTAGACTAATTCGCTATCTCAGGGACGATGAAAGCTATTCTCAAGTGTTTATTACTACTCATTCGCCTATAGCCGTAGAGCAGTCTCTAACTGAAAATCTTGCAGTTGTCAGAACTTCTACAGCAGGAACGCAGGTTTCGTTTCTGCCGGACGATGAAAGTACTTTACGGTTAAGGCGCTCCAGACCGTCTTCATTTCTTGGGAGCAGAATACTTGTCGTGGAAGGAAAAACCGAAGAAGGTTTAATTTTAAGCTATATCGATAAGTGGGATGAGGAAAGAATTGAAGCTGGCCTACCAGTTGTTGCTGGAGAAGGGTCAGTTATACAGGATGGACAAGGCGGCGCAGAAGCTTCAATAAGAGCATC
The DNA here is from genome assembly GCA_964579475.1 of uncultured Candidatus Saccharibacteria bacterium. GTDB lineage: Bacteria > Patescibacteriota > Saccharimonadia > Saccharimonadales > CAYOYH01 > CAYOYH01. Next base: position 18,030 of record CAZOFP010000012.1, on the reverse strand, counting down.
GGCTTTAAAAAAACTTGGATACGATACTGGTTTACTTGTTGATAATGATGATAGTAGCATTGATGCACAAGTTGAAGAAGCTGTGTCTGATGGAGTCGAATTATTTAGATGGAATGATGGATTTAATTTGGAGCATCAAATAATAACAGTTACCCCAACAACATTGCTTAATGATTTTGTATTGCTTGCTGTTGCAACTCGGGTAGATGAAGCAACGATTCTCAACGACTTAAGTAGTTGCGGACTTGGTGAGGAGCACACGACAATAAAACCTTCAGACTGGGTTGAATCAGGCATGTCCGAAAAGGACTCAAGAGCTATTATTGCTGAAGCAGCATCAAAGAAGAACTGGTTCAAGAATGTCGACGGCGGCAAAATACTAGGAGTATGGGTTCGGGAAAATGAAAGCCTGTTTATAGGTAGTTATTTCACGGAAAGAATTAAGAGAATTAAAGGGTTTCTATACCCAACTGAGGGTATTGCGGATGCCGAGCCTGAGGAATAGCACCCCAGAAGACCTCGAATTGCTAGCGCAGACTCTCTTAATGGAAGCGCCATGTGCTGTTGAGATGCCAGCTGGAACGGGCAAGACACACCTGCTTGCGAAAATTGTTTCAAGTGCCGCATCGGAGGACAAGAGGTGTCTAGTCCTTACTCACACAAACGCAGGAGTGGATGCACTAAGAAAAAGAATGAAAAGCATGGGCGTACCTTCTTCACGGTATAGAGTCGATACAATAACCGGTTTTGCTTTTGCACTTGCTCGCGCCTATACAGAGATTGGCGGGGTTACAGTGCCGAAGACTCCAGATTGGACTGCGTCGAATAGTTACGTTGATGGTGCTATCAGGGTGACTAAAGCTCAAGCAATTAAGCGCATGCTTACAAGCTCGTACGATTACTTTTTAATAGATGAATATCAAGACTGCAGCATGAAGCATCACGACCTAATAACTACAATTGCTGAGAGCATACCCAAGTGCATAGTGCTTGGAGACAGACTCCAAGGCATATTTGATTTTGGCGATACGGTATTGGTTGACTGGGAAGTTGATGTTTTCTCGAGGTTCTCAGAAGTGAGCGTCGCACATACGCCTCACAGGTGGAAAGATGTAAATCCCGATATGGGACACTGGCTACAGGAAATAAGGGATGAAATGGTCATTGGTAATACTATAGACTTGACTGAAATTAATGTTCCAGGCGTAGAGTGGATACAAGCAGGAACTGGGGTATTAGCGGACCTGGCATTCTCCTTTACTGATAGCACCGACACAGTATTGTTACTTGATAAGTGGGCGAACGACGTTGCAAGACACGCTAGTATGCTGGGAGGTTATTTTTCAGTAATGGAGAATATAAGGGGAAGTTTCATGATTGAATGGCTAGACAACATTCCTGAAAGCGGCAATGCTGAAATTGCATACTGGTTTGTAGGTTTTGCAAAAAAATGCATGACGGGACTTGCCAATATTGATGCACCAATTTTGAGAAAGTTAGAAAATGGTGAATCGATAGCTCACTACAATCGTGAAGGCCTAGAAGACGTATTAGTAATTTTAGATAACCTTAGACAAAACCCTTCATATACTACGCTTTTGGGCGCAGCAGACGCACTACAGCAGCACTCTGAGACCAGGCTTTACAGGTGGGAAGCATGGCGAGACACGATTGCGGCAATAAAAGCTTCAATTGATGGCAGTACTATACCCGTTGACGAACTCAGTGTAATAAGAGATCGAATACGCCATACAGGGAGAAGAGCGCACTCAAGGGTTGCGTCAAGAACAGTCCTTGTTAAGGGGCTAGAATATGATCACGTAATAATTGCCGATGTAGCTGGAATATCAGACCCAAAAAACTTATACGTTGCCCTAACTAGAGCTAAGAAGAGTATTTATATAATATCGTCGAACCCTATCATCACATTAAGGAGTTCTTGATCTATTACTTACAGTAAGAAACTAAAGTTTAAGAAAATTTATCCATCTATTGCATCGTAACTACTAAGAAAACAGCACGGAGCCGTAGACCTAAACAAGCTAAAAAGTATCGGGTATGAGATCACTCGATAACCATAGCTCACGAGACAGACAAAAAATTAGGCCAGCTATTGTTTGCTGTTGCGTAAAGTTCTTTCTGTAGTTCTGGATAGTCCTTAACTATTTCTTCCAGCGAGCCAAGTACCTCAACTTCGCCTTGCATCGTGTAGAACTTTAACTGAACGAGCTCTCAAGTTCTCCATTATAAGCTCATGCTCACCGGCCTATAATTTCTACTGTCGGATACTGGCGAATGAACCGCAAGAGCCTATGAGTGGTGAAACTGTATTAATTATATCCGCTTGAATTCATCAGAAGACATAGTCTGTAACCCTAAATCCCCGCAAGTTTCTTTTAGTTTTTTGTCATTTGTAACGATGATGATTTCGTCTCTAAACATACCAGCAACATCTGAGGTAAGCGCGTGCGCCAATAATGCAACATCTGCGGCACCCTTATTTAACGGGTAGTCTATTACTGCCCGCACACTTGATTTTTGGATGATTTTTTCCATAACTTCAAATGCATTTTTATTCAGGTTCTCGAGATGGAGAAGGTTCAGTTTCTGACCAAGATTTGGGACCTCCTCCTTAACCTCTGGAATGGATGCAAGTATACGATTGTTACTCATCTTGCTATTAAAAGTCGCGACACTAATACCTCGTATGGCATTTGCATCAATTAAGAATTTTGTAATACCACTGAACATTGATTTACAACCCCTCGAGACTGAAGGATTCACCCTTCTTATAGCACAGTAGGTTTTTTGCATCGCGCTTACTGATTTCGTTCGACTGGTATTTTTCAACGACTATTTTAACTACAGCTGGATTATTGTATCGGTTAATAGCCTTTTCGGGTGCCAACTGCCTTCCGCCACCTTTTTTACTTGTTAGCTTATCCCATTCGGTCCGCAGCTCCTCTAAGTAAGCGTTCTTTGTATCCTCGTCGATTAGACGAAGCCTGAACCCTCTCATAACAATTGCCGATGTGCTCACAGAGTATTTGTCAGAGAGATCCTTTGCACTATGTAGTGACGTGATCGACTCAGTTTTGATGATATTCTCGGGCATCAAAAATTCCTCTGCAAAAATATAGTGATCATCCTCGACAAGATCTCCGCTTCTGCCGTCCATGGTCAAAGGACCGCAGTCTCCATTACAAAGACAGCTTATGAGCAGGGTCGCCGTGAACAACCTCCTACCCCAGAGTTCGATTCTGCTATGATTGTCGCCAGCCTTTATGAACAAGAATGGACACTTCTTATCATTGATTGCTATGCCACTGAATTGTAAATCTTGCGTAATGGTCTGCGGTGTGTAGTTGTGCGCATAAAGAGACATGAAGACATTTATTGTAGCTAGGCCACCACTCAGTAGTTCGTACGACTTTTCTTTGTTTAACCGTTCAATTTTGCTCAGATCATAGCCGATTAAAGAGCGGAGGTTTTCGGCGCGCTCAACAATACCAGCCTTTTTACGTTTGAACATGCTAGGCAGATCATTCTCGTCATCAATATATTTCTTCAGGAAGTTCTGTTTTCTGGTGATATCTTTAAGGACAAGTGAGATGTCCGCAAGCTTAACCTCTCCTCTGGATGCAATCGACATTTGGTCCTTGCTCACCCCAAAATAAACGATTTTTTCGTAATCTAAAATTATTTTCTTAACTTCTGAAACAGAAAGAAAGAAAAGAGGATACGGTACCTCTGCAGAACGAGCAAGATTTATGAAATCGTCATACTTGATAGTGCTTGCAGCAACCGCATTGATGAATTTAGGCTTTCTTCGAGCAATAGTATGGTCAAAAAGCATTTCAAATACAGCCTCATTGAGACTAAACAGTACTAATCTGTTCTTAACCACGTCAATAGTCATACCAAGCATTATAGGTGTCCGCACAGTATTCTTGCAAACTACTTATATTTATTAAGTGGTATGCATATACTTTATAATGCCGTGTTTCTTAGCGAATCAAACAGTGCTCCACTCATCACCAAATAGCGTGGCTTGCTCTAAGACTAATTGAGTTGCGACTGCTTGTTGATCCGGTGGATAACCATGTTCGTTGAGTAATTTCTTAACTTCAACTCTAAGTCTTGCTTGTGCATTAGCCCGAATTGTCCAATCAACAGACACGTTCTTCCTGACCCGTTCAACAAGCAAGCGTGCTAGATTTCGCAGCTGTTCATCTCCCATAACCTCCATAGCGCTTCCGTTATCGGCAAGAGCATCATAAAAAGCTACTTCATCTTCGCTTAACCCTTCAACTTCTGCCTCGTCGAGCGTTTCCCTCATTTTCTTTGCAATATCGATAAGCTCTTCAATTACCTGAGCTGCTTCGATTGCCTTGTTCTTATACTTAGCCAGTGCAGCTTCAAGCATCTCTGAAAATGCACGGGCTTTTATGGCATTACGGCTAAACCTTGCCTTTACTTCATCGTTCAATAATTTATCTAACGCTTCAACGGCTAGATTTTTGCGCGTAGAATCACGCATCTCTGCTAAGAATTCGTCACTCAAGATAGACAGATTAGGCTTATCTAATCCTGCAGCTGCGAATATATCGACAACACCGACTGGTGCAATCGCTTTATCGACAATTTGTCTGATCGCCATGCCATAGTCTTCGTCAGTAGGCCCACCTTTGGTGCTTACTTTATCTAATCGAGCCTTCACCGCCTGAAAAAATGCCACCTGTTCACGTAATTCTAAAGCTTTTTCATTCGGAATCGACAGGGCAAAGGCTTTACCTAGCTCTACAACGTATTGTTTCAAGCGCTTTTCTCCATTATCAAGACCTAAGATGTGTTCCTGCGCATCAAGGATAATCTGTAGTTGTTCACCTGTCTCTGCGTCAAAGTAACGCATATAGTCGAAACCATGGAATAGATCACGTACAATTTCATACTTCTGTAACATCACGGCAACTGCTTCAGCCTGATCGAGAGTTGGCTTACCTTTACCGCCACCAACTGTGTAGTCTTCCAAGGCGTCACGTAGAGCAGCCGCCACACCAAGATAATCGACAACTAAACCACCTGGTTTGTCTTTGAAGACACGGTTGACCCTTGCAATAGCTTGCATCAGGTTGTGGCCTTTAATTGGCTTATCCAGATACATAGTGTGCATACTCGGCACATCAAAACCTGTAAGCCACATGTCACAGACAATTACTAACTTCATCGGAGAATCAACTTTCTTCATATGCGCAGCTAGGGCAATGCGGCGCTTTTTATTCCGTATATGCGGTTGCATTTCAGGTCCGTCATCTGCTGAGCCAGTCATTACAACTTTTATTAGTCCCTCAGTATCGTCATCGCTATGCCAATCAGGCTTCAGAGCAATAATTGCATCGTAGAGTTCCACGGCAATTCGTCTACTCATAGTTACGATCATGCCTTTGCCTTCCATGGTCTCGGTTCGTGCCTCAAAATGATCAACAATATCTTTAGCGATAAGTTTTATACGCGAAGCATTACCGACGATGGCTTCATTTTGAGCCCATTTAGCTTTTAGCTCTTCTTGGCGACTTACTTCCTCGCCGCCCATCAAATCGTCTATCTCTTCATCAAGCCAAGTGCGCGTTGATTCATCCATCCCCAAATCAATTAGTCTGCTTTCGTAGTAAATTTCTACTGTCGCCCCATCTACAACTGCCTGCTGGATGTCATATATGTCTATATACTCACCAAATACAGCTGGTGTTGATTTATCCTCAGTTTCAATCGGCGTACCCGTAAAGCCGATGTAGCTGGCATTTGGCAGGGCATCACGCATATATTTCGCATAACCATAGACTAGCTGGGAATCACTAGAGCGCACTTTGGCTTTAAGCCCATATTGGCTTCGATGAGCTTCGTCAGCAATTACAATTACGTTTGAGCGGTCGGTAAGCACAGACGCTGTATCTTCGGACTCTTCTAGTGAGAACTTCTGGATTGTCGTGAAGATTACTCCACCTGCTTCGCGGTTAAGCAGCTCTCTCAATTCTTTACGGCTATCGGCCTGTTGCGGCTCCTGACGTAGCAAGTCTTGGCATGCAGCGAATGTATCAAACAACTGACCATCTAGATCATTTCTATCTGTAACCACAACGATCGTAGGGTTGCGTAGGGCAGATTCTAACACCATCTTGCCGGTATAGAACACCATGCTTAGAGATTTACCGGATCCTTGGGTGTGCCAAACCACACCAGCACGGTGGTCACCCTCAGTAGCCTTTACAGTAGACTCTAGTGCCTTAGTAACAGCCCAGTATTGATGATAGGCAGCCACTTTTTTGATGTAGCTTTCATCTGTTTCGCCTTCTCGCTCAAATACTATGAAGTTTCGGATGATATCGAGCAGTCGTGTTTTGTCACAAACACCACGTAGTAGCACTTCGAGCATTGGGACATTTCCAGCTTCTTTTTCACCATCAATTGTCTTCCATGACATAAAGCGTTCGAAGTCAGCACTAATTGTGCCCATCTGTGCTTCTAGGCCGTCACTGATTATTGATAGGGCGTTGTAGCGGAAAAGAGACGGTATTTCGACTTTGTATGTCTCTATTTGTTTGAAGGCTCGCAGAATATCGGCTTTACTATCAGCCGCATTTTTAAGCTCAATAACTACTAGCGGCAACCCGTTTACGAAAAGTACGACGTCGGGACGGCGATTTTTCTCGCCTTCGATAACGGTCAATTGGTTAATGGCTAGGAATTCGTTGTTCTGGGGGTTATCAAAATCTATTAGTTTTAGCATGTCGTCGCGGATCTCTCCGGACTCGTCACGATATTCTACATTTGCACCGTCAGTGAGGTATTTATGAAACGCTTTGTTTTCAAGCAATAGGGTTGGCTCGGCACTGCGCAACACACGTTTGATGGATTCTTTTCTGGCATCTTCTGGGATGTTTGAATTAATGCGCGCAATAGCTTCTTCTAGCCTGTGCCTCAGTACTGGGTTGGTATATTCACGCTCGCCAGTTCCATCCGGGCCAATATCTGGACCATGAAGAATCTCAAAACCAAGTTCTTCAAGTATTTCTAATGCATTTTGCTCTACTTTATCTTCATTCATAACTACTTATAAATTGTAGCACTAAAGGTCATACGTACGGTTTCTAGATGTCATTGGCTACTAACGATTAACATCATGCTATTTACCGCGAGCAATATCGTTTTGCATCTCCATCCATAAATCGCCGGCGGCTTCCATTTCACTAATATACATATCGTTGCTATGTTCAAGTAGCTGGTCTCTATATGCAGTAAAATCATTGTCGAAAAGTATTCTACTAGGAGCAACAAATATTCCAGCTACTTCTATATCACCCTCTGAATCTAAATATTTGTTAAACTCAGGGTTGTCTGCGTAGTGCGAGCGAGAGTTCCCGTGGTCAGTACTTGTATGTACATGGCGCGAATACATGTACCCCGATATAGTAAGTGCCAGCCTTGCAAGTAATACTGCCTCGGCGAGGTCAAGTTTTCGCTCATGATAGCCATCTTGACCATGTGAACTGTCACCGTAATTATCACGCATCGATGCAATTACAGTAACGCTCCTTTTAATAACCGGCATAAATATTTCGTCGCTATCGTGAGTAGTAAGACTTTCTAGTGCCTGTCTGTACAGCTCAACAAACGACGCTCGACTATCGGGTGATTCAACTACAGCTCCATTTCGGTTGACTATAACTGTACGGAAGACGGTTTCTAAAAGTGTTTTCGCCGCGTCACACATGGCAGGTGCGTTTTCGGTGGTTAGTGCCTCAACAAGACTTTGGTATCTTTCGTTCAGATGCTCAGCACTAGTTACTGGAAGACCAAGTGTCTGTGCGTTTAGGGTGAGTGCGTCAGACATAAACAACCTCTAAACTTTAATCTTTCCCGATATTAGATGTGGGAGAAGTGAGTTCCGAAGCTCGTTAAGTTGCCTGATCTCCATCACATTATGAATTATCAGTTCATGAAGCGGGCGAACAGTGCCTGAAAACTCTTTGACCTTGATAGTCGGAGGAATACGAAATCTAAAGCCTTCAATATTCTTCCAGCTAGTCCTCGGCATTCTTGTCCCTTCTGATGCCCGAGTTACATAACTGATAAGACTCGTCTGGTTTAAAAAATGATAAACAAAGCCCTGATAAGTTGCATCATTTGCTCTGACGACTAGCACGTCAGTAGAGCAAACACCACTTACTGGAGCAATTGCTACTTTATGAAAATAGGGCCTAAGCTTTCCAAACAACAAGTCCCCATTATTAAATGCTGATTTATTACTATTAACATCAGAGGCTTGTCCCCAACTATAAATCGCTAGACTTCTTCGCGTAAAGTGCTCTAGCCCAACGTAGGCAGTATCGCTATTAAATGGTGGTTTTTCCGATTTCCTCATACTCCTTGCAAACTTATTTATACCTCCTTCTGGCCAAGTTTTAACTTCAAGATTATCAATAAAATAATGTTTAAAAAGAGTTTGGCCTATTTGCTCCAAAGTCTCATTCATCCGCTGATTGAGATTGATTTTCTTATCAATAGATCCTATATGCCTTATAACTTCTTTTTGCTCCTCAATGCTCGGCAAAGGCAGTTTAATGTTTCGCATATCTCTGATAGGCAGTTGAGGCTGAGCGCTTCCAGAACGAAAATTTTCAACCTGGTTAATAAACGTGTTCGACTTCAGTACGTAGTAAAAATACTCGGGTATAAGCCGAGAATCATCACAACGAATAATCACCATACCCGAATTAATACGAATATTTTCGAATGGGACGGTATCGCCATACAACGCTACATTCCCTACGGTCCCGCGAGTTGTTAGGATAATATCATTTCTCTGTAGCTTCCCTTTCCGTAGTAGCTCGTCTTTTTCTTTTGTGATGAATTGTTTTTCGCTAAAATTAAAACCTTCTTTTGTCACATTTTTTGCTGACAAGAATAATGTACACTCTTTGTCGTAAAATTCATTTTGCTTTGGATAATTTGTCCCTCGGTCGCCATCAATTATTTCCAGGGGTAGCTCTTTAATTTTAAATCTGTCGTTATCAAGTAAAGCTGACTTACTCATGGTTCTCTCCATGAAATCTTCGCCATTCAGATAATCCATCTTCTAGATGGTCATCCCTGCTTAACCAATTAGTGACTATTTTATCGAGCTGTGGGTTGGTAGATGCCAGAGGTAGTCCTGTTTCTAAACTATACTTAGCTATTTGTTGATCGTTAACAGATACGTGAAAATGAGGCGGTATGTGATCGTTTGAATTGATTACAAACTTATATTTATTCTGCGACCCAAACATACCCTTTGTAATTCTTCCTTCGACAATATGCTGAGGCATAGATCCATGATTTAGCATCTGTTCAAGTTCGCTTAGCATGTCAAACTCATTTTCTAACCTCGATTTCATTGTGATTCACAAACTCGTCTACATCTTCCATCCTATAAAATCTACCGACTACTCGCGCTATTGCTAGCTGAATAGGATTGTAGTAGTACTCATTATCTTCTTCTTTTTCGTTATATTTAGCTCTTGGCAATGGCACAAAATATCTACCACCATCTAAAGATATAAAATGCTCTGCATAAATTACGACGCCGTTAGCTTTGACGTGCACCATATGCGTATATTTCGACGGGTCAGGCAACGGATACTTCATCCAACTCTCTTGTTTACCGTAAGACCATTCTTCAGATTCGTCTTGAGTCTCAATTGAAAACTCTGGGTGATCTTTTCTTCTCCACAAACTTCTACCGTTTAAGTTCAGATGTACTTCCTCCCACTTACCAGGGTTGTTGAGATACCAATTGACCCTGTATTTTGGGCTGATGTACATAAATATAGTTAACAGCACCCCTATCAAACCTAGAACACCAAGCAACAAGCTCAACAACTCCATAACGTTATGTCTCGATAGATCTTGCTCGATTGTGTTTTAGAGCTCATGACCAATTTTTTTAAGATTATCTTTAATCTTATTCTCTAGTTCGTGACTTTGTGAAAACTGTTCGCTAAGTTCTTTTGTTAAACGATTCATCTTTTCCTCAAATGCTTCGTCGTCCTCTTCAATTTCCTCACTACCAACATACCTACCTGGTGTTAGCACAAAATCATGCTCTTTGATTTCATCTAGATTTACTGCCTTCGCAAATCCTGGAACATCCTCATACTTTCCGTTCTGAGTACGCCAGTCGTGATAAGTAGTTGTGATTTTTTCAATATCCTCTTTGGTTAGTTCACGATTACGGCGAGTAACCATCTTTCCCGAATTTCGCCCGTCAATAAACAACGTTTCACCTTTACGGTTAGAACGATCACGAGACACAAACCACAGACAAGCAGGAATACCGGTGTTAAAGAACAGCTGGCTTGGTAGCGTAACTATGCAGTCAATCAGATCTGCCTCAACAAGATTTTTCCTGATTTCTCCCTCACCAGAAGTTTGCGAACTCATAGAGCCATTAGCAAGCACAAAACCTGCAACGCCTTTTGGTGCTAGGTGATGTATGAAATGTTGCACCCAGGCAAAGTTAGCGTTGCCTTTAGGTGGAGTGCCATATTTCCAGCGAATATCGTTTTTGAGCGTTTCGCCGCCCCAATCACTAACATTGAACGGCGGATTAGCAATGACAAAGTCTGCTTTTAGATCCTTGAGTTGATCGTTGTGTAGGGTGTCGCCAAACTTAATATCAGCGTCTATACCACGAATGGCCATGTTCATTTTCGCTAGCTTCCAGGTGGTCTGGTTTGATTCTTGCCCGTATATTGCGATATCACCAAGTTTGCCCTGGTGTTCATCAATAAACTTTTCGCTTTGTACAAACATTCCGCCGCTACCGCAGCAAGGGTCATAAATCCTGCCAGTGTACGGCTGTAACATCTCAACTAACAACTTAACAATGCTTCTCGGTGTGTAAAATTGCCCGCCACGTTTACCTTCGGCATCAGCAAACATACCCATGAAGTACTCATAGATACGACCAAGCAAGTCTTTGCTGTCGTGACCATCTTCGTGAAGGTTAATGTTAGTGAACGTATCAATCAGTTCACCCAGGCGGCGTTTGTCTAGCGCCTCTCGTGCATAGTTTTTGGGCAAAACACCCTTCAGGCTGGCGTTGTCGCGCTCTATAGCGTCCATCGCCTCATCAACCAAAACACCAATGTTCGGTTGCTTAGCGTTATCTTGCAGTTTCGCCCAACGAGCTTCCTTTGGCACCCAAAAAACGTTGTCGGCTAGATAAAAGTCTCTATCTTCTGGGTCAAAACCTTCGGCCTTTGCTTTTTTGTATTGCTTACCGAACGAATCCGACACATATTTTAAGAATATTAACCCTAGTACGACATGCTTATACTCGGCCGCATCCATATTATTTCTTAATTTATCTGCAGTTTCCCAAAGTTTCTTCTCTAAATTTTGTATGTCCATAATGTATATAGTATAGCTCAAATACAGAGGTAACCGAAGGGCTATCATAGATTAAAGGTTTACTTTCCGTAGGTGTCTCAGTATACGAGCCGAGCCAAACAATCAAGGTAGTATTCGCCCATAAGACATTATTAATTTTTGGCGGTCTTAAGGGGAATCTCCAGCCTTGACAGCTTGGCCGTGCGGCTCCGTATCTGAACCTCCGTTACAAAAAGTAAAGGAGGACAATATGTCATCAAACAATAACGAAACATACAACGGGTGGTGCAACCGCGAAACGTGGCTTGCTTCACTGTGGGTCGGGAATACTCGATCTGGCTATGAACTGCTCTGTGGGGTTATAGACCAGAAAGTGAGCGATTTCCGTAAGGTAGAGATGCTTAAGGAAAGACTGCGTGAGGAGTTGTGCTACCCAGAGATAGGATCTAGCTTGTGGAGTGATCTGCTCCAAACAGCTTGGGGCAGAGTCAACTGGCTAGAAGTTTTAGAAAAAAACAAAGAGTAGATTCAAAACGTCCTGAGCAAGACAAGAAAAGGCTCAACAATATAATAAGAATCCTTTCCACTTATATACAAGGTATAATGACATTAGGTTTATACCAATGAATAATTGGACATTTATTGCAGGTGCTGTAACCGCAGGAGTTAGTGGAGCTCTAGCTTCTTTAGTTAGTCATAAATTAGCTATTAGAAAAGAAACAAAAAATAAAAAGTATAAGCTATTTTATAAAATAGCTGGCTTAATAGACAACTATGTTCAGATTGAAATCTTCAGGGTACAGGCTTACTTATTTGCAGATTATCATAATAAAATCCGGACTCTGCCTGAACTTGATGGTAGATTGCACGAAGAGGAATCGAACAGAAACATGGAGATTTCACGAAACTTGCAGAACGTTAGTATGTCCGTAAAAAGAGAGTTAGATGAAGCTCTGGCCGAGATTTCTGTTCTATATCATTCTAAAAAAGTAAATGATATTTTAATTGGTCTATATAAATCTGAAAAAATCCAATCTATAAAAGAACTCCCAGATGGTTATACGCAAGCTGAACTTCTTGAATGGACAAAAATCTACAAAAGAGACATCAAAAAAATTTTGAACGAGCAATGGAAGAAGCCCTTAAAAAAATTGAAAATTGAAATGAAAACCGAGCTGGATAAAGAAAATATCCCACCTAGCAATAAGCTACTCCATAGAATCAAGCAACACACAGGCTAACTGTAATCAACTAAAGGTTTATAACTGATAACTGACAGTTTAATTATCTACAAGCTGGTGCAGTTTTCTTTCTTATGCCTTCTCAGCGTACGTGTAGAGCCTGCCTCCGCAAGCTGTGCTTGAAAGTGTACGCCGCTTTAGTAGAAGCATGCATTACTTATCATTACGTATAGTCGGTAGGATAACGGTGATTAGCTCATCTGCTTCTTCCTGCGACATTGATCTCTTCTTCTTTGCCTCTGAGTTATTCCTGTGTGTTCGTTTACCTCCACCTGCGAATACAAGTATGAGTAATGCAACCAAAATTAGTATTAAGATTGCCATTTGGTTGACCTAAGTAATTCTCTGACTGTACCGTCAGACCCATGCGTTATGACCGCGTGGCATTGGGCGCAGAGGCAGCGCATGTTCTTTAGGTTGTCCAGTCCTTTATACTTACCACCTAAGGGTATGATGTGATCAGCCTCAGCATATGGCTTTCCGCTTTTCTGGATAAATGGATCAATTTCACAAACCTCACAAATGTACTGCTTGCTTTCCTTAATAAGTTGAGCTTTTTTGGGGTTTCTTACTATCTTTTGAATGACCTGTCTGACTTTTATAGGTGGCATGCTGTCAGTTAATTCTTCTAGGAATTTCGTAACCTCTTCTAGACTACCGGCTAAGTTAATTTGCTTCGCAACTTCTTCAATTTCGCTATCATGTATGTTCTGAAAAGAGAGCTCTATATACGTTTTAAGAGATTCTGTAACGGAAGCTGCTGCATCTCCCCGTTGGAGTGGTGCAAAACCAAACTCCCTTAGTGTCTTGAGCAGTATTACACCTCCGGCAGGTTCGCCTATGTACTTTAGCCTACTGAATTTAGACTGCTCAGTTATGCTTGCGGGGTAAGCTTGACCTTGCCAGCGTTTACGGTCATCTATCTTGTCCTTGAATCTTATGTTAGTTTCTGTAACCTCTGTCTCGTAAACGATTCCGCCCCTACCTCTAGGAGGGACCACTTCGTAGATATATACAGTATCTCCTATCATAAATTTTTTGTTTGCAATCCAATCCATCTCTCTATCTTCTGTAAGTGCGCCTATTGCATCGTACGAAGTTGGGTTAGATGATATGACCCAGACACTCATGGCGTTAGACTTTTCAATAATTCTAGAAAAACATCATCAACCCACATAAAGTGGCCCTTATCCCTGTATTGTGTCCACACATCTTGCGACTCGCTGAACACAAAACCTTTGCTCAGTAAAACTGTATCGTATTTTTCTCTTGTCACAAATGAAGTATATCAGTTATTGAACCAATGCGAAGAGAGGTGAGGTTTACTTCCTTATGCCTCTTCAGTGTACGTATAGAACCTGCCTCAGCAAGGTAGTATTCGCCTATGAAAATTCAAAGTAGTTATTAATAGGCATTTTCAAAGGAATCTCCACCTTGCCAAAACAGAACCTATAACCGTGCTCATCTCGGCGTTAAGAAACTAAAACGCCAAAGGAGGCAACAATGACAATTTTATTAACCAAAGCAGAAATTGCTAAGCTACCACTTCTGTATTCATCAGAGGAAATAGCGCTTAAAGATAAGATGGTGCATTACAAGTTCTTTACCCCGTGGTCAAATTGGACATGGTACGCCATGGAGTGCGACGGCGAGCATTACTGCTTCGGATTCGTAGAAGGCCACGAGGATGAGCTAGGGTACTTCTCTCTGAAAGAATTAGCTAGCGTAAAGGGTCCGTTTGGTTTGAAGATTGAAAAAGATAGATTCTTTCGACCAACAAGATTCGGTGATCTGAATCGTCACTAACCTAAAGTCCTGAGCAAGACTATAAACTGCTTACTTACCGTATCTATAGCGCTTATCATCACTATTAAACTTCCATTCATCCTCAAATTCATGTCTTTCAAGTTTTATTGTTAGCCCTCGTGCAGATGGCTCACTTACAAAACTTACATTAGCTAGAGTTAATGAAGGTAGGTTGTATATAACCACGTAAACATCTGTAAATGTATCTGTGAGATCTTTAATATAACTATAGATTTTATTTCGATCTATGCTTATCGCTCCTCCAAGAACATTCACTATGAGCATGCAGTTTTCGGGATAGTTATCACGTTGTTTCATCTTTTTCTTTATTGCAGCGACAATATCGGAGTTTACAATTTGCTTCTTAGGGAAGTAGCCCTGCACCATGACTTGTTGAGCCAGCATTTTTGCTTTTGCTTGGTCGTGCCATATCGCCCCATCAGACAGAAAGTTTTCCGTTTGTCGTTTGGCTGTGTCTTCGATGCCAACAACAGACTGATATGTGTTGTGAGTATCAGCCTCTTCGCTCGACCAGTTAAAATACGACGCTACACAACCTATCCCCAATAATTCACTAATATTCAAGTCTATCGTCTTTCCACTATCAAAATTTTTTGGAATATCTATTGAATTAAGATTCTTTATAGGGCAATTATTAAGCAGGCTCTTTACCTTATTATCATTAGTAGTTTGAGAGTCAAGTAGTTTGAGTGCAATCTTAAGAGCATTATCTGGGTGTAGTCCAATCACATCGAAGTTCATGTGATTTATTATACCGCTATTATATTCCTTGTATTCTACTCCACAACAAGCTTTGGATGTCTGATAATGGGAAATCGTTTAGCCTCGATTGAAAAGTCATCTTCATCCAGGTAGGTATCATCCATTTTTTCTTCAATGTAATCTATGAGTTTTGTTTGATCGGCTTTAGATTTTCGTACAATCCTCACGTTAGGATACTCATCCCATTCCCACTCATCTGATTCATAATGTTCTATGTACTTTCTAATCCTCTTTTTAACTAGAAATAGGTGTTGACCATCTGCAAGCTCAACAAAGTAATGCCGACCCTCCGTTGGCTGCACATATAGTGATGGATAGGGCTTTATCACGCCTTCTTGCCCAGCCATCTCGCTTCCAGTCTGAATAGTCGCTTTACCCCCCAGTTCATCGTCTATATCTAAGTAGGCCTTATGAATAGCCACTTGCATGTCTATGAAGTCACTTGTTCTGCTCTTTTCTCGGAGTCTGCTGTTTAAAATGTCTTCATTTAAGCCTAGTCCTGATTTTCTTAGATAAGCTACCGCTTGAGGAGTCAGATAATAGCGGGCTGATTTGTTTAATAATCTATAGCTCTTTTGATGTTTCTTCCCTAAGTAGCCGTTATTGTGAAGGGTTTCGAGAGCGCTATATGCTGAGTTGTGACTGATGTTTCTTTGTCTTGCTAAGTTCTTAGTAGTTACATATCTAAATCTGAATGCAGTGATTAGGGTATCGATCTGCTTGTTGTTTAGTTTTCTAGTATTCATATCTATACGTTAGTATAAAAGAGAGAACATGAAAAAGTAAAATTAACAGATGTAGATATTTATAATAGTTCTAATTACGGAATTAGAAAAATATTACAACGTTTTCAACTTGAAACTATCATTATATAGGTGGTAAACTATACTTATATAGGTAGGTCACTGGAGGGTGAAGTGGGTAGAAGAAAAGGGTCAACCAACAAGTCAAAGCTTATAGTTGAGCTAACTCTAGAAGAGCGCATGGAGATTTTGGCAAAGCTACTTGTTGACACTGTAGAAGCAGAGACGGAGGGACAGACTAATGCAGTCTAAGACCGATCTTGGTGCCGTGGCTGCCATACGTGTCTCCACTACTAAGCAAGGTACTGATGGCGACTCACCAGAGGCTCAGCGTGAACAAATAGAGCGCTTCGCAGAATCCCGTGGAATAAAAATCAAACAGTATTTTGTCTTTCTAGAATCCGCCAGCAAAGAGCAACAGCCCATCCAGCAAGCTATAGATTATTGCAAAAATCCAAAGAATGGTATTAATCTATTTATTATCAAATCAATCGATCGTTTTACGCGTGGTGGCTCAGATGTCTACAACCCCCTGAAGCAACAGCTAGAACAGGCGGGTGTCACATTAACAGATATTTATGGCGTTATTGGTAGCCAAAAAGTAAACACACTCGATCACTTGGGTTTTGAGTATAACTGGAGTACTTACTCGCCTACTAAGAAGTCCGAAATCCTTGAGGCAGAACGTGGTAAAGATGAATTAAGAGACATATTAAGCCGTGTAATCGGTGCTGAGATTCGTTACACCCAAATGGGTTATTGGATGCGTCAGCCACCGTACGGTTTTACTAGTGAAAAGGTCAATACTCAGCACGGCAAACGAACGATACTTCGTCCCCACCCAGAAGAGACCAAGTACATTAAACAAATGTTTCAACTTAGAGCCGAGGGCTATCTAACCGACCAACAAATTGTAGACAAGCTTAATGAAGCTGGCTTTAAGACTCGTAAGAGAAATATTCACAGCAAACATGACAGAACTAAGATTATTGGACATACCGGCGGTCAGCCGCTTACCGTAAAAGTCATGCAAAAGCTATTACTTAATTCGATATATGCAGGTATCAATGTCGAGAAGTGGACAGACAATAAGCCCATAAAAGCTGTTTTTGACGGGCTTGTAACCGTATCTCTATTCAACAAGGCTAACCGTGGCAAAAAACTGATCGACGTGGATGATCAAGGCGAGTATCTCATAACTAAGGCTAGGCTACCCAAAAATGTCGAGAACCGTGGTGCAAAAACTCGTGAATTTGCTTTTCGAAGGTTTGTTCTGTGCCCCGAGTGCGACCGACCGTTACTTGGTAGCGCATCTAAAGGTCGTAATGGTAAGTACTATCCGGCCTATCATTGCAGCAATCACGGACACTACTTTCGGGTCAACAAAGATGAGCTTGAGCAGCGCATTGATACTTTCGTAAAGCAGTTTGTGGTGCCCCAGGAACGCATAAACGACTTGATGTCACTTATTGAGGCTGAGTATGAAAAGCGCCAGCAAGAAGAACTAGCAGAGCGTGGAAACGTAAATGAGCGTATTGCAGCCCTACGTAGTGAAGCTGAAATGACTGTTAATAAGCTGAAAGTACTAACTAACGAAACCGCACTCAAATACATGGAGGAAGATTTGGTGCGGATTGAGAAGCAAATAAGAGCCTTGGAAGCTAGAAAGGACGATGAAACTAATGAAAATCCTGAGAAAATACGTCAATCTATGGCCAGGATAAAATATTTCCTGGAAAACCTAGATGAACTATTAATTAAACAGAGGTGTCAGGTTAAAAAATCTTTGTTTTTCAAGGCACTTTTTACCAAATTGCCGACCTACGAAGATCTGCAACCTGGAAACACAAAAACACCCCATTTTACGGGGGTGAATTCATTAATTGCGCTGCTGCCAGCCGAAAAATCTATTCTGGTGATCCCAACGGGAGTCGAACCCGTATTTCCAGGATGAAAACCTGGTGTCC
>CAZOFP010000011.1:0-31975 GCA_964579475.1 uncultured Candidatus Saccharibacteria bacterium | reverse complement strand
ACTCCTACTCCTACTCCTACTCCTACTCCTACTCCTACTCCTACTCCTACTCCTACTACACCAGCTCAGCCAGAACCTTCGGCACCGTCAGTCGCTCAACCCACCCCGGAGATTCCCGACCAAGAAAACGATGTCGCAACACCGGTAGTAAATACTGCGGCGAACATTGTTCAAAAATCAATATATCCAGAGTCGAAAGACACAAGACCCCAGAAATTCACACAACCCAAACCACCTCCACTAAGCACACCACAAAAAACCAGACTGAAGTTTTCTAAAAAATCCGCTGGTGTCTTGGTAGCTCTACTGTTTTTTGTTGGCGGTGCAAGTGCTTTTTATTTTCTCAATTATTTACCAAACACGCCCGAGAACATCTACAGAAGGGGCTTGGCTTCGGTAGGCGTAGGGCTAGAGGAAGTTACAGTTCAAGCGTTTGACGTACAGAATAAAAATACGAATTTTACTGGCTCGCTTACCATATCTGAACCTTTCGAAGCCACAGCAGAAATAAGCGGTAATTATTCACTTGCGGGCAACGGTGCCATGAAGTTTACGGGCGACTTTGCCGGAGTAAAGCCAGAGATTGAGACAAGGTATTTTACAGACAACGAAACATATCCTACGGTTTACCTAAAAACCAAAGGGCTGGCCGATATTATAGCTAGTTTTGCTGGAGGGAGTAGCGGACTTGCGATTGAAGACAATGTTTGGTGGGTCTATGACATCAATGAGTTTCTCTCGGAGGGTCTGATTGATGAATCTGCCGCAGATTCTACCTCACCTGACAAACAACTCACGCAGGAAGATTACCAAGCCATCACACTGGCTATATTAGATGCAGCGAATCAGTACATATTCACATCTGATAGCGACAAAATGGTTCTACAGTACAAAGAGTCGCTCGGGGAAGAGGAATATGAAGGCGTTTTGTCTCAAAAATATAAAGTAGAAATCAATACAGATAATGTAGTGCAGTTTCTTATAACTGCAAGGAACAACATAGAGAACACAGGCATCAGAGAGAAGACTGGCGGTGATAAGCCGCTATGGGAAACATGGACAGATGATGAAATTCGAGAAAGTGTATCTAACGAAAATAACGTAGTCGCTGATATCGAAGCGTGGGTGGACAAAGGGAAGAAGGTTCTCAGAAACGTTAGGTTTACTGATGTGTCTGATGCTGGTGAAAAAACATATGCAGACATTAGCATTCTTCTCGACGACAGCTCTAAAATACCTCTTAGAGTTAAGCTTACTGGCGACCAGTTTGCACCTGGAGGCTATGTAGAATCAGGGATAACGCTAGACACCGAATCGAGTAAAATCGATTTCTATCTGGATATGAACTTACTTTATTCAGATAAAACAAATAGTAATATAGTTGCAAAATTTGAGGCACAACTAGAGGGTTCTCCGGAAGCACCCGTACACCAAGTGCCAGAAAACGCTCGTTCACTCTTAGAGCTGTTTGGAGGCCTATTTGCCTCAGCGTCAACGATCGATAACAATTCATCGTTATTTGCATCAACTGGTTCCAGCCAGGATAGAGCCCGTGATGCAGAAAGAACAACAGATATAAGCGCACTTCATACTCAGTACGAAATTTATTATAACGACTACGGCTACTATCCAACATTCGCGACAGCGCAAACCGCAGCTAGTTTTCCCGGCCTTGATGCAGAAGCACTGATATCTCCTGAAGGCTCAGCTTTACAGGCGGGAGGCAACGTTGGCGACGGGGCGTATTATTATGACGTTTCTCCCGCTGGCTGTGACAACGCAGCTATCGACTGTAGCAGTTACACATTAGCAACGACGCGAGTGAGTGACGGCTCTATCTATCAAAAGAATTCTCTAAACTAGCGCAAGCTTATGGTAAAATTGTTCCAGTATAAACAACGGAGGTAATATATGTGGATTGCATTAGCGATTGTAGTCGTCCTAGCAGCAGTACTGATAGGCATCTACAACGGATTAGTAAAATCAAGGGTAAGAGTTAATGAGGCATGGAGCGACATAACAGTTCAGTTAAAACGTCGTTTTGACCTTATCCCTAACCTGGTAAATACCGTCAAAGGTTATGCCAAACATGAAAAAGGTGTTTTCGAGGAAGTAACCAAGGCGCGCAGTGCAGTGATGCAGGCTGCTGAGTCTGGTGACGCCAAGAAAACAGCCGAAAGCGATAATATGTTTTCAGCAACGCTGAAAAGTCTTTTCGCGGTAGCAGAAGCTTATCCAGACTTGAAGGCTGACAAGAACTTCCAGCAGCTTCAAGCAGACCTAACAGACACCGAGAACAAAATCCAAGCGTCCAGACGCTTCTACAACGGTGCAGTGCGGGATTTCAACACCAAAGTGCAGGTTTTCCCAACTAACATCTTTGCCGGTATGCTTGGCTTTAAGAAGCGTGAGTTCTACGAAGTAGACAACCAAGCAGAAGTAGAAGAAGCTCCAGAAGTTAAGATTTAATCAACAAATCTAAAAACTAGAAGCAAGAATGGCAATTTTTCGAACTACCATCTACCATCTACGAGCTACCACAGAAGGAGTCTGCTAGTGTATTCCGAGATAGATTCGAATAAACGCAAAACATGGTTTTTGATGGCTTTCTTCGTGGTACTTGTAAGCCTTGTCGGCTGGTTCGTGAGCTTTTATTTCCTAGGCAGTCCGTATTTTACTGTCGCAATTTTGTTTGGTGCTGTAGCTTATGCAGCGTTTTCATACTATAACGCAGGCAAAATGGCGACGACGCTGGCCAAAGCTAACGAAGTCGACGAAGCCAGCGAACAAAGACTGTATCGAATAGTCGAAAACTTGGCCATAACCGAAGGTTTTCCAACGCCAAAGGTTTATGTTATCGAAGATCCAGGGCTTAACGCCTTCGCGTCAGGTAGAGATCCGAACCACGCAGTGGTTGCCGTAACGCGTGGGCTACTCAACACACTTGACGATGCAGAGTTGCAAGGTGTAATGGCGCACGAGATGGGGCATATAAAAAATTATGATATCAGGGTTACGATGATGGTTATGGCGCTAGTGTTGGTCATCTCAATCCTTGCTGACATCTCAATACGAATGTCATTTTTCGGTGGCTCCAGACGTTCGTCGAACAGTAATTCTAATGGAGTAATTATGATAATAGGCATTATCGGCCTCATCTTGGCGCCGATAGTAGCCAAACTAGTGCAATCAGCGGTCTCACGGAAGCGCGAGTACCTAGCCGATGCCACTGGGGCACTGACGACTCGCTACCCCGAGGGGTTGGCTAGTGCACTAGAAAAGCTCAAAGTAAGTGGCTCTACTGTAAAAAGTCAAAACAGCGCCATGGCACACCTGTACTTTGCTAACCCTCTTAAAAAAGGCAATCTAACCAAATATTTCAGCACCCACCCGCCAATCGACGACCGAATAGCCAAACTTCGAGAAATGGAGGTCAAAATATAATGGCGAAGACAACCAGAAAAGAGCGAAGTAAGGCAAAGCTGAAGCCCTCGACCAAGAAAAAGAAGCCAAAAAAGCCTGACAACAAATTAAAAGGTGTTCCGTCGTCTTTCTCGCTGCTGGGGAGTTCATTTAAGTTTGTCTATCAACACAAGCGTAAACTATTTGGCGTTGCCCTGGTGTTTTTCGTGTTGTACCTAGTGATGATTCGCTCAGGCTCGACTTTCAACATTGAATCCACCGACCAGCTAATAAGCAATCAGCTCGGCACCAACGAATTCTTGAACAAAGCAGTGCTAACGGGAATTTTGCTTGGTTCTGGCGGTAGTTCTGAATCGGGAATCAACAGCCTAAGCGCATTCCTGCTACTTGTACTGGGTAGCTTGGCCTTCATTTGGGCTATTCGGCGTCTTGGGGCTGGAAAAACTTTCCGCATTAGAGATGCGTATTACAAAGGCATGTACCCGTTGATCCCGTTTATACTGGTAGTTTTCTTAATTTCTTTACAACTAATTCCATTTGTTGTCGGTGGTTTTTTATATGCCACAGCCGAAGTGAACGGACTTATCGGCTCATTCGTTGAAAGAGCAGTGTTCGTTTCTGCCTGGGTGGCGCTAGGGCTGCTGTCTGTTTACTGGCTGGCCAACTCGCTGATGGGTGTCTATGCCGTGACACTGCCAGACATATATCCACTGCAGGCTCTTCGTTCCACTAAGCAGGTAGTCAAAGGTCGTCGTTGGTCAATCTTTCTAAAGATATCTGTGCTGTTTATTTTCCTCTTTGTAGCCACCAGTTTAGTGTTGCTTCTTGCTGTTATGGCATTGCCGTCGGTTGCGGTATACGTTTATGACGTTTTACTTGTAGCGGCGCTCATGTTTGCCCATATTTACCTGTTCAAACTCTATAAATCACTGATATGAACCACGAACAAGCCAAAGCTAGACTAGACAAGCTAAAAGCTCTGATTGACGAGTATCGCTATGAATACCATGTAAATAACCGCTCTACGATGAGCGAAGCGGCAGCCGACGGGCTAAAACACGAGCTTACCAAGATAGAGGCCAAGTTTCCTGACTTAATCACGCCCGATTCGCCGTCTCAACGTGTTGCTGGTGAGCCATTGCCCCAGTTTGAAAGTGTTGAACACAGCCACAGGATGATAAGTCTAGCCGATGTCTTTAGCAGGGAAGAGATTGATGACTGGTTAGCAAGAATAGAGAAAATCAATCCAGAGGCTGGTAAATCTGGCTTCTGGTGTGATATTAAAATGGACGGCCTGGCGTGTTCCTTGATTTATGAAAACGGCATGCTCGTAAGGGGTGTAACTCGAGGTGACGGACGAGTTGGCGAAGATGTCACCCAGAATATTCGCACTATTGAATCAATCCCCTTGAAACTACACGGCAGCTATCCTGCCACGCTCGAGGTTCGGGGTGAAATAGTTATGTACAAAAAAGATTTTGAAGAACTCAATGCTCGCCAGCGCAGGCAAGGCGAGCCCGAATTTAAAAACCCTCGCAATTTAGCAGCTGGCACTATCAGGCAACTGGATTCAAAGCTAGTTGCTTCTAGACCACTGAATTTTCACGCCTATGATTTGCTGGTGGACGACGACGATCAGCCAAAGACTCACGAGGAAGTTTATAAAAACCTTCGCCAGTATGGGTTTAAGGTCAATTCGCAAGCAGTTCTTTGCCCAGATTTAGAAAGTGTAATGAAAAATATCGAAGCTTGGGAAACAAAGCGGGATAAATTAGATTTTATGACAGATGGAATGGTTATAAAGGTGAACAATCGAGCAGTGTTTGATGCGCTTGGCGTCGTTGGTAAAACTCCGCGCGGTGCCATTGCTTTCAAGTATCCTGCCGAGGAGGCAACAACCAAGGTTAAAGACATAGTCATCTCCATTGGCCGCACCGGTGCGGCCACGCCGATTGCCGTCCTGGAGCCAGTCAATATAGCCGGCACAACGGTTCAGAACGCTAGTCTGCACAACGCTGACGAGATTGCTCGCAAAGACATTCGCATCGGCGACACGGTTATTATTTATAAAGCTGGCGACATTATCCCACAGGTGTTAAGAGTGCTCACAGAGCTCCGTGACGGTTCAGAAAAACCATACGACATGGAAGCGGAGCTTAAAGAATTTCCGTTTGAGTTCGAGCGAGCAGAGGGCGAAGTGGTCTGGCGGGCGGTGAATCGCGACAACCCAGAGGTACTTAAACGTGCTGTGCAACACTACGCGTCTAGAGTGGCGCTAGATATTGAAGGTTTAGGCGAAAAGAATGTGGCACTTTTAGTAAATGAAGGGCTGGTCAAGGATTTAGCAGATATCTACGCCCTTAAGAAGGAGGATTTGCTGAAACTCGAGCGTTTTGCGGAAGTTTCGGCCGACAATCTAATCAAAGCAATAAACGAAAAGACCAAGCCGCCACTGGCACGCTTCTTGGTCGGACTGGGTATTCGTCACGTAGGAGCTCAGACGGCCATAGACCTGGCACAGGAGTTCCATAGCCTAGAGAATATCGCACAGGCATCATATGACGACCTGGCGACGGTCGAGGGCATAGGAGAGATTGTGGCGCATTCAGTAATGCAGTGGTTTGCCGACGAAGCCAACGTTGAACTTCTGAAAAAGTTTGAGTTTTTGGGAGTTAAGCCCGAAAAGGCCGAGAAAATAGCCGGTTCACTAAGCGGCAAAAGTTTTGTTATTACTGGCACACTTCAGTCGATGAGTCGCGACGAAGCTGCAGAGAGAATTCGCTCTCTTGGTGGGATTTTCCAGAGTAGTGTTGGCAAAGGCACGACGTATTTAGTGTACGGCGCGAAACTGGGCAATTCCAAGCGGGAAAAAGCTGAGAAGTTTGGTACGAAATTGTTGCCAGAAGAAGAGCTTCTAAAGTTATTGAAATAATTTTTTACTAGTGTAGAGTAAGGGCTTGCAATGAAAGTGTATAATATCATTAAGCTTAAAAACAAAAAGCTTAAAATTATATAGAAAACACTGATGGCTATACGAGAAAGAGATCTCACAAAACCAGCTGAACCTGTCGAAGCGCAGATTCTTTCTTTTCCTGATGGTGAGTTAATTTCACCTAAAGAGTCAACACTAGAAGAGCAAGCCAAAACTGAAGCGAAGAAGATAAGAGACGTTCTGGCCTCTACTCAACGAGCAATTAGAAAAGCACGTTGTACACGATGGCCTGCGGAACTGGAAGGTAGTAAATACCGAGTTCCCGAGGTAATAAGCCAAGGATTAACTGACGCATTTTTAATTGTCGATAGTAAGTCAGAAGAAGATTCAAAAGAATTAAGTAATTTAGGGTTCAATCCAGACGAAACTAGGGATGTAATTGTTTTGACGAAGACGGGAGATTTTCTGATAACAGTATATCAACCTGCATCAGAAGACAGGGAAGCTATGGTGTGTGGAGGCGACGCGGAGGATGATATGCCGGTTTTTTGGGCGCAAATTGAGCCAGAGAATATTCCGCTGGAACATTTGCCAACAGTTGAGAGCATCTTCCGTACTCCAGTCGAATATAATCATCAGACAATGATGACTTTGTCGACATTTCTCACAGACCAAGTTAAAGCTGCTCCCAAGCGACAGGATTGACCACCTAAGCATAAGCGTATAAAATAACCGTAGTGGTTCGTGCGTACGGCTCAAAACAAAAACCACAAAATTTACACCTTGAGCCGGGTGGGCACGCATGAGCCTCTTTTTTATTAGGTGTTGCGCATACCCTGAGTGTAAGCCCGCTGGTAAGCATTGTCCGACTAAAGGCGGACGGATTTGTGCGTAGCACGGATGCGAGTCAAGAAGATACTGCGAGTGTTAACTCGCGGAGATTCATTGAAATTATTTTTTGAAGGCTATAAGACTTTTCATCTTGTCGCCACCGTAGCCCCAGGCTTTCTCGAACAACTTGATAGTAGTTTCTCTATTCTCAATTGGCGGCAGACCAGGGTCGTTGAATTTAATAGAATTGTTTTCAATATCCACCTCTTTGATCAGTACAGCATGACCAGTGTAACCCTCTGTGTCATCGAAAACCCTAGAGTTTACAGTGCATACAACGAAGTAACCGTGTTGGATTAACGTATCGATATCGTAGATGCTCGGTACTCGCACATCCTGAAGGTCTGATTCAACAAGCTTCTTCATTAGCGACTGTTCACTATCGATATCGCTGAATTTTACTTGCTCTTTAGCTATTTCTTTGCCGTGTTCTTCAGCTAAGTACTTTTCACCTATTTCTGCAAATCTATTGCTGTCGAACGTTTCGATTATCTTCGCTTTGAACCCGCGACTCTTCATCCACAGAAGAGAAGCAGTTGGCCATGTCCACATGCCGGGAAGTTTATGAGTAATTTCGTCAAGCTCATCGTGTGAGAAATCTCCATCTGGCACAAGGACATCAAGCACAGAGCGAAATGCCGCCTGAAAACAGTGAGTGTCATCTGGGGTATTTGAATAAAATGTAATCGGCACCCTAACTTTGCTCATGAGTGAAGTGTACCACTGGAGCAAGGTTATTCTCTGCTTAACTAAGCGTTAGAATGGGAAGGATAGCTGGTAGTGAAGTGATCCATGGTTTGAGTTATTGTAGTTTACCGATAGTATTTACCGGCTAATAGAACTTCCGTCATTCTTACTGGAGTATAATAACGCTCATGTTCAAAAAAAGCGGGTTATCTTCAAAAGAAGTAGAAGAGCTGCAAAAGAAATACGGTCGCAATGTCATCGAAGAGCCAACGCAGTCGGACACTATGCGGTTTCTGAAGAAATTTCTATCACCAATACCGATTATGATTGAAGTGGCGTTGTTGCTTTCGGTGATTGCTGGGAAATGGGAAGATTTTATCATCATAGGTTTGTTGCTTGCGGTAAATATATTTGTGGATTTTTGGCAAGAACATAAGGCACAGAATGCGCTTGAAGCTCTAAAGCAAACACTGACTCCATACGCCATGGTGTTGCGGGATGGTGAATTTGCATCTATCGATGCTCGTGATTTGGTGCCTGGGGATGTCATAAAACTTGTGATTGGTGATATCGTGCCAGCAGATGCCCTGCTAGTGGGCGACAATCGTTTGGAAATAGACCAATCAGCTATAACCGGAGAGTCTTTGTCGGTTGATAAAAAAGAAGGCGATACACTGTATGCTAGTTCAATCGTGCAAGAAGGTTCTGCGGTGGCACAAGTAACAGCTATCGGCTTTGCTACATACATTGGGAAGAGTGCTTCGTTGGTCGTTCAGGCAGAACAAGAAGAAGTTAGTCATTTCCAGAAGGCAATCTTCGGTATTGGTAAATTTCTCATCATACTGTCGTCAGTTCTTATAATCATTGTACTCATTGTCTTGATAATGCGAGGTGATTCAACAATGGAATCTCTACAATTCGCATTGGTACTGGCGATAGCATCGATTCCTGTAGCACTTCCGGCGGTTTTGTCGGTGACAATGGCGATTGGTGCTACTGATTTGGCTAAAGAGGACGCAATCATATCGGACTTTGAATCGTTAGAAGAACTGGCCGGTGTTGATATGTTATGTATTGATAAGACGGGTACATTAACAAAAAACGAATTAACAGTATCTGAGCCGAAAATGTATGAAGGGTTTTCAGAGTCAGACCTATTTACTTATGCGTATTTGGCTAGCGAGAAAGATAATAAAAAAGCTATAGAGAGCGCGATAGAATCGTATGCTCACGAGCAAAAACTAATAAATGACATTGATTCATATAGTGTCGAAAAGTTTAATCCGTTCAATCCAACTCGTAAAACTGTTGAGGCTGTAGTCCGAGCAGGCGATGAACGGTACACCATCATAATGGGGGCTCCCCAAGTAGTTGCAAGTAAAATCAGTTCGAAAAAAGTTTCGCGGAGTTTGTCTAGAGATATAAAAATTCTTGCAGACGACGGCTTGCGTTCGTTAGCTGTAGCTAAGATAGTAGCCGATAAGACTATCTTGGTCGGGTTAATTCCGTTATTTGATCCACCACGGGATGACTCTGTGTCGGTTATGAAATCAGTAAGAAAATACGGTGTACATATCAAAATGCTTACTGGTGACAACAAGGCCATTGCTCAATTTATTACGCATATGTTGAAGCTCGGTAAAGTCATCGTTGGAGCAAAACAATTACATAGAACTAGTGGTTCGGAAGCTCCTAATTATGATTCTGTTTTGATTGAAGAAACTGATGTTTTTGCCGAAGTGGTGCCTGAGGACAAATATCATATTGTCGATGCTCTACAGAGGCAAGGGCATTTAGTGGCGATGACCGGTGACGGCGTCAACGATGCGCCAGCCTTAAAGAAGGCAGATATCGGTATTGCTGTCTCAGGTGCATCTCCTGCAGCCCGCTCGGCGGCAGACATAGTACTTTTGGCGAGCGGACTGGTAACGATTAAAAGTGCAATAGAACATGCACGAATGATCTTTTCACGAATGCAGTCCTATGCAACTTTTCGCATCGCGGAGACGATACGAATTGTTTTCTTCATAACATTCTCGGTACTTATTTTTAATTACTCACCATTATCTGCAGTAATGATAATTTTGCTAGCGTTGCTCAATGACATACCGGTGATGTCTATTGCGTATGACAACGCACAAATAAGCGAACGGCCTATCCGCTGGCATTTGCGAGAAACAATCTTTATATCAACAGTTCTCGGTATAGCTGGTCTGATATCTTCATTTGGATTGTTCTACTGGCTAAATGTTAATGGGTACGGAATCGCAATTATACAAAGCATTATGTTTCTCAAACTAGATGTGTCGGGACATTCAACGCTTTATCTTACACGAACTGGTAGAAAACACTTTTGGCAAAGACCATTTCCATCTTTAAAATTTTTCATTCCAGCATTTAGTTCACGCATTATTGGTACGATTATTGTTCTTTCTGGGATACTCATGGAATCGCTTGGGTGGCGAACTATCGTATTGATATGGGTTTACTCAACGATCTGGTTCCTACTAAACGATCAGGTGAAAGTTGCTGCATATAAAATCTTGGATAGATTCGCTAAATCGAAAGATATAAAAGTCTAACAGAGCACGAGAAATCATTAACTTGTGGTATGCGCCACTATCTCATACCGGCTAATGTTGGTTATTGTTAAGGATTAAAATAGTTTGCATTCAGATTCAAGGTAGACGGCATATGAGCTTGTGCAATCTAGCATGAAGTCAATTATCTTAGCGGAGTAGAGTTTGCAGAGAAGGTGAAAGATCTTAAATCCTACGTAAGCAGCGCAGAGTATAATAAGAAAATAACCACAGAAATTGTTGTTAAATGCCATGGTAAAATTATTATCGAGGATTGGTAGCCAAAGTAGGTAGTTTTAGGAGTAACACTCGAGTATAATTTTCCTTTACGTGGGGCTGTAGCTCAGTTGGCTAGAGTGAGGAATGCTGGTAGCATTTTGCAAGGAAACCTTCTGATTTTTAACTTGTTGAAAGTAACGAAGTTTCGGGGTCGCGGAACGTGACCTGCGCTGGCAGTGAAGATTAATAATTGTTTGAGAAAGTTTGGAGGGGCATTAGCTCAGTTGGCTAGAGCACTTCGCTGGCAGTGAAGGGGTCATCGGTTCGAGTCCGATATGCTCCACCAAACTTCCTTAAACATCAACATATCGAATAGAAAGAAGGCAGTATGGCTGAAAAATACCAGAAAATTACAGTCGGAGGCATGTTAGTTCGAGACGGCAAGGTGCTTATTGTCAGGCGTTCTTCGTCTGAGGAATTTTACCCTGGTCACTACGAGCTTCCAGGCGGAAAAGTCGATTTTGGAGAGCACCCCAAAGCAAGCTTGGCGCGCGAGTTTTCAGAAGAAACGGGTCTGAAAATCGCGGCTGGTCATATTTTCAATGTTTTTACCTACACCTCTGATGCCGACAACCGCCACACAGTTGAGCTTGTTTACACAGCTACACTTGACCAAGATGGAGCAAACGTCAAACTTAGCAAAGAACACGACGATTATAAGTGGGTATCCAAAGAAGAGCTTGGTGATTACCACATGAGCGAAGCGATGAAGAAGAACATAAAGCTGGGGTTCGAGTCCCTGTAGATCCGCCAAACTTTGTCAAGCACCACTCATAGCCTGGTAGCATTTGCTACAATTAAGGTGATGAAAACGGTTCTGTTCGTACCTGGTTTTATGGAAGATTTGAGAAGTCGTGATTATGCTGCGGTACTTAAAGCTATGCAGAAAAAAGGTTATCGAACGGTTTTCGTACCTATAAAATGGAAGTACACAACACCAGAAAACTGGGTCAGTGAACTGGAAAAAGTTTATAAACGGTATGGGGCAGACGAAACGATACTGGCTGGGTTTTCTTTTGGTGCAGTAACCGCATTTTTAGTTGCAGCTAAGCGCAACCCAAGTGAATTATGGTTATTTTCATTGTCTTCGTATTTTGCAGAAGACACGCCAAGTATGAAAAAGTCCTGGTTTAGGGCTATCGGCAAGAGAAGAGCTGAATATTTCCGAAAACTGAGCTTTAACGACAAAGTAGCTGCTATAAACTGCAAAACATTGATTTTTATCGGGGAAAATGAAATTTCTAAATATCCAAGTATGGGAAAGCGCGCAAGCATCGCTAATGACAAAATAACAAATAGTAGATTGTTTGAGGTGTCAGACACAGGACACGATGTGGCGGACAAGATGTATGTAGATGTTATCAGAAAGCACATCTAATATTTGAGCTAAGTTGAAAGCGATATGGAAGAGGTGTAAAAGCCAAGCTTTGTTATCGCGAGCATCGCAGACAGGAGTGAAGCGCCTATGTTCCGACAAACCACTCCCTCAAATTTTAGCAGAACGCTAATCGGAGTTTTACCATGGGGGAGGTTACACGTTGGCAAATTAGGAGTAGAATTTATATCATAGTCAGCAGTCTAGACTGCGCAAGCAAAAAATAACATGAAAAGCAAAAATAAAAACAAACCAAAACTGTCTGAATATTTAGCCCACGAAACAAAAAGGCATACTTTACTAAAATTTGCGGGATTAATAATCATCGTCATCGCCTATTTGGTTCTAATGTCGATGAAACTGGGAACAGAAAATGGAATTTATGTTACCGTTTTGACATGGACCTTCTTCATTTTTTGCACCCCTATCGCAGATGCTGGCTTTTTACTGGCCTTTCCTACCCGCATGTTAACTGGCATAAGAATGATGTATACGCAGCTGTTCTCTTTTGTTTTGGCACTTTTTATAAATCTATATACATTTTTTCGCGTGCCGTCTATTTATGACGATACTGTACTTCTTAATCTGTTCCACCGCATCTTAGCCCAGCCCTTTCCTTTCTGGGGAATTATCATTCTGTCGCTAGTTGGGACACTATTCTCCATCTATTTCGGAGATGAGATGGTAGATGTTTCTTCTCATAAGCAACGTAAAAAGTACCATAAACATTTCAGTAAATATCAGCTAGTGGTTTTTATTTTCACAATCAGTATTACCATAGCTCTGTATGATCTTTTGCTGAAGAAATTAGGCGTAGAGATTCCTTTGTAAAGTATAAACGAGCTAAACTTGGGGTTTGTCATCGCAAGAGCCCTACGTCATATTAGGTATCGCAAAATGAAGAATTAAGGTAATCTCTCGAAAAGTTCAGCTATAATTAGGGTAGTGCTATGAATACAGATAAAGCAAGATCAGCGGTACTTCTAGTTGAGTTTCAGAACCAGTGGACTCAGAAGGGGTTCTATAACAGGCTTATTAAAAAGCAGCTGGATAAGAGGAGTGTTATAAAAAACACCAGAGCTTTAGTGAAGGAGGCGAGAGGACTAGGAATGAAGATAATTCATGCTCCGTTAGTTCTCGATCCTGAAGACAAAAAAGGTTGGCTAGCGTTTGTCACATTCGGTCTAGTGTTTACCAGGGGCACAAAAAAAGCGAGAATCTCCGAGGGCTTCTACAAGAAAGGGGATTTAATCGTGGAAGGCAGATATGCTTTTGATGCATTTGTCGGAAGCAATCTAGAGAATATCTTGATAGAAAATGAGTTTGATAATATTTTTGTTTGTGGCTTTACAACTGATCAATGTATTGCGAAGACAATGGACGCAATGGCGGACAAAAAATTTAATGCATTTCTAGTCTTTGATTGCACGGCTACGATTAATAACTTTTTACAAAAAAGAGCTGAGAAGAAGTTCGCTGATAAAATCATAAGTTCTGTGAGTGTACAAAAAGAATTAAAGACCCTTACTTTATAGGCGTCGAGCTATTCAACTACCGACAAGTAATAATAAAGTTCAAAGTCCTGTTAAAATAGTAATCATATGAATCTTATCATCAGTAGTCTCGATACCAGAGTGGAAGTAAGTGGTGGTGGACTGCCAATACTAATGGTTCACGGCTGGAAAGACAGCCTAGATACCTTTGATTTCCTGGCTAAAGAGCTAGAAAAAGATTACAAGATAATTCGTATAGATTTGCCTGGTTTTGGGGGCTCGGAGAAGCCAAAAGAACCGTGGGGCGCCAGCGAATATGCAGATTTTGTGTCCAAAGCACTTCTAAAGCTCGAAGAACCAGAGCTTTACGCGGTAGTGGCGCACTCGATGGGGGCGCGAATTATGTTCAACGCCGTAGGCAGGAGAGCGGTAAATACTGAAAAGCTGATCATTTTGTCTGGTGCGGGGGTTCCACAGAAGAAAGGTGCTAAGTCTCATGGCTTCAAAGCGCTAGCCAAGAGTGGCAAGATTGTGAGCTCTGTACTCCCAAAAACACAGCGGGAGAAACTGCGAGCTAAACTCTACAAAGCAGCTAATTCAGATTACCTAGGGGCTGGCGAGCTCGAGGAGACGTTTAAAAAGCTTGTCGCTGAGGATTCTCGTAAATACGCACCAGACATTCACGCCGAGACACTACTGGTGTATTCAAACAACGACAAACAGACGCCGCCAGAGCATGGTGAGCAGTTCGCCGAGCTGATACCCAACTCTAAACTAGTTATGATTGGCAAATTCGGCCATAATATACACAAGAACGCACCAGACAAAGTACTGGAGTTGATTAAGGAGTTCCTGTGATCAAGAATATTTTGTATTTGTATACACCCAGTTACGTGAATGTAGTGGCGTATCTTTTGCAGTCCAATGAGTACAACGCTCGTTGGTTTCTAAAGGCTTACCACAAAACCGATAACTTCAAAGAAATAGCTAGAGACATGCGTCCAGATTCGACCCAGGCATTTAGAGCCATGAAGGGCTTGCTCTGGTCAATTACAGCATTTCTATACCTTGGTGGATTGTTACTGGCGGTTGTTCTAGGCAATTGGCAAGGAGTACTCACAGGGGCGGGTTTAATAGTGATGACTCCCGTGCTAAGCGCCTACATTGTAGTGGCACCGTTACTCCTAGCCGATTGGTTTGTTCGCAAACCTCGCGAAAATAAAATGATTCGCACTGCCACCGAAATCCTGCAGAATCACAGGGCTATCAAAATAGCTGTCGTTGGTAGTTACGGCAAGACCACGATGAAGGAAATATTATCAGAAATTTTCAACGCGAGTATGAAAGTGGCTGCTACACCTGGTAATTACAACACACCTGTCGGAATTAGTCGGTTTGCAGCCAAGCTTGATGGCGACGAAGAAATTTTAATAATCGAGATGGGCGAATACGTTCCTGGCGATATCGCCAAGATGTGCCAGATGGTTGCTCCAGATTATGCAGTCATCACCGGCATAAACGAACAGCACATGCAACGCATGGAAACAATCCAAAACACCATAAATGCTATATTCGAGGTGGTTGATTTTGTCGACAAAGACAAAGTTTTGGTTAACACCGACAGCGAACTAGTAGCTAGCAACAAAGACGAGAAAAATGTCACCTACAACCATAAATCGGCGGGGTCATGGAAGGTGAGTAAGGTCAAAACCGGCACTGCAGATACGCGGTTTACCGCTACTAAGAAGAAGTCCAAACTAGACCTAACCAGCAAGTTACTTGGTGCGCATCAGGTAGGGCCGCTGATGGCAGGCGTATATTTGGCTAGTCGTCTAGGTGTAGACGAAGACGATATTGTCAAAGGTATAGTCAACACCAAGCCCCAAGGACGTCGCTTCAACCCTAGGCAGCTTAGCAACGGGGCTTTGTTTATCGACGACACCTACAACGGCAATCCAGACGGGTTTTTGGTTGGGATTGATTTCCTAAACAGTCTCAAGAAAGAAAAGACGGTTTATATCACGGGGGGTATAATCGAACTCGGCGAAGATAAGGTTCGTTTGCATCAGATGCTTGGATCGGAATTGGCCAAATCGAAGGTTGATCGAATACTGTTTATTGAAACCCCAGCTACTAAATGGATGGCTGAAGGTTTTGAAGCAGCAGGCACAAAGAAAAAGTTCGACTGGGTAAAACCAGAAGCGCAAATTTATGACAATCTAGAGCAGTTTACGTCAGATGGTGAAGTGGTACTGATGCAGAATTGGCAACGAGAGAATGTTTTTTACGAGTTATAATAAATAGTCATGAAAACAGTAGCTGTAATTTTCGGTTCACGCTCGACTGAGCACGATGTCTCAATCGTGACGGCGATAAGCGCCGTCATAGCACCGCTCAGACTGAGTGGAAACTACGATGTGGTTCCTGTCTATATCGCCAAGGACGGCAAGTGGTATAGCGGTGACAAACTAGGTGATATTGAGTTCTTTACTTCTGGAAACCTGGACGACAGACTAGCTAAGCTAAAACCTACGGGACTAAAGTTTAACAGTGGTCTGTGGTTGACAAAATCTGGACTAGGTAGCAAGGACATTAAGATTGACGTCGTTTTTCCGGCAACGCATGGTACTTATGGTGAAGACGGCAGTCTAATGGGTCTTTTTCGGATGGCTGGCGTGCCATATGTTGGTTGTGGTTTGTCAGCTTCCGTGGTTGCCATGGACAAAGTTCTGTCAAAGCAGGTGATAGGTGCCAGTGGTATTCCAACAAACAGGTGGCTCTGGCTTAGTAAGGATGAATTTACGGAGAATCAATCAGAAATTTTAAAGAAACTGTCGGTTCTTTCTATGCCGCTGTTCGTAAAACCAGCCCATCTTGGCTCTAGTATCGGTATCAGCCGAGTAAAGAACGAAAAAGAACTCATCAACGCCCTAGAAGTAGCTTTTCACTACGATGACAAAGCAATTGTCGAAGAAGAAGTGCAAAATCTAGTTGAAGTAACCGTGCCTGTCATGGGTAACGAAGAGATAAGAGTTGCTATGGTAGAGGAAGCGCTAAACAAAGACAGCGAATTCTTCGATTTCGACACCAAATACATGCAAGGTGGGAAAAAGGGCAAAGGCGGCAAAAAGGGTGGCGAAAACTACAGTCGAATCCCCGCTAAGCTATCCGAAGAACTGTATAAAGAGTGCGAACAAGTCGCTCAGGACGTTTACCGAGCTATCGGTTGCGAGGGAGTCGCCCGTGTCGATCTTCTAGTTGATGAAAAAGCCAAGAGAGTTTACTTCAACGAGGTTAATCCAATGCCCGGTAGTCTCTACGAGCACAATTGGAACAAAGCAGGGGTAAACAACGTCGAATTAGTCACCAAACTCATCGACCTTGCGTTCGAACGAGCCGAAAAGCAATCCAAACAAAACACCGTGTTCAAAACCAACTTCCTCGGCCAGTTCTAACTTGATAGAAGAGGTTAAGTAACAGATACTATATGATCATGAAGAGGTACAATCCCAAAGAAATCGAACCCAAATGGCGCAAGGTCTGGAAAGAGACTGGTATCTACAAGACACCCGAAGACCCAGGCGATGATAAATTCTACTGCCTGGTTATGTTCCCGTACCCAAGCGGCAATCTACATGTTGGGCATTGGTATAACTTTGGTCCTGGCGACACGGTAGCGCGCTTTAATCGAATGACAGGCAAGAAAGTTTTACATCCGATTGGTTATGATTCTTTTGGTCTGCCTGCTGAGAACGCTGCTATAAAAAACAACATTCCGCCCGCCGAGTGGACTCGTTCGAACATTAAGAGCATGACCAAACAATTAGAAGCCATCGGCACCATGTATGACATGGAAAAACTAGTCATAACCTCTAGTCCAGAATATTATCGCTGGACGCAGTGGCTGTTTTTAAAACTCTACGAAAAGGGTTTGGCGTATCGCAAAGAAGCACCAGTGAATTGGTGCCCTTCCTGTCAGACGGTGTTGGCCAACGAGCAAGTGGTTGGACACGACAACCACTGTGAACGATGTGGCACAGTTGTTGAGCAGAAGCTTCTTAAACAATGGTATTTCAAGATTACAGATTACGCCGAGCGCCTGCTAAACGATGCCGAAGATTTAGACTGGCCAGAGCGAGTGCAAACGATGCAACGCAATTGGATAGGCAAGAGCGTTGGGGCTGAGGTGGATTTTGCCATCGAAGGTCAAGATGATCAACTGCGGGTTTTCACCACTCGTCCAGATACGCTTTTCGGCGCAACTTACATGGTTTTGGCGCCTGAGCATCCAATAGTAGAACAAATTGCGACAAAGTCGCAACTTAGTGAAATCAAGAAATATATTAAAACTACCGAGGGCAAAACCGAGCTTGACCGCAAACAAGACGAAAAGGAAAAAACTGGTGTCTTCACTGGTGCTTATGCCATCAACCCGGTCAACAAAGAGAAGATTCCCATCTGGATTGCCGACTACGTGCTGATGAGCTATGGCACCGGTGCGATTATGGCCGTGCCAGCACATGACCAGCGTGATTTTGAGTTTGCCAAGAAATACCGATTACCCATTACTCAGGTGGTCATACCTATCGAAGCTGATATCAATAATCCCCCAAAGAAAGGTTTTAGAGACGTTCGTCGTCAGACTGTAATTGTGCATCTTAAAGATAAATCAACAGGCAAATATGCACTTCTGGATTGGCATGGC
Organism: uncultured Candidatus Saccharibacteria bacterium; assembly: GCA_964579475.1. Classification (GTDB taxonomy): domain Bacteria; phylum Patescibacteriota; class Saccharimonadia; order Saccharimonadales; family CAYOYH01; genus CAYOYH01. The sequence goes on along the minus strand of CAZOFP010000011.1, from coordinate 13,611 downwards.
AGCTTGAAGGGCATTTCTACTGCGATAATGGGCGGTATCGAAGATGGTCAAACTGCCGAGCAAGCCGCATTAACAGAAATTCAAGAGGAAGCTGCCATCGGCAACGCAAAAATCGTTAATAAAGCCCGAATGATAACTGGTGCGAAATACTGCGCTTCTCATAAAAGTGAGAATCGCACTGCGATAACTACGGCTTTTCTGGCGGAAGTTGAAGACCTTTCCGCCCAAGGTGACATAGAAAAGGGCGAGCAGGCACTTCATAAACTGGTATGGGTGGAAGAAGATAAGGTTCTAGAACACCTAACCCCCGAGCACCAAAAACTAGTATGGAGACTGCTACTCCGCGACCAAGCGTTAACTGGAGAAGGCGAAGTTATCAACTCCGACAAATATAACGGCATGGAAAGTTCCGATATGCGCGAAGCGATACTCAAAGATTTAGAAAGTGAGGGTGTGGCCGCCGAAAAGGTGAACTACAAACTTCGCGATTGGCTGATTTCTCGACAACGCTACTGGGGTGCACCGATACCGATTGTTTACTGCGATGATTGCGGTGAAGTACCAGTGTCACCAGAGGATTTACCAGTCAGGCTTCCTGAAGACGTGGAGTTTGAACCAACTGGCAAATCACCGCTACATAAAATCGATGATTTCGTGAACACTACTTGTCCAAAATGCGGCAAAGAAGCTAAGCGAGAGATAGACACTATGGATACTTTCGTCGATTCTAGCTGGTACTATCTACGCTATCCGAACACTAAATACGAAGATGGACCGTTCGATCCGAAGGCTGTTGCCAAGTGGGGACAGGTAGACCACTACATCGGTGGTATTGAGCACGCTATTTTGCATCTTCTGTATTCGCGCTTTATCACCAAGGTGCTCTACGACCACGCCAATTTGCCATTTGAAGAGCCGTTCAAAAAATTGACCAACCAAGGCATGATTCTCGGCTCCGATGGGTTCAAGATGAGCAAATCTAAAGGCAATGTTGTTGACCCGGACAGTCAAGTTGGTAGTTACGGTACCGATAGCTTGCGTCTGTATCTGATGTTTATGGGGCCATACGAGCAAGGCGGCCCGTACAACATGACCGGCATTACCGGTACGCGGCGGTTTATCGAGCGAGTTTGGGCGTTGGTTGATGAGTTCGTGGACACCAAGACGGGCGAGAGTGCAGACTTATCAGATGTAGACCTGAAAGCCTCGACCCATAAAACAATCAAAAAGGTAACCAACGATTTGCTGCGGATAAATTTCAACACTGCAATCTCAACTCTCATGCAGCAGGTGAATCACCTGAACGCCATAAAAACTGAGCACGGTTATTCGCACAAGGAGGAGTGGCAAGAAGCATTAGATACACTGGTGTTGTTGCTTGCGCCACTGGCACCGCACGTCGCCGAGGAAATGTGGCAAATGCTCGGGCACGAAGAATCTGTACACCGCCAGGGTTGGCCAGTGTGGGATGAGGAATTAGTAAAAGAAGATTTAGTGACAATAGTCGTACAAGTGAACGGTAAAGTTCGGGCGAATATCGAGATGTCAGCAGATGTTTCCACCGAAGAGATGATTGAGGAGGCTAAGGCAGATGAAAAAATTGCTGGGTACCTAAAAACCGGCGAGGTTGTAAAAACCATCACCGTTCCAGGGAAACTAGTTAATTTTGTAGTTATTAGTTAATTGATTAGGCGCCGCGCATACCCCGAGCGTAAGCTCGCGGGTAAGCATTGTCCGCCTAAAGGCGGACGGATTCGTGCGTAGCACGGATGCGAGTCAAGAAGATACCGCGAGTGTTAACTCGCAGAGATTCATTGATTGATGGCTGGTCTGCCGTCAACATCTGTCTCAAATCTGTCTCTGACACGCATTGATACACCGAGCGGTCTAGTGGTCATTACGTCGAAGGTGTAATTTGCGGCTCTTTTCACACTGCTAGCAAGCCAGACTGCAGTGACAGCTATGTCTTTGATTGCTGTAGCTCTTGCCTCAACTTTTTTCTCGCTTTGCTGGGCTAAATCCATGAACAACTCATAAGTTTCAGCCAGACCACTCTCTTCGTCGTGATTAGTATGATTTTCACCTTCAGTCATGAAGGTATTATAAGCGATAGTTAATTATTTCGCAGCTCTACATCTGCAATATCGGCTGGCAGCAGAAGTACATCTCCTGCCTCAATTTTATTTCGGTTAGCAATATCATTAATTTTTGCTATCTCATAAGCTGTTGCATGGGTGTTTAATGCGATGGCTGAACCATTACCCTCTAAAACATCGCCAACACTAGCAGCTATTCGTAGAAGCGTGTCTTTTCTTTGAACTTCATACGGAACAACATCATCAACGAGTTCATAAGCATTCGTTGGTACTAGTTGTTCTTTGATGTTTGCAACTCCTTCCCTTGCAGTACGAGGAAAAAGTGCTGTTGCCAGAAGAGCGCCAGATAGAACCACCCCTCCTAGTTGCTTTAGGATTGTAGGATTAATGTTTCTAGTGGGTTTTTCTCGTTTATAAGGGAGCTCGAGTACGTTTGGATTGCGTGGTTGTGTCATGTGAATAATATTAGCATAAAGCATAAGCTTTGTCAATCTTATGCTTTAATATCCTTAAATTTACTTGAGTAAAGTGTATTACTTCTGTAAAATATGCTCAAGGTAAATCAAAGAAATACGGAGTTTTAATGGGTCAACCAAAGAAGCAGACTTCTAAACGCAGGACGGGTTCCAGACGGTCACATCACAAGCTAAAGCTAGCGCGGCGTGTAAATGCAACTTCACCTGTACAAGTGCGAACCACCAAGGGTGAAAGTGGTAAGAAGAAATAGTAATCCCCCGAGTTTCGGGGCATAACTTTAATAAGTAGAAGGGGGCGAAAATGGCATCAAACCGACACCTGGGCCGCATAGTAGCGTTGCAGACGCTATATGAGTACGATTTTCGCATTTCCAGCACCGATCAATCTGTCGAACTCGACGAAATACTGAAACGAAACATAAGTCGCTACAAGGAAACTATCGACGACAAGAAGTTTATTAACGATTTGGTTCATGGAACAGAGGATAATTCGAAGAAACTAGACGGCGTGATTGGGCCGATAGCCCCTGAATGGCCAGTCGACCAAATAGCTAGAATCGACAAAATTGTGCTTCGTATAGCTCTATATGAACTACTGATAGACGATGATGTACCACCGAAGGTAGTAATAAACGAAGCCGTCGAACTGGCCAAAGCGTTTGGTGGCGATAACTCGTCTAAGTTCATTAATGGTGTGCTTGGAACGGCGTATAAGCAGAAGTTAGAGGGCAAAAAGCCGAGGAAGTCAGCAGCTAAGAAGAAATCTTCAACGAAGAAGAAGACTGCGCCCAAGAAAGTTAAGAAGAAAACTACCAAGAAAGCTAAGAAATAATGAAACGACCAGAGCCAATTAATAAATTTAAGAAGTATTTCAACCGCAAGAAGCCGGCTATTCAGGAAATTGTTCGCGAGCCAACCTCCGGCGGGATAATTTTTCGCCGTGGTAAGAAGAACGGAGTAGAGATACTTCTGATTCAGGATGCCAAGGATCGCTGGACAATACCTAAAGGCCACATCGAGAAGGGGGAAACCGCCCGAGAAACCGCAGAGCGTGAAATCAAGGAAGAAACGGGGCTACAACAGATGAATGTCATGAACTGGCTTGGCAAAATCCATTTTCGTTATCGTAGACAGCAGAGTTTAGTACTCATGACCACCCAGATATACCTGGTAAAGGCAGAAGGCGACACCGACAACCTGAAAAAAGAAGAGTGGATGAACGGAATCGGCTGGTTTCCAGCGACTGAAGCGTTGGACATGATTGAATATGAAGATATTGGGAAGTTAATACTCCTAGGTTTGAAAAAAATTCGTAAAGAACAGCTCTAAACCTGTGAAGAAGTAACCTAATTTGGCTGTGGTGGCATAACAAGAGTGGCGATTTGTTCGCGTACGCTTGCTAGTCGTGATGCTTCATCAATAGGTAATGATGCTTCATTAACAGGTAATGATGACTCGAGGGTAACAACAATAGTTTCGTCCACGCCGCCTGTTTCTTCGTCTCCTTGTGGAGTTTTGACAACTCCGACATGATCCAAAATACCACTCAGACGTTCATTTAGTTCACTAGTTATTTCATCAGCACTTTTATCTGTGTCTGGTAGTTGGAATCTACCGTGCACCTCACCACCACCATATTGTATTTGTAATACTCTCATAAGCTCCTACGTAATTAATATAAACAGTACTATATACGAATTAGTATGAGGAGTCAAATATTAACACAAAGATAACTTGACTATCATCATTATAGCGCTATGATGGTAGCGTTAATTAAGAGGTTAAGACAGGTAAAGCACGTGTGCCGTGAATTGCGTATCACTCCTTGTGGCTCGTGACTCATGACTCATTCGCTCCCGGCTTGCTAAAAGGAGTAATATGTCCCAAAAAGACTATAAGAAGTTTGCCGAGGAAACACTCGGTGTAGAGTTCAATGATATTAATTATTTAGTTACGGCTTTTACGCATCGCTCATACTTGAACGAACATCGAAAAAGCGTTTCAGAGCATAACGAGCGCATGGAGTTTTTAGGCGACGCAGTTTTGGAACTTATAGTAACTGAGTTTTTGTACAGTAATTACAAAGAACCAGAGGGAATTTTAACCAATTGGCGTAGTGCGCTTGTTCGAACAGAATCACTGAGTGCGGCTGCCAAAAAACTTGGTTTTGGCGAGTATCTGCGCCTAAGTCGTGGCGAAAAGGCAGGTAGTGATAGAGCAAGACAACAGATAAAAGCCAACGCTTTCGAAGCAGTTATCGGAGCAATTTACCTTGATCAAGGTTACGATACGGCTAAAGAGTTTATATCGAAAAATATTATTTCCACACTAGATGTGATATTAGAATCAGGCTCTTGGCGTGATGCGAAGTCGCACCTGCAGGAAGTCGCCCAAAGCGAGGAAGGTGCCACACCTTCTTACAGGGTGACAGAGGAAGAAGGCCCCGACCACGACAAGACATTTACGCTAGGTGTTTATATCAACGACGAACTCCGTGGCAAGGGTACCGGTAACTCCAAACAAGAAGCTCAACAAGAAGCTGCCGCAGAAGCTTTAAAACACTACGAGAGTTGACACTAGTGGCGCTCATCTGTAAAATAAGCCAAGTTAAAACGAATCTCTAAGGAGTGAGAAAGTAGATGCTAGCTATACGCATGCAACGAACAGGTAGAAAAGGACACGCACAGTTCCGCGTGATTGTTCAAGATTCCCACAGATCTCCTTCTACTGGCAAAGTTATTGAATATCTCGGCAGCTACAATCCTCACACCAAAGAAGCCGTACTTGAAAAAGAGGCAATTGAAAAATACATGTCAAACGGCGCTCAACCATCAAACAGAGTAGCGATTCTTCTGAAAAAAGAAGGTGTTAAACTTCCGAAATGGGTGACCATCGACACTTCTGGCAAAAGAACTCTTAAGAACTCTGATAAACTTCGCAAAAACCGACCAGATGAGCCAAAAGAGAAGGCGCCAGTTGATGAACCAATCGAAGAGGTAGAAAAAGAATTGGTTGAAGAAATTGCCGAAGAAGTAGTCGAAGACATTGTCGAAGAAGAAGCGCAGAAGATTGTTGAGGAAAAAAAGGTCGAGGACGAAAAGGCCGAGGATAAAAAGGCCGCCAAAGAGGAAAAACCCGACGAGAAATAGCCCAGTCATGTTTTGAACAAACCAGCGCATTTGTGCTGGTTTTTTGATTCGTTGTCTTTCTTCGGCTACAATTACTTCTAGACAAATAACTTTTATAAGGAGAATACTGTATGACTGATGGCAATATCGATCAGCAATTCGTAGAATACGTAGTTAAATCGCTCGTTGGGCACCCAGACGACGTAGTAGTAGAGAGAACGATTGACGAAAAAGGCGTCCTACTGAAACTAACTGTTAACCCAGAGGATCTTGGACGAGTAATCGGCAAAAGAGGTGTAACGGCTCAGAGTATCCGTACATTACTTCGCGCACTAGGCACAAAAAACGACGCACGCTATAACTTCAAGATTATGGACGACGGTGAAAAACCAGAGCGTCGAGCAGACCGTGACGAAGATGTAAAACCACAATCAACAGATGCGCCAGATGAAGATTCTAAAGCAGATGACACTGCGCAGGACGAACCAGCGGACGAGCCAACCGAAGAGCCTGTCGAAGAACCAGAACAGCCGGAGAAGCAAGAACCAGAAGAGGAAGAGCAGTCTCTTGCTGACAAGACACGTGAAGAGCTTGCAGAGTTCGACGATTTAGATATATAATCTACCCCGATAAAACAAAAACATCTAGCTCAACAAAAACATAAAGTTTGAGAGCTTTATGTGAGAGGAATGCACCCGTGAAGGGTGCATTTTGTTTGTCGCAAAAATAAAGCCGTCGAACAAAATTTTATACCAAAGCTCACGATCGTAACGTTTGGTATAAAAATGTAAATAGCGGGGATGGTTGGTGTTTTGTTGGTTGTGCGCTGATGAGCTATACTTTTACAGATGAAGATTCAGATAATAACGCTATTTCCAGAAATGATCGAAAGCTATTTTGAACATTCGATGATGTTCAAAGCCAAGGACAAAGAGCTGGCCAGCGTCGAAATGGTTAACCTACGAGATTTTGGCATTGGGCCTCGCAGGACTGTTGACGACGAACCATATGGCGGAGGCGATGGCATGTTGCTTCGTGTGGAGCCACTTTTTGCGGCGATTGAACATGCCAAAACAAAAGACCCAGATGCGAAGGTTTTACTGATGACGCCGCGCGGCGTTACTTGGGTACAGTCACAGGCTAAAGCTTATGCCGACGACGGTAAAGGACTAATTATCGTTTGCGGGCGGTATGAAGGCTACGACGAAAGGGTAGTGACTCTAGTTGATGAGCAGATTAGCGTGGGTAACTACGTCTTGACAGGTGGTGAAATACCTGCCATGATAATCTCTGATAGCATAATACGCTTGTTGCCAGGAGTTCTAGGTGGTGAAACTTCTGCTGAGATTGAGTCGTTTAGTGATGACAAGACAGTCGAGTACCCCCAGTACACACGACCAGCAGAGTTTAGAAACATGAAAGTCCCTGACGTTCTTCTGAGCGGCAACCATGGAGAAATAGATGAGTGGAGAAAGCGACGAACAGTCTAGAATAATTAGGGATGCTGAAGGCGCTGTTGCAAACCTGTATGCCGACGTCTTTGCCGAAGTCACAAGTGAAATCGACCCAGCTTTGGTCAGAAGACTAGAAAAGAGCGACTTCGATGTTGTTTTCTCGGAGGTATTTATTCAGACAATGAAAACCCCTCTTGATGTTGGCTTGGCGTCGCCTTTTGGCTTTAGGCTATCTTTCTTTAAGGACATAGAAATGGTCGAATTAGATGCAGATATCGCTTATGACGATTCTTGTAATATTGAGAGTTCTGTAATAGATGATGACGGTATCACTAATGTAAAAGTAGTACTTCGCCCAGGCTTGTTGGCTATTGATGAGCTCGAGGGTATGTTAGATGAATATGATATCGAAGGAAAGCTAGATGCCGTACAGACGACAACAGCTTTTCAACTATATTCTGCGGGTTTAATTACGAATGCCTACGTGCGGGCTCTTACCAATGAAGTGCTCGACGGGATAGACCCATGTCAACGAGAGAGGTTTGATTATCTCGTGGAGTATCTTGTTGACTCAGATCTCATAAAAAATAGCGTAGAGAGAACAGATTTCCCAACAGAGGAGCTGTACCAATATTTGATGTACTTACCAAAGGAAAGTATCTTGCGGATTAATCAACATCGACTTGCGGCGGGTATATTTATGCGCTCTCTTGACGAAGAGGTTAGTAAAGCTATTCAACAATCGGCAAGAGCGTTTATTAGAGATTTTATCGATCAACCAAAGTCGTTGTCTGTGATGGATAAGCCCGAATTGACTAAGACGGACGAAGGTAAAGTTGACAATTTGGATTCATATATCAAGCAAAAGAAAGAAGCAGCTAGCTATATAAGTTTGCAAATGGTTGGCATCGCCTTTCCGATGAATTCGGCAGAAAGAGATATTTTGTACAGAGTAATAGACGAAGACTAGTTTACTTGCAGTGTTTTGTATATGTCTCTCGAAAGCGTAGCGAATTTTTCATACCTCTGGGCATAATTCGGAATAGATGGGTCGGGGCCGCTCATGACTACAATAATGTAGCTCGAGCCGTTAACAAGCCGGACGATGCCTGCATCATGCACATAACCGCTCAAGTCGCCAGTTTTATGCATAATTTGGACACCGTCCGGGAGTCCTTGTGGTAGACGATTATTGATTTTTTGCCCAGCCAGTAGGTCGAGGAAGGCTTGACTGCTTTTTTCAGTTAATAATTCTCCATCGTATAAATCTTCAAATAGTTTGGCGACGTCTTTGGCACTAGATTTAGTATAAATTCCGCTTAGGTCAGTAGATAAGTAGCCAAGCTTTTTCATGGCATCGGCGTTAATACTGGAGTAACCAAGCTTTTTAATGATGGCTACACCACATGCGTTGTCTGAAACTGTAATCATTTTGTCCAGACATTGTTCAAGATTGCTTCCTTCGAGTATGTACTGTGAAAGACTCCATTGGCCAGAGTCTATTTTTTGATATGCAAGTTGTGCAGCGAAGAGTTTGTATAGGCTCGCAGAGCTTAGCTGAGTGTCGGCATTGTGAATAGCGGCTATGCCTTGGTCTAGGCTTTTGACATATATACCATAAGTGCCATTTTGAGCTTCGGCAAAATCTTCAACAACTTGTTGCAGGGCTATTTGTTTTTCCACTAACTTGACTCCTTCGCTTTCTTCATCAATCTTAGCGGGCACGACCACTGCAGCAGGAATTCGTCTTTGGGGTGAGGCCTGGACAGTTTCGGGTATTACTAAAGTGAGCGACTGTAGCAGTACCCATACTCCAAATGCAGATAGAAAAATGACCGCATACGAAAAAAATTCGAACGCATACGTCTTTTGTTTTTTTGACACCTTTTTGTTTCTCAATTAAATGTGCTAGTTGAATAGTAGCAACGCGCTAACGTTTTAGCAAGAGAAATATATAATTTTCCTAATCAATTTTTGTTAGTGTCGGCAACAGTATGGGGCGAGTGCTATAATCTAGTAACTTTGAGGAGGCACAGATGAAGATACTAAATAAACTTATCAAACCAGTACATGCACACTGTGATTTGATGTGTGGCGTATATGACCCAACTCAGGCCAAGATTGAAGCTCAATCGGTTCTGGCGATTATGAAAAAGTACCAGGAGTCTGATGACGAGGTTTTTAAGCAGAGATGCATATATTTAAAAGAACAGCGAGCTCAGCTGGTGAAAGAGCACTTGTGGGTGTTGTGGACTGATTATTTCAAGCCCGAACACGTTGAAAAGTGGCCAGAGCTACATGATTTGTTTTGGCGAGCCACCAAGCAAGCAGGCGAGGCCAAGAAATCTGTTGACCCTAAAGACGGCGAGAAGCTACTAGAGCTAATCGGCGAAATTGAAAAAATATTCAATCAAACAAAGAAATGAAATGGCCGCTAATTGTGCGTAGAGTTGTTGGTCATAGCATGGAGCCAACGCTCAAGGAGGGGAGAGTTGTCTTTGCGACTCCCCTGCTTCCAGTAGGCGAGGGCGACGTGGTAGTGGTCAGACGCGAAGCCAAGGAAATTATCAAACGCGTAACAAAGATAAATTCTACAGGTTATCTTATTGAAGGCGACAACCCATCTCATAGCCGCGATAGTCGAGCTTTTGGTGAGGTGAGCAGAGAAGAAGTAATTGGTAAGGTTTTAGGAGTTAAACATGGCTAAGGCGCGCTGCGACTGGGTGACAGACAAAGAGCTGTACATCAAGTACCACGATGAAGAATGGGGCGCGCCTCTGCATGACGACCAGCTGCTTTTTGAGTTTCTGACGCTAGAGGCTTTTCAGGCGGGGCTCAGCTGGTATTTAATTCTGAGCAAGCGAGAGAATTTCAGAAAGGCCTTCGCAAGTTTCGACTACGAGGAAGTTGCCAAGTTCAACGAGAAGGATTTCGACAGGTTGGTAAGCGACACGGGGATTGTACGAAATCGCCTCAAAATCAACGCTGCAATAGATAACGCCCAAAAATTAATTGATATACGCGAGGAATTTGGTAGCTTCGACAAATATATTTGGGGTTTTGTGGACGGAGAACCCATTCAAAATGATTTCAAAGAAATGTCAGAGCTTCCGTCAAAGACCGAACTCTCAGACGAAATAAGCAAGGACTTGAAGGCAAGAGGTTTTAAATTCGTCGGCAGTACGATTGTGTACTCACATATGCAGGCGACAGGTATGGTCAACGATCACGTAGTTACATGCTTCCGCCATCCAGAACTCATGATCAACTAGACTGCTAAACAGCAAAGCTGTTTACACCTCTAGTCTCTTCACGCCTAGTTTCGTTGAAAATTGCGCGACTCACTCATAGTATTACAATACAGTTCGTTCTTTGCTTGTTTTCGTCTCGCCAGACGGGAAGTCATGAGCTCTGACAATGACCATTGAGCAAACATAGTTATAGATAGCTTCGTGCAGGGAATTGCATATTTGATAGGTCGCAATTCTCTGGCGCATCATACACTTCCATTGAACATGGTTATATAATTAATTATATAACTCGGCAAAGTTACCTCTGTAAAACGTTACAACATACCTCCGCCCTGACATCAGATTTAAATCTGATGTCAGGGTAATGGGTGTGCAATCATTTTGAGATAGAATTATGCTCAGTAGTTTTGAATCAACAAGGGTTTGAATTCATTACCCACCAAAGAATAAACAAATACTAATTGGTTTTCTTTAGTGTCGGGAAGGATGCACGGTACAATGTTGCCAATGAAAGACATTAGCGAAGCAGCCCAAATATTATGGAACTACCACGTTCTTAGCATGAAAGTCTATAAAAGCGACTGCATATTAGCGCTAGGCAATAGCGATATTAGAACTGCTGAAAAAGCTGCAGAGCTTTTTATGGCAGGAATGGGTAATCACTTAATCACTACAGGTGGGTTTGGTCGGCTAACGGAGAAAATCTTTGATAAGCCGGAAGCACAAATTTTTGCTGACGTTGCTGTTGAGCGCGGCGTACCTAAAGAAGCAATATTGATTGAAGACGAATCAACAAATACGTTTGATAACCTACGGTTTACTCGTCAACATTTAGAGCAACGAGCAATTGTTTCCGAATCATTCATTGTTGTCACGAAGCCTTACATGGAGAGACGAGCCGCTGCAATGTTTGCAAAGATTTGGCCAGACAAGAAGGTGGTTGTGTCTTCGCCTAACCTTGATTTTGACGACTACCCCAATGAAAACATATCTAGGGAACTCACGATCAATATGATGGTAGGTGACCTACAGAGGATAATGATTTACGGGGAGCGGGGTGATATTGTAAAACAGAATATTCCCGAGACTGTTCAAGCGGCTTACGATTATCTAGTTGAGAATGGATACAATCAACAGTTTATTGACGTAGAGAAGCTCCCTAGCCCTGCTTAGCAATTTGTACCTAGTTTCGGGCTTTGTGTTGTCTGAGAGCTGAATGTTAAACAAACAGCAATAAAACCGAGGACTGTCTGAGCGAAGCGAGTTCCGCAGGTTGTTGTTTGTTTTAACAATAAAGCCATCAAGCAGTACAACATGCCCGTCGTTTCTTTGACTACTTTATTAGTCGATACAAGAAAGTAGGACGATAAGCTAACTGTAGGTTAGCAGTGTAATGAGCTTGTTGATTCTTGGTAATCAAAAACGGCCCTTTCGGGCCGCTCTTTCAAATCTTGTTAAAAGATTATCGCTCTTCGCGTGGGCGAGCAACGTTCACAACGATGTTGCGTCCGCTGAGTTCCTTGTCGTGGAACATCTCGATTGCTTTTTCGCCACCTTCGTCAGTTTCCATCTCAACAAAGCCGAAGCCTTTTGATCGACCTGTATCTCGGTCGGTGATGATACGAACTGATACAACAGTACCAGCCTGAGCGAAGTGCTCTTTTAGCTCGTCTTCAGTAGTACTGAAGGGTAGTGAGCCAACAAATAGATTTGTAGACATTGAAATTCCTTTTCTATTGCCTAAATTAATATTAGCGTATTCTCGGGGTAATTAATTTAGACGTTTCCGTACAAAATTCATGGACCACTCAAATAACTGCTATAACATACCCGAGAAACGCCAAGAAGTAAAGGGGCAGTTGCTACTTATGGTTATTGAGGAATGTTCAGTTCCTGATAATTGGTGGGTACTTGGATGCTAACAGGAGCGTTATAATCAAAAACCATATTAACTGTTGAAGTGCCAGAAATGGTATCGATACTTGCAAGTCGGTTGTTAGAACCAATCTTTAGAGTGGACACTTCACCTGTTGTTGGATCGGTGTATTCATATAGGGTACAAGTTCCTAATGAGCAATCCCCTGAGCCTACACGAACGGCATTTGTCCTAAAATCGGCCATGTCGTCATCTGTAAGCTTAAAGTCGTTTGCTGGTGAGTCTGTTGCATCGCCTGCTGGCAATCTTAGCCACGTTCCGTCATCTGGGTTTTGCATGTAGCCATAATCTCCGTCATAGATGACTTGAGTAGTTCCTTCTACACTGTCCATGTTCATCATCCAGGTGTCTTGGTCTTCAAAGCGCATAGTAATAGTACCGTTGTTGCTTGGTTCGACGGGATCGGTGGTCGTAATGGTTAGCGTAACGGCTTGGTCATAGGGGTTTAGTAAGTTAAGCACGCCTTCTGTACTTACACTGCCCAAATCGCTGTTGTCACTCGAACCAAACACAAGCCAACCGGCCCCGCCCAGCACTAGTACACCGGCTACTACTAGTCCAATAATTATATTCTTATTCATTTTTCGTACCTCCTAAAAGTATTTAGTTGATTATAACAGACTGAAGATTATTGGTACGTAGCAAATACTAAAAAGGCACTGTTTAAGTGTTTAATTAATATATGAAAAGCATAAGAGTGTTGACATCTGTTAGTAGTAGTGATAAACCTCTAAGTAGCTATATAATTAATAAGGGAGAAACAAGTAATGGCAAAAACAGCCAAAACAGTAGACAAAGTATGGGCGTTAGCACGCATATCGTTGGGACTAACATTCCTGTGGGCTTTCTTCGATAAGTTGATCGGACTTGGTTTTTCAACCTGTCGGAGTGCAGAAACAAATGTAATTGAGACAATGTGTTCAAAAGCATGGTTAGAAGGCGGTTCGCCAACCGCAGGCTTCCTGAAGTTCGGGACGAAAGGACCGTTTGCTGATTTCTTCCAAGGACTTGCAGGAAATGCAGTTGTAGATTGGTTATTTATGTTAGGGCTTTTAGGTATTGGCATAGGCTTGACGTTTGGAATTGCCATGAAGGTAAGCGTGATTTCCGGCGTGACGCTTCTAGTGATGATGTGGTTGTCTGCACTTTGGCCAGAGCACAATCCGGTTCTAGACGAGCACCTAGTCTACTCAGTGGTTCTAGTTGGCCTACTTCTAGTAAACGACAAACAAGCACTTGGATGTGGTAAATGGTGGAAGAAACAGGACTT
>CAZOFP010000010.1:15380-35573 GCA_964579475.1 uncultured Candidatus Saccharibacteria bacterium | reverse complement strand
CGACCCTTGGTCATAGAACGAATATCTGTAGTGTAGCCAAACATTTCTGCAAGTGGCACGTAGGCTGTAAGCACCTTAGCATTTGAGCGGTCTTCCATGCTATCTACACGTCCACGCTTGGAGTTGATATCGCCCATGACATCACCCATGTATTCTTCTGGGGTAACGACTTCTAGCTTCATGACAGGCTCAAGAAGTATTGGCTTAGCAGCCTTGACGCCAGCTTTTAGCGCCATGGAACCGGCTACCTTAAAGGCAACTTCAGACGAGTCAACATCATGGTATGAGCCATCGTAAAGTGTTACTTTCATGTCTACTAGTGGGTAGCCCGCGTACACTCCGTTAAGCATGGCTTCTTCGATACCAGCTTTCACAGGGTTAATGTACTCACGAGGCACAACGCCACCTTTAATCGCGTCAACAAATTCAAAACCCTTACCAGATTCTTGTGGCTCTAACCTTAGCCAAACATGACCGTATTGTCCGCGACCACCTGTCTGTTTGACAAATTTACCCTCGATTTCGGTCATTGGTGCTTTAATTGTCTCGCGGTAGGCAACCTGTGGCTGACCGATGTTGGCTTCGACACTAAACTCTCTTTTCATTCTGTCAACGAGGATTTCTAAGTGAAGCTCGCCCATTCCAGAGATGATTGTCTGTCCTGTTTCGTCGTCTACGCGAATCCTAAACGTTGGGTCTTCTTCGGCTAGTCGCTGCAGAGCTTGGCTCATCTTTTCTTGGTCGGCCTTGGTCTTTGGCTCAATAGCAATAGATACTGGAGGCTCTGGGAAATCGATTGATTCCAGAAGAATAGGGTCTGCCTGGTCGCAAAGTGTGTTACCTGTAGTCGTGTTTTTAAGACCAACAATTGCGGCGATATCGCCAGCTTCAACTTCGTCTGTTTCTTCACGGCTGTTGGCGTGCATTCGTACGATTCGGCCAACACGCTCTTTGGTACTTGTCGACGAATTCCAGATATAGCTACCAGCAGTAACCTTCCCCGAATAAACACGGAAAAAGGCTAATTTACCGACGAATGGGTCGGTTGCAATCTTAAACGCCAGCGCCGCAAATGGTTCGTTGACGTCAGGTTTTCGTTCAATTTTTTCACCAGTTTTCGGATGTGTTCCCCAGTTTGAACCTCTGTCGATTGGGTTGGGCAGATAATTGTTTACAGCAGTTAGCAGCTGCTCGACGATGACACCTCGTCCATCGCCACCAGAAACAGCGAAAAACTCGCCGCTTAGCGTGGCTTTACGAATGGCTCGATGAATTTCTTCCTCAGTTAGAGCTTCTTCACCTTCTTCTAGGTACTTTTCAATCAATTCGTCGTCATGTTCGGCTGCAGCTTCTATGAGCAGCGAGCGGTAACGCTGAGCCTTCTCCTTCATGTCCTCTGGTACATCTACTTCAACCATTTCCTTGTCGGTAAAGTCTTTGTAGGTATAGGCCTTCCTGCTCACAAGGTCGACAATGCCGTTAATCGACTGTTCAAAACCTATGGGCAGGTGAATCGGATGAGCGTGCTTAGTTAGTCGTTCGTGAATACTGTCGAGAGATTTGTAGAAATCGCCGCCAGTTTGGTTAATCTTGTTGACAAAGCAAATCCTAGGTACTCCGTATTTGTCAGCCTGACGCCAAACGGTCTCTGACTGGCTTTCTACGCCCATCTTGCCGTCGAAAACGGTTACTGCACCGTCTAGCACTCGGAGTGAGCGCTCTACCTCAACAGTGAAGTCGATGTGGCCAGGTGTGTCGATAATATTAATTTTGTGGTCTTGCCAGTAGCAAGTAGTTGCTGCAGAGGTAATGGTAATCCCGCGCTCTTGCTCTTGTTCCATCCAGTCCATAGTCGCTTCGCCATCATGCACTGCACCGATTTTGTAATTTTTACCAGTACGGTAAAGAACTCCCTCAGTGACGGTGGTTTTACCAGCGTCAATGTGAGCGATAATACCAATATTTCTTACATCTTTAAGTTCGTATTTTTTATCTGCCATCTCCACTCCTAAATATGCTTATTCTTGTTGTTCAGTTGTCTGTACGCCAACTACCGCTAATTCCCCAGTTCTACAGACGAATTCATCACGATTCCCGTCGAATTGACTGCCGAGTTCGCAATTACCAGTGAACCTGTCGGTTTCATCCTGAATTAGTACTTGCAAATCTCGCTCATGGTTAATTGCAGCGTCATCAAAAGCAATCAAATTGTTTTCTACCTTAGGACAGCCGTCACATTTGTCTGGATAGGAAAGACCCATTTTAGTATCTCGCGAAGTGAGCGAAGGCTCGGTTGGCTTCTGCCATTTTATGTACGTCTTCTTTGACCTTAACGGCCGTACCTGTGCTGTTATTGGCATCCATAATCTCTTCGGCAATGCACTTGTCGAGCGATTTACCTTTACGCGAACGGACTGCTTCCACAAACCACATAAGAGCGAGGTGGGTTTTTCGCGTACCTTTCACTTCGAAAGGTATTTGGTAGTTTGCTCCGCCAACTCGGCGGGATTTTACTTCCATCGATGGGTAAATGTTCTTCATAGCTGCCTCAAGCGCTACCAGCGGTTCATCTTCTTTAAGCTTCTTGGCTGCTTGTTCCATGCCTGCGTAAACCAGGTTCTCAGCAGTAGATTTCTTGCCGGCGACCATGATTTTGTTAATCAGACGCTGTACCAAAACAGAATTGTACTTGCGGTCAGGTGTGATAACTCTTTGTAGTGATTTAGTCTTTTTCCTAGGCATCTTTCTTAGCTCCATACTTACTGCGACGTTGTTTTCGCCCTTCGACACCCTGAAGGTCAAGTGTGCCACGGACAATGTGATACCTAACACCTGGGAGGTCGGGAACTCTACCACCGCGCACAAGAACAACTGCGTGCTCCTGGAGGTTGTGTCCTTCGCCGCCGATGTAGGCCCAGACTTCTTGGCCATTTGTCAGACGCACTCGAGCCACCTTACGAAGAGCTGAGTTTGGTTTACGTGGAGTTCGAGTTGTCACCTTGATGCAGACACCTCTTTTTAGCGGTGATGGCTTCTGGTATTTCTTAGTCTTCAGCGAGTTACTTACCCACGCCAAATCTGGAGACTTAGATTTCTTCTTTGTCTTCTTGCGGCCACTTCTAACTAATTGATTGATGGTAGGCACTTTAGAGCTCTCCTTTAGCTTGGTTCAAAAGTCCAGCTGAATTTAACAGATATAGCATTATTCGTCAACCTCTGTTGCTTCTTCAAGGGCACCAGTACCAACAGGAATCTTTCGGCCAATTATCACATTTTCCTTAAGTCCGTGAAGGTTGTCCAGCTTGCCACTGATGGCTGCGGCTATCAGAACACGAGTCGTATCTTGGAAACTTGCAGCTGACAGGAAGCTGTCTGACCACGTCGAAACCTTGGTAATACCAAGAAGCATCTGAGTGTATTGTGCTAATTCCTTGCCGGTTTTTTTTGCCAGCTCTTCGTTCTGCTCGACAACAGCCGCTTTAGAAACGATGTCACCTATAACGAAGGTGCTGTCGCCTGGCTCCTCAATCTGCACTCGAGAGAACATTTGTCGAACAACTACTTCGAGGTGCTTGTCGGCAATGTTCTGCCCCTGCGAGGCGAAAATACTTAGAACTTGGCTCATGATGTAGCGCTGAGTGGCTTCGATACCTTTTAGCGCTAGTAAATCGTGTAGGTTCAGCGAACCGTTACTTAGTCTATCTCCTGCTTCAACTCTGTCACCATCTTTGACTGTAAGCTGTTTGAATCCTGGAATTCGATATCGTGCAACGCGACCTTCGCCAGACGCAATAACAAGCTCATCCTCGAACACTTCAACTGTTCCCTCGATTGGTGCAGTTAGTGGTTTCGCATCTTTAGCAGTTACCGCAAGTACGTCACCAGCAGCAACTTCTGTGCCAGATTTTACCTTGGCTTTTCTGCCATTGAGTTTCAAAACTTTTGTCTTGGTCTTCGCTGGGACAACCTGAACAATGTAGTCGTTGCCATCTTCCCAGACAGTTACCACGCCAGAGACTTCACTCATGAAGGCTTGACCCTTCGGCACTCGAGCTTCAAAAATCTCCTCTACACGAGGTAGACCTTGGGAAATGTCCTCTCCGGCAACACCACCAGCATGGAAGACGTCCAGTGTTAGCTGCGTTCCAGGCTCACCAATAGATTGCGCGGCGATAACACCCACAGGTTGTGCAGCTGCTACGAGTTCGCCAGTCGCTAGGTCAACTCCATACGATTCACGGCTTACACCGCGAAGATCAGTACAGCTAAGGACACTCTTTATCTTGATTTCTTCGACTTTGCTAGCGCCAATTGCATCGGCAATTCTCTTGTTAATAAGCGCATTCTTTCTAGCGATTTGCTTCGTACCGTCTCTAACACCAGCTGCTAGTACGCGACCAGTGATTCGTTCTGCAAAATCTAGTCCAATTTCTTCAGTTTCGGCTCTGCTAACTGAAAAACCTGGATCATCAGCGTTTCGATTGGTCGTAAACACATCCTGTGAAACGTCGACTAGTCGGCGCGTTAGGTAACCAGAGTCTGCAGTTTTAAGTGCCGTTGATATCATTCCCTTTCGTGAACCACGAGTGGAAACAAAATACTCTAGAGGCGAAAGGCTGCTTTTGTAACTTGATCGAATAGGCAGCTCTATTTCCCGGCCAGTTGCATCGACAGTCACGCCAATCACACCAGCAATCTGCTTGATTGAGCCAATGTTACCTCTTGCTCCAGAATTCACGGTCATCGATGTCGTGGTGTCTTCATTGTCTAGTTTTACCTGCAAGGCGTCGGTTACTTCTTTGTCAACTTCCTTCCAAGTATCAACTGTCAATCTATAGCGTTCTTCGTTAGTTATGAACCCTTGTTCATACTGTGCACTAATCTCGGCAGCTTTGTTCTCACCAGTTTTCAAAAGGTCTCCTAGTGACTTCAAATCGGTATAATCGTCCATTCCTGTCGAAATTCCAGAGACGGTAGCGTATTCGAACCCAATATCCTTTAGTTCGTCAGCTATGTCAGCGGTAATCTCTTGGCCGTAAGTGTTATAAATAGAAGTCATAACCTTGTTGAGTGTCTTCTTTGACATTGCTTCTTCTTGGTATGGGAAATCATCAGGGAAGATCTCATTAAATAACGCTCTACCAAGTGTTGTCTTTCGCTTCTCGCCTTTGACATCGACGAGAATCGGGGTGTGCAGCAGCAGTTTGCCGTTCTCATAGGCGTAGATTGCTTCTTCAACATTCCTAAATGGCTTTGGCTCGAGAGCTACAAGCTCTGGGCGATCGTAGGTCAAGTAGTAACAACCCAGAACAATATCCTGTTCAATATGCAGTATTGGTGTTCCGTCGGCAGGTTTCAGAAGATTCTTTGCCGCAGACATAATCTCGCGGGCTTCTTCTTGCGCTGCAGCCGATAGTGGCAGGTGAACTGCCATTTGGTCGCCATCAAAGTCGGCATTGAAACCCTTACATACTAGCGGGTGCAACTGAATAGCTTTACCTTCAATCAACTTCGGCTGGAAAGCTTGGATGCCAAGCCTATGAAGCGTGGGTGCACGGTTGAGTAGCACATACTTGCCCTTAATCACTTCGTCTAGCGCATCCCAAACGACAGTTTCGGCCATTTCAATCATTCGTGATGCGGATTTGATGTTGTGAGCACGCTCGGTCTCGATCAAATACCCGATGATGAATGGTTTGAACAGTTCAAGTGCCATCATCTTCGGTAGGCCACATTCGTTCAGTCGTAGGTCTGGGCCGGAAACAATTACCGATCGTCCAGAATAATCTACTCGTTTGCCGAGTAAGTTCTGACGGAAGCGTCCTTGCTTGCCTTTGAGCATGTCGCTAAGAGACTTCAATCGTCGTCTGTTTCCAGTTGAGCTAACTGCTCGTCCACTACGCGAATTGTTGTTGTCGATTAGCGCATCGACTGCTTCCTGGAGCATTCGCATCTCGTTTCTTGTGATAACGTTCGGTGCTTTTAGATCCAGAAGTTTCTTCAAGCGATTGTTACGGTTGATAACACGTCTATAGAGGTCGTTGAGGTCGGAAGTCGCAAAACGTCCACCAGTCAGCTGAACCATCGGTCGTAAATCCGGTGGTATAACAGGAATGACAGTTAGCATCATTGAAGCTGGCTTAATTTCTGCACGCAGCATTCCTTCAAGAATCTTTAGTCGCTTTAGAAGTTTTCTTTTTCTCTGGCCTTTCGTACCTTCGGCTTCCTCTGTGAGTTCTTTTATTAACTCTTCTAGGTTAACTGCCTCTAGTAACTCCTTCATCACCTGTCCGCCAATACCAACATCTATAATCTCGGACAATTCCTCTGGAAGTTCAGCGTATTGAAGTTCGGTTAATAGATTCATAGGAGCCAGTGAAGCTAGTTGAGCCTTTCGCTCGACATAGTTTTCCATGTTTTCTTCAAGTTCTTTGGTCTGTGCTTCGGCAAGCTTCTTGATGTCAGCACCCTCAGCTTCAGCCTCTTTTTCGTACCTACCTTTAATAGCAACCTTAGCAGCCTCGGCCTCAGCCTCCATGTCAGCAACTAGTTTCTCTTTCTTTTCTTCATCAACAGATTTGATTATGTAGCTGGCAAAGTAAATAACGCGTTCTAAGTTTTTGACCGTCATACCAAGCACTAGTCCCATAGAAGAGGGTGTGCCACGCATGAACCAAATGTGTGCTGTTGGTGCTGCGAGCTGAATATGACCCATTCTTTCGCGGCGAACGATAGACTTAGTCACGAGCTCACCCTTCTTGTCGACAGCAGCTTCGCGGTAACGAACACCTTTTAGCTTGGTGTCGTGTGGGTTAATATCTTTTACTGGCCCAAAAATCTTTTCACAAAACAACCCGTCTCGCTCTGGCTTCTGTGTTCGGTAATTAATAGTCTCAGGTTTGGTTACCTCGCCGTGCGACCATTCTAGGACGTCTTCGTTAGAGGCGACCGTAATACGTACTGCGTCAAAATCTAGGATATCATTTTCTGGTTCGTACCTACCCATTATTTTGCCTCCCCTTCTTTAGTTTCATTGTCATCGTCCTTGTCATACTCATCTTCAATGGCGTCTTCGGTGACGTCTACTTCTGGCAAATCTGTCGTTAGACCCACAGGCATGTTTTTAGCTTCGGCTTTTATAGTTTTCTCAAGCACTACTTCTGCGTCCACTAATTTTTTAGTTTCGTGTGTCACGAGGTCAACCTTAAGTCCAAGACCCTGAAGCTCCTTGACTAGAACGTTAAATGACTCTGGAATCTTCGGACCAACGATTGGCTCGCCTTTAATTATCGATTCATAAGCCTTTGAACGTCCATAAACATCGTCAGACTTGATAGTTAGCATTTCCTGCAAAGTACTGGCTGCGCCGTAAGCTTCTAGCGCCCAAACTTCCATCTCTCCGAAACGCTGACCGCCATTTTGCGCCTTACCGCCAAGTGGCTGCTGGGTGACCATGGTGTATGGTCCGATAGACCTAGCATGAATCTTGTCGGCAATCATGTGGTTTAGCTTAATCATATACATCGAACCAACGGTTGTGCGTTCTTTAAACGCCTCGCCAGTTCGCCCGTCATATAGCTGCGACTTTCCGTCTTCGTTGAAACCAGCTTTCTTGAGCTCGCTCTTTATTTTGTCAATCGTAACACCGTTAAATGGCGGTGAAGCTACTTTGTAACCGAGAGCACGAGCAGCCATACCCAAGTGATTTTCGAAAAGCTGTCCGATATTCATACGACTCGGCACACCTAGTGGGTTTAGCAGCAAATCTACGGGAGTTCCGTCTTCCATAAACGGCATATCGGCTTCTGGTAAGATTCGGGCGATGACGCCCTTGTTTCCGTGTCGTCCACCAAGTTTGTCACCAACAGAAATCTTTCTCATCTGCGCCACGAAGACCTGAACTTGCATCAGCACACCAGCTTTAAGCTCATGGCCATTTTCTTTAGAGAAAATCTTAACACCAACAACTTTTCCATGTTTTCCGTTACCCATTCGCTGTGAAGTGTCTCGAACGTCTTTGGCCTTTTCACCGAAGATTGCTCGTAGTAGTCGTTCTTCGCTAGACAGCTCGGTCTCACCCTTTGGTGTAATCTTTCCGACAAGGATGTCTCCCTGACGAACCTCTGCGCCAACACGAACAATTCCGTCTTCGTCAAGATGCCTTAGGGCTTCCTCGGAAACGTTTGGAATGTCGCGAGTTACTATCTCTGGACCTAGTTTGGTTTCACGAATCTCTGTCATGTAGTCAACGATGTGAATCGATGTCAACTCGTCGTCTTTGACTAGTCGATCTGAAATAATCACCGCATCTTCAAAGTTGTAGCCACCCCATGGCATGAATGCCACGAGCAGGTCTTTGCCTAGAGCAAGTTCGCCACCCTGGACTGACATACCCTCGATTAGCGTGTCGCCTTCTTTTACCTTGTCACCAGATGCAACAACGACTTTCTGGTTGATGCATGATCCTTCGTTACTTCGCACAAAGTGCATGGGGAAGTAGGATTTCTTGGTTCTGCCATATTTCACAACAATTTCATCTCCGTCAGCCTTGATTACTTCGCCCGCACCTTCAGCAACGATAAGTTGTCCTGAGTTTACGGCAGTAACACTCTCCATACCCGTTCCGACAATTGGCGACTGTGGGCTGATAAGTGGCACTGCTTGTCTTTGCTGGTTAGCACCCATCAAAGAACGATAAACGTAGTTTTTCTCGATGAACGGAATTAAACCGGCTGATGAGCCGATAATCTGAGCGTCTGACGCATCCATGTGCGTCACGTCGTTAGCATCAACCTCACCTGTTACCAGGCGATCTCGTGCTGAAATACGTTGGTTCACGAAATAGCCGTCATCATCTAAAGGGTTACCAGCACCGGCGATGACCGAAGTTTCCTCTGCGTAGGCATCGAGGAAAACAACTTTCTTCGTGACTTTTGCCCTTACTGGGAAGGTTTTTGCAGGAAGCTTTGCTAGTTTCTTGGCGTCGGCCGCGGTAATCGTTTTGCCAGCTTTGATTATTACTTTACCTTTTTCATTTTCCAGATCAACACTAGCAACATGCCCTGGTGCATCTTTGGGCGTTACAGCGTTGATGACTTTCCTATAAGGTGTCTCGACGAAGCCGTATTCATTAATACGTGCGTAATTGGCTAGGTTCAAAACCAAACCGATGTTTGCGCCTTCTGGTGTCTCTACAGTACACATTCGTCCATAGTGAGTTGCATGTGCATCTCGCACCTCAAATCCGGCTCGCTCGCGCGACAGACCACCAGGACCCATAGAGCTTAGGCGTCTTTTGTGTGCTAGTTCAGATAGCGGGTTAATCTGGTCCATGTACTGCGACAGTTGTGAGCTGGCAAAGAATTCACGTACAGCTGCTACTATTGGTCGTGCATTTATCAGCTGCCCAGGTGTTACTGTCTCGATTTCGGACATAGACATTCGGTCTTTAGCATTTCGCTCCATGCGCAGCATGCCGATTCTAAACTGTCTCTGCACAAGTTCACCGACGAGCTTGACTCGCCTATTTGCTAGTGAGTCGATGTCGTCTGGTGCTTCTTGGGTATTATTTAGACGAATAATCTCGGCGACTATGGCACTAAGATCACTCAGCTGCATCACACGCCCCTTAGTAGTATTTGGGGTATTTAGGTCTAGTCGTTTGTTAATCTTGTAACGACCAACTCTAGAGAAATCGAACCTCTTGTAATTAAAGAACATATTTTCAATAAGCTGCTTGGCGTTCTCAACCGTTGCCAGATCACCTGGTCGAAGACGGCGATATACCTCAATCAGCGCATCGCTAGCGCTAGAGCTTGGGTCTTTTTCCAAAGTGGCATCGATGTAGTTAAATTCACCAGTATCAACGTGTTTAAACGCATCTTTCATCTTTCCGTTCGAAGAATAGCCAAGAGCCCGTAGCAAAGTTGTAACTGGAATCTTGCGTCGGCGGTCAATCTTTACGAAAATAGCACCGTTTTTAGCTGTTTCAAACTCAAGCCAAGCACCACGGCCAGGAATAACCTTTGCGCCGTAATGTAATTTTGAGCCGATAGTCGTTCCAGTAAAGAAAACGCCAGCAGATCGTATCAGTTGGCTAACAACCACTCGTTCTGCGCCGTTTATCACAAATGTACCGCGCTCGGTCATCCATGGGTAATCACCCAGGTAGACTTCGGATTCTTTTATCTCGCCAGTCACTTTATTGGTCAGCTCAACCACTGCTTTTAGTGGCGCATCGTAGGAAACATTATTCTCTCTTGCCTCGAGCTCAGTTGTCTTCGGAGCCTCAAAGTGGTGTTTTTTGAAACGAAGTTCAAGTTTTTGTCCGGTGTAATCTTCTATTGGATTAATTTCGGTGAAAATTTCTGCCAGTCCGTACTTCACGAACCAGTCGAATGATTTCTTTTGATGTTCTATTAGGTTTGGAAGTTTTGTTATTTCGTCTACTTCATTGAAATAGACGCGTTTAGTGGCGGTGCTCTTAGCCATATGCGTGCTTGCTCCTAGCGTGATTTATATGATTATTACTAGTGTTACTTGGTTTGACTTTTTAGAAGCCACACTAAGCTACCCATTCTCGCGCTCTATTTTTGGAGCAAACTAAACTAGCGGCCGCTTATTCTTCTTCTTAGCACAGTAGTTTGAGCAAATATTTCGAAAAAGTCAAATGATTTTTCGAATTTCGTAGTTCTTAAGCTTTAGCTATGACCTTATCGATAATTCCATACTTCACGGCTTCTTTTGAAGTCATATAAAAATCCCTATCCATATCCTGGCCAATCTTCTTCATCGGCTGGCCGGTGTGCTTGTTCATTATCTCTTCTAGCAACTTCTTAAGACGCAGAGATTCCTCAAGGTCAATCTTCATGTCTGTGACACTTCCCCGTGCGCCGCCTGATGGTTGATGAACCATTATTTTAGTGTGAGGCAGAGCAAATCTCTTGCCTTTTGCTCCAGCTGCAAGAAGTACTGCAGCAGCAGAGGCGGCAAGGCCGATAGATATTGTCTGAACATCTGGCTTTATGTACTGCATAGTGTCATATATTGCCAGTAGGTCGTAAACGCTACCACCAGGGCTGTTGATATAAAAGTAGACGTCCTTGTTAGCGTCTTCATGAGCTAAGTGCAGTAGCTGAGCGATGATAAGGTTTGCACTGTGCTCATTAACATCTGTGCCCAGAAAAATGATTCTCTCCTTTAGTAGACGTGAGTATATATCGTAGGCTCTTTCACCTTTATTCGTGGTTTCAATAACTGTTGGTACAAGTAACGAGTTCATCCGTTCCTCCAAAATAGTAATACAAGTTTAGTCCATTAGCACTCACGTTTCAAGAGTGCCAGGTTACTGCAAATATTTTATTGTTACACCTGGTCAAGTGTGCAAGACAATTCTTAAGGATTTCTATTCGCGTCCTGCTTACTTATGTTCGTATGTCGCTATCGTAACCATGGGGCTGCTCTGGATATATGGCGCTTACTATTTCTAAAGCTTCTTCAATCGAAACCTCCACGTCTAGTCCGTTTCTGGGGCTGGCCAAACACACAACAGCCCCTTCTTCCAAAGCTTGATCAGGATCCATGGTCATCACAATATCAACAGGTTCGCCATCGATAATCGCTTCGCTCGTCCACAGACCAGTGCTTTCAAAAGCATCATTGTCTGGCATCCAAAAAACGCGACCCTTGTAACTCTCCCTGTCTACGTTGAGCTCCTGCTCATATGTGTCAGGGTCTGGAAATAGCTCCCCATCAAACCTTCTAAATACTGCTATTACAGCTGCTTTGCGTTCAGTTGCCGCAGTTTCACCACCAACGCTTCGTTGTTCGCTCATTTTTCGCTCCTTGTTGTTAGGTTTCAATAATACAATCCAAACCTAAACAGCTACAAGCTGTAGCATCTTACTTCGTTGCGTATTCGTACAGCGTATTTACCGCTTTTTCAGTCAGCATTCGATTAGCTAGGTCTTGCTTACCTTCCGGGCTGGAAAGCTGCGCTTGAGCCTGCGGGTCTTGGTACTGACCTTGGAGTAGCTGCAATCGAATGTCTACTTCGTCATCTGTAATTTTAAGATTCTCTTTGTTTACAACCTCCGAGAGGATTAGACCAACTTGCACGCGCTTTTTGGCTTGCGGAGTCAGCTTTTCCTTCTCGTATTCTTCCTCTGTTGTATTTTCCTGCTCATAGTACATTTCCGGTGTCATACCACGGTAAGTAATGTTCTGAACCAACTCCTCCTTTAGAGATTTAAGTTGGTCATCAATGAGAGTTTGTGGCACATCAACTTCGCTCTTTTTTAGAAGCTCTTCGATAATCTCGTCTTTTACCTTGTTGGTGGCTTCCTGGGACTTCTGGGACTGAAGCTGATTCTTTATATCCTTTTTCAGTTCGTCCAGCGACTTAAACGGGCCGACTTTTGCCGCAAAATCATCATCGGCTTTTGGCAGCACGACTTCTTTTACGTTTTTTACGGTAATTTTGAAATCTACTTTCTCGCCAGCCAGTTTCTTTGCACCATAGTTTTTAGGGAAGGTAAGTTCAAACTCTTTTTTGTCGCCCTTTTTTACGCCAATTAGATTCTCTTCAAATCCAGGAATGAAGGTCTGAGAGCCTAGAGCCAGAGGGTAGTCAGTACCTTTGGCGCCGTCTAGCGCCTTGCCTTCTTTGTCGAAACCTTCGAAATCAATCCAAACTTCGTCGCCAGATTTTGACTTCCTATCGACATCCTTCTTCTCTGCAGCTCGGGTGCGAAGGTTGTCTATTACCTCTGTAACGTCTTTTGTGGTCACCTCAACTTCTGGTGCCTTTTTCTTAATCTTTTTATAGTCGCCAAGTTTGGGCGGTGGTACTATCTGGATTTCAGCTACGAATTCGAGCTCAGTGTAAGGAACATACTTCTTTACCTCAATCTTCGGGTTATCTATCGGACGCAGTTCTTCCTGGTTCACTGCCAACAGATAAAGGAAATTCACGCCGTCTTCTAGCACCTCTGCTTGCAGAGTGTTGTCACCAATGTGTTTTTCGAGTGCTTTTACTGGTGCTTTGCCTTTTCTGAAACCCTTAACTGTCACGTCTTTCCCAAGACGCTTCAATGTCCGCTGCTTTACGTCTTTAAGTCGCTCTGGCTTCGCAGAAATAGTCAGCAACCGACCAGTTTTTCCCTTGTTTTCTACTTTTACATTCATCGGCGAGTAATTATACAGGCTGTCCTACCATTGTCTAGCTAACCCGTAGTGAGCAACATCGCCGTACCTGGGCTTTATAAAGTAGATATAGAGCGTGGCTTCAACCCCTATCAACCTTCAACTTATACCTTTCAGCCTTCCCGTTGTTGCATCTAGAATCTGTTGTCTATCGTCTACTCATTCTCTAAGCTGTCTTTTATTTCGTTGAGTGAATGTTTGTGCTCTTGCCCGCTGTCCATGTCTTTTAGTGTAAACTCCTCGGTGTTTAACTCGTCTTCGCCAACGAACATAACGTGTTTCACACCTTTTTTAGAGGCATTTTTGAGCTGTTTGTCGACTTTAGCATTACTAATGTCTACCGCTACATTCACGCCACCTTCGCGAAGGATGTTGGCAATCCCTTGGGCTTCTCGTAGCACATCGCCGATTATCACTAAATAAACGTCCGTTTCAGATTTTAGTTCGGGCAGAAGGTTGTTAACCTCGAGAAAGTTCATAATTGTCACATCGCCCATTCCAAAACCAACGGTTGGTACTGGGTCAACCCCAAACAGTCCGACTAACCCATCATAGCGTCCACCGCCAAACAAAGAACGATTGTTTTCTTCGTGGTTGTCGTAGAGTTCGAACACAATGTCGGTGTAGTAATCAAAACCACGCATCAGGCTGACATCAAAAATAGCGTTAGTAACACCATTGTCTTTGAGCAGTGTGAAAAGTATCTGGATTTCCTTAATCGGTTCGGCACTTTTAATCTCGTCTGGTAAATCACCCATAGAATTCGCGTTCAGCAGCTGGCTCAGTCTTTTCCAGCCTTCATCAGCCTTCTCGCCAAAGATTCCCTTGGCTTCAGCTTCGACAGTTTCTTCGGGAATTTTATCGCTTTTGTCTAGAAGCTTAACCATCTGGTTAGTTTGATTCACATCTAGTTCCAGGTAATCAGCCATGATGATATCGACTAGTTTTCGGCTATTAATCTTTATGGTGAACATGTCTTTGGATGCGCCAAGCTCTTCCATGATGTCGCTAGCCACCATAATCAGCTCAAGGTCGGCATCAATCGTCGCCACGCCAAATATATCCATATTCAACTGCCAGTGTTCACGCAGACGTCCACGTTGTGGGCGCTCATACCGCCACAAATTCGGAATCGAATACCAACGTGTCGGATAGCCAAGCTCTTGTCGCTGCCCAGCCACCATACGCGACACCGTAGGTGTCATTTCTGGACGAATAGAAACGTCGCGTCCACCCCTGTCGGTAAAGCTGTAAGTCTGTTCATCTACCAGTTCATCACCGCTCTTAGCCTTGTAGAGTTCTGTTAGCTCCAGAATCGGCGCATCGTATTCTTCATAGCCGTATCGCTCTGCGACCTTACGCCATTTTGAAAAAAGCCACTTTTGTAGTCTTTTGTCTTTGGGGTAGAAGTCCCGGGCGCCTTTGTATGGTTGTTTGTTGAGTTCCATCCTTCATATTGTACCAGACACCCCAGCCGTAAACACCTGTTACGCAGCAAAGCTACGCATGCTGTGTTTACTCTTGGCACATTTTGAAAGTTTTCACTTCGCAACAACCGCAGCAGTATTGTCCATACGGCTACGATTCTCGCTCGCAAAGAACTTCCAAACTGTGCTCAAACTGAAGCGCCTGGTCTCAATATGTCATAAGCGCAAAACAGATGTACGAACATATGTTTCCTAGTGACAACAGATGGGATTATTGAAAGTTATATGATTAATTATATAACTGATAATTTCGTTTCTAATCCACCGCGGTTTGCTGGTTCACTGCGATTGCAGCGATCTAGCGCCCCGCGGCAGACAGAAATGTGATCCTCTCTTTCAGAGATTAGCGAGCACCTGCTCGTGGGTAAGGCCTAAGTTCCTGCCATCTCTGTAGCTCGCAACGAACATCGAGGCATTTCGAGACTCTGGCCACTCACTCACCAATTCCACAATTTGAGCTCCTCCCATGTACTTGTGAAGCAAACGATAGTGGCTCAGCGCATTGTCGGACGTTATGTGGTTCGGTGTGCCTAATGTGCGCAGTAGCACCATCGCTGTTGTGCACGAATATCCGTTCTCAATGAACCACCTAAAAGCCGTCGCGCCCCCATCGTCGAGCCCCTCGAATATGACCTGCTCGTAGTAGGTCCTCGCTTCCGCGTGGGTTATCGGGGAATGAAATTTCTTCGGTCCGAAATCCTTGCGGACTCGGAAGTAGAATCCTCTGCCTCCATAATTCGTGTACCGACGACTGGCGATGGCGTCCTGAAGCGGTTTTTGAGGAATTGGAACTGGACTGAAATCAACTCCTATCTCCAGAAGTTCATGCAGGAATGATGTGAGTTCGTCTACGGTGTACCGCTCTATGAACTCATCCTCAAACAGCATCTCTGGACACAACAAAAGCCTTTCTGTCTCCCCAGAACTCAAGACAGAGTGAAGGCTCAGTCTGAGCCAAAGGTACCGATCTAGCTCTGCTTCGCTACCTGGAAAGACTTGACAGGTTAGGAATACATCTTCACTGCCGATTGCCTTCCTAAGCAACAACCTCTTTCGCAGATCCCACGAACTCCTACCCTGTTCGAGAAGCAATGACTGCCAACTTTCCAAACTGATTCCTCTTGCTTGTCTTGCATCCTCGACACCGGGGTAGTCTACGACTTCCTCGTGCATGTCATCCTGTGTTTTTTGTGCCCTTGCAGCTCTTCGCTTGCCAAACATACGTTCTCCATTCGATAGAGTGAACTGATTTTACAGTTCTTCGAAAACTCCTAGCCACCTCCAGCTAGCTGCAACTAGGAGCCTTCGATAATCACATTTCTTGTAAAAGTACACTCTAGACGTTTGTACGCCTAAAACTTGCTTATATTACAATATCCTTCCATGATATCCAAGCATAGACATATTAAAACATATGTTACCTAGTGTTAACAGATGAGATTTCGAAAAGTTATACAACTAATTATATAATCCGAAATCATTCGGATTATATATGATGAGACCAAGAATCACGGCCACTAGATTGTGTGATTCATGGCTTGAAACTATATATAACTAGATTTCTTAGCAATTACACGCTAAAAACTATGTCTGCCAATTCTCGGCGTAATGAATTTACAGATTCCCTGTCTGTATGGCGCTTTGGATATTGGGCATTAGACAGTAGTACCATTGCTCTTTGTTTTGCGATATCCATCAGCACCATGCAGCCGGTAAATCCGGTCTTACCAAACATTTTGGCGTGTGAAGTTCTACCCATAAACCTTGGTTGGTTGAGCTCCCAGCCTAGAGCCGTAGATTCACCTTTTATATCGAGTGAATTACACTGGAAGGCTTCAATGGTTGCTGGTTCAAAAATAGCAGTACCATCCTCTGCTGCCCCACCGTTTAGCACCACCGCGCAAAATTTCAACAAATCTGCAGCGTTTGAGAAAACTCCAGCATTTCCTGAGACTATATTAGCCTCTCTCAGAGCGCGAGCGGTTTCGTCGTGCACAAACTTATGAACCACGTCGCCCCGTGAATCAATCTCGGTTGGTGCTACAAGGCTATTTTCATACCCTGAAACGTCAAACGACGTACTATCCATCTTTAATGGCTTGAAAAGTTTCTCTTCGGCGAGAATATCAAGCGGTTGGTTATAAACTTTTTCGAGAATCATTCCCAAAACTACTGCTGGGGCATTTGTGTACTGGTAAATACTCCCGGGCTTAGCCCGGAGCGGTGTGTTGAAAATAGCATTTTGAATTGCACCAACACCGTCATCGGCATGCCTAGACAAGCCTTTAGGAAAATCCCAGACAGCGGTGTAATTGAGCAGATGTTTTACATCGATGAGTTCATGATACTTCCCTTTGAGCTCCCCAATAATCTCGGAGGCTTTAGAGTTTAGTCTCAATTTGTCTTCTTGAAGAGCTATGTGCGCCAAACTCGACAAGGGAATAGCTTTTGTCACCGACGCTATGTCATAAATGGTGTCCTTGGTGACTTTAGTTGAATCTTTTTCATAGGTTAATCGACCCCAAGCTGCAATTTGTTGAGAATTGCCGTCAATCCAGCCCACAACTCCGCCTGGAGTAATTTTATTTTTGATCGCCCTGCTAAGTATCGATAATATGCCGTCTTCCATGGCTATATTTAAACACACTAGTCAACGTCATGGTGATGCCTGCTGCGGAGACATGTTTTACCTAGTGATGACGGATGTGATTTCTGGAGGCTATTTTATAATCTCATCGCCAATCCACTCGTAGATGCCTACTCTCACTGTTCGTAACTATCGATGAATTCAATATTTTTTGGAATATCAGTAGTGTCAACCCGAATTTTCCTGATGGGCTTGATCGGGGTATAGGCACGCCACTCCCAGGCTTTATGAATGTTGAACTTCTCTGTGTCACGGTCAAGCACATAGACGTAACCACTCCAACCCTCTCGTTTTGCCTTAGTAAACTCACTCTTTAGTAGATAGTACGTTGTTCGACCATCTTTAGTGTTCCAGGCTCCCATTTTTTTGCTACCAAACACCGCCATAAATATTGCAGGCTCAGCTAGCTCCGATGCGGCTACACAAGGTAGACCGTCTTTGCGGCCATGCGACATCGGCTGTCTTGGTTCGAGTACCTCGATGTCGGCCGTGGCAGAGCCGTGGAATAAGTATTCCTCAGTTTTCTCTAATTCACTAAACTCACTCATGGCCAGATTATAACAGAGGCGACTCTCAAAAGTTATATAATTGTTTGTATAACTATTCTAACCAATCAATTCTATCAACTGGAAGGCTCGCATCTATCCAGTCTTTAGCAAATTGACGCATGCAAGCTTCCTTGTGAAGTTTAGTGAGGCCGATACCCGATGAATGTGAATAATCTTCACCCTCTTCAACCATTTGAACTAATAGCCTGATTGCGCTACCTCTCTTCTCGGGACTATCTGGCATATACCTATAGCATTCATTAATCAACTTGTTGACCATGCTACCATCTCCAAAACGAATAATTGGGCTGCCATAGTCTATTAGTTTCACTAATGTTTTAAACAGTACATTTTCTTCTGTCTGTGTTTCGGTACCTTCTGTATCCAAATCTAGACTGGCCGCAGTGATAGCTGTTTTAAATTCTTCTTCAACACTGCTTAGTATTGAGTTCGTCAACCTGTGGAAATCAGCATCTCCATCTGCTTGTCGATAGTTATCAATGCCACAGTTGAAGGCTTCGGACAGTACCGCCGTCAAATCTGTACCCTTTTGAAAAAAATTAGGGTTTAGATTTATGCTGTAAGGGTTTTCTGCGTCGTTCTCCGCAGAGATCAATTCGTACACGCGCTGGCCATAGACTGATTCCAAATCAGTCAGCCCACTTTCTCTGAGGCGTTGCCGCTGCAAACGCGTAGGCCAACCCACCACAGATTCTCTCTCCAGTACTTCTGCCGCCGTTTCATCTTGGTTGAGGCCTTCAATAAACACTCCTTCGACATGTGTAGGCAATAAAATAACTGTATCGTTACAAAATAACTGTTTCGATTCAGGTGAGTCGGCTTGTGGCTCTGTTGTCATGTTGTGATTATCCGACAAAGTAACTAAGACTTGCAAGCATAAGGATAACTACCACTCCTCTTCGACAGCAAAGAAATCGTATCTATCTGGCTCAATATTACATAAACGCGAAGCATATGTACGAACATATGTTACCTAGTGTTAACAGATGAGATTTCGAAAAGTTATATGATTAATTCTAATCAAGCGATTAGCGAGATTATACGACGAGGCCAAGAAGCTTAGTCCTAAGAACAAACAAGGAGCTTCCTGGTTGGAAGCTGTATATAACTTGATTTTAAATAAGTTCTTTGGAGTTTTCGACTTTGATTATCTTCCAACTGCTCTGCTCCAGTGCTATCTGGTACAGCAACTACGTAACAGCTCACGCCTCATAAGGGATGAGATAGTCCGCTGGAGGGAAATACTAGCTATTCCGTATCAAGAGCACTTACTTAGTTAAGTGAGAGAGGGGAGTTACACTATAGGTCTTAATGAAACAGAAATGTCTCGGTGAAACGATACCCTTGTGTTACATGATAGGATATTAGTAATAGCTATGAGATATTCAATATATATTTGGATTACACTTGTTACTGTAGTAGTAGTAGTTGGGCTAGCGGTAGGTGCTCTAATATACAGTAGCAACATGAATGAGATAAATAGTCAGCTAGAATCTGTTGAATATAAGATTAAGGAGCTTCCCAGTCTAGAGGAGGATATATTTACCAAGTGCATGTCAAAGCTAGATGGTACGGCACAGAATATAGCTTTTTGTCAGGAAAACACCCAGGAACAAATACATACACTGTCGCAAGACCTACAGAGCACTAAGCAAGATCTAGAGAACAAGAGTATAGTAGAGGTAATAAGATTATGAGTATAAAGATACTGAGACCACTCTTACTCACACTTGTCGCTTCATTGTTGTTATTGTTTACAATTCTTCCTTCATCTGTAAGTGCAAGATGGGTGAATGGATACACGAAGAGTAACGGCACTTATGTAAATGGTTATTGGCGTTCTGACCCAAATGGACTTAAGTATGATAATTACAGCTTCGATGGCGACTGGTCAGATGCATACAACGACTCGTACTACTCCTCATCTCGTAATTATTCTTCGGATTGGTATACGCCAGCGTGGATAACACAGGATGACTACTGGGTGGGTAAGTCGTTCTATGACTCCGCCAGCAGCTACACTGACTACTCATATGATTTGTATGACTACAGCTACGACTATTGGGACGACCCTATATACGACTATAGTCCAACTTATAACTATGGGTATGATTACTTCGACTACTATGATTCGTATACGTCTCCATATTTCGACTATGGCTCGTCTTACAACAGCTACGACTACAGCACCCCGTCTTACAACAGCTACGACTATAACTCTTCGCTATATGACTACGACTACAGCACCCCGTCTTACAACAGCTACGACTATAACTCTTCGCTATAT
>CAZOFP010000010.1:0-15280 GCA_964579475.1 uncultured Candidatus Saccharibacteria bacterium | reverse complement strand
GACTACGACTACAGCACCCCGTCTTACAACAGCTACGACTACGGATCCTCATATGACTATAGCTCACCATCATGTTATTTTAGTTGCTAAAGGGGTCTCACAGAGTCCTGAGGGTTGCCGTTTGTGAGTGAGAGATGGGGGTTACACTCATGCATCTGCAATTTATTCGGGAGTGATTCTAGACCCCAGTTTTACGGCGAGTTCATCCAACTCTTCAAAAGTAACAGACTCTACGTCACTGTGATGGATGATTAACCCCATAAGGTGTACTGCCACTAGGCAATTCGACTGCTTTAATAAGTTTAGTTGTCCTTTCTTTAGTTCGGAGGAGGTAAAGTAAGTAATAGCCCCAGGGTTTGGGTGACTTAGATAGCTAAACATGTCATAAATGTTGGAATTTGCCTTTCCGCTCGCTTCAATTCGGTCACTCACACTTGCGTTTGTCCATCTATTTGCTTCTTTTAATATGCCTGAAGTGAAAACCTCCTCAGAGGTTTTCCCGGCTGCATCTACCATAGCTTGTCTAAACTTTTCTATACTTTCAACATATGCTTTTGAATACTTAGCCGTTCTATGGGGTGTGTTATCAAATATATAGTAAAGATCGGATAGATTCTCTAAACAAGTCCTTACGGCTAGCCCGCCACCCAGAAGATTATTCTTGGCCAGGGCTTCGAATGCTGTTTTAAAATAACCATAACCAAGACGAAATGCTACTGCTGCAGTGCCTTTTTCGTAATCCGCCTCAATGTCTATCTTAAGCTCGTGATAAGAAAGAATGATTTCCTCCATGTATTTAGCCGCATCTTGAGATATCGCATCAATCTCGGGATTGAATTGCCTCATCATTCCTCCTCGTTACATGTAGCAATCTTACACCTTTAGCTTTATCGTACAACACCTGTGTCGTACAATGATGCTTCTACAAACCAAATGTAATCACAAAAACGGGGAGTGGGAGTGAGAACTTGCCCACGCCCGCGGGCCCGAAACTTCTCTATTGAAAACAAGTTTTCATCGGAAGATTTCCTTGCGAAATGCCGACTAGCTTTCTGCCACGGTCTTACTCGCAGCAAGCTGCAAATCAGCCGTCGCCACACCTCACATCTGGCATTAATACGCGCAGGTACTCCGGTCTTGCGAAAAGCTCCCAGCTTTTCTCACCTCCACGCCTGGGTTTCTGTTCAAGCCCACTCTCCTCACCTGTACCAGACAGATACGATTTCTTGAGGGACGGAGAGAGGACTACGATTATATGCTCGCTCGAGAGCTAAAGCATCTCGCTCGGCCAAGCATAGACTTGTTCACAGTCCACTGGACTGTTCACCCTATCGGTTCAAGTCCTCTCTCTTCCAGGCATAAAGTAAAAACGACTCGTGAGATACGAATCGTCTTTACTTGGTACCGGAGAGAGGACTTGAACCTCCACGCCTTGCGGCACTAGGTCCTAAACCTAGCGTGTCTACCAATTCCACCACTCCGGCAAATATTCGTAACACCGAACATCATATAGCATCGCCGAATGCATACGAAGACTAAAGTAAAAAAAACTCGTCTACCAACCTGCCTACCGTCAGGCAGGTTCCACCACTCCGGCATAAACTGGCTGATTTATGATAATAACTTCTGTGGCCAATTACTAGTACAAAATACTTAGCGGCCTATGAGTCCTCTCATCATTCCGCGCGTAAACGTTCGTCCCGAGAATTCAATAGTAGTCGGCTCAGTAACATGTGCTAATCTTCCTAAAACGCGTGACATTACTTCTACGCGAGTAGCTTCTGGCTCTTCAGGTGGTAATTGCACTTCACCGCTCACTTCCCCTGTTTCACTATTTATATCCATAATAATTTCCTAAGTATTATATAACTTCTCACTTTTCATTGTACACCCAGCTGTCAGGAAATTATATAGTCTTACCGAGATTTTAAGTAGAACAGATTTGATTCCTAGCGCGACGCGAGTGCGAAGTGCAGCAGTTGTACTAATAGTACTACTGCGAGCACCGTAAGCTGACAACGCCGCCAGACACTGTTCCTTGCAGTATGACGCAGACCATTTAGTTACTGTCGCGGAGGAATTGAAGCGCGTAAGGAGGTATATTTTCGATACTCCGACTGAGCACTGGAAATTCCGACAAAGACAGGGACTAAAAAATCCGCAGCATGTTCAGCTTTGCTGGACAACAGGCGGATTGTTGGTTGCGTCAGAGACGTGCATATTGCAGTCTGACAATTGCGATTTAGTTTCTATCGAGGCGTCAGTGCGGAGCACAAGCAGTTGTGCATCTGGCACTACTGCGAGCACCGTAAGCTGACAACGAAGCTAGAAATTAAAATAACCTCAGGTGTAAGAAGTTTATCTTCTTAGCAGTGAGGTTAGTTCGCTTTGTCAGACCTAAAACGGTAGAAAGCAAGTGCCGCGTCTCCGTAGATACGGCTGTCCACCACAACAACTCCATTAACGGTCGGCACTGACTCCCTACCTGTAAACGATAATACCATAAGCCCGTTTGGTTTCAAATGCCTAGAAAGTTTGGAAATCGTCTCAATGTTAATTTTGTCGTACGGCGGGTCGCAAATCACCAAATCAAACTTCTTATCAGGGTTGTTGTCTGACCAGCTGGAGCAATTCGCGTTAGTTGCTTTTATTTCTTTCTCTAGCCCAAGAGATTTAGCGTTCTCCACGCAAATTTTATAAGCCGAGTGGTCTTTTTCAATTAGCTGAGCACTACTCGCACCACGACTAATCGCCTCGAACGCCAGCGCACCGCTACCTGCGTAAGCATCTAAAACATTTAGTCCAGCTACATCGCCGAGTGAGTTAAATAACGCCCCACGAACTTTTTCCGACATCGGATGTGTTCTGTTACCTTTTGGCGACTTTATCTCGCGCGCACTTAACTTTCCAGCAATAATCCTCATGCAGATGAGTATAGACTACCGCGAACAATAACCAACCAGTAAAACTTCTGCAAAACAACAATTCGCTATCGACGCAAATTTACAGTATTATCTACTTCGATAACCAGCGAGGCGAATATGGATAACAGTTTAAATGATGCGAATCTTGAAATTATTAATTCTTGGCGACCAACTAAGACAGAGTCGCTTGCTGCCTACGAGGAACCAACGAACGTCGTCGACCAATTATTTGAAGTAAACCGAGACTATCTAGATCAGCTACAAACTGCCCAAATATCTATGGAATTGGTGTTTGCAGAAGTAGAAACCCTTAGTGGTCTCGACCCCGAAAGCGCACTTTATCGATCGCTCGAACCTAAAGCACACAAGAAATTCATGGCCGCAGAAGAAATATTTAGCGCAACAATTAACTCCGATTCTACTCCCCAAATCGACAAAGCACTTCTAGCCATAAAAGCTCAGCCACTTTGGTTGACCGAATTAGATACTAGTGCAATCGTCGAAGATTACTTATGCCAAGGTGAAAGTTCCATCGAGAAAGCACGATTTGCAGTTGAAGCTAAGGAAATAATCGGTGAGCAGCGCACGAAGAATATTGTCGAAAATTTTTTATTGTCCAACGCCATAAACAGCTTAGACAGCCTGCCTGAAGAGCCAATCATTGATGATCTGGCAAAAGCCAGAGAAAACGACTTAGCCAGAGCCGAACTCGCAATACAATCAGCCGACGTCATCGGCCAAGACATGGCGACAGCGGTAGTCGAATCCATATTGTCTTCGAAGCGTCTGGGAGCGATTAACAAAGCGCTGCTTGCTGTCGAGGCCTCAGAGTTACTACCAAGAGAAAATGTTGAAGATCGCGTCAACCACATCCTGACCGCAGAACTCGACGACGTTAACACCATGCAAAAAGCCACAGTTGCATTAGCATCGAGGAAATTCATCACAAAAAAAGCAACTCAAAGACACCTCAACAGCGCACTGTCCAGCGACTCTCTGGACGTGTGGTCAAAAACAACTCTTGCTATCGATGGAAGTGATTTTCTCAAACCGAAACAAGTTGAACACTACGTAAACGGGATGCTGAAATCAGATTACTTCTCAAGCTACGGCAAAGCGGAGGTTGCTTTAATGGCGATGCCGATAATCGGCACTAGGCAGGCGCTTGCAGAGATGGAGAATGCGCTAGGACAAGACAGCTGGGATTCAACCTTCAAATCAGAGCTACTAATGCGAGCCTTCTTTGCGTTAATTGAACACAAAAAACAAGAAGACACAGATTGGATAAACAGTCCTGCTAGCGATCAAACGTAGAAACTGAATTTTAAATTTAATCGTTCGGATTAAGTTTTCTTTCAAGTTTCCTGGCGGCTCCGTTCGCTATGTGCCTAATCCGGTCACGGCTAATATTATGTACCTCGGCAACAACATCTAAGGTTTGTGGCTCATGCCCATCTAAGCCAACTCTTCTCACGAAGATGTCGTACGTACGCTCATCTAGCACTTCCCTGGCTAAATCTACAACCGTTGCAACAAATACTTCTGAGATTGCGCCTGATGCGGTGTCGAGCTTATCTGGATCGCTAATGAAATCACCTCTCTCGACACCGTCTTCACCTACTGCTACGTTAAGTGAAACTAAACCAACATCAGCTACATATGGCATTAGCGCCTTAATTGCTTCTGGCTTCTCGTCTAACCGACTCGCAAACTCTGTTACGTCTAATGCTTCACCACCAGAATCTGTCTGTTCATAATTTAGGCGTCTCATCTCTCTGAGAATCGTCTGTTTTCTAGCAGGTATTTTAAGATATCCGAGTCTAAATTCACTGCCTTTTCTTTGAACTGCCTGTTTTATCCACCACGTGGCGTAAGTGGAGAATTTAAAGCCTTTGTACGGATCAAACTTCTCCGCTGCATTGAACAGTCCCAAAGTGCCAACTTGAATCGCATCTGAGAACTCCATGTCACGAGGCTTATATTTGTTCGCCATGGTTACGCCGAGTCGCAAGTTTCTAGAGACCATCAAAGATATAGCTTGATCCCTCATTTCTTCTAGTCTGATTCTTTGGTCGTCGGTCACTTCGTTTTCTTCGATATCAAACTTACTTCTTTGTCCTTCAGTCAGTTTATCTGCTTCTAGGGTGTCTGTGGTGTCTTTAATGACTGCGCCTACCTTAAACTCTTCCTCGTCGGAAAATCGCTCAATGTAACGCATCTGGTTGATGTAGTGAGTAACTGAGTCAGAAGCACCATTGGCGACGTTGCCGTTTTTGGAAAGCTTTATGCCATCCAATGCTCTTGACCTCAGCCTCTCTTCTCTCTTGGCTTTAACTACTTTCATGATTTCAGGATTAATGGCGCGAACCGAGCCATTTGATTCCGACACAGAATCCACTACAAATTCACCGAGTTCAAGTTCGGCATCCACACCTGAAACTTGAGGATCAATTTCAGCTTCATTTAACTCAACATTTGTCATAAACGAAAGACATTACACATTAAAGCTACAGATTTTGCAATCATTAGCTAGTTGTTTTTAGCTCTTAGACTTGCTAACCATACCCGCTTCTTTGAGGGCACAGTACCAGCTAGCTGTTACAGCTTTTACGATAATTGGCGCCAGTGAGTTACGTGTTTGGCGGGCGAGTTTTGCTGTCCAACCGCGTTTATAGAATTGTTCGTACATGTCGAGCATAGCGACTTCGCGGGCTGATTGCATGAAGAGTTCTTCAACTCCAAGCTCTACTGCATAGGCAAGCTCCTCGTCGCTGGGGTTACCAAGTTTGATTTTACTTGGCGCCAACGTCATAGCTACACCAGCCTCGAACATGCCATGGGTGGTTAGCAAACCCTTCGCGCCGTACATCTGCCAGTTTTTCTTTACTGTCTCTGACGTAGTCTCACCCCTCACCAGCACTTTATCCTTAATCGTGGTGCGAGTTTCCTTGGCTTCACCACGAATGTCTTCCATCTCTTCCTCATACGGGTAGTGATGTGCCGGTGTCAGACCATCAACCAAGGCATGAGACAGCCAGGCCGCCTCAAAAGCTGTTTTCTCCATGTCCTTTTCCTTGAGTGCTACAACGAGCTCGTTGTAGTTTGCGGCTATTAGCTTCACCAAGTCAGTATCATCAGGGTCGAAAGGGTCGTAATAGTGCCAGGGTTCATCCTGCGCCGGAGATTTGCTTTTTATGCCGTCAGGGCCGTTTTTGCCCTCGAAATGTTGTATTTGTTTGATTTCTGGAAAATTCTTCAACTGCGTATGAAGCGCTAAGGAACGCCTTGAAGAACGGTTCACCTTTTGGTGAACACCGAGCCAATTACCCGAATGATTAAATATGGTCGTTCCTGAATACATATGTTTGCCAGTCAGCAGCAAGCACGCCGAGGTGGTTTTCCCTAGCTTCTAATTTCTAGCTACTGTTTTCTAATTAAGGTTTGTTACTTTACGCAGCTCGTTTACCTTGCGAGCGAGTCTAGGATATTGTAACAAATCCAACCCTTCTTCGATAGACTCCTCGGCTGAAGTGCGCGCCATTGATATTAGTTCGTAATCGGTCAGCTTGGCCACGCGTAAATCAAGCGCCCCGTGCTGTCGTGCACCATAGATTTCACCAGGACCTCGAAGCTCTAGATCCATTTCAGCCAACTTGAAACCGTCGGTTGAGCTAGCAAAAGCTTGAATGCGTTCGGAAGGCTTAGCCGATGTGCTTGGGACGACAAAACAATACGCTTGTTCTGTAGAGCGACCCACTCGACCCCTAAGCTGGTGCAGTTGTGCCAGCCCAAACCGCTCGACACCCTCGATGAGCATTACTGAGGCATTCGGTACATCTACACCGACCTCGACAACAGTTGTGGTGACTAACATGTCGTACTTGCCGTCTCGAAAATCTGACATTATCTGTTCTTTCTCGGTAGACTTCAGCTTTCCGTGCAACAGAGCGATGTTACGGTGCTTGAAAGAGCCGGTGTTGAGTAGTTCAAATTCCTTTTCGACGCTTTTAACGCCCAGTTTGTCCGATTCGCTGATTAGCGGACAAACTACGAAGGCCTGGTGGCCTTTTTCAAGCTGCTTCTCGATTTTGGCGTAGAGTTGCGCCCGGGAATTCGGCGAATGGATTTCAGTCTTTACGGGCAAGCGCCCCTTTGGCATTTGATTCAAGATACTGATGTCTAGCTCGCCGTAAAGCGTCAGTGCTAGCGAACGCGGTATTGGTGTGGCCGTCATTGTTAGCACGTGTGGCATGTAACCTGCTTTTTTGATCAACTCCTCACGCTGCTCAACACCGAAACGGTGCTGCTCGTCCACCACAAGTAGACCTAGGTTCTTAAACTCAACTTTTTTCGAGACCAGAGCCTGTGTGCCAACAACTAATTTTGCTTTACCATCAGCCAGCGCTTTTTGGGCTTTTGTCTTTTCGCTAGCCTTAAGCCCGCCAATAAGAAGCATCGGTTTGAACTTGAAGTGCCCTAATAATTCCGTAAGCGTTTGGTAATGTTGCCTGGCAAGAATCTCTGTCGGCGCCATGTACGCCACCTGAAAGTCGTTTTCTAGCGCCATAAGTATGGCCATGGCTGCGACTACTGTCTTGCCCGAGCCGACATCGCCTTCTAGCAGGCGATTCATTGGTTCTTCCTCCTCCAAATCCTGGAGTATCTGCCAAGCGGATTTCCTCTGTGCATTTGTCATCTTAAACGGCAGATTGGAGGTAAATTCCCTGGCTACATCAACATCGAAGTTTATCGAACGCGTCTGGCTACTAGCGTTGTCAGTCTTATTCAGTAGACTAGCGTAGGTTATTTCGAACAGCTCCTCAAAAGCAATGCGCTCTTTAGCCCTGGCAAACTTCTCGTGCGTACTAGGAAAGTGCATCTGTTCTACAGCTTCGGCACGGCTAACAAGTCCGTGCGCTTTAACAATGTTATCTGGCAGGGTTTCATTTAACTTTCTAATCAGCGGCAAGGTTTCATAAATAAATCTACGCATCTGGTGCGATTTCAACCCTTTGGATTCACGGTAAATTGGCACAATACGTGCAGTGTTCTTCGGAAAATCGCTGACAAGCTCCGTTGCCGGACTGGTTAGCTGGTATCTGTTGTAGCTAAAACTAAACTCGCCCGACATAAAGTACCAGGTGTCCGGCTTTAGCTGGTCTTTACGATACGGTTGGTTAAACCAAACAACCCTCGCCCGCTCTGTGTCGTCATAAATGGTGGCCTCGGTAATGTGCATACCGCGGCGTACATAACGTGTGGTAACTTCGTCAATTTTTACTTTAACTGTCACCAACCCAGGTTTGATGTGCTCTAACGCAACCGTTTGGGAATAATCGTTAAATTTCCTCGGAAAATTCTCTATCAAATCCTCAACAGTCTCAATGCCCTGGAGTTGCAACTTCGTCGCAACCTTCGGGCCAACACCTTTCACAAATTTAACCTCAGAATCTAGAGTCATGGTTTAAGTTTATCAGCCTAAGTTACCTTTGATATCTTCTATATAAATATCTAGCGCTTCGTTTATTGCTTTTTGCTCCTCAACAGAATATTCAATCAATTCTTGTATTGCTTCTATGACTAATAGCATCTCTAGTGACGACTCATGGTATTCATAATCGGCATTTACGACAGTTTCTGAATATCGAATCGCTCCGTTTTTTCTTAATCTCTCAAATGTATGAAATGTGATATTGGGCTTTTCATATTTACCAGGGAGGCATTCGTCTGCTTCTGCTATTACCAATATTTGTGCGAAATCATTGTTTATCACATAATCCACTGAATACCTGCTTCCAATAAGGTCAGCTTTGTCGACCATTGCAGTGTTTAGAACATGGATCCACGTATCCGTGTTTTGTGTAGCAACCATCTCGTACAATGCGTAATGATTCTCTGCTGGATCACTTCTTGAACGTACTAAATACTCCTGCATATCTAGCACCCTCTCAAGAGGCTCTGAAGCAGGCCAATCAAACTCTGAGTACACAGTGTCAGCTATTTCATCTGGCAATAGTGGGTTATACATCAAGAACCAGTATATTTGTCTTCTCTCATACGGCAAGCACTAGCTCTATAGCTTAAGTTTCGCAAATCGCCGTTTTCCTGCTTGGAGGATGTCTCCGACTTTCACTTCTATCTCTTCAGATTCAACCTTCACCTGGTTCAGCTTGACTGCACCCTGCTCCAGTAGCCTTCTAGCTTCCGACTTACTAGGTGCCAGGCCAGTTTCCACCAACAAATCTACCGTCTTCCAGCTCCCAGCTTCTATCTCCACCACTTTTATGTCTTCCGGCAGATTACCTTCCTTGAACTGACTATCGAACGCCTCGCCAGCGCTGTTAGCGGCATCTTCACCATGGTAGAGCGAGGTTATCTCTCGCGCTAGACGTGCTTTTACATCACGGGGATTGCCATCGCCTTCAAGCTCTTTCTTTACGCTTTCAAGTTCTTCGTCAGACACTAGTGTCGCCAATTCGTAGTAGTGTAGTATCAAATCGTCCGGTATACGCATAACTTTGCCGTACATTTCATTCGCCTCGTCGTCTATCCAGATGCAATTACCAGATGTTTTGCTCATCTTTTTGCCATCACTGCCGATGAGCAGGTCGTAAATCACAACATTTTGCGGTTCTTGGTCATGAGCTTTTTGGACGGTTCGTCCCGCAAGTACATTAAACAATTGGTCGTTACCACCAATCTCAACGTCCGCCTTAACTGCGACCGAATCGTAACCTTGCAAAATCGCATAACTAAGCTCGTGGAGGCCTACTTTGTCGCCTTTTTTCAGTCGCTTATCAAAGTTGTCTCTCTCGGTCATCTGAGCCACGCTGAAAAGTGATTGCAGGTGTAGAAACTTCGATAGCGGCATCTCGTTAAACCAATCTCCATTCTGTACAACCTCAACTTTGTCCATGTCTAGCGCTCGACTAGCAAAATCGGCATAGCTTTGCATATTTTCCATAACCTGATCAGCACTTAGCATTGGTCGCTCAGTTTCTTTGTCCGAAGTATCGCCTACTTGCCCTGTAAACGTCCCAATAATCAGCACAATCTGGTGACCAAGCTCCTGAAAGGCTCTAAGTCGCCACAAATTTACTGCATGGCCAAGAGTTAACCGCGAACCCGTTGGGTCAATGCCAAGCTTTATCCGAAGCGGCTCACCAGTAGCCAGTTTCTTTTCCAAGTCTTCCTTGACCACTACGTGTGTAGCGCCTCTAAAAATAATCTGTTTCGGATTTTTCATACTTGCCCCCGATTATAACTTATAATAAGCGATAAGTTATGAAAATTTATCGACCTGAAGACCGCGAAGAATACGAGATGTTGTGGTCTAAATACAATCTGAGCATCCTGCAATCATGGAGTTGGGGCGAGCTTAAGGCGAAACCAAAGGAGCTAATTCGCGCCAGACTCGGCTCCTACCCTGTTTCGGTTCATATTAAAACCGTACCCTTTGTTGGCTGGAAATTTGGCTACATTCCCCATGGAGCACCGAGTGGTTTGTTCAAAGACGCAACCGCAAACAAACTACAGACGTTAATGACCAAACACAACCTAAGTCATATACTTATCGACCCCTACGTACTGGAAAATGAATTTCCGAAGCTTCCTGGCAAAATGCAGCTAAGTAAAGAGTCATGGATACAATCC
The DNA here is from genome assembly GCA_964579475.1 of uncultured Candidatus Saccharibacteria bacterium. GTDB lineage: Bacteria > Patescibacteriota > Saccharimonadia > Saccharimonadales > CAYOYH01 > CAYOYH01. Next base: position 4,703 of record CAZOFP010000010.1, on the reverse strand, counting down.
CAATACACAATCGTTACTAATCTGTTGGAGTCTGATGACAAGATGCTCGCAGGAATGCGTAAGAAGCATCGCCAGTACATCCGCAAAAGCCAGCGGAAGGGCCTGACTTTTGAAACAAACGACACCGAAAAAGGCGTAAAGCGCTTCGCCGATGTCATGAAACAGCAAACGACAACTAAAAACTATTTGCCGTATTCAAGCAGCTACTACCTAAAACTTTGGGAAACTTTCAAAAACACGGACCAAGTGCATATCCACCTAGCAACGGATGGTAGCAAAGACGTCGGCGCCTACATGGTGCTCGACGGCTCGGACACCGTTTTTCAGTTTTATGGCGGCACAACAACCGAAGGCCGCGATAAATACGCGGCGTACTTGTTGACATGGGGAGCAATGAAAGCCGCTAGAAATCGAGGCTTCAAGCTCTATGACCAATGGGGAACTTCCCACTTTGACGGTCGGGATTTCGACAAATCAGACGAGAAATACGGCATTTCAGTCTTCAAAGACGGTTTCGGTGGCCAGAAAGTTACCTACGCACCCCAAATAGCCGTCGTGGCGAACTCTACACGTTATAATGCGTACAAAGCGTTAATCAAACTCCACCACGGCTACATAAAGCTGAGGAAGAAATTGAAATGAAGCCATACACACTAACGACAGTCGAAGACGAGCAGGAATGGAATAAAGCCCTGACGCAGTTCGACGCCTACCATTTCTTGCAGACTTGGCAGTGGGGCGAGATAAAAGTCGCCAACGGCTGGAAAGCCAGTAGATTCCTTGTCAGGTCTAAGAAAAAGAACATTGCCGCCTTCCAGCTGCTGACCAAACGTATCCACCCGAGAATTCCGATAACCATTGGTTACACCCCAAGAGGCCCGCTTTTTGACGTTAAATCAATCGACCTGCCACGCTTGCTCTGCACTATCGAACAAACAGCCAAAAACAGAGGTTGTGCCTACATCAAAGTTGATACCGATATTGAAGAAACCTCCGAAGGCGGTCAGAAATGGCTCAAAGCTCTACGTTCATCCGGCTGGCAATATAGTAGCCAACAAGTCCAAACCAAGAATACTGGCGTAACCAATCTATTGCGCGACGACCCTGACGGCGAGGCTAAACTTCTGGCTGATATGAAAAAAACCTGGCGCTACAACATTAGACTTGCAGCGAAAAGAGACGTCAAAGTGCGCGAAGGAACTAGTAAGGATGTCTCCAAGTTCTTCAAACTCTACCAAATCACCGGTAGCCGACAGAAGTTTGGCATTAGAAGTCTAGAATACTACCGAGAAGTCTACAGAGCTTTCAAGGAAGGTGACCAGACCGACGCTTTAATCTTGCTTAGCGAGCACCAGGACGAAGACGAACCGCTAGCCAGCGCAATATTTCTACGTTTTAAAGAGAAAGTTTGGTATTTTTACGCTGCCAGTAGTACCAGTCGCCGCGCCGACATGCCTAATTACCCCATGCAATGGGAAGCACTAAAATGGGCAAGAAACAGCGGTGCAAGACTCTACGACTGGGGCGGCGCAAATAATAACCTTGATGACCCAAACGATCCATTGGCCAGAATATGGCATTTCAAAAAAGGCTTTGGAGCTAAGTTTTTTTCTGGTGTTGGCGCCTGGGATAAACCAATCGACACCCCCAAATGGCATCTGTTCACTCTGCTAACTAAATTCCGAAAAACCTTCCGCAGGTAACTGTTCATAATGCTTCAAAAATGCTATACTCCTTTGGTAATTTCACGGGAGTTAAAGGGCTAAATGGCAAAGAAGAAATCTACAATAGATGGTCTTAAGAATCTCGCCAATCAGACTGCTAAAAAAGTTAAGAAAAACATTGATAAAACGGTGGGCAATGTGACAAGGAATAAACGAACCAAGAAAAAGTCGAAAGCTAAAGACAACAGCGCCAAGCTGAATAAAAATCGTGGCGCATCCAGACAATCCAAACGTCACAGCAAACGCGATACTAAGGCTCGTAAAAAGGCCGAGTACTTGGCTACGCTGCCTAAATCACCACTCAAGCGACTCATATATAGGCTTAATCCTAAGCGTTTCTTTGCCTTCTGGTTCAGTAGGCGCGGTGCCGTAATGGCTCTGAAGCTACTCGGTATTTCTATGGCCGTATTCGCAGTCTTCGTTGTTAGTTTGTTTGCCTACTTCAGAAAAGACCTACCCGATCCGACTTCATTCAAGTTTGACCAATCTACACGATTCTACGACAAAACCGGCGAGGTGCTTCTTTGGTCAGTTTATGGCGACGAGAACCGAACATTACTAGAGTTTGGGCAGATTTCTGACTATGCCAAATGGGCGGCAATATCGGTCGAGGACAAAGACTTTTACAACCACGGCGGATTTAGTGTCAGTGGTATTTCCCGAGCTGCTTTCAGCCAAGTTTTTGGTGACGGCAGCGGAGGTGGTGGCTCAACGATTACTCAGCAATTCGTCAAGAACTCCCTGATTGGTAACGAATACAGTATTACTCGAAAGATAAAAGAGTTGATACTGGCGGTAGAAATTGAGCGTCTTTACACTAAGGATGAAATTCTAACCTTCTACCTGAATGAAATACCTTACGGTGTTTCTGAATATGGCATTGAATCCGCTGCGCAAGGCTTCTTCAACAAACCTGCCAGTGAACTAACTATTGATGAATCAGCTGTTCTGGCTGCTCTACCAAACGCACCATCTTTCTACTCGCCATACGGGAAAAACTTAGACGATCTAATCCAGCGTAGAGATCTCATCATTGACCTGATGCAAGAGCAAGGCTACATTACCGAGGAACAAGCTCAAACTGCCAAAGACACCGATACAATCAAGAAGGTCGTACCACTAGCCAAGCGCAGTAAGTATCGAAACATTAAGGCGCCTCATTTTGTTTTGGAAGTACAGAAACAATTAACTGAAAAATACGGCGATGCTATCGTCACTAAAGGCGGACTGACAGTCATAACTACCCTGGACATGAAGTTACAAAAATTCGCTGAAGAATCCGTAGCAGATAACGTTTATCGTCTAGACGGCATCGGCGCCGACAACGTGGCCTTCTCTGCCAGCGACCCCACGAATGGCCAAGTAGTAGCGATGGTCGGAAGTCGTGATTTTGAATACCCAGAATTTGGCTCCTTCAACGTCGCCACCAGCTTGCGCCAGCCTGGTTCTAGCTTCAAACCATATGTCTACTCAGAGTTATTCAAATCCGATCGTTGGGGCCCGGGCAGTGTCATTTTCGATGTCCCCACATCGTTTGGCAACTACCGGCCAAAGAACGCCGACGGTGGCTTTAGAGGCACGATGACTATTCGTAGCGCTATTGCGCAATCCCGAAATATCCCCGCTGTTAAAGCTCTATACATTGCAGGAGTTGAAAATGCCATCGACCAGGCCAGGCGACAGGGAATCTCAACACTAGGCACTGCTGATCAGTACGGTCTCAGTCTGGTGCTTGGCGCTGCTGAGGTTAGATTAGCCGAGCATGTGAACGCCTATTCTGTTTTCGGCAACGGCGGTAAAGCCTACGAGCAGACTTATGTTCTGAAGGTAACTAACTCAAGCGGCGAGGTGCTCGAAGAATGGATCGAAAAGGAAGGTGAGCAAGCGCTCGATCCACAAATCGCCTACGCAATGACTAGCATATTGTCTGATGCAGCCGCCCGTGCAAGATTGTTTGGCACTGGCAGTCCATACACCAATGTTCCGGGACTGACTATGGCCCTAAAGACTGGAACGACAGACCTCGAGCGCGATGCCTGGATGCTCGCCTATACTACTAGAATCGTCGCCGGTGCCTGGGCTGGAAACAATGACAACACGCCGATGATTGGAAACTCCTACACGATGGTTGGCTCGGTTATTACCGAATTTATGCGTAAAGCCAGCGAAGGCCTACAAGACGAGCAGTTTGTGCGTCCAGACGGCATGAAAACAGTGTCGCTCGACTCCAAAACCGGGCGTCTAGCTGAAGGAAGTGGAACTAGCCATAGCGATATCTTCCCATCTTGGTTCAGGGCTGTTGGCAAGGCTGACTCTAAGGAGATAACCATCGATACAGTATCTGGAAAACTTGCAACTGAATGCACCCCAGAGCGAGCCAAAAAGAAAACAACCGAAAGCGGCGTGTTGCCAGAGATTCCAGAAACCGACCCAATGTTCCCTCTATGGGCTAGAAGTGCGCCTTATGGCCCAACTGGTGATTCAGAAGATAAAGATGACGTCCACAAATGTTCCGATGATTTACCAAACGTATCAGTAAGTGCTAGTAGTGTTGGTGGCGGGATCTACACTCTGAGCGCCACAGTCAGCAAAGGTACTTTCGGACTGAAAACCCTGAACTTTAAGGTCGACGGCCAGATAGTTTCTTCTAAAGAAATTAGCTCAAACGGCACCTATGACTACAACTATACGTTCACCGGCACTGGTGAGTACACGATTGTTGCCGAGGTCATAGACAAAGGACTCTACGACAACCAAAATTCAACAACCGTAAACGTAGCTGCAGTTGGTGGCTCAATCGATATAACCTCCCCAAGTGAAGGTGACACGCTCGGTGCTGGAAGCATTGAGGTAAAATGGGATTCTTTCTCAAGTGGTGACCACCAGCTCTGCTTTAGTAAAAATGGTGGAGGATTCACCTGTGTCGCAGACTCTGGTAACGACAATAAAGAAAGTTTCTCTACCGACCCCGGCGCGAAT
>CAZOFP010000009.1:0-38404 GCA_964579475.1 uncultured Candidatus Saccharibacteria bacterium | reverse complement strand
GGGATACAGATGAAGATTCCTATTGAGATGTTGCAAAGGTCGTGAGTTCTATACGATCTGACAATATGCATCTTTGCATTTTGATGCATGGGTGCTAGTATTAACACTATGCGAACTACTATTACAATCAACGATAAACTATTTAAGAATCTGAAAGTTTACGCGGCTTCAACTGGTGCAACCCTTTCGTCTGTTGTTGAGGAGGCGGTTAAAAACCAGCTCCTAGAAGAAGCTGATGATTCACAAGAAGCGAAAAAACGTTCAAAAGAACCTTTAGCGCCTTTTGATGAACTTGTGGCCGAATTTAAGGCTTCTGGACTGCTGTAAGTGTACGAAATCCTCTACCGGCATTCTGTAAGGAATGATCTGAAGAAGCTACCCTTAAGTGCTCGTCGAGACGCCACAAAGACCATCCTGTCTTTGGCAAAAAAACCCTACCCTGGTGGTTGTGCGAAGTTGTCGGGTTTAAAAAATACATATCGCATTCGCAGGGGTGTATATCGCATTGTATACAGCGTAGAAAACAATCAACTCGTAATCATAATTATCCGTGTCGGCCACAGAAAAGATGTTTACAAGAGTCTGTAAGATTACTCTTCTTCGGTGGTTGTTTCAGAGGTGTCTGAATCTGTTTCTTTAGTAGGTTTTTCTTCTCCTTTGACCTCAGGTTCTTCTGCTTCGTAGTCGTCTTTTGTTGGTGAGAGTACAATGTGGCGGTCGCGGCCTTCGCCGTGTGATTCGGTCTCTACGCCGCCAAATTCTGACACGGCTTTATGCACGACTCGTCTGTCGGCAGGGTTCATCGGTTCTAGAGTCATTTCCTGTTTGGTGTCACGAACCTTTTTCACCCAAGCTTCTGCTTTTTCAGCCAAGCGGTCGTTGCGTTGTTTTTTGTAGTCGGCAATGTCGACATTTACCCTAGTTAGTTCCATCTCTTGGTTGCGCAGCGCACTAGATACTAGATACTGCAGTGCACGGAGTGTGTCACCGCGGTTTCCGATGAGAAACCCGTTCAGGTGCGAAGACGGCACCGAGAGCTCGATAACATCCTCCTCCCGAGTAACACGTACGTCAGTGTTTAAGCCGAAAAAGGATAGTAAGTCCTCTAAATATTTCTTTGCGTAAGTAATTGATTCTTCCATCGCTATCCTTTCTTTTTCTTAGATGACGATGGTTTCTTTTTAGTCTGCCCCTTCTTTTGTTTTTTGTTTTCATTTTGAGTTGCTTTAGTTTTCTTCTTTGGAGTCTTTTTATCGGCTATTTCTTCCATTTCCTCGACGTCACGATTAAGAATGATTTTTTGCTGGATGATGGCTACGCCCGCGCCCGCAGCCCAGTAAAGTGCTAACGCACCAGGAAAACTTGCAGCAAAAAACACAGTAATCAGTGGCATGAAATAGCGCATGTTTTTGCCAACAGCGGCGTTGATGTCTTTTTGTTCAGATTTGTTGCCCGAAGCCTCTTCTTTGAGAATGTCGCGCAAACTCCTGGAATCGTCGGTGTCAGGCATGAGTTGTTTGGACTGGTAGAACTGCAAGATACCCGCCAAAACAGCAATGATCATCAACGGCCAGTAGATAGAGCCGTTATCGAATGCGCTTTTCGTCAGATCGATTGCTCCACCAAAGCTACCGGTTAGCGCGTCAGTTATAAGAGATGGGTTGGCTACCAGGCTGGACACGCCCGGCATGGACTTAACAAAGCCATAGAGCATATCCACGGCTTGGCTCGGGTCGTCTGAGAGAATCCTCAGAACTCTGAACAACCCAAAGAGTATTGGTAGCTGCAGTAGTAGCACGCCAATTGAGCCAAATGGGCTAACGTTCTTCTCTTTATATAGCTCCATCAGCATCTGGCCTTCTTTTTGTTTGTCGCCCTTGGTTTTTTCTTTTATCTTCTTAATCTCTGGCTGAATGGCTTTCATAGCTCTAGTCTGGTGCAGCTGCTTTTTGACTAGTGGCCACAGCGCCATGCGCACAACAACAGTGAAGAGGATTATCGAGACACCAAAACCGTGACCCGGCAACAGAGAGTTGATAATAAACAGCAAGTTTAAGATAGGTTGAACGATCAATGTATCAAACATGAAATTCCTTTGCTAGTCATGATAACACGGGTACAGATGAATGAGCACCCTCTAGTTGATAAGATTGGCTTTTTGAAGCAGTTTTTCTATCTCGCTAGCTAGCTCTTCGTGGCTAATAGTCGCTGTGGAGCGCTCGTGCACGGTAAAAACTAAGTCGTAGCCCTGGCTTTGCTTTGACCAGGTTTTTCGAATGATTTCATAAACTCGCCGCCTTATTCGATTGCGGACAACGGCTTTTTTATCGACTTTTTTGCTAACCACCACTGCTACACGGTTGTCGCTCGGGATTCGCTGTTTTAGATACTTTAAGCTGATGCGCCTGGCACGAGCCGAAGAACCATTCCGATAAACTCGTCGGACGTCGTTTTGTCTATGAAATCGATATTTCTTTGCCAGCATAGCTAAAAGTATATGGTAGATAGTAGTTGGTAGATAGTAGTTGAGTCAGGTCTGGCTTCTAGCTTGAGCTTGGTTCGCGAGTTCTTGCCGAGAAGTAAATGATAGCTGTATGAATAATACTGCTATGTTTGCCTCGCAGGTAAAACTTGCGAAATACGCCAAAAGCACAGCTGGAGAAAGTAGCTTTGCTGCTTGGCAGGGCTATGTGGCCAGAAACCAGATTAGTGAGTTAGGCGTTTGCGGCCTTTTATCCGACGAGCCTTTACCACAGCTCTACCCGCTCTGTCAGATATACGCGCTCTAAACCCGTGCTTTCTGGCACGTTTTCTGGTTTTCGGCTGATAAGTTCTTTTCGGCATGACAATTCATCCTACATTCTTTAACTTCGCTTCGCAAGTTAACAGTATTCTTATGCTTTAACACTCCGCAAATTCATGTTGTATTATAGTGGTTTTTCCACATAGGGCAACAGTATTTCCACAATTATAACAGTGGTGACGGTTTTCTGTGTAAAACCCAAACTGCAGTTGGCTGACTTTTTTGATAAATATGCTTTTGGTTGTGGATAAGCCGTGCTTAGTTGTATATTAACTAGGATTGATTTACGAAGATAACTTAAGCGGGAGACAAATGGACGAGGCTGTCTGGCAGACTACTTTAGGTGAGATTGAGCTTACTATCTCAAGAGCAAGTTTTGTGACTTGGTTCAAAAACACTCGCTACCTCGAGAGTGACGGAGCTACAGTTAAGATTGGTGTGCCAAATATTTTCGCCAAACAACAACTTGAAGTAAAGTTTAGCGACCAAATCAATAAAACTTTAAAGAAGAACGGCGCAAAATTCAGTGAAGTTGTATATGTAATAGACAATAAGGCCGCCAAAATTAACGAACCGTCAGAAACAGCACTGCATACCGTCACACCTACGGCTTCAGTCAATAAAAAAGCCAACACATCTGGTCTTAACCAAAAATATAATTTTGAAACTTTTATCGTTGGCTCTGGTAACGAACTGGCCTACGCAGCTTGTCAGGCTATTGTTAAAAGCCCTGGCACCAAGTACAACCCTATGTTTGTCTACGGAGGTGTCGGACTTGGCAAAACCCACCTTATCCAAGCTGTTGGGAATGCACTGCTGGCTGAAAAACCCGATACCAGAGTTCTCTATATTAGCTCTGAAACGTTCGTCAACGACTTCCTAGACAGCATTCGGTTCAAGAAGAAGGGTTTTGCTGATAAATATCGTAGCGTTGATGTGCTCATTATCGACGACATGCAATTCATTGGTGGCAAGGAAAAGACCCAGGAGGAATTTTTCCATACGTTCAACGCCCTGCACCAAACAAACAAACAAATCATTATCTCTAGCGACAAACCGCCAAAATCTATCCCGACACTCAGCGAAAGATTACGCTCGCGCTTTGAATGGGGTATGACCATAGACATACAGGCACCAGATTTTGAAACTAGGTGCGCAATACTTCAAGTTAAGGCTAGCTCTCAGGGGGTGGAACTCGATCAGGAGACTGTTGAGTTTCTGGCAACTCATTTCCAAACGAACATACGAGAGCTTGAGGGTGCCCTCAACCAACTACTAGCTTTTAGCGAGATGCGAGCAGTTGAGCCTAACCTGGAGACAGCTACCAGTATTCTAAATGGCTCCAGAATGCGCCCGAAGCACGTTAGCGCTAGAAACGTCGTTGAGAAAACCGCCAAGTACTTCTCTGTTGATATGCCAGACATTGTTGGGCCTAAACGCGACCGCGAAGTTGTTGTACCACGCCAGATAGCAATGTACCTGCTGCGTAGCGAGCTGCACATGAGCTTTCCGAAGGTTGCTCGTGAGCTCGGCCGTAAAGACCACACCACCGCTATTCATTCGGTAGATAAAATAGAACAAGCGATTGCTACCGACTCGAATGTACGCCAGCAAGTGAACGAGATTAAGGAGAAATTGTATGCGTAAAAGCTGTGCACAAGACGTGAATCATGTGGGTACAGTTTCTGGTGTCTTCGTAACACCAACTACCTTTATGGATTTTATACTCTTTTTATACTCAGCCACACCTGCTTACTTTTCACAGTTTCCTCGATTTTCTACACACTACAGTGTTGCGTTTTTTCCAGAGGTGAGCCGTTTTCTTTCCACTGTCTCCACAGGCACTGACTCTACTACTACGTTTTATTTAAAAGATCCATTAACAATACTTAGGGGGATAAAATGAAACTTAGCGTTACACAAGAAAATCTTAACCGAGCACTAACCAGCGTCAGCCGAGTTGCACTGGCACGTTCTACTCTGCCGATACTTTCAAATATATTGTTTAAAACCAACAAAGGACGACTAATTGTTTCGGCCACTAACCTGGAACTAGCGATTACCCAGGAAGTTGTCGGAAAGATTGACGAGGACGGTTCGATAACTGTCCCAGCGCGGCTGACCACAGAGTTTGTGTCTAGCTTGCCTGGCGGAAAAATCGAAATGAAGCTCGAAGGCACCAAGCTTCGAATGAAGTCCGAGCACTCGGAATCGGTAATAAACGGCACCGACCCTGGCGAGTTCCCAACGCTACCGAAAATTGGCAACACAATCGTCCACAAGATAAAAGCTAGTCAGCTAAAAAAAGCTATCAATCAGACAGTTGTTTGTGCATCAACGGATGAAACCAGACCAATACTTACAGGGGTTTATTTTTATAGTTACGAACAACAACTGTATCTTGTGGCTACAGACAGCTACCGTTTAGCGGAGAAGATTGTGGCCAAAACAAAAGACGATATCAGCCTAATCATTCCAGCAACAGCGCTCCAGGAGTTGAACCGAGTAATCGGTGACGACGAAGACGAGGTTGAGGTAACCTTTGATGATTCACAGGTACGGTTCGTTACAGGTGATTCTGAAGTAATCACTAAACTAATTCCTGGTAAATACCCAGATTATAGAAATCTGATTCCAGCGGAGAGCGAAGTTGAGTTTACGGTTTATCGCGACGAATTTATCAACATCACTAAGGTTGCCAGTTTGTTTGCCAGAGAAAGCGCCGGCAGTATAACAATCAGTGTTACTAAAAACGGCGAAATCAGCATTACCTCCGTCGCATCACAGATGGGTGAAAACACCTCAACAGCTAAAGTTACGACAAAAGGCACAGGCGAGGTTACCCTAAACTCAAGATACTTGCTGGATGCGCTAAACAGCATGAGCAGCAAAGAAGTTTCGATGCGCTTTTCGGGCAAGGTTAATCCAGTAGTGATCAACCCTGTTAGCAAACAAAAAGCCGACTACCAGCATATAATCATGCCGTTAAAAAGCTAACAACTAACCCTCTCCGACTCAGAGTGTTCGAAACAACCAACGTGAACAATGCCACATCAGATTTAAATATGATTTAAATCTGATGTCGGGAATAGAGTTGAGGTGGGTGATTGTTGTGGATGAAGTTATAATTATTCGTAATTAAACGAGGTGAAAATGATAAGATCCCTGCGACTGCAGAACTTTCGGTCATATTCTGACTACACTACCGAGTTGGCGTCGGGCGTGAATATTATTGTCGGGCCAAACGCCAGTGGCAAAACTAACTTGCTCGAGGCGGTTTATGTGATTAACAGAGGAAAATCTTTTCGAGTTTCTGACAAAGACCTTATAAAACACGGAGAAAATTGGTCGAGAATTGATTCACGGGCGGATAGCAGCAACCGTGTTTGGAAACTGGAAGAAAAGGACGGGAAACACGATAAGTCTTTTGATATCGACTCAACGGTTGTAAAAAGATTAACAAAGAAAAACCAGCAACCGACGACACTTTTTGAACCGGGTCATCTCAGGCTCCTAAACGGTTCCCCAGAAACGCGGAGAGCCTACCTAGACCAAATCCTTGTGCAAACGAATCAAGAGTTCTACGATGCACTAAAAAAGTATAACCGTGCTCTAAGGCAACGAAACAGCCTGTTAAAACAGACAATGAATCCCCGACCAGATGATATGTTCGTTTGGGACGTCAAACTGTCTGAATACGGCGGCGTGATAAACGCAAAGAGAAAAGAGCTAGCAGATCATATTAATAGTGTTGTCAGCGACAATTACTCTAAAGTTGCTGGCGAAAAAACCGAGGTGAAACTTGAGTATGTTGACTCGCTAGTAGCCAAAGACTACATCTCGGGGTTTCTAAAAACTCTTCAAGAAACGCTAGGGCTAGATAGTAAACGTGGCTACACCACGCAGGGGCCACACAGAGAGGACTTTAAAGTGTATATTGGTGGTGAAGACGGTGCGACATCGGCCTCTCGCGGTGAATCGCGTACGCTGGTGTTGGTTTTGAAGCTAATCGAACTTAAACTTCTAGAAAAAGAGTTAAAACAAGAACCCTTACTTCTGCTGGACGATGTGTTCAGCGAGCTAGACGGCAAGCGCCGCCGCGCTTTGACTGAGCACATTTCTGGCTATCAAACGCTAATCACCACCACTGATGCCGAAGCAGTCATCGAACACTTTAACACTGGTGAATACAAAATAATCCCAACAACGAGCTGATTACCCTACCACCAACCGCGGTATTCAATCTCAAAATTGGCTGTATCAAAACCCCACTTACGTATCTGTTCCTGGGGAAGCTCTCTTTCTAGTTCATGCACGGTAATTATCAATATTATCTCCGAGTTGGAACCATCCTTTAGACGGTAGTCAATATTAAATAGGCCACTTCTATATGGAAGATTAGCCACAATAGGATTAAGCTTTTCAAACTCAATACCGCGCAAGTTGGCTTTCTCGCCAGCAGCTTTCTCAACTTCAAGGAAGGCGGGGTCAACACTAGTTATGTCCCAACCTTTTTCTGTGGCAGGCGTTAGAAGAACAGGGAATGGTTGGTTGTCGCCCTCTAGGACGACAAGCTCTAGCTCTATCGGAATAAACTCTTTGCGTGAAACATTAATAGTGTATGTTCCGGGAGAAATATAATTAGTTCCTCTGGAGAGCTTCTTCCCGTCAACGACAATTACTGCATCACTTGGTGCAGTAATAATATCTATTGAAGATTTCCCAGACCTAGAAAACGCCACGAACATCAAAGTAGTCGCTATAGCAAACAAGAGCAAACCCCCAGCTATCAAAAGAATATTGCGACGACCATTCATAACTAAAGCCTCCTATACCAAATATAATCTCTGTCCATAACCTTCTCGCGCCCTGAAGCTGGCGAGCGAGATCCTAGTGCCGACGAAGCTACTTTTGTCTCAAAACCAGGCACATCTCCAATGTACACGTAGGTGTGTCCGCTTGCTGAGTCAGAGTACCCAGGAGGGTATATAAGCATAGCAACGTCACCGGGCAATAAATCAGCAGTGCTGTTGATTTTGACAACACGCCAGTTCTCATCAAGGTAGCGTTTTTGCCAAGGAGTGTTGCTTGCGTAGGAGTTGTAGTTGGGGTCAAATCCACTATCTTTCATGACTCGAGTTACGAATGCCCCGCAGTCAATTCCATTAAACCCTCCCCCGTAGAAGTTAGGCAGTAAAGAGGCAGCCTTATGAGCATCAATATATGCTTGTTTCGGTGGAATTTCCAAATAACTCCCCCTAGGAACAGAATTAGGCCAAGCGTAGGACGTAACAGTATTTATTAAACCGTTAGTGTTTGAATCACTACAGCCAGTGCCGCCACCAAACTTACCAGCATACTTTGTGTACGCTTCTTCAGCCAGGTTGATGCGAGGACGGAATGCAGTCTCATAGGCCGCCTTGTTGGGGTTTGGGTTGTTTTTATAGTCTTGATAGGCACTACTTCCCTCGTATTCGCCATGGAAAACCACGGTTGCATCCTCAACGTTTGTAGTTAAACGTAAATCTGTGAGCGCATTTGCAAACATACCACCAGAGGTTCCGCTAACTACGGGTTCTCCTGTAAACTCGAACCAAATGAGATCCAGTTGAACATCTATCGAACCGTACAGGTTACCTTCATCGTCTGGTTTGCGTGTTGCATTAGCGAACGCTTTAAATCTTTCTTTTCTTGAAATGTGAGTCCACTGCGCAATTCCGTAACCAGCCTGTATTCCCGACGGGTATTTTAATGTCAGCGGGTCGTATTCACCATCTTCAACTCCAGTGTTGTTGGTGTAACTATCTTGAACATTATCAGCGTGCAAGTTGCGATCTCCTGCCACCTGCGATTCTGCAATCAAATTTCCAAGAATTCCTGCGGCCTGTTCATTGGATAAACCTTTTTGTATAAAGAAGTTAAATGCTTTTGCGGCATAATCAGTGCCTGACGGAACTATGCTGGATGCGCTTGCTGTTGTGGTTGTGTTAGATATTGCATCGTAGATTGTTTGTGTCAACAAACCATACCCAGCACTGCTTGGATGAACGCCGACACTATCAAGGTATCCTTTAGTATCTACTGGGGCTACCGTAGATGTTGGGTTTGAATCGGGGAAAACCGCCTTAAACCAAGGAACTACTGTATACCCCTCTTCTTCAGCGAGCCCGTAAATTGCTGAATTGCCAGGAGTAGCGTCACCAGAAGTGATCGCGATATCTACCCAGAAGATAGGTGCGGTGGCGTTATATTGCCTAATGGTTTCAATAATGTCTTTGATGCCTGAAGAAAAATTAGAGCCAAAGTCATTAGTACCCAGTTCGACAATGATTGCTTTCGAGTTTGCAACATAAACGTTGTCGTTATTGATTACCTCAACTCCCTCCCCAACACGTCGATTAACAACTCCATTGATTTGGTTGTCATTCATAGTCCAAGGTGAAACAAACCTTTCCTTCAAGTAGCTCCTTGCACCATCTGTGATTGAATCGCCAACAATATAAACATTGCCCGGGGGTATACTAGTGCCAACAGAAGGAACACACTGATAGTCGCCACCATCGTAAAACAGAATATTATTTGCCCTAAATTCACTTTCTCTCTCCCCGGCCTGAGCATTAACAGATGCATATGGCGCCAGTAGCAAGACAAGCGAACTAATAAACAAGTACAGACTTTTGTTGGTTATTAGAGCAAGTAGCTTTAGCATGTAATTAGTAATCGAAATCCTTATTAATACTGTCTGCGGTCATTACACTTAGGTCTCTGTCGAGTCGAAAAGCCCTAAATCTTTGGTATTTATCCTCTGAGCTAAAACATTTTTCTTCAATGCCGCCCTTCTCCCTTCTTAGCGGTGTAGTATTCAAAAAACATTGGTTAACGTAGTCTTCGTAATCTTTACTACAAGAAGCACCGCTGCTCGGAGGGGTATTACAGTAAACAACTTCCCCGCTAGCAGAAACATCAGGTGCGACATAACCGTTATCTATCATCCAAAGAGTGTTGTCTAAGGGGTCGATTTTGTCTAAAGCGGCTAAATCCTCACCGTATATCGGATTACAAAAAGGGTCGGTCGCTATGTCTAAATTGATAATCGCGGGATCTGTGCACTGTTCTGAGGCGTTTCCTACGGCTGCAAAAGCCGTGCCAGATGCTGCGTCATAAAAAGTTGAACTTAATAATCCAACAGGGTTGAAGCCAATGGTAATGTTTTTCATCGTAGCCAGAGTTTTAGTAATGTCTTGAGGGATTTTCATTAGCGACGCGAACATCAACGACTCGGTGTTAGTGGGGTTTAGGTATTTATCAAAGAAACTCTGCTGCGCATAGTAACGTTGTTTCTCTTCTCGGGCATCGGATTCAAGCTGAGCGAATAATTTACTAGACAAAGGTCGCATGCCTGCAGAAGAACTGCGTCTGCCAAACCAGGCACTGGCACCAGAGACTAGTGCGTCAGACATTTCAGGGCCAACCTCCAACTGATCAACTACCACTCCAGCAGCAAGACGAACAAGAATTGGACGCAAAACCAACATTACGCCCTGAAAAGCAACCTCAGTTCCTACCCCGCCAGCTATGCTTGCACCAATCTTTCCAACCGAAGCTGGACATCCTAGCCCCGCAGTCAGGACGCAAGGTGCAATAACTGTCGCTACAAACTCGCCGGCACCGACGGCTACTTGAAAACCTATGTTGGTAGCTAAGCCGCAACTAGCTGTGACCCAACCACCACCTCTATCCATGAAGGCATTAATTGCTGAGTATGTAGCAACAGAACCACCCCCTACGCTAAACTGATCTTGATTTACAGGATCAACAATACCTTCACCACCGCTGACGTAGTTATATCCGCCCCCAGAGTAGAAGCCCTTTCCGTTTTCATCCACTGTGTGCACTCGCTGAACCAATCCGTTTATGGTTTCACTGCTTGCGTCGCCCGCTTTTCCGCTATCAGCGATACTAGAAAATTGTGCGAAATTTTCAGAAAGTTTACTAGAGCGAATTTCCCTGGCTCCTATCTCAACAATGTCTAACATATACTTAACACGACAAACACGGTCTGTAATATTTACTATAGTTCCAGTGATTCCTGCAGCTGCACCTGCCTTAGCAACGCTAGCGCTTATTTTTTTTGCAGCATCACCAGATAGATCACTGATCAACGGGGTTAATAAACCGGTTGCTGGTCTTGGTGCTTTTGCTGCAGGATCGTCAAGTAAATCACCAACAAGACGGTTTGAGTCATCAGCAATATCATCAGCAATACCATCAGCAATATCATTAGACTGGTTTTGAGCTTCTGTAGCTTCGGCGTTTTCCTTCACACTAACTCTAATGCGAGGATCGGGCGAGTCAAAGATATCGCCAAATAAAGCCTGGCGCATTTTTGCTGTAATCTTTTCTTTTGGTAGTAGCTTCCGTCCCAGTTTTTCCGCTAAATCGTCAACAGCTTTAACAAGGCGCGTATTCTCTACCCAATTCGAAAGCGTATAACTTATACCAGCACGTGCGTAAAGCTTCCTGGAAGCCCTGCTCCTCCAAAAGCTGCTCTTGTCTGGATATGCCTTTTCCAGAGCATTACGAATAGCACCATGTGATTCCCACAACCCCTTAAAACCCGTGGGAGTGTCGACACTCTTTACTACACCGTCTTCAGTCCAGGATATGGAGTTTATTCGCCCGGTTTTACCGTTGTAGTCAATACTGAAGGAAGGGTCAACTGCTCGCATGTTGTTCAGTAAATTAGTGGTTTTATAATTATCGTAAATACTAAATAGAGAGCCGCGACTCTTATATCCATCAAACCCATCTTCATCAAAGAAGAAAGCCCTAGAGTAAAGTTTGCCACTCCTGTTCTTTACAACTAACGATTGAACTTCGCCAACACGTTGAGTAAGCACTTCTTTTAAATGAAAAAGCTCTAGTGCTGGGGTAACAAAACTCATCATTACGACAAGCAGAGCGCCAGCAATACCAAGCATGACTCCACCACCAATCATACGGCGCTTCAACCGAAGAGCGCCTTTTCCCTTGTCGGAAGAAGACCAAAGTTTTGCTCTGCGAGGCCCGGTGTCGGGCGCGTATAGTCCACTACCAGAACCTTCTTCCGTCTTTGTATCGTCATCAGTTGCAGCGTCTTCAGCCGAGTCTAGGTCAACAGGCTTGGAGCTGCCCCTAGATTCGCCCTCTTTTTCCATGTGTTCTGGAGAAGTGAGCTTAGTAAATTCATCATCGACTTCATCTTGTTCGTTTAACTTGTCATCAGAAGAGTCCTGTGCCGGATTGTCGGAATCAACTTTTTCTTTAAGGTCGTTTGTCATTTACTAAATCTCCATTGCTTGTGGCTCAGACGGCGCTTGCTCTTGCTTGGATTCTTGCCGCATGTCTATTTCATGCACGGGTGATTGTGTCTGTTCATCAGGGTCTGTTGTTATTAGTTCCGTTTCTGTCTCAGATGCAATCACTTGAATGTGAACGTGATTTTGACCTGCGAAGAACAGTCCCTGTCCTATTGGGAACTGGCTAAGGCGTTTCTTCTCCTCGCTGGTCAACTTGAAAGTATTGGCGAGTATGTCTACAGCTGAGGAGGACTGTTTGAGCAGGATTTGCATCGAAGAGTTGGCAACAACCGCTCTACCCATTTTTGAACTCATAAAGTCTTCGACATCTTGGGTGATGGTTGTTAGCCCAAGGTTATATTTTCTGGCGCGCTTTGCAAGAGAGAACATGAAATTTGCGGAATCCTTGTAACGCATTAACTGCCAAGCCTCGTCGACGATTAACATTCGCTTTTTCTTGTCAGTCTTGGTCTTGTTCCAGATATAATTAAGCACGATGTACATAGCTACAGGACGTAGTTCATCCTCGAGGTCGCGAATGTTGAATACTGCCAAATTATTGTTAATGTCTACATTAGATTGCTGTGAGAAAATTCCCGAGAATGTTCCAGTGGTGTACTTACGCAACCTTTGAGCCAGCTGAGGCCCCGTGCCTTGCATATGGAGCAACGTTTCGTACAGGTCGTTGATAGTTGGAGGTGGCGTCCGGTGGGTTAACGGATCGTTGGTTATACCTGCTTTTGCATAGGTTTCTATTAGAGCTTGGTCAAGGTCTGCCTCCTCTACTGGAGTTAGCGCTGGCTGGACTGTTCCGCCGCCAGTGTTAGCCATTTGTGCCTGCGCCCCGCCCATCATAAGGCGCAGTAGTCCGTGCAGGGTTATCAAATTAGAACGAAGTGCGTTGTCGGCATCTTCTTTCTCGACCACATGCGGCAAGTCGAACGGGTTAATTCGGGTTGTTGAGTTTAGGGAAAGGCGAACATACGAGCCTCCAACAGCATCACTCATTTTTTGGTACTCGTTTTCTGGGTCGATGATAATAACTTCGATACCAAGCATCATACTTCTCAAGGCCTCGAGCTTAACGGCAAAAGATTTACCAGCACCAGATTTAGCGAAGACCACCATGTTGGCGTTTTCCAAGCTGAAGCGGTCGAAGATAACGAGACCGGAGTTGTGCATATTAACGCCGTAGAGAATGCCTTCATCTTGAGTTAGGTCGGCAGACGTGAAAGGAAAGCTAGTAGACAATGCGCCGGTGTTCATGTTGCGTCGTATCTGAAGCATGTCTAAGCATTGTGGAGCTACAGAATTAAGAGCTTGCTCCATTTGAACAGTCGCAGGCTTTGAGTAGATAAGCTGTTGGCCTAAGACTGTTTCAACTTTATGCTGAACAAAGTCTAACTCTTCCATGGAATGGGCATAGATTGTGAAATAGAAACCGAAACGGAAAAAGCGCTCCTCTCCTACCTGGAGTTTGTCGCGTAGCTCTTCAGCGTCCTGAACGGCAGCCTGCAGGCCGGGGTCGCGGACTTTACCCTTTTCGGCATTAATTTGAAGCCCTGCTTCGAGCTGACCGACTTTCCTTTTCAGATTCTTTAGAACCACCTGACTACTTACTGGGTAAATAAAGAACGACAGGTCTATTTCTTCATCCATGTTTATCAAAGGCGAGAGCCAGCCAGTATAAATCTGTCTCGGATAACCGTACACGTAAAACGCCCTGGCATATCTAGTGCCAAGCCTGTAATGACCAGATTCTAGCTCGATTGAACTTGGTGCAATGAAGTCTCGCAACGCAGTGACGCCTCTTGAGAACTCTTGTTCTACTTCGGACTGCTCTCGTTGACGCTGCAGGGAGGCGATATCAACAGGGTTGTTTTGAGGAGTCTTTTTCCTGCCAAAAACCATTACTGTGCTACCTCGGGCGCTTGGTTTGACCTAGTGATTACAGGGACACTAAAACCATCAAAATTCTTTAGCTGCTGTCGGGTAGCGGTGTCAGGGTTGTAATAGTCATAATAAAGTTCAATTAATTCCTGGGTATCTAGCGGTAGAGCCTGAACGCCAGTTTGACTAAGTCCGTTAATCACACTCTGTACACGATTCTTAAGCTCTTGTTTTGCTTTTTCGAGATCGGCTTCATTTATGGTGATGACAGGAGACTTCTTAGGCTTCACAAGATTCATGAAACCGCCTGCAACCTTTTTGCCGGTTTCAAGAGGCTTATCGAGCGCGAGTGTTGGAAGATATGGAATGATGACATAAAACTTTTTATCCATTATATTTGTCTGTTGTGACAAGGCTTCAATATACCCCATGTAATCTTCCGTCATGAGAGCAATAAGCATGTTTTCTTGCTCGGTTCGCAGTTTATCTAGTTTCTCAAGATAAGGACGCATGTCAATCTTTTTGGAGCGGATGTAAATTTGAATATCGAAATATAGTGAGTTTAAGAATCCTTGATAGCTGAACTCAACTGCTTCGCGCTCCTCAGGGCTCATAAGGTCGAAATTGATAGATTTAGCCATAACAACAGACCGATAAGTTCCATCGTTCATGATAACTATTCCATCGCGGATTTCAGAAATATGCAGAGTGTTTTGAGTGCTATTTGGATTGGTGTTAACAGTCTGCTCGAGACGAGGCTCATTGTTGGGAGTTTGTGAAATAACTCCAGATTCCAGTGTCTGCGGCAAAGCGGCAGAAGGTGTAGCTATAGGTACACCTTGGGGTGGAGTTTGAGAGGGGGGTTCTGGGTAGACGGGCGGTTGAGCTGATTGAGGGGTGTCTTGAACAGGTTGCGGGGGTGGTGCCACAACTGGTGGGTTTGATTCGACTGGATTTGGTGTTTGCTGGTTGTTTGGATCCATTTATACCCGCCCTAATAGTTCACAGGTGACAATCAGTGTAGTTTGATGGTTTTGTCGCTGTCGAGTGATTGTAAGCGCTCAGCCTCTTTAGCGATGGTCTCTACACTGAGATTATCATCCCTTCTATTGGCAAGTTTAAGTATAGCATCTGAGGTGGGTGGTGTCATCGTGCTTGTGTTTAGTGAATTAGAAGCTGGGAGTTCGGAGCCGGGAGTTGGAGCGGAGGTGGTATTTTGAGAATAAGACTGGTCGGAAACTGGTGCGATTATTTTTTGATGCATGCTTGCTGGTTTTGGATTATAGTGAGGAGTTTGGGTTGCAGTAGCTGGAGTCGTTGGTTGAGGTTTTAAGGAAGTTGAGGCGGTTTGCATGTATGCCAGAGCATCGTCATGCACATGTTTTGTAGCCTGCGTCATCATGGCATCGAAGTTTTGAGCTGTTGGATTATTGTTTATATCCATGATGTCATCTGACGCATGAATCTCACTAGGTTGCGCTGTCATGACAGATGCAGGATTAATCAACCGGTCGCTCGAAGTAACTGCCCCAGGGATAACCACATTTGTTTGATATTCAGCATTTTTCGTGGCCCAACCACGTGTGTCCATCAAGGTTGACAGCCTGTTTAGGCGACTTTTAACTTCTATTTTGGTCAAGCCATCTGTGAAATGTGTCTCAACTTTTTTAGGTACAGTAATCTTGACAGCCTCTAGAATGCCGTCTTGATTCCAGATGCGCCTATGGGGCTTGAGGTAGAATCCAAGCATGGCTAGCAGGTAAACCTCGACTGGCTGGTCTTTGCGCTGATAAAGACCAAGCGTCGCGAAAACAACAATGAAGGGCAGAAATGGTACCATCAGAATTATATTTATCCTTGCAAACTGGAAGGCTGCAAAACTGAGCAACATAGCAACAACTACAAAAATAAACTGCTTCATGCTGAGGAAACCTATCAGCTTGTCGTCTGCCTCTACATCCTGAGGTACTTTGTGAGCTGTCATAACCGTGATTATATCATTCCTCTAGATGAGGGTCATTAGGGTCGATGCCGCCACGACGCCTCATTTGCTCGCTGTCATAAGTACTGACGTATCTCTCACCTTCTAACATAGAAGCTCTAAGAGTTTGAGCCTCGGCAGACACAGGAGGTCCTGCCGCAGTAGGACTCTCTGTTCTCGAGGAGCCAAACGAAGCCACAGCTCCATCGATAGCAGCCAGTTGGCCGTTAATCTCTGTCAGGTTCTCACCCTTAGCTCCCTGTTTAGCGGCTTGAAGTTTAGCCCGCCAACGCATAGCTTTGTTTAACCCCTCCCTATCACCACTATCCAAAACTCCCCTCAAATGCTCTGTGGCTGCTGCTTGTTGTTTAGTGGCATATGCAGCTGGGTCAGATGCTTTGAGTCGCTTATCTTCGGCACTCTCTTTAACAGCCATGCCAAACTTTTGTCTACCAGCTTGGATAGTTTCCTTTGAACCGCGACCCAGGGTGTAAGAGTCAGCCTTGTCCACACCTTTATCGAAGTCGTAGTGTGAACCATGGTTCAAGCCACCAAGGTCAAAACGACCAGCTTGACGCAAGTTATACTGAGCACTATCCATAAGCGTGCTATACAAACCAGGGTTACTGCCTTCATACACACCGTCTTTAACAGTTCCTCCAGCAAGCCCAGCAACTGTTTCTTGAAGTCGGTCATAGCCCTCCTGTCCAGCTTCAAATTCATATCCAGTTTTCGCAAGAGCCATCAGCGAGGCTTGCTGCTGAGCTTTTGTATTAGGCAGGGATTTAGCCAAAGAACGACCGTGCTCAAGAGCCGCAATATCGTGAGTTATCTCCGCACGCTTGCTGGCGTTTGTCTCAGATTTCAATTTTTCTTTGTTTTTTTCTATTTTTTCGTCAACCCACTCGTCACCAAAAGCACCTGCGGCTAGGGCGTAGCTGTTAACTGACATTGCTTGAAAAGCAGGATCTTCAGCTCTTGCAGCAGCGGCAAGTTGCTGAGCTGTATCCATCCTACCCCTAAACGAACCTGGTTTTGACCAAGACTTAGATCCAACACCGATACCCAACCCCACTTTATTTACATACTTGCCTAGTCCGCGGCTGCTACCTCTAGTGCCAGAGAGAAACTCTTGTTTTCGTTTCTGAAGCTCTGGTTCTGCACGACGATGGGCTCTTTCCTGAACGCCAGCTTTGTATTTATTACTGAACTGCCCAATAGCGGCCATGGCGCCTCCAGCAAATTTGAAGGTAAAAGGAATCATTAGATATGGTGCAAACATGTAAATCATTCCCCAGAAGCCTATATCTTGGGTATTACCTCCAGAGGAAGCAACGGCTACAATTTTCCCTGCCTCTATAAGTAGAACAATCATCGGATACATGAGAAGTAGCTTGCTGAAGTTTTGCCACCAGAGACTGAATATCTTTTGAGTTCCAGGCAGCACCCAAGCAAGGAATGCGAAGGGCGAGAGTATAACCAAGACAGTAATTAGGACAGTTCTAAAGGCAAATGTGAAAACTACAGCTATTAGCGAGACGAGAAGGCCTAAAATGATTGGCGTAATAGCGAACAGTCCAATAAAAGCTGCGCCAATGGCTAGTGTTGAACCGAGTACAACTCCAGAGATAAGAACGATTATATCGTCTACGCCAAATTTTATATTTAGCATGTTGTCAATGATTACTACCAAACTTCTGCCCAGCTCGTTGGTTAATTCAATAATAAAAGATGAAGCCCAAAAAGAGAGCTGAACTGCAATTACTGCGATTACCATTCGTGGCACCATCTTCTTTACAGAATATGCATCTAACATGCTGCCCGTAGCTTGCGCGTAGACTATGAAAAGCATTACTAACACGAAGAACACGTTTGCGATAGTCTTGAAGGAATTCCAGACGCGATAGGTTCCGTTGCTTGTATCTGCTGGTCCAACGTTAAAGTCTAGGGCTCGTGTGATGAAGCCCAGAATTCCGCCTATGTTGTCTGCTGCGCCCTGGACCACAGGACACAACAACCAGGAGACATTATTGTTTGAGTTTTCACAGGTGGCGCCAGCTGCTAAAGCTTCGCCAATGACTGATTCAGTGTCTGAACCGTACGTCGCCTCAGCCACGATAATCGGAACATTTGCGTCACCTCCAGCTGTAACCGTGATTCCTGTTGCAGATCCAATCAACACATCTGCAGCAGAAACAATCTCGACCGAATACCCTGAGCCAACAGGGATATTAAAGAATTGCTTACCTATGCGTGAGTCAAGCGTGACCTCTTCGAATGGTCCAACTTGTTCACTAGCCAGCAACGCACCGCTACTGTCTTTCAGAATTATCGTAAATGGACCTGCTACTCCGAAGCTGTCAATAACTAGTTTCATTCCGTGTATGGTTGCAGAGACACTAATCGTTCCACCACCTTCTGTTCCTACGTCCGTAGCTGAGCAAGGGTATCCGTTAAAATCTCCACTGATAGCTAGATCGACAGTCTTTGTGCCATTACTATTCCATAGGTAGGCTACACTACCACCGCACTCAACAGTTATATGAGTAGAGCCGCCCGTTCCGTCGGCCGAATTGTAGTCTGAAAGAAGATTTGTGTCGCCTGATCCTGCTTCGCCGACATAGTTCAAAACAAATGAGAAAGAACCCTGTGTGCCACTTCCCGCTATTGCCGTAGCCTCGATACTAGCAGAAGCCCCTAAGCCTTCAGAGCCATATTCAAAACTCCAAGCAGGGGGATCCAGTCCCACCTCCGTGAACTCGATTGCATGTGCCGCCATACTAGAAAATAATGACGAAAGAATACCAACCAAAAGAAAAGCGACTAGTGTTAATTTGACAAACTTTTTGTTTCCCAGACGCATAGCAGTATTCTATCATGCTAACGTTAACTAGCGTAAGGAGTGGCGGAGGTCTGCGTGCTAGTCTGTTTGCACGAACTGAATACGTGTAATTCGCCAGCTTCCTGCCAGTTCTGTGTCAGGAGAGACAGCTCCATACTCAATAATCATCCACTGATTTTCAACACCACTTGCGTTATTGTCGACGGCGGTTATGTTGGCTGTCATGAATGCTTTATTGAACTCGGGGTTGACGAAATGCCCTCCGGCGACTAATGCATCCACTTCGGCGGGTCTATCAAGACTGGAGATACTAAATCCATATTTGCCACCTGCATACGTGGCAAACCGACTATATAATTTATCTAAAGCCTCGTCTCCTGCGTCTCCTCCAATAAACATGTCGCGCATAATTTCTGGATCAGAATTACGAAACGAATCACTTATCGCCTGAATGGACAGATGAAGAAGGTTGTCCATGTTCATTCGATCCACTTCAGCGGGTGTTTCAGAGACAGAGTATCGATCCGCCCAAGTGTGGCTTGTTTCTGAAGGCGTAGGCTCCACTGTAGTCGACGGTGTCTCCTGAAGCTGTTCAGTCGTGGTGGTGTGTGGTTCAGCAGAGTCTATGGCAGGTTCAGGTGAAGCAGAGCAAGCGCCTGTTATTGCAGCCATTGCAATTATCGACGCCATTGTTCGACCGGTCTTTGACTCTAGAAATTTATCCCACGCAGCTTCGTGAATTTTGTAGGTTTCATCTAGGTCGTAGTGGTTTTTCGCAGGATTGTTCATAAGATGAGTTAATTATCTATCCTATTAAATCACAAACAACAAGAAAAGTAAAGTCCTAGTTGCGAATTCTTTAAAGTGTTACAATTCGTATGGATTCAACAATCACAAACACGAAAAACGTACATGAAAACACTTATCTCTATAACTCGCGCAGAATCTGTTATGACAATAGCCTTTGGAGCGTTACTACTGGTGTTGTTTTTGTTTTTTTCTGGAAGCAGGAGTGTCAGCGCAGCAGCAATTTGTTACGGTGAAGGAGGGACAAGTGGTCCCGTGATAGCTTGCACAGGTAACGGATCTGACTCACTTGATTCTAGTCCTGATACTGACTCGTGTTACGTAAGAATAGATGATGGCGGCAATGGATATATTTTTGAGAGCGTGCCTTGTCCTTCTGGGGCGACATCAGCAGGGATAGACCAATTTGACCAAGCCTATGTTGGTTACATCGAGTCCGAATGTCAAGCGCTAGGCAATATCACCATTGCCGACAACGTTGCGGATGAACAAAGAGCCTATTTACAAAGACAGGCAAACGAGAGTGTTAATGTATGCATGAGCACAATTAGTACAAATATCGGCACTTGTGCTGTTGGGGACACTGGTCCTGATTGCGTTAAGACAGTTCCAATATTTGAAAGATTTATCCAGATAATGAACCTGCTTGCAGCAGGTGTTGGGCTTTTCATTACAACTTTGATTGTTTTTAGAGGACTACAGTATGCATCTGCAAGAAACAATCCTCAACAAGTTGCTGAGGCAAAGAATGGCATGGTTCAAGCGATAATCGCATTATTTGTATACATTTTCATGTATGCTTTTTTGCAATGGTTAATACCGGGAGGGATATTTTAGATAATGGGTGCTTTCGTATTGTTTGCAAAAGCTTGTAGCGCAGGCGCTGGAGGGGAGATATTTGGCCTACCTGGTGTACCTAATTCAGGTTTACCTACTTGGTATAAATATTTAGAATGTGACAACTTAAACAATGTCGTAAACTTCTCTTTGGAACAAGTGTGGCTTGTGGTTGCAGCAGTGCTGGAGATGATGCTACGCATAAGCGTACTAGTGGCGGTGTTTTTTATCATTTGGGGAGGATTTCAAATGCTGCTTAGTTCTGGAAATCCAGAGAGAGTTTCTGGTGCCCGTACAACAATATTGAATGCAGTAGTTGGACTGGTTATTGCTGTAGTGGCCACGGGTGTGGTTACTTTGATAGCAAGTAATTTCGGAGCGTAGAGGATTTGTGAAAACTAAACTATTCATAAATAATAAGTAAGGTCAATAATAAGTAAGGTCATGAAATATTTCGCACAAATACTGAACAAAGGTGACGTCCACATACCCGCAGTGACTCCTGATGGTTCAAATATAGACACAGCAATTAATTTTGCCACAGCCATTGCGGCGGCAATCGCTGTTATTATGGTGGTTATTTCTGGGTTCAGGCTTGTAATTTCAGCTGGGAATCCAGAGGCTGTCGGAACGTCAAGAAAAATCATTATTTACGCACTGGCAGGTCTGATAATTATCATTGCTGCGAGACTAATAGTTGGCATTGTGTTGGGAAGGCTATGATGAAGGCCTTGTTTCTGACGGCGCTGTCATTAGTAATAGTAATTAGTTTCACATCCGTTGCTGTGCTGGCCCAGGACAAGGTGAACGAGGAGCTCTGTAGTGGCACTGGCGTAAACACTGAATTTTGTAACGAAGTAAGTAGCTCCAGTGCTGATGCTGGCAACAATAGCTTGCTTGGATCCGATGGGGTGCTTACAAAGCTTGCGCAAGGATTGATTATGCTGACGGCAGCAATATCAGTAGTAATGGTGATAATTGCGGGGTTGATGTTCATTTTGGGTAGTGGAAGTCCAGAAACGGTGTCAAAAGCTCGTCGTACGGTTATATATGCGATTGCAGGACTCTCTATCGCAATCCTAGGTCAAGTAATAGTCATATTTGTACTAAATCGATTATATCAATTATAGTAGAGTGCAGTATTATGAAATTTATTGCTAACACAAAAAAAACCATTCTAGTCATTAGCTTGATCTTTCTGAGCTTGTTCGTATTCATACCTGTGACGTCAGTTTACGGAGCTGATTTGTCGGATGCAGCTTGTCAAGCAGCAGAAGCCATTGGCGGTAAGTGCGTTACAGAAGCGGAGTCAAATGCGTCGATTGGGGGCGTAATCCAGAAAATTACTAACGTACTACTGTTTCTTGTAGGTGCGATCTCTGCAATTATGGTAATAATTGGAGGTATTCGGTTCATTGTTTCCAACGGCGATGCCCAAGCAACTGCAAGTGCCAGGAATACCGTTCTGTACTCAATTGTTGGTGTTATTGTGGCTGTCTCTGCCTATGGAATAATTAATTTCACTATTAGCGCGATTGATTCGAACGCAACTACTCCAAATACTACGACAACACCGGACGGCAATGCAGACCCCACCCCTACTATTATAGACACAAAACCCGCCGAACAACCTGAGGGTGACCCAGCGTTTGACGCGACACCAGCACCGCAGCCCGAGGCTGCACCTGCGACCAATTCAACAACTGGAACTCAGCCATAATTTTACTAATTGACGGCACAGAAAAGAATTATGGTAAAATCTAATCATAAGCTTTAAAAGTAACAAGGAGCAATAGTAATGTTAAAACAGGAAACTATATTAAAGTTAAGGAATCGCGGTGCTGCAACTATGGCAGGACTTACTACTTTTGCAATCACTAGTTCTGCTGTGCTAGCTCAGAGTAGTGCTCAAAAAGGGGTCGATATAGCTGTAGCTACCGACAACAGAACTGATTTGTTTGGCGATGGAAGTGTTTTTCAGAGGATTACAAATACCCTACTATTTCTTGTCGGTGCTATATCTGTAATTATGCTTATTGTCGGCGGTATTCGCTATATTATATCTTCAGGTGATCAAAATCAGGTTACTGGTGCAAAGAACACAATCATGTATGCGATTGTTGGTATCATTGTGGCTGTTATGGCTTGGGGTATTGTTAACTTCGTACTTACGAAACTATACGAGACCTAAGAAATAGTTGAAAACTTAGAAAAACCGCGATTTGTCACAGTCGCGGTTTTTATAGTGGTTCTAGAAAAAGCCCTAGCTAATTTGAATTTTCTTAACAGTGTCTTGTTTTAGCTTAGTAAAGCCGACGGTTAGTACCCCGTCTTTTAGTACGGCTTCAACTTCGTCTTCCTTTACAGGTACCGGAAGGGCGACTGTTCTAGAGAATTCACCCCAGTAACATTCCTGCACATGGTAGTTCTCGGTGTCGACTTCTTCACCAGAAGAGAGTGTGCCGCGAATAGTTAGTGTATTGTCGGAGATACTTACATCTAATTCGTCTTTGTTCACACCGGCAGTACGAGCCTTAACGTATAACTTCTCTTTCGTCTCGTAGACATCTACAGCGAGTTGTCCCGGAACATCATCTTCCCAGCTGTCATCTTGATCATCTGTTGCAGCCGCAGCAGGCGCATCTTCTTCCAAAAATGCAGCAGTTAGTTCATCGTCCATAAGTAGGTCGTCTTCGTCTTTCTTGCCTCGCACCATAAATCCTCCACTTTTTATATAAGCTCTATTGGTTCATCGATTTAGTTTTAGATTTTTCTTTTCACATATTATAGCCTTGAACACCGGGAGTGTGCAACACCAAATAGACGATAGAAGACAGAAGTTAGATTCTAAGTAGTACACAAGCTAGACATAAACCCCAGTCTTTCGGTGGATGTCATACGTAAAGATATAATTTTGACTACATTTACCTCAAGATGCTCAAGGTTTGGCCTTTTAGGCATCGAGACTATACTGCAGACTATGAGTTTGGCTCAGAAAGTTTTAAACCTCTATGCCCCGCCAAGATGTATTTCTTGTAACCAGCAAGGAAGCTCACTATGCCATAGCTGCAGAGCGGACGTTGAGCCAAATATTATCTCCAGGTGTTTTTTGTGTTCAAAACAGACAAAAGATTTCTCAACATGCACAAAATGTCGAAAGAAAACGCCTATTAGTAACGTTTGGGTGGCCGCTAACTATGAAGGCGCAGTCAAAAACCTGGTCCATAGCTTCAAATATGAAAGAGAACGGACAGCCGCCAAAGAACTAGCTTTAATTATCGATAGTTCACTCCCCTACCTAAGTTCAGGCACTTTAGTCACACATGTCCCGACGGCGTCTTCACGCGTACGAGCCAGAGGTTATGACCACTCGTTACTGCTAGCAAAAGAGCTTGCAAAGCTACGTGGCTTAAAACACAAGACTTTACTTGGTAGACTTGGGCAGTTACAACAGATGGGTGCAAATCGAAAGCAACGCTTGGAGCAAACTAAAAGCGCCTACGTTGCCACAAGAGAGCTCAGCAAAGCATCAGTTCTTCTAATCGACGATGTTCTAACGACGGGTGCAACGTTAAGTGCGGCTGCCAAAGAACTGCGTCGTGCCGGCGCGAAAGATATATTTGCAACTGTAATTGCTCACAACAATTCAAAATAATTTCTGGCGGAAAGGGGGAGATTATCCTTCTGATGCGCCTTCGTCGCTTACAACGCTTAGGGGTTAGAAATTGTAACCCTGCGCTAAATAGGTCAAGCCTCCAGCTTGAGACTATTCGAGCAAGCATCTGCGTGAGCTCCTAGTCTTCGAACCTGTGATTCGAATCTTTTCTCTTCACCAAGAAGAGAAAAAGTCAGGCACAAGACCTGACTCCTTCTCTCCTGGCGGAGCACGTGGGTCTGGAACTGAATGTATTTGTCTCATAATTCTTGGTTTTATAAGTAAAAATGAGACAAATGGAACACTATAAAAGGAATCGTCTCAAAATATTCAGAATGCATGACAGTGATGTCTAGGCTACTAGGTTGATTCTTTTGCAACTTTATGTTAATGTATATCTAGCCTTAAAGATTAAATTAAACAAAAATGACAAATCCAGAAGAACAATCACCACAACCAACCCCTGATTTTGATCAAATCAACGACCTTGAAGTTAAACTAACTACTGAAAAATTATCACATGGTATCAAAGTTGTTGTAGGTGGCCCGCCTCACTCTGGGAAATCAGTATTTATTGAAGCTTTGACCAAAAACCTTGACGAAGACCACACCTTTGCTTTTAGTGCTTGTCCAGATGGAGAGGGCCCTTGGTTGCAAAGGCATTATAATGACCCTGAAGTAGTTAAATGGCGTCAAAAGGGGCAATTCACTTCTGAATTCGTCGATCGTGCTGCCCGTGTAGTAAGCGACTGGGAGGGTCCATTAATGCTTGTCGATATAGGCGGCCGTATTTCTGAAGAGAACTCTCAAATAGTTCAAGGTGCAACACACGCTATTATTCTTGCGGGTGATCTTTCTAAGGCTGCCGAATGGCAGGGGTTCTTTGATTCACACGGCGTGGAGGTTGTCGCTGTGCTACACAGTCATTACCATGGTCGCTCAGATCAAGTACTTCATCAAAAAGAACGAACCGACGACCCAGAAGCACATCTTGGACGACTTACCGCTTCTGTTCACTACCTGGAGCGAGGCGAACCAGTAGAAGATCGAGTGACAGTAAAAGAAGTTGCCGCTCTGCTCCATAACCTTGTCGAAGGAAATGTCGCATATCAAGAGACTCACGAAGATGCAGAAGACGATCACTTTGTAGTAGACTTATCTACTTTCCTGGCAGATTTACCAAATGAAACAGTTGAGAAAACATTATCAAATGGCAAGATAGTCCACAATCGTCAACTACAGAGGTCTTCCCTGTCTCGTTTATATGAAAAAGTTGAGAAAGAATTTTTTGAACAGCCGGTTTGGCTAGATGGTCCAATAAACAGCTGGGAGGCAATTGCCCTAGCATCAGCTTTTCATGAGACAGGAAATGAAGAAATACGAATGCGTAGCCCAGATGGTTTCATTCGTTTAAGAGAATTGCCACAGCAGGGCGATGGTGATGGTGTTGAATGGAATGTATCTCAAACAGGCGAGCACAACGGCACTCCGGTGGTAACCGTTCACGCCAATGTCAGCGCTTCAACACGACTTCTTGAGCCACAAGAGCTGGAGACTATGCATATTCCAGAAGTACCTGAAGACTCAATTGTCATTATCTCCACAGCTGGGCCTAATTGGTTCAGGTCTTCAATTGCTCTTGGCTATAAAGACAAGACACAAGCTATAGCGGCCTTTATTCCTGGGGAAGGATCTACTGTTGCCTGGTCTCGCAATAAATCTGAGCTGGGAACTGTGTTAGAAAATCTTGACAACGCAAGAGTCATTACTGAACAAGAGTACATTAGAGAGGGGCTCACAAACCTTAAAACAACAAGTCGGACAGCCTCAGGGGAAATAGACACCTCCGCAAGCACCACGAAAAGTGAAGCATTAACAGATGTCAGCGGTCAACAAGTAGCTGAGCTTGTGCAGATTAATTTTACTGAAGCAATGCGACTAGCGTTTGCACAAAAAGAACATGATTTCGCGAATCCAGATGAGCTGAGAATGTTTATAGAGGACATCGCTAAAACATTAAATGGTGGAATTCTAAAAGACAGCGTACTTATTCGAGAAGGCTTAGATTCTCAAAAATATCCGTATACAAAAATCGCCGACCTTGAGCAAGCTATGAGTGGGTTCTACGCTGAGTTAACAGAGAAATTGAATGACCCAGACCAAGACCCCATCGAGCTAGCGGCATGGGTTGAATATAACATTGATCTCACGCATCATTTCTTTGCTGATGGATGTGGTAAAACTGCCAAAGTAATTTCTGCTTTTGTGCTCATGAGGAAGAACCTATCATTACCGAACTACACCACCAGAGGAGACTACTACGCCAATGCACCCACACAAATAGTTGGACAGGATTCGGCTGTTGATCAAGAACAATACGATAAGTGGGTAGCTTACTACAAAACCTTGTTCTAGAATTAACGCATGGATCGCAGTTCGCCCAAAATCATCTCTATGATTACAATAACCACAAAGGCTCATTCTGGTCAGTACAGAAATGATGGCAAGGTTCCATATGTTCAGCATTGCCTTAATGTTGCCGAGGTTCTTACTAATGTTTTGAAACAAAACAACGAAACACCACCAAAACAAAAGCTTGAGACTCTACAGTTGATTGGGCTAGGACACGATTTATTTGAAGATACCTCTGTTGGCCCTCGGGAGATTAGCCAGCAGTTTAGTAATGAAATCTCTGAAGGGATCGACAGTCTCAGCAATTATGACGGCGATGACAACACCAAGAATTATCTAAAAAAGATCAAAGACTCATCGGACGAGACCAAATTAATCAAAACCGCCGATCTTGTAGACAACACCCTGAGCGTTTATTACGGACTACACGACCTAGGCGTCAGCTGGGTTAGCAGCTTCTACTTACCAATTGCTAAAGCAACGGATAGGACTCTGCGTAATAGCTCAAATGACGCTTATCCAAAGAGTTATGAGTCTTTGCTGGATACTCATCAAATTTGGCTAAAGATGCTAATCCAAAGGGCGGAGCAACCAAGAGAACAAGAACTCTTTACAAAGAAATAATATTATTATAAAAAGGCTTGCTTTTTTCAGCTATTTATGCTAAGGTATGATAGTCAATTGCCTCAAGGTGATTGATGAACGGTGCCGAACTTGTTCGGCCCAACCTTGACAAGAGAATAGGATGAAAGAGCTCAAGATGGGTAATTTGTATATCACTGGAGGGTATATAGATATCCCATCTTGACAAGAGAATGCTGTGCATTTTTCAGCTCTAGAGACGAAAAGTTCGTCCACGGGAAGCCACGAAGAAGCTATTTCTTCAAAAGGAGTCCTCAATGGACATCTTGAATCTCACCCAACACAACCCAACCCTTGACCAGCGTGAAGCTGGCGTTCGCGAGCCCGCGAACACCGACAAGGACGCCGTCAAGGCGCTCCTGACGTTCGGCGAGATCCCCTCGCGAGAGGAGATTATAAGGCGAGCAAATGAGCTTGCAAAGATCGCCCTCGACGAGAGGGCAACGTCAGCGATGATCGCTGGGGCACCATACCTCATGGGGCCGCTCGAGAATTCGCTCAGGATGCTCGGCATCCACCCCCTCTTTGCGTTCTCCGTAAGGGAGAGCATCGAAAGGACGGAAAAAGACGGGTCTGTAACCAAGACCAACGTCTTTCGTCACGTCGGGTTCGTCGGGTAGAAGGTCTGCCCGACGAGGGTTGAGCGGTTGGATATACACTTCGGTGTATAGTGGACATTTGTCCTTTACCAACCGCTCTATGGAGCCCCAAAAAACGCACGCCAGTGCAGGTAAATTTAATATTGCTTGTGCTGTATGCACTCTCACCTATCCTTTCTCTTGTCTAATCGTCTCGGTGGATGTGTATCCACCCTGAAGAGTCCGAAAGGACGAAAGGCGACAAATTATGAGTAAACTTGAGCAACAATTGGGAGAATTGGAAACACCATTCGTCGTAATGGGTGTTGGCATACCTGGAAGTGGCAAAACAACTGTTTTGTCTGAACTTGCAGGAGATTTTGATATTGCCCGAATCTGTCCCGACGATATCCGTGAAGAAATATCAGGAAACGCTGCTGATCAATCTGTGAACGCACAGGCCTGGGAAGAGGCCTACGACCGTGTAAAAGATGAATTAGCTGGAGGCAACTCTGTAATTATTGACGCCACACACGCCGAAGCTTGGAGACGACCTCAAACAGTTGAGATGTACCGCTCTTTTGGAGCCGTAACTGTAGCCGCCGTCTTCATTGATGTTCCTGTTGAGATAGCCAAAGAGCGCAACACGGGACGCGACAGAGTGGTCCCTGACTATGCCATAGAAAAGATGGCCAAAGCTCTTGAGAGTGAGCCTGTGAGCCTAAAGGAAGGATTCGATGTGGTGATTGTTATCGATCGTTAAACAATCATGAATGCTCACGTCTACCTAAAGAGTTAGGCAGACGTGAGCTTTCATCCACACTATGTGAGCTGGGAGCTAGAAACTTTACAAGTTAGCTACTAGTAACCCTTTTCGGTTGTCAGCAGCAATTTATACATGATTTTTAATTGTGTTTAGTTTGCTGCTGATATGCGGCAGGTGGTTGTGCTATGCCATGAGGTCAATCTGACCAGAAGGCTAAGGGATATTCCCGTGCACATTAAATCCACACCGACCCGTGGAGGGTTATAGAATGAACAAGAAGATCGAGATTGATGCCACCAAGCGTGGTTTCCCCGCCATGTGGGAAACTGGTGGCGGACTGACCAGTGGCGGCTCAGCGATGCTCGTCACCAAGCGTGACGGCTCCAAGCCCCGCGCGGTGTTCGTCAAGACACGAGGACACCGCTCCGGTGGACCCCATGCGCTGATCTGCGTACACGAGGGTTACTACCTCGTCTACGCCGGAGTTGCCCGCGGTGCGCGCCATTCGGCTCGTATCGAACGGATCGTCAAGACGTCCGTCAAGGATGTCGATGGCGAGAAATGGGAGGCGTCTGTCGAGGTCGAGGCGATCAACACCTTCAGCCAAGGCGAATGGGACCGACCAGTCGATTCGAAACTGGAAGCTGCCGTTGAGGTGGCGTTCAAGAAGGCATCGATCTATCATTGCCGTTCGGCGATGTACATCGATACTTCGGGTCGCCCCAAGCTTTCTGCGGCAGACCGCATGAAGCAAAATGAGGCTACCGTCAGACAGAACGCCGAACGCGAAGCTAAGCGCCAGGCCAAGGCCGAACGTGAAGCTCGTGAAAAAGCCGAAACAGAAGCTGCCAGCCAGGCAGCCAAGGAATCGGGTCTCGGTGACCGCCTGATGGCGCTTCAGTCACGCCTAGAGGTGCTTCGGACTAACAACCCGAACACCAACTACGGCGAACTGAAACTCGACGAGGCATATTTCTCACTCGGTTGGAGCCAGAAGCTCTACACCGAAGAGAATGTCGCGCAAGTCGAGCGCAACGTTACCCACTGGGAGGAGGAGTCTGCCGAGCGTCTGCGGAAGCAGCAGCTCAAGGACGAATTCCAGCCCCAGTTTGAGGTGTACGCCTCGCGGGTCGAAGCCCTAAGTCTCGAGTGGAAATTCGAGATGACTGAAGTCGTCTGCCCTATAGCGTACGAAACTGCGACAGGCAGTAGGTATGTGAGTCGTTTTGTGTACAGCCCAGAAGGGTTGGAATCCTTCGAGACTGAACTCACCTTCATGGAGGAAGGAGTGGTCGAAAAGGAACACGAGGAAGCGGCTGCGGCTACCACGGCTTCGGCTGAGGCAGAAGCTGCGAAGCTCGGCTTACCCCAGAACATCCACATCTGGAAGCGCACTGGTGGCGCAACAGGCTGTGGAATGGGCTGGGTCATCACGTCTGACGGTTTCGACCGTGAGCGCGATGGACTCGAGAACGACAACCCAAGGAGAGCATCTCGCTACGACGAGGGCGACCTTGTCTGGAGGCAAATCCTGCCGGGCGAGGTCGTGCTCATGTGGGCAAAGGCCTACACGGCCGCCGAACACGAGTTCGAGGTCGTTCACCTCCCCGAGGAGGACTTGACCGAAGCTCAGCTCGAGCGTATTGCGGAGATCCAGCAGGAACTCCAAGACACCTGGGCTGGTCGCGTCGGTCTGTCATCGGGCAATCCAAGTCCGCCTGTCGGGCGTGGTTGGGGTCTAGGTGATTTCGTATCGCCGATATCCTCGGAGGAAGTGGTCTACTCGACTGATTCAGAAGAGGAACCCGCTGATATGAATGAAGCTCTAGCGAAGCTTCAGGAGCGCTTCAGCTCGCGCTAGTAGCTAGCAACTGAGGACACCTAAGTGCATCCGCACATCCTTTTGCAAGGTCTTCCAAATAAGTGATAGGAAGACATCACAACTACCCAGCCGCTCTGGTGCTGGCTCGTCTGATGGCGAGAAAATCAGGGCAAAGTGCTAGCGTTCGAGCCAAGGCTCGTCCAAATCGAACGCAATCAAGCGTCGACTTGTCATCTGCCTTACGGTAGATTCCCCTCGGGGACATGGACATTTCGGCGCTTTTTCAATTTGTAGCTAGACTTACGTTATTCTTGCGGTACCGTTGCTGTGCTATGCATATAAACAAAACCGAACAGGTGCAAATAAATGAGTTAGCGGGTCAAATAAGATACTGCCTGTATGCCCGTAAATCTAGCGAACAGGACGAACGCCAAGCCTTGTCTATCGAGCAACAAATCAAAGAAATGCAGCTACTTGCAGACCATTGGGGCATTGAAATAGCGGAGATACGCCAGGAAAGTCATTCTTCCAAGGTCGCAGGAAGCAGGCCAATTTTCAACAGACTCATCAAAGACATTCAGTTAGGATTTTTTGGCGGAATAATCTCGTGGGCACCGGATCGCTTGTCCAGATCGGCGGGAGATTTAGGTGTATTAGTTGACCTTATGGATGAGGGCAAATTGGTAGAAATTAGGACTCACAGCCAGACATTTACTAACAACCCTAACGAGAAGTTCCTGTTGATGATCCTCGGCTCGCAAGCCAAGCTTGAGAATGACAACAGAGGTCTTAACGTTATCCGTGGGCTTCACAACAAGGCAGCCAACGGCTGGAGGCCAGGCGTAGCGCCAATCGGATACCTTAATAACGGCATGGGCGAGGAAAAGATTATTGTAGATGAAGAACGATCAGAAATCATAATAGAAATGTTCAAACGAGTGGCTGAATCTGCCTGGACTGGCCGAGACGTAAAGCGGTGGTTAGACGAGGTCGACTTCCGCTCCAAACACGACAAACGATTGGCTCTGAGTCACATTTACCGAACTCTACGAAACTCGTTCTATTACGGCGAGTATAGATACCCAAAGACAAACGAAACAATGCATAAAGGCAAACACAAACCACTTATAACCAAGGAACTGTTCGATGCGGTGCAACTGCAGCTTACCGTAGCTCCTAAAGCACCTGCAGGTACAAAAGAATTCAGCTTCACCAAAATACTGAAGTGTGGGGCGTGCAGGACTGGCATAACTGCCGAAGAACACATGAAGCGACTCATGACAACTGGGGAGATTCGACGCTACGTGTATTACCACTGCGGTAGAGCTAACGACCTAGACTGTATCCAGCCATATATTCGTGAGGGTGATCTGATGAACGAACTACTGAAACTTATAGATAAACTGGAACTTGATGAGATCGGTGCACACGAGCAATTCAAAGATGAGCTGGAACGCTACCAAAGGTTTAACGGTGTCATAGGCTATACAGGCAAGGAGCTGGTCAAGACACCCGCCATAGACCTAAAAGCCTACGCTAAATATGTCCTAAGGAACGGAACCAGAGAAGAAAAGCGAGAAATCCTGAAATACGTCATCGGCGAGGTGTATCTCAAAGATCAAAAGGTTTATGTAGAACGAAAACGAAGATCTAAAAAATTTAACTAAGCCAGTTCGAACCCCGTCGCCATGAGAACGGGAATGACTAGTTTTGTAGTATTTTGAGCTATATTAAAACAACCCTTCACCCTATATGTATCTATAGGTGGACGGGTCGTTTTAGAACTTTATTCTTGGCGGAGAGGGAGGGATTCGAACCCTCGAAGCGTCTTGCGACACTTACACGATTTCGAATCGTGCGCCTTCAGCCGCTCGGCCACCTCTCCATAGCTAAAATACTAGTTCAAATTGTGCTGGGAATCAAAAGCCCGAACAAGAGTTTGGACAAATGTAACTGGTGTACCCGACAGGGTAACGTCCTGCTACTCCCTGCGAGCCATGCTCGATGCAAGTATCTACGCGTGGCTCTGGTAATCGAACCTTCCACCTGTGGTGGACTAGGTTCAAACCCCGTATATTATTAGATTTAAAAATGACCACGAGGGTCATTCCAAAATCTAATGGTGTACCCGACAGGGTGTCGGCTTCGCCTCTTCCACTCTCCATTGCTCGGAGCAAGCTCCTGCGCGCTGCATCGCTCCACCGAACCTTTTTGCTCCGCAAAATACAGGTTCTCAGGATACCTTAAGTATACCAGTAATTACTCACCACCTTAGTGGTGCACAATTGCTGGTGTACCCGACAGGGTTCGAACCTGTGACCTCTGGCTCCGCAAGCCAACGCTCTATCCAGCTGAGCTACGGGTACAAGTCAAACCACACGCCACCCGACCCTGGCTCCTTCGTAAAATACGTTGGTGAAAGGAAGCGAGGGCGGTGATTTAACAATAAAATATAATGTACCTTCCGCTTTCACGGCGGAACGGGGGTTACTCTAACATAGTTCGTATATCCCTAAAAGCGGAGCTTGAGCATGGCGCGGTCAACAACGCTTGAAGTCTTTTGTTCATGGGGTAGAAACTTCGCCAGTTCATTGACAATCTTGTCGCCGTCCTCCGGCGCAAAATAAATCGAAACCGCCGGCATGAACCTCTGGGTCGGGTCTAGAGATATGCTCGGAACACCTGTTTCTTGCATTACAGAAAACGATTTGAATTGATCGTATGTAAAGTGTTTTTCACCAATCATTATTCCCTCTGCACCTACACTATATTTAAGAACCTGCGGTTCACGTCTAGCATATACCGTAATCGCAGCGTACATGACCGCCATAACCACTAGCGACCACACGTCTCTTAGAATAAGATATAAAATCGCAGCGAGCAGTAACGTCGCTCCTGTTAGAGCTAGATACCAAGCCATTGATTTCTGATGGTGTATGTACTCGGAAGCTTCCCAGGTTGCTGCTGAGTCGTCCGTGGCATCTGGCTTTATGTGTATCTCCGAACGGTCATCCTCTGCGGGATTAAAGAGCTGTTTGTCGCCTGCGTCAGCACTGTCATGTGACTCGGCGTGGGCTGACTCGTTATCTTCACCTTCATTCATGAGCGTTATTATACATCACTGTTCAATATTCATTTATTACTGTAAAGAATACAGTCATTTAAGGTATAATTTGCTGAGCCAGGAGGGGTCGGATAGCGGTTTATTCCATCGGTCTTGAAAACCGACAGGTCCTCACGGATCTCGAGAGTTCGAATCTCTCCCCCTCCGCCAAATTGAGTAGTCGAGTCTTTGGCTCGGCTTTTCAATTTGGCGGTGCGTTGATTAGGTGTCGCGCATACCCCAAGCATAAGCTCGCGGAGATTCATTTGAACTCATTTTGCAAAGCAAAAAGAGTTCGGTGGAGCGACCGAACCCGCAGAAATTTTGTTTCGAGGACGAGGTAGTAGAAGAGGGCACAGTCCGATATCTCTCTTCTTCTTGGGATAAGAATTCATTTGTTTTATACTCCTTGGAGGTCGTATTGTACTACTTTACAGTACCCAGGATTTGATTTATTCAAAGGAGACTCGAAAGTCCAAAGAACTTTCTCCGGCGGATTCGTCCTTTTGGGTGATAAGCTATTCTTGTATTCCCCGAGCCCATCTTGAATGGACTCGAAGCATACAAGGAGAGGTACCCAAGGTTCACAACCGTTTGCTTCGCAAACATTTATAAATGAAAACATAAAAGTCTACCAGACTTTTATGGGCCTCAGATGACCCTCCCGCGCATGAATAATTCTCCTTCTGCACTCCGAACCAAAATTATTTGGCTCGGACCACAAAAGGAGAGGTACCCAAGAGGCTGAAGGGGACGGTTTGCTAAATCGTTAGGTCGGGGCAACTCGGCGCGGGAGTTCGAATCTCCCCCTCTCCGCCAGATTCAGAGAACGACCCTTGCGGTCGTTTTTTGAATCTGCAGGGGAGATGAGAACTCAGTTTTTGTGCAACAAAAAGAGTTCGGTGGAGCGACTGAGCCCGCAGAAATCATATTTCGAGGACGATGAAGCGGAAGAGGTGAAGCCGACATCTCCCCCTCTCCGCCAGACGAGAATAGTCGAGCTTTAGCTCGGCTTTTGTTGTCTTATGGGAAGTGAGATTTGAACCCATAGTGTGTAGCACGAGTTCGAAGACTAAGAGCACGCACAAGTGCTTACTTCGAGTACATGACGACGGCGCATCCGAAGGATAATCTCCCTCTCCGCATTATAATTTTCAGGAACTTTCTTCTAAATCTCCTACATCCAATTGAATAACTTGACCGGGCGTTGTCTCGCTTTGCAAAAGCTTTTTTGCAACAATATTCTCGACAGTTCTTTGTATCATGCGTCGCATTGGTCGAGCGCCAAGCCTAGGGTCATAGCCCTTCTTGACAAGCCAGGTCTTTGCTTCATCAGAAAGTGACACGCTGATTTTTTGACGATTAAGAGTTTTATTGACCCCGTCTATCAACAGGTCGACAATTTCGAGAAGCTCCTCTGGTTTGAGTGGACGGAAGAGAACGATTTCATCGAAACGATTGAGTAGTTCTGGCTTGAACTGCCCGCTTTCTATGAGTTGGTTAGTGAAAGCTTCCTCGAAATTCTCTAAACTCTCACCTGCTTCAATACGAGAACGTATTTCGTTTGCGCCAGCGTTAGAAGTGGCAATCACGATTGCATCACGAAAAGAAGCTTCGCGGTTGTCGGTGTCTTTGATTTTCCCTTCATCAAGCAGTTGCAATAAGACATTGATAACATCTGGATGGGCTTTTTCAATTTCATCAAAGAGCACTACACTAAAGGGCTGTTTGCGTATTTTAGATAAGAAACTCGTACCTGTTTTACTGGTTGGACTTAGTAAGCGCTGGATATCCTCACTACGCACATATTCATTCATGTCGACTCGAACTATTTGGTCTTCGCCGTTGAAGAAAACACTAGCCAATGCTTTCGCTAGCTCAGTCTTACCCACGCCAGTTGGACCCAGGAACATGAATGTGCCGATTGGACGATTTGGATTGCCAACTCCGCTTCGTGAACGGCGCAAGGCATCACTAACTACTTTTACGGCTCTGGTTTGGTTAATCATACGTTCATGAATTCGCTTCTCAAGCTCTAGGAGCTGTGTTTTCTCGTCTTGGTTAGCAGTCTGCACCTTTACACCGAAAGTCGCTTCAACGGCTTTTTGGACCGACTGAACGGTTATTAATCCACCCTCGTCGTGTGTAGTGGCTGACTCCAGTAACTTTATGGCTTTTCCAGGGAAGGATATGTCTTGTTCGT
Organism: uncultured Candidatus Saccharibacteria bacterium; assembly: GCA_964579475.1. GTDB lineage: Bacteria > Patescibacteriota > Saccharimonadia > Saccharimonadales > CAYOYH01 > CAYOYH01. The sequence continues at coordinate 2,725 of CAZOFP010000009.1, read as the reverse complement.
AGTGGTCGGCAAGTCGGTAGGCTTCGCGCAGCGCCTGGTACATAAAGCGCACACCTTCCTGGTGTTCCGTTTTCAAGACTTGATCTTCCATAATACTCATGGTGTCTTGTTCGTTGGGTGGTTGTATCGTCTGCAGATTCATCAGTCCAGCAAGCGTAGGGTTGTGAGCCTTTATCTTCCCCCATTGTTTGGACGGCATAGCGAAAATTGTCGACAGTACGTTTCCTTCGAGTGCAGGAATGATTATGTTACTGAGGTCGACCGAACCAGTTCCTTGGTTGAAGAATAGTTGGGCTTCGTCGAAAAACAGAATAATATTTTTTGCTCGAACTGCTTCGTTCATTACCCGTAGCATCAAATCTTCTAATGATCCATGGTCACCAACGTGCGAAATGATTGTCGCAGCGTTCAGGGAAACAACTTGTTGGTATTTTAGTTGTCGAGGTGCATCGGGACTGAGCAGTAGTGATTGAGCGAAGGAATAAACGGTAGTAGTCTTACCGACACCAACATCACCAACTAACACCACGTTTTTGTTGCCTGGCTTGGAGAGAATCTTAATAATCTGGTCGACCGACTGAGCGTGAGCAGCCGTATCGCGGTATAAAAGGCCGCCGTTAAATTGAATCTCAGAACTCATATTTTGCCCTAGGCGGTTCAAGTACGGGGTGTATCCAGCAGACCAATCACGGGCGATACCACCAAAATTCTCATTTTTCCGGTAGCGCCGACCTACTAACTCTATGTGGTGTTGCCAGTCGATACCCGCCAACAAGTCCTGAGGCTCTAAGCCGAGGTGATTTAGATAAGTTTCGTGATTTGGTAAGGTGCTAAGTATTGCAACCGTTAGCGTTGCTGCAGTAATTCCTTGTTGATGTTCTTTTATTGCTAGCTCATCAGCTTTTTGCCATAGCGCAGCAGAATCTTTAGGATCTTGGCTGAGTGAATTTTCAAACAGCCCAGGATCGATACCAAAACGGATTAAGAAGAATTGTTGTCGCCAGCTTCCTTTGACCGCCCGCCAGATGTCCACTGGTGATGGGTTTTTGCCCTTAAGCTTAGACAGAACTCGCCTGTCCAATGCCTCGTGTACCAGCAGCTGGTCTTGGTCGGCATTTATAAACGTTGGCAAATCACGCAAATCTCCATACCACCACAGCAGCGCCATCAATATCGCCGCAGCCGGGACAACAAGCAGGATTCCTATCCGTATGTCTGTAGCGTACAGTAGCGATCCGACAGTCGTGGCACCGGCAACAATCAACCAGAGCAATGTTCTGGTGAGTTTTTTGTGGAATAAGCGACCAAAGCGAGCTTTTCTAGCTCTAATACTGTGTGAATCATAGACAATTTGCATCTTAGAGCACCCCCGCAAAAAGCAAAACGGTAATAACGATGACCGCAGGTATGAATGGCCAAACAATGACCGAGAATAAACCCAGAACAAGCACTAGTGAGAGACTGAAGAACGCCGCTAGCAGCGTAAGGGTTCGGACCATGAATCCGACAAACCGGGAAATTAGGCTGTCGAGCATCGATCGAAACTTGTTATCTAGTGACTGATCTTTAGCTGAAGCGCCAACAATTTGTTTCCACGGAGAAAAAAGTGTTCTAAAGAGAGTTCCAACCGAGAAAGAATGTTGTACGGTGTTGAGTCGGTTGACGGCGCTGGCAAAAACCCATTGCCAGCCTTTGCTGTACCACCAGCCAATTATTGAAAATATAAGCACAAGGTTATTGTACCAGTCATCGTCAGGGGTAGCCATAAGTGCTCCGCTATAGCCAGTCATGACTTATTTCTCATATTCCATCTTCTAGCCTCTAGTTTCTAGCTAGCAACTTCTGTATCCTAGCCACATGCCTTGCCAATACATGTCAGATGAAGAATTTGAAAAGCTTGTTGCCGATGGTATGGATGCAATTCCAGAAGAATTTATCGATAAAATTAAGAACGTTGCCGTGGTAATAGCTGACTTTCCAACTCACACTCAATTAGAAAAAGTAAAAGCCCGTCCAGGTACCACACTTTTTGGTCTGTACGAAGGCATACCGCAGACTAAAAGAGGCAGTTCGTATTCTGGAGTACTTCCAGACAAGATTACGATTTTCAAAATTCCCCTACTTTGTGTTGCCAGTGATCCGGACGACTTAAAAGAACGTGTTAAACACACCGTTTGGCACGAAATCGCCCATCATTTTGGCCTAGACCACAAACGTATTCATGAGCTAGAACAAAAACCAGGCACAAATAGCTAGTGATTTTCTCCTGTATTGTTTTCATCATAGATATCAATATTTGATTCACCTAGTAGGTAAACACACCATTCGCCGTGGTAGCTTCCTGTCGCATAGTCATCCGGCGTAGGGTTATCAATAGTTTGAATTGCGGTAAACGGCGCTTTGTCAGGCCGAGTGTCTTGGATTTTTTTTAAATATTTCAAATAGGGCTTGGATTGATATAGAGTCTTCATCAATCTCCACATAGCCTTCAGCCGAAAGAGACATAGGCTGATCATTAATTTTTGCCTCGATTACTTCCCCGTCTTCTACAAATCTGCGGATTAATCCTATGCCACCGGTGAACTCGGTGGATATTCGGTTTGGCTGGGAACTCTGCGAAGTCATATTAAAACAATATCGTGAATAAGTTGTAAAGCAAGCGTAAGCGGCTTATTTTTTAGCGATTTTATTGAGGTAGCGAGCTTCTTGGCGACTTGTTGGAGCT
>CAZOFP010000008.1:0-40018 GCA_964579475.1 uncultured Candidatus Saccharibacteria bacterium | reverse complement strand
CGTCTACCGTCTACCGTCTACCGTCTACCGTCTACCGTCTACCGTCTACCGTCTAACTTACTCTACCACTTCAGCTGCATTGAGCCGTTTCTTAGTCACTCTTAGCATAACCACGGCTACCAGTCCGATGAAACTATAAAATATCCCCGCCTGTAACCAGTTAGTGTTTACCTCCTTTAGTGCCCAGGGTGCTTTGGCCATAATACGAATCGTATCAACCATAAATGTCAGTAGAAAATCTGCCGGCCAAGCAAACCAACCAGAAATGTACGGTACAAACGCACCGGCTAGACCCGCCACAAACGTCAGAAGCATTGCCACTGGTATCATCGGCAGTATTATTGCGTTAGCTAACAGCGAAATAACTGAAACTTGTCCAAAAATCACGGCGATTATCGGTAGAACCATTAACTGGGCACTAAGTGTTTCAATAACTACTTGCCCTAAAGGTCCAGGTTTACGTTTGGCAAATAGTCTCGCGGTCAAAAGCGGCGCTAGTATCAATATTCCAGAGAACGCCGCAAAAGACAGATACCAGCCAAGGTCGTACCACAAATACAGCGGGTTCCAGAATGCCGTAATTGCGGCTGAAAGCAAAAGTATCATGACGGGATGCACCATCCTTCCGTAGTACCAGGCTGTAAGTGAAAGTCCTGAAACAATCGCCGCCCTTACAATTGATGGCGTGAAACCAGTCACCGCCAAAAATGCCACTATTAGGCTGACCGAGCTGAGCATCGCCAGATAAATTGATTTCCGAGCGAAAATACGCCTCATGAATCTAACTAATATTGTCAAATTGTAGCCGCTAACAGCTACTATATGCGTAAGCCCCGTGGCTGAAAGCTGGTCTAACAATCTCTCTGGCAGAAGCGTCCTCAGCCCCACGAGAAAGCCAAGTCCTAACGACGCATTCGGCTCGGGAAGCGCTGTATACACACCAGCAAAATATTTGGCACGAATATCTTCAACAGCATTTGCACTACGCCCATGTACCGTAATCTTGGCAAAACTCATTGAGCCCTGCCTGTTACCGTAGCCTTCGCGCATTTTACCGACAACTTCCACAACGTCACCACGTCTAACACTAGGCGCTCCATAACCTCGAACTCGCACCCTGCCTGGCAAATCTAGGTTGCCGTTTTGCGCCACCAACTGCACATCGCCAATGTGAAATTCCGTCTGGGATTTGTAAGCATACGAGCTATCGTCAATAACTCTGCCAACCAATATGACTTTTTGGTCATAAAGTGGCTGGTACATATCGATTTGAGTTTTAGTCACAGCTCCACGCCATAACCCGAGATTCAAGCCGATTATCAGCATCACCAATAGAGCTGGGGCTTTCTTTGCTGGTAACATAGGTAGTAGCAGAAAACCAACAATAACAAAGCTCAGATTTGGCACAGCACCAAATCGTGCCCAAAGTAGACCAGCTAATACTGCCGCTAAGCCTATCGCCAGTAGTGTAGTTCTATTGAAGCGATGCCTCCAGTAATTATTCCTGAACATAGCTTCATCAAATTAACAGATGTGATACGAGTAAACAAAAGCGTGAAGTTCGTATTTCGTAGATAGTAGCTGGTAGATAGCCTAAAAAAAATTGTAAAATAACCTCGTAACACATACGGGCGTGTGGCGGAATTGGTAGACGCGCTAGCTTCAGGAGTTAGTGGACTTTGTCCGTGGAGGTTCAAGTCCTCTCACGCCCACCAAGAAAACGTTCGGCATTTTTGTCGGACGTTTTCTTTTTGGCGTGACAGATTTGAACCGTAAGGCTGAATCTGCCAGTGGCAGATAAAGAAATCCTTGTTTAGCCGACGAGCATTTTCATAACTCTGGTGTGAAAATGTTGTGAGGAGCAAAATAATCGAAGTCCTCTCACGCCCACCAAGAAAACGTTCGGCATTTTTGTCGGACGTTTTCTTTTTGGCGTGACAGATTTGAACCGTAAGGCTGAATCTGCCAGTGGCAGATGAAGAAATCCTTGTTTAGCCGAGCGAGAAGGCGAAGCCAATATCTCGAGCGAGCATAATAATCGAAGTCCTCTTACGCTCCAGACTTATCACCGGTTCATTTATAAAATATGGCTTTGAATTTTTAGCTTCATAACATGTTCTTAGCAGCTTCTAAGAATTTAATGTCACGTTGCTGAATAAACAACCCCTCGTAATTAGCTGGCTCGTCCGCTTTTAGCAATGCTACTGCGGATTCAATATTATCTACCCATAGTATTTCAAACCCGTCTTTTTTCTCCTTCTGTGTAAACTCTGGCGCCAATTGTTCACCAACTTGCACAGTAAGATAACAATAAGAAGTCTGCTTTAATTTCCATTTGTTTCGAAACTCAATAATTTTACCAAGCTCACTCACTATCCTCGCCCTGCAACCAATCTCTTCTAACAGTTCTCGTTTCAGTGCTTGCTTTTCATTCTCGCCCTGCTCAACCCCGCCACCAGGCAACTTATGGTAATTGTGTTTATTCACTTTGAGCAAAGCCACTTGTCCTTGTTCGTTCCTAACAACTGCACGTGCCGCTTGTCGTAATGAAAAGTTTGACGAATCAGCATTATCATCTTCCGTTTTGGAATAAACGTCTGATTCGTGAATTGTACATATCGTTTGCATGATTGGTATTGTAACAAAATGAGGGCCATCTGGGGCTTCGCTTCGCTCACGCAGGACGTTCATGCTCGGTACAAGTACCTGCGCGTGAAATCCTTGGCGTCGATTCCCAGGCAGCGTCTTGCTACGCAATCCGCCCTGGGTTCGAGTCTCGGGTGGACCGTAATAGAAAAACCACTCCCAAACGGGAATGGTTTTTCTATGGAGGGCCACCGTGCTTCTTGTTGCAACTATTTTCAAGCGTGAAAGTTACTCAGAAACTCTTTAACCTGAGTCATAGACTGTAAAACTATAAACTCGGACTCTGCTTTTGTGCTTTCCTGGATTCTTTCCGCATTTTGTCTCAGTGATTTATCCAGGAATCGAATTTGTGCAAAATTCTTTAGGTTGTTCGCGCGTGTTGATTGCCAGTGTGAAAATTCATCATTCTTTTTTGCATTCCTGTATCTTTCCGTGACATTTTTTCTTAGTTGGTCTTTCGGCAAATCAGCAAAGATTATTATGTCTGCGGACTTCCAAATCCAGCCAGGCATTCTTTTGCCATGATATCCATCAATTATCCAATCGGATTTATTGGCAAGTAGCCTATTGATTGCCTTCCTATACAGTTTAGGCGAAATAAAATAAGCAGGATGCTTATCAAATAGAATGTCTATATCAATTGTCTCTACGCCAAGTTTTTTATGAAGCTTATTGGCAATATGCGTTTTCCCTGAACCTGGATGACCAAGGATAGCGATTTTCATAATTTTAATTATAACAAAAACAGAGGACTATTACCTCTGTTTAAGCATAAACATATTGGAGGGCCATCTGGGGCTCGCCCACATTCTGCGGACCCGAAACTTCGCGAATGAAAACAAGTTTTCATCGGAAGGTTTCTTTGCGAAATGCCACAGGACTCTCCCACCGATATTTTTCCTGACGGAAAAATTCGTCGGGCCCACCTCGCGGTCTTCGCCTTTCGCATACGCTCAAACTCAGACAACGCTCCGGTCTTGCGAACCTACAAAAGTGAAACAGTTCACTTTTGCTTTACGGTTCTCACCCAGGACACCTGGGTTCGAAACTCATACGATTCTCCAATCTAAAAACCGCCCATGAGGGACGGTTCATAGATTGGAGGGCCATCTGGGGCTCGAACCCAGGACACCGGGCTTAAAAGGCCCGTGCTCTAACCAGCTGAGCTAATGGCCCTCGTCAAAGCTCTCACATTTGTCTCGTTCTGATTATCATCAAAAGCTTCGACTTAATGCTATGCTTTTCCTCTCGAAAATGAAAACACTTCGTTCGGATTTCATTTTCGCAGGGCTACAGATGTTAAAGACTGTATAAATTATGCACAAAAAACAGAGGTAGTCAATCGCCCTAGTCTTATGGCGCAATAATTTTCATGCATCGGCAGGTCGAAATAATTGTGAACACCTACATTTGTTACAATATTTGCCATGAAGAAGGTTTACCTACTAAGGCATGGCGAAAAAGATCCCGAAGGCGTGTTAACTGAATTCGGCAAGAAATCCTCCATAAAACTAGGCTCTACCCTTCCTGCTTTCGATAAAGTAATATCTTCAGAATCCAGTCGAACTCAAGAAACAGCCAAGCTTTTAGCTAAAATAACCCCTACTGTTGATTCTCGTGCAGGTTTTTACATGGCCACAGCAAAGAAAAGTGATGCCCTCAACGCGTTGGCCGTCAAAGATAACATTTCCTTCCTAGAGGCTGTAACGAAATTAGACGACGAAGAAGTATTAGCTGGTGTTAAGGCTAAGGCCTCCGAACTCAACAAACTTATTGATGAATGCTTGCACGACAGCAGAGTGGACACAATTCTCATTGTCTCCCATGACTTGAGTATCAGCCCTGCTATGTCACAAAGACACATGCCCTTCAAATCAATCGACTTCCTTAGTGGGTATACTATCAATGAAACGGGTGCTGTAACTGAATTCAATCCATAAAACCGGGATGGTCAATCTTCCTTACTTCTTCGATGACGCCTATTCTTCCTTCGGAGCTTTCGCTCGTGCGCCATAAGATCGAAGATTGCTATGACTACTGCGCCAACAACTATCACTGCCTGGAAGTATTCGAACTGAGTGTAGGCGAAAGATTCTTCACGTAGAAGCGCCTGGGTCTCGACAGGCAGGCTTATTAGAATAAATAGCATCGCCAGTAGCGCATAAGCACCAGCTGGAGCTATATGCACCAGTAACCGGCCAGGCTGGAAGTTCTTAAATCTAAATATCACTAAAAAAGACGGTAGCAAAATTATAATTATCGATATCACGGATGTTAGCTCGATTGTGTTAATTAGCTCCTGCGAATTCACAGCGCTAGAGCTACTTTTATATAGCGCGTTGAAAATATCATCCGCTACCAAATCGTTCAATACATATCCAGCTGTAAGCGCCAATATCCCAAGTGCGATGTTTGTTCTAAGCCATAGCACAATTAACATCAGTAGGCCGATAGCTACAGCGATAACTAAATCATATGACATAACACTAGTAAGTATTAGCGTTATCAGCTAAGATTTCAAGCATATTGAACAGTTATATAATTAATTATATAACTGTGTTGCATGCCTAGTGCTACTTGATTTACAGAGGTGTAAAGAATATATTATATGATTTATTATATAACCTTGCGATGAACGATGTTATCAATTACTCCCCAAAAAGTACGGCCTCGCGAATAATGTGCTTCGTGGCGAGAGGGATATATAGCCATGTTCAATACGTGAATTCGAATTCATCACCAATTCGAATATCAAGCTCGTCGGAATACCCAGCATTCACTTCTAAAACATACTGAGCTGGCCTGGATGAAGTGAAGGTTTCAGGATAGGTGTCTGGTGAGAGATCTTTAGTAATATCAACCACTCGATAATCCTCTGCTATCCAAATGATGTCTATTGGAAAATTCATGTCTTTCATCCAAAACCGATGTTGTCCTGGCTGGTCATAAACAAACAACAAACCCTCCCCGTTTGGTAGCGACTCTCTGCCGCTAAGGCCTAGCTGTTTTTCTTCTGGGGTCTGGGCAACGTCAATGTAAATTACACTTCTGTTGATTTTGGCAGTCGCTGATTCTGCGGAGTTCATGCCATAAATAACTATCCAGCCACCGAACGCGAGTAACGCCAAGCCCACTAACAATCTTAAAATATTTCGCTCACCCTTTGCTGACACTACTAACCTTCTAGTCTCTTCGCTTCTTCGGCTGCAAGTTCTGGATCAGCAGTTAGCTCTAGAGTCTCTGTCGCAGCTGTGTCTTGTGAGACTAAGTGTAACGGATGAGCTTTTGTAGTTTTACTGACTTCAATTTTCAAAGTCTGTTCGAGTCGTCGAATATCTGCCAGCAAATTAGATCGCTTTACGTTGAATAGGTACACGTCAACAACACTCCCCCCGCCATTGCGAGAAAACATTGCCTTGTCACCTTTTTTTAAGTTTATATCGTACTTCTTGTAGGATTCAATTAGTTTAATCTTTTTGAGCCCCTTTATGGCAGTTATTGTTCCTTGTTCGTTTGCGTAAAATGCCAAGACCGAAGAGAAACCCTTAACTTTTCTGGGAATTATCGGCCTCATCGGGAGTCGTATTAGTAAATCATTGAGGTTATGATCTATCCCGTAGGACTGTTCGTACATGAAATCTCTAAAGCCCCCCATGCGCGGTCCAACTTCGATAACTTTCCAGCCATTTGGCGTCTTCATAAGTTCAGCGTGAGCAGTTGTATTTCTCAAAGCTAGTGCTTTGACAGCTTCTTTAGCTACATCAAACGCTGCTTGATGTTTGTACGGTTTCATAATTACAGGTGTGATACGACGATAACCATAAAAGTCGTCACTTCCTGCAGCTTTGAATCCTGTTTTTATGTGAACTAGCGGTGTCGTATACATAGTGCCACGAGAGTTCACATAGATATCTGTTGAATACATCTCACCGTCCATGAACTGTTCAACCAATATCTTAGGCTCTACTACATAGCCTCTTCTTTTGTACACACTGCGGAGTCGTCTAAATGTAACTCTAAGAGTTTTCTCCAATTCTTCCCTGTGATAGCACACGGACACAAGTACACTAGCCGCTAAACCGGCTGGTTTTACGACCATTGGATACCCAACCTGTTTCTCGATTCTATCAATAGCTTTGGGTGTGTTGTCGGCGACAATTGTGTATGCAGGACTGAGCTTAGCGTTGAAAGAGCGAAGTCGCCGACGCATATAAATTTTATCCGTTGCCCAGAGCAATGACTCCTCGGTTGGCGTTGCAAGATATGGCACATGCGGGATTATGTTTATGAAATACGGTATGTTTGCTTCGTGGTGACAAGTTACTGCAATCAAACTGTCGAGATATGGCTTCAGGGCTTTTTCAAGCTGAATCACCGAGTTCGTGTTGCATTTAATCTGCGTATAGTTTTTAGGGTAGTTTATGTCAAAAGCTCGCTTGCTTCTCTTGTCGGAGACTATCAACACGTTAAGCTGTCTTCCTAAGATTTCACTACATTTCACCACGGCTTTATCGAAAGCCTCATGAGAACGAGGATTCAGAGCGTGTACCATCAGTATAGTGTCTCTGTTTTGGTCTCTTAAGAATTGATCCATGACTATCCTACTTTAGATTATATAAATGTCAGTTGTGAGGTCTGGTTTTATTACAATAATTCCAAGAACCGGTTTTTCTGACAAGTGTTTTCAAGCCAAGCTTAGCACTTGTAGACTTTTTGTCAATATATGAAGACTAAGACCTTAATCGACGACAAAACTGATTTGTTTGCGGGCAAGCATAACGTCAGTAAATAACTTAGAACAATCATTGTTGTTAAAAAATAGATGCAGTATTCTTTCCCCGCCATTAAAACTTGTATCAACAGTATCGCCAATCTGTTTTCTCTGAGTATACGTAATTGTGGAGGAAGCCTTTGAAATAAATTCTTCGAGACCCTTAATTTCTACAAGTTTACCTCTTGAGTTTGCAAAAAGCACTACATAGGCTGAGTTGTTGATGGGCGTGACTTCAATAGATACCGGTAAGCCGCATCTGTTTAATAAATCATTTTCAAGATGATTAAAGTTAAATCCACTTTTATATATTTCGTTTCTTGAGCCGCCAATTCTGGCGCCAACCTCTATTACTTTCCACCCGGCCTTCGACTTAACTAGTTCGGTATGGCAACTCGTGTTTTTCAGACCCAGCGCTTGTACGGCTTTTCCTGCATAAGCTTCAGCGTCAACAATTTCTGAGTTGCTTAATTTTGATGGAACTATCCCAGCATAAGCACCAAAACCTTCCATACCTACATTTGCTCTACTAAAGTAATCAACTATAGGGCAGTGTAAAATTTTGCCAGAATCTGTAACATAGCTGTCGATTGAGTATAGCGGCCCATCAATAAACTCTTCAATTACAATTGCAGGTTTATATGCACCTTTCTTTGCACTGTAGTAATCGTTGAGCTTAGGAACTGTGTCGCTAAAATAGTCTTCCAGTTCTCTGTGCGATTCACACCGAGAAACCATTGTACTTGCCGAACTATTGGCGGGCTTAACAATGATAGGGAAATTTAAGTTCACATCTAAGTAATTGCGCCATTGTTGTAAATCGGTAATTTTCACACTTCTTGGACTTAAACCTTCGTCAAGTGTATTGAATTTAGCTCGCATAATATTTTTATCAGAGGCCGCAAGCAGAGCGTCAGGCTCAGGCAGCAGCAGATTTGGAAATGTCTTTTTGAGAAAGGGGATCATTGAGGCAAAGTATTTCATGCCATCCTCGTTAATTGATGTTACTGCGTCGAGGCTGCGAACGTCACGTAGTGTTTTTGCTAACGCCTCTTTGTCGCTTTTGTAGTCTACTTCTAATAATTTGACCAAAGGGTTATCGTTGCCTTCAAACCTGACCAGTTGGTCGCTCTGTGGGTGAACAAGAACATATGCTATCGCTTCAATATTGCTGTGTTTAAAATCATTAACTAAATCCAAGATACGGTCATACAGACCTCCGATGAACAAGAACGATAATTTTTTATTATCTTCCACCTGAATCCCTGATTACCGAATCGAAGTATTCTGCTAGTCCAGGAAATTCAAGTGATTTGTTTATATCCATGAGCATTCCATACGCATAGTTTGCCTCTAAGATGTACGGGGTTTTATCCTCATTAGAAACAACGATGTCGACACCCGCAGTATCTCTATTAACTGCAGCAGCCCCTTTGACAGCAGTTCTCAGCACATCTTTGGATACGGTGTCGATGGCCTGGTAATCTTTCTCGGCTCCTTGTCTTACATTATTCCTGTGATCAGAACTAGCCGGGTCACGCGTTCTGGTGGCAACAGATTTCACTTCACCCCCTAATACAATTATTCTGTAATCAAAGTTGTTCGGAATAAATTCTTGAATCATAAATTTAGATTCGTTGTTGCTTTGTAAAAGCGCTTGAAGATCTTTTTTATCCTTTACTAAGAAGTTGTCTTCGCCGTTCCTACCTATGATGCTTTTAAGAATCAGCGGATAAACGAACAAGCTTGCAGCTTCAGTGATATGACTGCTTTTTGTACTATAGACAGTTTTGGGTATTTTGAGACCTTCATATGCGAACGCCATGTTTTGAGTCAGTTTTGACATGTGTTCAAAATTAATCGCATCTCTGTTGGAATATGGCACATCATTCTTCGATAGATACAACGCCACCCCATGACGCTCGTCTTCATATCCCCGAATATCTCTAAGAAATACGAAGTCAAATGACGATAAATCCACCCCCAACCTCTTATCGGTTATTTCAACCAGATCTGAGCTAATGCTAAAGAGAAGATTGTCGTATCGTGTCGAATAAACTTCATTTTGGGAATGACTGTCTATACCGGCTCTGACGAATTCAATCTTTTCATCCGTCCAATAATCTGTATTTATGTTTATGATTAGTATTTTTCCCATAACTCCGGAATTCTAGCTTTAATAATCGATCCAATCAAGACTATTTTTAACTGTTTAATAAATCATCCGCATATTCTTCGTGCTGTAATTCAGTGGGATCAAGCTTACCTCGGCTGTAGTTATAAATATGACAGCTCATAAAATTACTGTTGCAATCGTTATTTGTTTAGTTGCTTCGACTAAATGCAAGATCTACAATATGCAGAACCATCTCGTCATAGCTTCGACCAGTGTTAATTTTATATGCTCGCGCTAAATAACCACGCCCAATACCAGGAACTAAGTTTGCTTCTATGAAACTTGGAACCCCTTGTTTATCCATGCGAATATCAATACGTCCATAATCTCGTGCTCCTAATACCTCGAAGATCTTTCTCGCAAAATCAATAACTGACTCACGAAGATCCCCCTCTGGAACAGCGAAAACTCGTTCAGTGTCTTCTCTTTTCGTCTTTCTCCCCAGAATTCTATCACCTTTGTCGTTTTTATCGGTAATTATTTCTATAGGCATCACCAGAAAATTATCGGATGTTAAATTTTTAAGCAATGCTACGCTAAATTCACGACCAGGTAAATATTCCTCGACCAATGCGGCTCCATGAAAATCTTTGATAATTGATAATACTTTCTGCTTTAATGAATCAAAATCACGCACTACAGAATCCGCTCCAATACCTACCCCATCACCACAGTTTAACGGCTTGACAAATAAAGGAAAATTGAATGATAGATCTTGTATATTCATTTGCTCATCTTCCTTCGCGATGAAAAAAGCAGGTGTGTTTAAGCCGGCGTTCCCAACGATTTGTTTTGCACGCGTCTTGTCATAATCAAGAGCTACGGCAGTAGCAGCTGAACCTGTGTAATTAATTCCGCATTCGTCTAGATATTCCGAGATCCAAATTGTATCTGATGAATCGTTTGGGTGATCAATAGTTCCTGGCAGTCTCTTTGTTCTGAGAAATACTAGATCTGGTTGTTTTGAGACTAATAATTTGAGGTCGTCAATATTGTCAACATCAGTAATACCCACATGCGTATACCTGCTCCTGAGACTGTCAGCCAGCAAATCGTAATTTTTCTGGTTAGGTGAACGTGTAACTTCGATGTGCTTATTAATTTTTGCCATAAATTGCATACACCTTTCCAGGTAAGTCTTAGGTTGCTACTGCTTTTTTCTAGCTAAAGCCGAGTTCGCGCAATAACGAGATTATCGATTGTCTAAACTTTATTCAGAAAACAACTTATTGTTGTCAGTACTTTAAGTATACAGGGGTGACCCTGAATCGTTTAATTATTACCAGAATTTTTTGCCTTTTTCGGCAGCGAAGGCTTGGAAGAGTTCCTTTTGTTTTTTTGATAACTTCTTCGGTATTTCTACATCTATCTGGACAATATGCGCGCCGCGTTTGTCGCCTTTGGGGCTTCTGACTCCGTGGTCTGAAAGCTTGAAGTCTGTTCCGCTCTGAGTACCTGGTGGAATCTTCATTTTTATCGGACCATCTACTGTGTCAACTTCGATTGTCGAACCAAGTACGGCTTCGCTCATTGAGATTGTCTGCTCGCTCAAGATAAGATCACCTTCTCTGGTAAACTTTTTATGGGGCTTAACTCTAATATTTACATACAAATCGCCTTTTTTGCCATGGGCAATTGCTTCGCCGTATTCACGCAGACGAATAGTGGCACCGTCGGTGATGCCGGCAGGAATTTTCATCTTGACGTCCTTCTTCTTGCGCTGTGTACCTGTACCATGACAAACTGTGCAGACTTTTTCCGGCACCTTGCCGCGACCTTTACATGTCTCACAAGTTCTAGCCTGTTGAATATTACCAATTATCGTCCGATGTACTTGCGTTACCTGACCCGAACCTTCACAGGTAGGACAAGTTTTCAGCTCGTAGCCTGGCTCAACTGTTTTTCCTTTGCAATGGTCACAGGTATCCTCGATGTCTATGCGAAGTGTTTTCTCAACTCCGTAGACCATTTCTTCAAATGTCAGAGTTACTTGAGTCTGGATATCGTTGCCTCTGGGTTCGTGCGATCTGCCACGTCCACCACCTGCCGCTTTACCACCAAAAAAGCTTTCAAAGATGTCACCTAGCCCAAGGTCACCAAAATCTACGTTAACTTGCTGACCCCCGCCGAAACCACCAAAACCAGGGCCGTAAGCGCCACCTGGAGCGCCAGAAGCCCCACCAACACCAGCGTGACCAAACTGGTCGTAACGCTGACGTTTGTCGGTGTTACTGAGCACCTCGTAGGCTTCATTTATCTCTTTAAATTTAGCCTCATCACCACCTTCTTTGTCTGGGTGATATTTAACAGCACTCTTACGAAAAGCTTTCTTAATCTCGTCAGCTGATGCCGACTTCTTTATTCCTAGTACTTCGTAGTAATCTCGCTTGGACATATGTGTTCCGTTCTATTGCTTCAAAGAGTTTAGCAATTCTTTATACTCGTTTCGAATCGTTTTAGTGTCTGTGGACCGCTGATTACCTTCTTTATCGACCCACAAGAACTTGTCGCCGACCATTCCATACAGAGAAACAACATTAATAGAAGAAGCCCCTGCTCCAATTGGAATCCCTACCCTTGCACTATCAACCGCACCTTGAAAGTTTATGGTCGCAGACGACTTAGTTTTTCCATCCTCGTGTTTTTCATGATTTGTCGTAAAGCCAGTCAATAGGGCAGGCTGGAAATTGAATTGTTCCATTCTTTCATCAATGTGAGCCAGGGAATTACGAATATCCCTCAAATCACCTACAAGTTCGCACTTGAACTCAATTCTCCTTAATACATTCTCAAGTACCACGATATCAAATAGTGCAGATTTGATACTCCGTAAATTCTTAGCACCATTATCCTTCAATGCTTCGTCAATTTCTCTGATCAAGCTATCAGCTAGGTATAGCTTGCTTCGTTGTCTATCGCTAAGCTTTTCCTCATGTTTCGAAGTGAAGAAGTGCATGGAATCGTTACTCTTCTACTACTTCGCCTTCAACACTGTCTTCCTCTTTCTTCTTTGAAGACTTTTTGCCTTTGGACTTTTTATCATCAGTTTTCTCGTCGTCTTTCTTTTCGGCTTCTTCAGCTTCTTTGGCGGCTGCTTCGTACATCTTGGCGCCGATTGGTTGAATTTTTTCATTCAAGGTACTCAGTGCTTTTTCAACTTCCTCTTTGTCGTCCGATTCCTCAGATTTCTTGGCTTCCTTTACAGCCTCTTCGATGGTCTTCTTATCCTCGTCACTCAGCTTGTCTGCGCTGTCTTTGACCAGTTTCTGAGCGTTGTAGATAGTGCTTGAGAGCATATTCTTGGATTCGATTGCTTCACGCTTTTTCTTGTCTTCGTCGGCGTGTTCTTCGGCTTCTTTTTGAGCTTTTTCGATATCTTCTTTACTCATGTTGCCACTGTCTTGAACGGTTATCGACTGCTCTTTGCCGGTGCCTTTGTCCTTAGCACCGACATTCAAAATGCCGTTGGCGTCTATGTTGAAGGTTACCTCAATCTGTGGCACGCCACGCGGTGCTGGAGCAATGCCATCCAACACGAATCTACCCAAGGATTTGTTGTCCGTAGACATTTCTCGTTCACCCTGGAGTACGTGGACTTCAACTTGTGGCTGGTTGTCGGCGGCCGTCGAGAATATCTCGCTCTTAGAGCTTGGCACTGTCGTGTTGCGCTCGATGAGCTTAGTAGTTACACCACCTAGCGTCTCGATACCTAGCGAAAGTGGCGTTACGTCCAGAAGTAATATGTCTTTGACATCTCCAGCTAGAACACCAGCTTGAATTGCAGCACCGAGGGCAACTACTTCGTCGGGGTTTACACCTTTTTTTGGCTCTTTGCCAAAGATTTCTTTGACCTTTGCCTGAACTGCAGGCATTCGGGTCATTCCACCAACCAAGATTACTTCGTCGATATCTGATTTCTTAAGCTTGGCATCTTTTAGGGCATTTTCACTTGGTTTTACCACCTGGTCAATCATGTCGCTAACCAGAGATTCTAGCTTAGCTCGAGTCATCTTGTACTCGAAATGTTTCGGACCGTCTGCGTCCGCAGTCAAGAATGGCAGGTTGATGTTCGTTTCTGCGGTAGTAGAGAGTTCTTTCTTGGCCTTCTCTGCCTCGTCTTTAAGACGCTGCATAGCGGCCTTGTCTTTATGTAGATCAAGACCATGCTCTTTTTTGAACTCTTCTAGGAAGTGCTCGACAATCTTCATGTCGAAATCTTCACCACCCAAGTGGGTGTCGCCGTTAGTTGAGAGAACTTCGAAAACTCCATCACCCAAATCTAGGATGGAAACGTCGAACGTACCACCACCAAGGTCGAAGACAGCTATCTTCTCTTCTTTCTTATTCTCTTTATCGATACCATAAGCCAGGGCGGCGGCGGTTGGCTCGTTGATAATTCGCTTAACCTCGAGGCCAGCAATCTTACCAGCGTCTTTAGTGGCTTGTCTCTGAGCGTCGTTGAAATATGCAGGCACGGTAATAACTGCTTCGGTAACATCTGTTCCTAGGTAACTCTCGGCATCAGCTTTTAGCTTGCTAAGAATCATGGCTGAGACTTCTTCTGGACTGTAGTCTTTGCCACCCATCTTAACCTTGACGTCGCCTTTGGAATCAACAATCTCAAACGGCATCAGCTTAATATCTTTTTGGACTTCCTTGTCTTTAAAACGTCGGCCGATAAGTCGTTTAACACCGAAAATAGTGTTTTCAGCGTTAGTAACTTTCTGCCTATTAGCTACTTGGCCAACTAGACGTTCTTTATTCTTGTTTATAGCCACAACACTTGGTGTGGTACGGTTGCCTTCTTTGTTGGCGATGATTTCTGCGTCGCCACCCTGCATAACAGCCATTGCGCTGTTGGTTGTTCCTAAATCTATTCCTATAATTTTACCCATTATTTCCTCCTTATTACTTTGACCATGCTTGGTCTTATTACTTCTTCGTTCATGATGTAACCAGATTGAAGCTCTTCGCTGACGATTTCCTTATCGCCTTTGCCATCAACACTGACCGCCTCCATAAACTCAGGATTAAATTCCTGTTTGTTGGTGTCTATCTTGTAAACACCAAGTTCGCCAAGTGATTTGCTCAGCTGAGCACCAATTTTGTAAATTCCTTGTGCCCACTCGTTTTTCTTAAGCTCCTTTGGCTGGTGAGACAACGCCCTTTCGAGGTTGTCTATCACCGGCAGAAGAGCCAGCACCATCTGTTTCTTACCGCTCATTCGACTTCGTGAGATGTCTTCTTCGCTACGCCTTTTGTAATTAGCGAAGTCGGCATGGATTCGCTGTAAATCCGCTGTTAGTTCACCAATCTCCTGCTCAAGTTGTTTCTTGGTCTTTTTAGCCATTAAACTAACGCCTCCTCGAGCATCCTGCCCGTATAACTAACTAAATTCATAACACTCTTATAGTCTTGCCTGGTTGGCCCCAAAACTCCAATATAACTGCTGTCGCTATACGGCGAACGAAATCGAGATATTATCAATGAACTCTGCGAAGATTTACCAATTGGATTCTCGCGCCCAATGTAAACGTTCAACGCCTCGTTCGGCCTAGTCTCTCTAAGCCATGGCTCTAGGTTATCTATTAAACTCGCCATTTGCCGCACTGTTTCTGTGGTAGCAAATTCTGGCTGGGAAAACAGACTAGCGAAGCCTCTTACATACAAAGAGCCGTCAATCGTCGCTAGGCCAACGTTCTGCGTTAACTCCACGAGCGATTTAACCGCTGTTCGAATAGCCAAATCTGGCCCGCCGGCGCATGAAACTCGGGTATCAATCGCTCTCGCACTGCGATTGATGTTGTTGTTCTCTGACACTCCAGACAATTGGTTCACATAGTGCCGATAACCTTTGTCGGTGGGTATCCTACCGGCAGATGTATGTGGCTGAGCGATGAAACCATCTCGCTCGAGAGTCACCATATCATTACGAATTGTTGCTGGTGACACACCAAACATCTTCGAAAGTAAACTAGAGCCAACAGGAGATGCCACCTCGGCATACTCTTCGACTATTGCTGCTAGTATTTTTTCTTGTCTGTCTGTCATGATTAATTACAATTTTCTCATATCACACTAATGAAACTGCCTGCTTAGTTGGCAGAGATAGCCCCAAAGTGCTAATACGCGACCAATTATAGACAATTGGCACTCACGGGTCAAGAGTGCTAACTATTTCTTTTTACTGTAGTTCTGGGTCGATGTTGAGAAGTTTATTTTTGCGAGTAACTGACGAAATGTAGCATCGCTACATTGAAGAAGAACGAAGTAAAAAGAGGCTTCGCAGCGTTGAATCAGAGCTAGATAAATGAAATTGTTGGCGATTTTGACCCGAAAAAGAGTGCTAATTGACTTTTTTATATCTGTTACTGATTCTTTATGTACTCTAAAAGTTCCTGTGCGGCTTGTCTGTGTGGTCTTTGAAGCATCTCATTGTTCGAAAAACCATCAATTACGTCTCTACCTGTTCGTGAAACATCGTGATTCACTAAAATTATGAAGGATGGATTGGCTAGCGCTGTCTCGAGTTCAACCTTTGCACTATGCATACGACGTTCACGTTCGCCATCACTGATACGGTTCCTGGCACCTAATCGCTGCATCCAGACATCAAAACTCGGTGGAATCAAGAAAATTGGTCTTAGGTTTGGAACAATTTTAGAAAGCGAAGCTGCCCCATGTACATCAATATTAATTGTTGGCTTTTTGCCAGATAAAACAACCTTTCGTACGGCCTCTAAGCCGATTCCGTAACTATAACCATGAATGAGTTCTATTTCTATGAACGCTCTTTTATTTACTAACTCAAGCATTCGCTCGTTTGATGTAAACCAATAGTCTTGACCGTCTACTTCTCCATCCCTAGGGTTACGAGTAGTATAGGTTACTACTTTGGCAAAAGCACCATGGTTTAGTAAATACCTCTCAAGAACATTTTTTCCTGCTGCAGTTACGCCGCACAGAATATATGGCTCAACGCTACCAAAAACATCCTTGCTCGTTTCGGGTGCACTGTACTCACGAATAGCTCTGCGAAGTTCGTTTTCCGCATCCATGACCTTCATTATCCGTCTTTTTATGGAGATGGACAAATTTTACGAATATAGTTGTTGCTTTACTCTGGAGAGTAATTTCCAGGCCAAATCCTTACCTGCTTGGTGTTCTTCTTCGCTGTATTCACCTTCTTCTACGATACGCCTGACGGTTTTTACGGCTTCATCAAGCTCGTCATTCACAACGTATTGGTAATAATCTCTTTTGGTTGTTGTTTCTAATTCTAATTCGGCACTAGCTAGACGATTTTTAATCTCATCAGCAGCCATCTCGCCTCTTTTTAACAGTCGCTCCATCCATTCATCATATGATGGCGGCAACACAAATAGAGCGAACGTATCGGATTTCACTTTTTTAACATTGTCTACACCAACATAATAGACCTCGTCGATGGCGATTTTATTATGGTTGGTGGCTTTTTCTAATTCTCGAAGTGATATGCCAGATACTTGTTGCTTGTGAATAATGTCGGCCTCTAGATATTGGCCGTTTTTTAGACCTTCAAGTATTTCTTCTTCTGTCTTGAACCAGTACTCTACGCCATCTTGCTCTAAGACCCCGTTGTTTTCTCGTTTTGGTCGAGTAGTGTCGGAAACTATGAATTCGTAATCGCCAGTTTTAACTAGTTCTTTAATAATCGTGTTTCGCCCTGCTGACGTAGGTGAGACTAGCAAAACTAATTTCGTTTTTTCCAGCAACTCCCTTCCATCCTGGCTAACTTCATAGTTATCGAGTACTGACTGAAACTGGTCAAAATATTTAAGATTAGGCTTCATGATACCTCCATTATAATACGCTTACTTCGTAATTCTTTCGAGATGAGCTTTTAGTTTGCGCGCTGCTTGACCTCTCATACTTATTTTATTTTTTTCTGTGGTCGCCATTTGTGCAAAGGTTAAATCGTAACCTTCAGGCTCAAAAATGACGTCCCAACCAAAACCAGTTTTACCGCGGGGTGAAACTATTCGACCAGCTATTTTGTCTTCGAAAAACAAAATATTATTTTCGTTGTCCGAATAGCCAATCGTTACGATGGCCTCAGCGAGCTGTAAGTCGTTCCGCCTAGCAAGTTCTGCTAGCCCACTGGGGCCAAGCGCTTGCATGAACCATTTGATTAGCGGTCCAGGAAGACCGTTCATGCTAGCGAAAACTAGTGAGGTATCCTCGACAATCACTTCACCTTCTATTAGCTTCTTAGCTTCCTCAAGCTTGGCTAGGATTACTTTTTTTGAATCTAGCTCCTGGACTTCGGGCAGCTCCACTGTCGTCATTACTACGTCCTTAATTATCGCCTGAATTTCTTTGAACTTATTTTCGTTGCCAGTTACAAAAGTAATCATGGCTAATCTCTTCTTAACATTACGGTAAACGCTTCGGCGGGAATTTCAACTTTGCCAAACTTTTTCATGCGAGCTTTACCACGTTTCTGTTTAGCCCAAAGCTTTTTCTTCCTAGATACATCGCCGCCATATAAATGGCCGGTGACGTTTTTCTTTAGTGCCGATATATTTTCACGAGCGATAATTGTGCTACCAATAGCTGCTTGTAGTGAAACTTGGAAAAGCTGCTTCGGAATAACCTCTTGAAGTTTTTTTACCGTTTCTCTGCCGATGTTGTCGGCTTCCGAACGGTGAACCATAGTGCTGAGGCTGTCGACAATCTCTCCAGCCACAAGAAAATCCAATCGCACGAGGTTTTCGCTACGATAATCACCAAGCTCATAATTAAACGATCCGTAACCAGACGTAATGCTTTTGAGCTGATCGTAAAAACCAGTGAGCAGATTTGCCATTGGCGCCTCAAAATCTATCAGTGCCAGTTGGTCGTCGAGATAATCTACATTTTTTTGTAGTCCCCGAGTACTGACAATTAGCTGGATAACTGAGCCAACATATTGTTTAGGACAAACAATCTCGCCTTTTATCCAGGGTTCTTTTATTTCCTGAATTTTCGTTGGATCTGGCAGGTCGGCTGCGCTTCTGATGGTAGTTTCTTCACCACCAAGTAAAACTATTTGATAGTCAGTCGATGGATTGGTAACGACCAGGTCCAGATCATACTCTCGCTCTAATCTCTCGCGGACGATGTCCATATGCAGTAGTCCTAGGAAACCGACTCTAAAACCGAAGCCTAGAACTTGTGAATTCTCAGCACTGTAGCGAAGTGCCGAATCGTTTAGCTCCAGCTTCTCTAGAGCATCTTTGAGTTGAGCGTATTGTTCGTTAGAGCTTGGAAAGACCCCCGCGTAAACAAATGGCTTCACTTCGCGGTAGCCAGGCAGCGCCTTGGTAGCTGGATTTTCTTGAAGTGTGATAGTGTCGCCGACTTTTGCTTCATGCACGCTCCTTAAATTCGTCACCACGTAGCCTATCTCTCCCGTACTAAGTAGTTTTGATTCGCTTGTCTCAGGTGTTAGTGATCCAATTTCTAGGGCAATACCATCTGTCTTGGTGGCTATAAGTTTAATCTGTGAACTTTTCTTAATCTCACCATCAAAAACTCGAATATAAAGGATGACTCCTCTGTATTCGTCGTACTGCGAATCAAACACCAACGCTCTGGCGGCATCCACCTTCGACCCGCTTGGTTTTGGAACTTTAGCTACAATTTCGTCGAGTACTCTTTCCACACCTTGCCCGGTTTTGGCAGATATTTGCAAAATATCTTCTTTTTTACAGCCAAGCAACGAAACAATTTCCCTGGATACTTTATCGACGTCAGCTGCTGCAAGATCGACTTTGTTAATAATTGGGATAATCTCAAGATTCGCCTCAATAGCTAAATAAACATTCGCCAGTGTCTGAGCTTGAATTCCCTGGGTTGCGTCAACAATTAGTAACGCCCCCTCGCAGGCTTGCAAACTCCTGGAAACTTCGTACGAGAAGTCGACATGACCCGGTGTATCTATGAGGTTGAGTTCGTAGTCTTTATACTTCATCCGTACTGGTTGAAGTTTAATCGTGATGCCCTTTTCTCGCTCCAAATCCATACGGTCTAGAAGTTGTTCTTTCATGTCTCGTTTCTCGACCGTGCCAGTAAGCTCGAGTAATCTGTCCGCAAGCGTGCTTTTACCGTGATCTATATGGGCAATAATGCAAAAATTTCGGATATTGTCTTGTTTCATGATTATTGCTGAATCGTCATCGGTTTGAATAGTATGCTTTTGATGCGTTTAACCACTGGAATGGATTCCCTAACTCCAAAGACATAGCTAAATAACAAATATGTTAGTAGCCCTACGGTTATTATCAGCACAAACTTTGGTACAAGTATGAAGAAGCCTGCGTCTGTCGCTCGCAGTGGCAAAAGAAATGCGATAAACAAATACGTCACAAAAGCACTAAACCCAGCTGCAGAAACCATACGCATCAAACTCCTAACAAACCCGAGAGTAAACATGCCTCCACCCAGTCTTCTAGATAGTACAACCCCTAGAATTGCTACTTCCAAAACAGCTGTTATTGAATAGGCGATGGCTAGACCCTCAACCCCATAAGCTCCTGGTCTGGTTAGCCAAATTGCCAAAAACACATTAACAGAAATCGCTACGATGGATATATACAGTGGCGTTTTGGTATCTTGTTGAGCGTAAAAGCCTCGTGACATAATATGAAATATTGACCGAAACAGAACAGCTAGAGCTAAGGAACCTAAAATTAGTGAAATCGTAGGGTTACCGCTAGCTACCAGTAAACGGACTAAATAACCCCTGGCCAAAAAGGTTATGACGGCTACCGGCAGAGAAAGCCAAACGATTACTCTTAGGATAGTCATTAACTCTTTCTTAAACAAATCAGGCCTACCCTGGCCAAGACGTTCGCTCAGCTTAGGGAAAGCTGCTGTAGAGATAGCTATCCCAATTAGACCAACTGGCACTAAATGAAGCGTAAATGCCGTACTGTATGCTGTTATTGCACCGACTTGAATCTTCGAAGCAATATTTATACTGACCAGATAATTAAAGTAATCTAAACCTTGGTCGATCGACCTTGCAGGTAGCAAAGTTAAAACTTTTATGAAGCCTCTGTTCTTCCAGAATATCGTAGGTGAGTATTTGAACCCTGTACCCTTCATGCCTAGTATGGCTACCAACATCTGAGCTATAGAGCCTATAAGCACACCGTAAGCCACGCCTTCGATACCGAGATTTGGTGCAATAACTAAAATCCCAAATATTATCCCCAAATTGTAAACCGACGGCGCCATAGCATAAAAGAAAAATCGATTAGTGGCTTGTTGAACACTCGTAAGTACGCTAGATATGGAAAATAGGAATGGGTTTAGAGCGATAATCCTCATCATTATCACCGCCTGTGCTATGGCTGCATCGTCTAGTCCTGGGGCTACAAAATATTCCAAGAGTGGCTGTGCAAAAACAATAATCAGGATGCTAGTTATACCAGTAATTATTGCCATGAAATTCAGTAAACTCGATGAAAGATCCCAGGCAGATTTTTTGTTTCCTTTAACTATTCTTTCCGTGAAAACTGGTATGAACGTAACGCTGAGGGCACCAGAAACCAGGAGGAAGAACATAAAATCAGGCACAGCAAAAGCAGCTTTGTAGGCATCAACCTCGGCACCAACTCCGAAGTTAGCTAGCAACAACCTCTCGCGAAGTAGACCTAAAAGATTAGTTAGAAGCGCTGCGCTAGCTAAAAGAGCAGCTGCCCATCCGATAGTAAATTTACGATTGGCTTTATCTAGAAGTCTTCGCATGCATAGGTCTTACTTTATGTTATTTTATCTGTCGCTAGTATAACCACTACAGATGCGATTTCATAATTTTCACAAACAACAAATGCTTAGTAGAGAGTCGCTTCTTTAGGCATCTTCGTGCCCTCGAGCAGCTCAATCACAGCTTTAGCCTCGATAGTTTCCTTGTCGAGCAGAGCATCTTTTAGCTTCTTCAGATAAACCAGATTGGCATTTAGAACTTTTTCCGCTCGCTTCCCGGCTTCACTCATTAGTTTCTCCACTTCTTGGTCGATCAGTTTTGCTGTGTCTTCCGAGTACGGCCTCTGGTGCACCATACGATCTATCATCATCCCGCCTGCATCTTCATGGAATACTTGATCCCTGAGCTTATCACCCATTCCTTGCTCAATCACCATTTCACGTGCTAGTTCTGTGGCCTTTTGCAAATCGTTACCAGCACCAGTTGTAATCTTATCTTTGCCATAAATTATCTTCTCTGCTAGTCGTCCGCCCATCATTCTAGCCAGTATGTCTTTGTACTCAACTACAGAATGATAACTCTTATCCTCTGGTGGTATAAACCAGGTCACACCACCTGTTCCGCCGCGAGGAATAATGGTCACTTTATGCACTAAGTCGCTATCGGGGAGTACGTGGCCAACTACCGCATGGCCAGCTTCGTGGTAGGCAGTTAGTTCCTTCTCGTGCTCATTCATGACCTTGCCTCTACGTTCAGGACCGATGGCGATTTTTTCAAAAGCTTCGGTAACCTCATCGTTACTAATGGTTTTTCTGTCGTGTCTGGCTGCAAGAATTGCGGCTTCGTTTGCAATATTGGCCAAATCGGCACCGCTTGTACCTGCGGTTTTGGCGGCTAGCGCATCTAGATCGACATTGCTCTCAGTCGGTTTGTCTTTGAAATGAATCTTAAGTATTGCCTCACGGTCTTTACGGTCTGGAAGCGCAATGTTTACTCTTCGATCAAAACGACCCGGCCTGAGCAATGCTGGATCAAGTACATCGGCTCGGTTAGTCGCAGCCAAGATTATTACGTTGGCGCCTTGCTCAAAGCCATCCATTTCGACAAGTATCTGGTTAAGCGTTTGTTCACGCTCATCATGACCGCCACCCATGCCACTGCCGCGTTTACGGCCAACGGCATCAATCTCGTCGATGAAGATGATGCACGGTGCGTTCTTCTTAGCTTTAGAAAATAAATCCCTCACGCGCGAGGCACCTACGCCAACAAACATCTCGACAAATTCTGAGCCAGAAATCGTGAAGAAGGGTACGCCGGCTTCACCAGCAACAGCTCGCGCCAGCATGGTTTTTCCAGTTCCAGGGGAACCAACCAATAAGACACCCTTGGGAATCTTTGCTCCAACTGCCAGGAATTTCTTTGGATGTTTTAGAAAGTCAACAACCTCTTCTAAATCTTCTTTTGCGTTATCTGTACCTGCAATGTCCGCAAATTTAACGTTTTTCTTATTATCTGGCCCGAAGAGTTTGGCTTTACTCTTACCGAACCCCATGGCTTGATTGCCCTGGCCTTGTGCCTGTTTCATCATGTACAGGAAGAAGCCGATGATTATTGCAACTGGCAGGAAAGTCAGTAGTAAATTAAACCAAACCGAACTGCCGTCTTTTGGTTCGGTCACGCTAAGCTCGAAACGACTGACGTCAAAGCCTTGTTCACTAAGACTGGAGTCTGGTTCTTTTACAGATTTCTTGGTCGGTTCTTCGTCGCCAACATAGGTCACCTTCAAATCGTTGCCCTCTAGTTCGATTAGCTCGACCTCGCCTTTATTTGCACTGGTTCGTACTTCGGAAAGAGCAACATCTTCAAGATCTGGCGTGGTTCCACTAACCAAACCGTATGCCACCAACCCAAAAAGCATCACGATTATGATAAAGCCAACATTTCGCATGTTATTGTTGGATTTTTTAATATTCATAGCTTTTGCCACAGTATTTTTCCTCGTTTATTGACTCTTAAGAATTTGGTTTCAATCAGCAGTTTTTTGTATCAGTCATTGATTATACCAGTTCCATAATAATTTTCGTTGGTTCAGTTCTCATATTAATTTTTTTGTTAAGCGGCGTCTGTTTTTTGAGTTTTGCGGTCTTAGCAAAAACTAGCAGATTTTCAATGTTCTTTCTGTCCATGTCTACTTTTGTATCGAGCCGTCTTGCGCACTCGTATAGAACTTCTCTGCCGACCTCATTTGGTAGCATAATTAACCAATGTCTAGGAATAACAATTACTTTTTTATCAACTTTGCATTTATCCTCTAGCACAAGTGCAAGCTCATACTCAATCTCATCATTTTTTTTCTGCAATGTACTACTCGAGTTCAGAAGTTTGTTAATAATTTCTGGGTCGGTCTTTTTCATCTTCGGCAACAAAACCAACCGAACATAATTGCGTAGATATTTAGTGTCCGCGTTGGTTGAGTCCTCGTGCCATTTAATATTGTTTAGGCTTGCGTATCTAGTGATTTCTTCCTTTGAAACATTCAGTAGCGGACGCTTTAATTCGGCAGTTTCTTTGAGCACACCACGTCGCCCCGTTCCCCTTAGCATGTTGATAATCAAAGTTTCTACCGCATCGTCCTGGTGATGTGCGGTGACGATTGCTTTGGCACCGTATTCGTTTTTCGCTCTTCGAAGAAACCCATAACGAGCTTCTCTAGCCTTGGCCTCGCTTGCGCCAGTCCCTAGCTGCCCTTTCTCGCTCACAAAATCTAAGCCAAGACTGCCGGATATCTTCCGTACGAGCTCAGCGTCCTTCGCCGAATCGCCTCGTATACCGTGGTCGTAGTGAGCAACTATGAGCTCACGCTCAGTAGAAGGTAGACAGTAGGCGGTAGACAGTAGATGAAGAAGCACCATCGAATCAACCCCGCCGGAAACTGCTAAGACATATTTACCTGGTTCTAATTTCGCTTTCATTGACAATGATTATATATCGACTTGAGTAATTTTGATGAGTAATTGCACCTCAAGGGTGTAATCTGTTATATTTCATACGCTATTTAAGGCAGCGTAGCTCAGTTGGTTAGAGCGCAGGACTCATAAGCCTGAGGTCGCAGGTTCAATCCCCGCCGCTGCTACCAATAAAAACGTCCCACAGGAAGTGTGGGGCTTTTTTATTGATTTCATTGTTGGGATTGAACCGTAGGGCGTAGCCCAGGTTCAAAGACGAGGAAGCGCGCAGAAGTTTACTTCGAGCACTGGACGCTGGCGCCTCCGAAGGAGATTTTACCGCTGCTGCTACCAAATTTAGACCCCCACGCAAGTGGGGTTTTAAATTTTGTGATTGCTTAACTGTTAAACTTGAGTTACGAAAATCGGATTTAAATCTGCTTTAAATCCGATTTTTTGCAATACTTTACAATATATCTTAATAACTAATTATTGTTTGCCAAATTCAATACCCCACAGAATCTGTGGGGTACATTTATCCGGATTACCGGATTAACAGAAAGGACAGTCGCCTGATTCGCGCTTTGCCTCTATCTTTTTAAGGATGTCGGTTGCTTCGTCAGACTGAGCGTTCTTAGCTTTACTATCTTTCTTTGACTTCTTGTCTTTTAGACCTAGTATAGCCATTTTGCTCCTTATTCCTCCGGAGATCCCGGAGATTGCAGCACTCGCCGCGCCCCCGTTACCGACGGGGACTGTGGTTAGTACCACAATTTCCGGGATCTCGTTTGGATTGTTAATGTTTTTGTTTGTTCAATTTTTGTTTTTTATTGAACAGTACATAAACATTAGCACGATATTGTATTTTTGTCAAGAAGCTTATGTTGTTTCGTAGTGCGCCGAGGAGTACTGTGGATTGGATTCGTTCAAATACCTATCGAGTACGACGTTGGCTATCTTCATAATCCCAACCATTACCAGCGATGCGACAATGATAATGACCCAATCAATAACCTCTATGGGCCCGACACCGAAAATTTCAGCTACCCATGGAACATACAGAACAATAAGCTGAAGGGCTAAAGAACCAACAATGGCTACACTAAGCCATGGGTTCGAAAACCACCGAATCTTATAATCAGTTCGTATATCAACGAGCCTTGCCATTTCGTAAACTACCATTGCTGTAAACGCTACCGAAACAGCTCGCACAAGATCGCCTGTCGATGCTTCTATCCACCAGTAGTGTAAGAGTATGACTATGCTCATCATAAATCCGAAAATCAGCATTTCTATCCACATCCTCTTGTTGACGATTGAGCTCTGAAAACGATGCGGTTTGAAACGCATAATACCTTTTTCTGCCTCGTCTGAACCCAGAGCCACCGCTGGCAACCCGTCGGTAACAATATTTATAAACAACAGTTGAGCTGCCGTTAAGACTAGCCTTCCTAGAAGCAATACACCCCCAAGAACAGTTATAACTTCTGCTATGTTTGCGCTAAGTAAATAATTAACAAATTTACGCACGTTATCAAAAATACCTCGCCCTTCTTCAATAGCGTTGATGATGGTTAAGAACTGGTCATCTAGAAGAATCAAATCGGCTGCCTCTTTCGCAGCATCGGTGCCAGTAATGCCCATAGCAATACCGATGTCTGCAGCTTTTATGGCTGGAGCATCGTTGACACCGTCGCCAGTCATAGCTACTTGATGACCATGCTTTTTGAGCGCCTTTATTATGCGTATCTTATGTTCCGGGTTGACCCGGGCGTAAATAGAAATCTTTTCGACTCTTGTTTCGAACTCGGCCTGAGACAGCTCATCTAGCTCCATACCGGTAATTGCATCACCGACGATACCTATTTCTTTGGCAACCGCTTGGGCTGTCAGGACGTGATCGCCAGTAATCATAAGCACACGCATGCCAGCTTCAGCTGTAACGCGATGTATGACTTCCTTTACCTCAGCTCTCGGTGGATCCATCATTCCCTGCAGTCCTGCAAAGATAAGCTTCGCTTCGATCTCGCTCTCTTTGGCTGGCCGCTTCTTCATCTCTTTGTAAGCAAAGCTGAGGACTCGAAGGGCGTTTTCGGCCATAAGCTCTGTCTCCTTTAAAACTTCTTTTTTGAGCTTCGGTGTCAGTTTCACAACTTTGCCTCGATGGTAGATTCTGTCACAACACGCTAACACGGTATCCGTTGCGCCCTTAGTTGCCACATAGTAACCTCGCTTAGATTTGTGGATTGTACTCATCATTTTACGATCGCTAGAAAATGGCACTTCGTCGATACGCGGCAAATTCCTAAGAAGTTCACGTTTATCTAGGCCAGCCTTTTGAGCAGAGACAATCAGCGCTCCTTCTGTTGGATCACCTAGGACAGATTCACTCCTGATATGTGCATTGTTGTTTAACATTCCAATACTTAGTAGTTGAGATAGTTTGCTTAGGTCTTTTACTTGAACACCTTCCAGCTCAAACTCACCTTTTCCTTTATACCCGCTGCCAGTCACTGCGTACTGCTGTCCAGAGAAATATATCTTGCGCACCGTCATCTCGCCACGCGTAAGTGTGCCTGTTTTATCTGAACAGATTACATCAGTTGAGCCCAGAGCCTCTACCGCGGAGAGTTTTCTTACTAGCGCATTCTTTGCTGCCATTCGCCGCGCTCCGAGCGCCAGAGATATTCGAACCACAAAGGCCAGGCCTTCTGGTATGGCGGCAACCGCCAGCGCCACTGCAGCTGTAAAGGCAAGAATGAGTCGCTGAAGAGTTGATTCATCGACTAAATCCTTGTTCAAAAAGAAGATGACTATAAATATAAATATGCTTACGCCGAGTATGATTGCCCCGAGTTTTCTACCAAGGCCGTCAAGCTTCTTTTGCATGGGGGTGAGTTCGCTTTCGACACTATTAACCATGTCGGCGATTTTGCCGATTTCAGTATTGCCCGCTGTCGCAACAACTACACCCTCTGCTGTTCCAACGGTAATTATTGTTCCTGAAAAAAGCACACTCTTTTGGTCGCCTAGGCTTGCCGTTTCATCCTGAGCAAAAGTGTTTTTGGTGACTGGAACTGACTCACCTGTGAGGCTAGCTTCGTTTACTGCTAGGTTTTTTACCTTGAGCAGTCGCACGTCTGCCGGGACTTTCATGCCTTCTTCAAAAAGAACAATATCGCCAGGCACGAGTTTGCTTGTCGAAACTTCGATCTCTTCTCCGCCACGTCGAACTCTCGCTGTACTACCAACTAGTTTCATCAGTGCCTCAACCGTCTTCTCGGCACGATATTCGTTCAAAAAACCGATTACCGCAATTGCTATAACTATAGTGAAAATTAGCAGCGATTCCGTAGCATTGCCGTGTTCCTCAACTAAACTAAGTCCGAATGATACCGATGCTGCAACGATAAGAACAATTATCAGCACGTCGTTAAATTGACTAACGAAAAGTTTGAAGGGATTTATTTTTTTTCCAGTCTCTAAAACGTTGCGACCATATTTGTTTAGACGCGCCTCTACATCGCCAGGACTCAAGCCTTTCGTCGCATCAACCTTCAATTTGCCCAAAACTACATCTGTTTTTTGTTTGTATGATTCCTGCACTAAAATCAACTCCCACTCTTTTGACGATTACTGTCAGTATATGCTAGATTAACCTTAAGCGTAAACAAGAAATACGGTGGGCACTCAAACAAATGTTGAATAAATCAATATCGCTTCTGGCTAGTGGTGCTAGTGGAGTAGAAAATTTATACATCGGGCAACAAAACTTGGGCGATGATATTTCCTCTTGGTCGCTACGTGTAATCGCTGGTACAGTGATAATCCTATTCGTGCTAATGGGTATCGCCCTTCTAACTGACAAAAAACTTAAAAGGTTGAAGTTGCCGCTTTTCATCACAATGAGCTTCGTAATGGCTGGTTCTGCTTTAGCACTAGCTGGGTCAACTATCTATCTAAACAGCAACTCCAATTCTGGGGGTCCAGTTAACAGACGATCGGGTATTGAGTTTTGGGTCTGTGATAACGAAATTGAACTGATAAATCCCATAGGTTTTTCTAACAAGGTTGGCACTTCAACATTGCACGAACACGACAACCAACAAATACACGCCGAAGGTGCTGTTCTAAGCGACGGTGCAAATATTTCACTGGGTGAGTTCATGAATTTAGTTGGTGGTAAAATTGGTGAAAATAAATTAATAATCCCTGTAAACCCAGAAGGTGCGGTTTTTGAAGACAGCCTAGATGGCGACGGGCCAGCTAATCCATACCCCCAGGCACTAGATGATTTAATTTCTGTATATAACGGCAACCGCTCGGTTGAGGCTGCCGATGGACAACTATGCAATAACGAACCTTCCGAAGTGCAGGTGTTTGTTTATAAATTCAACAAAGAAGACAATACCTACGAACAAACCAAGCTAACCAAACCTCAAGAATACGTCATGTCTCCTGAAACAACCGTGCCACCGGGTGATTGCATTATCGTAGAGTTTGGGCCAAACAAGGAGAAAACCAGCAGGCTTTGCAGGCAATACGGAGTTCTCGATGAAGAACGTTGTGAAAAGTTTGGTATAGACCCAAAAGATGCAAGGTCATGCACGGTAAGACAAATCAATTACACACCAATAGGTACGGGCGTTGACCCCAATCTAAACAGGAACCAACAGCAATGATTGATTTACCTACTCTTGGAATTGTTGTCAGCGCAGCTGTCATTAATTCAATCAACCCTTATACAATAGGTACGCTAATTTTTATCATCTCAGTCATTTTAGGCAAAGGTAACTCATCTAAAAAACTGCTGTTTCTGGGTGGAGCATACAGTTTTGGGATTTTTCTAACCTACCTCGCCACTGGACTTGGACTAACTTATCTTTTCTCGGAAATGTCGCTTATCGTAGCTGACTACTTGGCTGTTGTAATAGGACTACTGGTGATGTTTGTAGGAATTTTAGAAGTCAAAGATTATTTTTGGTACGAAAGAGGTATTAGTCTACGAACACCAACCAAATGCATAGACATGATTCACAACCACGCCACAACCAAGACGTCTTTTTTTGGGTTTTTAGTCCTCGGCATGTTCGTTGCAGCCGTGGAGCTCCCATTCACTGGTGCACCTTATCTTGCAGTCGTGACTATGTTTAGAACCGATTTAAGTTTAACCACTTTTTTGTTACTCGGCCTTTACAGTCTTATCCTTGTCTTACCGCTCGCTATTACTTTAGGAATGGTCGCCAGCGGAACCAAAATTAGTGCAGTCGCAAAATGGAAAGAGGAATCCAAAGCCACAATACGCCTGTTAATCGGTGTGCTGCTCGCTTTTCTATCCTGGATAGTGTTACTAACTACTAACGGTACGATTAATTTCGGTTAAGGGGGGTAGATGAAGCACATAGTAAAACGAGGAGGTCACAGCGAGACGTTTGACGTTAGAAAGTTGTACGCTTCTGTGTATTCCGTTTGTTTGTCAGTCAGAACACCTGAAGGCGAAGCTGAATTAATTGCCGACCGAGTAGTAAAACATGTTAGCCAGTGGTTAAAACCCAAGCATGAAGTAACAGCCCATGACATTAGAGTGGTAGCTACAAAACACCTAAAAGCCTACAATTCCGATGCAAGTTATCTGTATAGTGTTCATCGGAGTCTACACAGGTGATGGCTAAACAAACTCACTATGATTACGATTTAATTGTCATCGGCAGCGGAGCCGGTGGTGGAGTTGCAGCCCATATAGTCTCAGCCGCCGATAAGAAGGTTGCTATCGTTGAGCAGGAAAGTCTGGGTGGAGAATGCCCTCGTTACGGGTGTATTCCTACTAAGGCGCTGCTGCACTCAGCAGAAATTTATGACGCTGCAAAAAACGGTGGTAAATACGGTATACGCATCGCAGAAACTGGGTACAATTACACAACTATTCTAAAATGGAAAGAGCTAGCAATACTTCGAACTGGCATTAGTGAAGGCGACCGCGCCTATGCTGCCGATGGTATAGCCGTACTCAAAGGTCATGCTCATTTCCTTGAACCTCATATAATAGCTGTTGGCAAAAAACGTTTTTCTGCTAAGAAATTTATCATTGCAACCGGTACCAAAAACTTCATACCACCAATCGAGAATATTGAGGAAGTAGGCTACCTCACGCACCGTGAAGCGATAGACCTAAAAGCCCCGCCCAAATCATTGTTAATCATCGGGGGCGGAGCTATTGGTTGTGAGTTTGCTCAATTTTTCTCCATCTTTGGCACCAAAATCCATATCGCAGAGATAGGACCAAGACTAATTGGTCACGAAGATGCCGATGTCGGCAATATAGTTGAAGCGCTTTTTGTTAGAGACCGAAAAATACGCGTTCATACTAAAACCAAGGTGACACGCGTGGAGAAAGTCGGTGACAAGAAAATTGTTCATTTTGCAAAAGACGGACACGCCTACACCTTGAAAGTAGATGAAATAATGCTATCTGCAGGCAATCTGCCAAATACCGACCTAGGGTTGGAAAACGCCGGTGTTAAGTACACCGAGCGCGGCATCACAGTTAATGATTACATGCAAACTTCCGCCAAGCATATCTATGCCGCAGGTGATGTCACAGGCAAGTATATGTCTACTCACGTCGCATCTTACCAAAGCAGAATCGCTGCCCATAACATTTTGCACCGCGATAAAGTAGTCGCTAAATATCACGCCATACCGCGTACCGTTTTCCTGACACCCGAAGTAGCTGCCGTTGGCGTCACCGAGGAAGAAGCCAGCGAAAAGAAAATGAAATATATGGTTGGCGCCACGTCTATATCAGTGCTCGGTCGTTCCAACACTTCAGACATGCAGGACGGCTACGTCAAAGTGATCGCTCTGAAAAAAAGTGGCATTATCGTCGGCGCCTCCATCATTTCGCCGCACGCCGGGGAAATGATTCACGAGCTTGCTTTGGCTGTAAACCACGGCCTAACCGTCAAACATATCGAATCCACCGTTCATGCTTTCCCTACTTGGTCCGAAGCCGTGCGCGTGGCATGCGCTAAAATTTCCTAATTTTTATATTCAACAATGAAGCTAGTCGACGCAGATTTGCCTATTTCATTTGTGAGCGTAGCCTTAAGTTCAATGCCCTCTGTGCGGACTTGATTGGCTGTCTCTTCATCGTCTACGTCGAAAGAAATATCATACCTTACTGACACCGAGTCGCCAGCAGGTACGAAAAGGTTCGAAGGCTCTGTCCCGCTGATGATTAACTGGCCCTTGGTAACATTCGAAAGCTTAGCAGTTCCCGTAGACACTTCTGTTACAAGATCGGAGTTATTAGTATATTCAACCACTGCATAACCTTTGAATTCTATATTATTTTCCTTCTGTTCCCAGTTCTCATCCTTAAAACAAAATTTTCCATCTCTTTCAATAGAACACTCAGCCGTTACTTTTTGTTTATCACGAAGTTCGCCTTCAGTGTACACAATCTGAACATCTTTAAAGTGACTGGTGCTTGATACAAATAATTCTTGGTATAAAATCCAGCCCAAACCGCCAACAATGACAACAGCAATTAGTATTAGGGCTAGCTTTTTTAACATTAGAATTATTCTAAAGTAAAAACTGCGATAATGCACGAATATTTATTTACATTTGCACATTACCTCGTAAGTTTACCTTAGTTGAGTTATATAATTAATTATATAATTAATTATATAACTCTTCAGCTAGAATTTTTCTAGCTCGGTGGATACGAATTTTTACAGCATTTTTTGTAATTCCGAAACTTTTTGCTATTTCCGCTTGAGTGTACCCCCTCGCAACAAGCCTTAGTACAGCTGCAGCTGATGGATGTACATTACCTAGGCTTTGATTTATTTCCCGTTCAAGTTCAGTTGCCTCGAATAATTCTTCCGGTGAGGATTCTACGCCTAGCGTCTTTTCTGCAAGCTCATCTACATGCACGGTTTCTTTACCTTTATTTCTGTAGTGATGTGTCCAAGCGGCGTTGATCAATATACGATGCATCCATGTAGTAGGCGCACTTCTACCCTCGAACCCACCTCTATGTTTTAGCAATCTTTCATAAGCAGTCTGCACTACATCCTGGGCATCGTGATAATCATGCACTCTAGATAGAGCAGCGCTTTGAAGTTTATCCCTAAATTCTGGACTGATTAAACTTGCAAACTCTTCGTCACTAAGTCCAACCTGATGATCATCTGCAATCTGGTCTACTACTTCAAAATCTGGTGGCAAAATTTCAGGACTCATATTAATTAGAAATTATAGCGCAACTTGAAGACTGAGGAATTTTTCATGGTAGCGGGGTGAGAAATACTGGGGAGTATTTTGCAAGGAAATCTTCTCTTGAAAACTTGTTTTCTAGACGTAAGTTTCGAGGCCGCAGAATGTGGCAGGATTATCCTTCGGATGCGCCTTCGTCCCTAGATAAATGTGAAAATTGGCCGTCTCGAAAAGTGTATCTTTCTTCATCATGAACTACTACATCTGAATACGAAGAGGTATTAAACCTAACAACTGGCATACCAATTCTTAAGAAATAATTCGGCCCAGGCATGAGTAGGCCACGTGAGACTTCATGCAGCTCACGTGCTATCGCTTTAACTATTTCTCCCCCTGTTCTTCTCGAACCTCCCACATCTTCAGTGAGAGATCCAGACCATTCTTCTTGGGTATAAGCAGGGTTATATCTATATGACGCGCCGACAACCATAGCAGGCTTACTGGGGTCACCAGCAAGCTCACCTCCATCGTTTAGTGCAGAGTTCATAAGAAGAAACTTTGAAGTAACTACTTCACCGTGAGCTTGTACGGGCGCATAGGCACCAGAACTGCTCCATTGTTTAGCTTGTAAGGTGTCGACTGCTTCAAGTAGAGATAGCTCGGTAAGTGCAGGTATCGCACTGCCAATAAACTTTGTTGCCCCTCCTGTGGTAACGATAGCTTGGTTGATATGCACTAGAGCATCCGCCCTCTCTAACCCCGACTCAACACCTAGTGCGTCAAGAACTTTTTGTAGTGCAAACTTATCACCGCCAAACTCAATACCTACGCCTGCTTTAATTACTTCAGGAGTAATAACTTTCATTATTCCCTCATGAATCATGTCCGGCTGGGTTGCCATTAGTTCTTCTTGCTCTGCAATACGTAGAATTTCAGGCAAATGTCTCGAATCAATCCTCTTCATTGACTCAAGACTACACACTGACAATATCAACCGCAAGCATAAGCAACACGGTAGTGACAGGGGGGTGAATCGGCTTTGCCTCTTCCACTCCTTCGTTCTCGGAGCAGCACCTGTGAGTTCAGTTGCTACGCAACTGATTAGGTTTGGATTCTGCCTCCATTACCAGGAGATATGAAATAAAAATAACCCTTCTGAATGGAAGGGCTGTTTTATTTCATCTTGGTAGCGGGGCAGGATCTCGGCTTCTCCTCTTCCACTCCTTCGTTCTCGGAGCAAGCTCCTGCGAGCTCAGTCGCTCCACCGAACCTCTTTTGCTACGCAAAAGCCAGGTTCAAATCCTCGCCTCTGTACCATGAAAAAGACCCAACACAAGGTTGGGTTCTTTTCATGGTAGCGGGGGCAGGATTCGAACCTGCGACCTCCGGGTTATGCGTACCGCTATAGCTTTCGCTACTCCGCTAATTTACGGATTTGCAAGTCTGGACTTTCTCTTCACCCACAGCTTGAACTGTTTGGGTGTCTGCCATTAAGTCTCTACACCTTCCCGTCCTTTTGAACGGGCTTGGCTCGGGATTACCACCGCTAGGGGCTTCCCCGAATTTGACAAACTATCATCCTGAAATTTCTTCCAGGAGAGCCCTACGAGATTAGATGCCAAGCATCCCGGTACTTTGCGGATTGAGGTTTTCGCTGTCTTTTGGAATCTTCCACCATGTGGATTTCGCTTCCATAGCCCACAAATACCTCTACCGGAAACACATAGAAAACATCGATATCGCTAATGTAAACAATAGCGAAGTCAAAGTCTCTTACTGAGTACCTCGCACGAACCATCTTTCGACGATTTGTCTTGGTGCGGCGGACGTCTGTAACGTAATTGCCTGAGTCTTTTTCACGCCAGGCGCTTTTGACTTGAACTTTTACAAATACTTCATCCTTGCCCAAAGCAAGGTCATAAGGTAACCGGTCTCCAACAGGAGTTAGTACATCCCATCCACGTTTTAACGCTTCAAGTATTACCGCCTGTTCGGCTATGTCACCTTTTTGCTTTGTACTCATATGTTAATCTCGCGTTATTACCTACCTAAAAAGGCAGGTGAGTTGAGCCCGACGAGCTGCCACTGCTCCACCCCGCGTTACCTGTTAATGAACAGGTAACAAGTTAACAGATGTAGAGCGAGTCGTCAAGACGGCTCGCGACCAAATAGGAAATACAGCCATTGGTCTACATTCGATGCCGAGTTGATATTATTTTGCCTACTTTCTGTTTGTTTAGAATCATCCGTAGTCTTGATTTCACTTCTGGGAACGTACACCACCCTCTCACCTGGCGCTTTTAGATTAAAGTTTTCCCGGGCCGCAAGGTCTAAATATGCGTCCGTTTTATAGTACTCAATGTTGAAACTCAGCCTTTGATTCTCTAGCTCAAGCACAGCCACTTCCTCCTGTAGGTCGTCAACCTCTTGTTGCAAGGCGT
Organism: uncultured Candidatus Saccharibacteria bacterium; assembly: GCA_964579475.1. GTDB lineage: Bacteria > Patescibacteriota > Saccharimonadia > Saccharimonadales > CAYOYH01 > CAYOYH01. The sequence goes on along the minus strand of CAZOFP010000008.1, from coordinate 5,082 downwards.
AATTGTCGAGTATTACAATCACCGTTTGCCAAGTGATTACGAAAGCTAAGGTAACGGCCAGCAGATAGATCAAGTTGTTTAGAGAGAAAAACTCTCGTAGGTTAGATTTCGCCATGTTTGTTTTCCTTCTAGTGCAAATATGATTATACATCTGTTATACTCATTTTGTCCAAGACCTGTGCTCACGGGTCGCTTGGGGCTGTAGCTCAGTGGTTAGAGCAGTCGGCTCATAACCGATTGGTCGTTGGTTCAATCCCAACCAGCCCCACCAAAAGTGAACTTATTATCACGTTGGTTCAATCCCAACCAGCCCCACCAAATATTCCGAAATTAACAGGAGAACGTATGAAGTACGGATATAGGAAATCAATGAAATTGCCTTTTGCTGAGGCTGTAGACAAAGTAAAAACCGAACTTACTAACGAAGGATTCGGCGTTCTCTCAGAAATCGATATCAAAGCTACTCTTAAGAAAAAACTAGACATAGACTACGACAATTACGTCATACTCGGCGCCTGCAACCCGCCAAACGCCTACAAGGCACTTCAGGCTGAGCAAGAAGTCGGACTATTGCTTCCGTGCAACGTAATAATTTACGAATCTGATGATAAAGTTTATGCTTCTGCAATTCTACCAACCACTGCCATGGGAATTGTAGAGAACAAAGCATTAGCTGAAATCGCTAAAGTGATAGAGCAAAAGCTTAAAACCGTTTTAGATAACTCTGGTAAATAACTCTACTCAGCAACTATATGCCTGCGTAGTTGAATACTGACGTTTTGGTAATTCACCTTTTGGTTTATGCTACTTCTTCAACTGCTTTGATGTAGGACTCTTTAGGCATTACACCAATCATGTCTTTGACTACTTTACCATCTTTGAAAATTTTCACATTTGGAATACTTCGAATTTGATACTTTTGTGCAGTGCTAGGGTTCTCGTCTACATTCAGTTTCATGATAGTAGCTTTGTCTTTGACGTCTTTGCCAACCTGCTCTAGAACTGGCCCCAGCGCAATACATGGCCCGCACCAAGCAGCCCAAAAATCTACTACAACTACACCTTCGGTGTCTAAAACCTTTTCTTGAAAATCTGTGTCCGTAACTTTATGAGTCATCTTTAATAACCTTCGTTTAAGTGATTACTTAAAGTTTATAGCGCTGACTGTTTTTTGTAAATAGTAATTATGCTATTTACTAGGAGTAATGGCGTCGGTATTGATAATTGGCGCTACGTTTACTACTAGATTCTCGGATTCACGATAGATTATCGCCCTATTTGGATAGAGAATTAAGTAGTCGCCGGCTTGAGCGTTCTTGTAGAAATCTTCATTAGCCGATTTTAGAACTTCCGGATCTTCAATTCTAGCCACGGTTGGCTGATCTTTGCTTTCGGTGTACAGAACGAGACTCAGTGAAGAAATCACTCTTTCTGATTCTTCTTGGTTCTTCGCCGCTATAGCTTCAGGTGTTGAGCTTTTCGCTGTCTGGGCTTCATTCCAAAAATAGAATGCTGCACCCAATGCTAGAACAACGATTATCATCACTAGAACAACCTTCCAATTGAACGGCGGTTTTTTACTAATTTTCTTTTTTTCTACTTTCACACCTACGTTGTCGGCCATATAAACTTACCTCCTCATATTGCTTACATTTATTGTACAGCCCACACTCATCGGACTCAACTCTGCTAGCATCTATTTTCTTAGAAACACTGCATTGAACACGCTGGCGTTCGGGATTAAGTTTGCTGCTCCTGCTGTCGTGTTCTCTCTGTCTATGAGTATCTCGTAGTAATCACCCGCCGTAGCGTTGACGATGAAATCAAAGGTTAGTGTTGTTTCTGTCTGGCCACTGGCTTGTCTAATGTAACCCGTTCTGTAGGAGCCGGTTTCAAATGTAACCCCGTTTTTCCTAATCTTTACAATACCGTTATAACGGAAGTTGCTTGTTACAGTATTGCTTAAAGATATTCCTCCAGAGAAGCGATATTTGCCAGTTACTCCTGTAGTAATTCGGCTATTGTTGACCGTTACGCTGTGACTAAGCACGGTGGCGTTAGTTGTGGCTATTGGCTGTATATTCCAGGCCATTAGATTGTTCGTAGCTAAGACGTTCATGTCGGTAGACAGCGAACTACCTAAAACGATTAAATCATTGATTGAGGCTGCTGCGGTACAACCCCAACTAGAACCTGCTGTATTCCAAGCTAATACTTCGCCGTCAACGCAAGTAGTTATCAACCCGACATTGTACGGGCTGGCGCTTGTGCCAAGTCCTGTGCGCACGAGACCGCTGGCCGCTGCTACATCTAGAATTTCATTACCTACAACTGAATCATTTGAACCACAAATCCAAGCCGAACCATTGAACTCCATGATTTGCCCGTTAGTGCAGCCATTAGCACCAATGTCTCCTAGGAGTATTGTTCCGTCCAGTATCTCTACGTTGGTAATACCGCCAGCATCAATTGACACTGTCGCCGTGTCGGTTGCACTGACAAGGAATGTTAAACCTGACCCCGTAGAAAGTGTCAATGTGTTCCCTGCATCGATTACTTCGGTGTTCGCCCCATCAGAAAGATTGAAGGACGACACGCCACTACCACCACCTGCAATACCGTCAGATGCTAACACCTGGAAATACCAGTTCTTATCTACCAATATATCGGCAGTAGTGCCGTTATCGCCTTCCCTGACTGTTACGTCAAATGCTGTAGTCGACTTATTATCTACAGTGATATTGATGTCGTCCCTAGTAGTTCGACTTTCTTCTGCAGAAAGAGTGATGATGTAGTTGGCATCAGCCGCCGCAGTATCAAAAGTAACTGTGTAGCTACCGGTTGCCGTGCGTGAAGTCGTGGCTCCGTTGCCACTTGTTAGTACGCCGGTCGTGCCGTTAACAAACCCGAAGGCCAGGTAGCCTTGCAATGTTGGCGCACCCAAACCACCACACGCCCATTGACTAGTCGTGTTGTTCCAAACCAGTGCTTCACCGTCAGCACAGCCACCGAGCAGCCTGAGGCCATCGGCGCCAACTTCTAACCCAGAATTATTGCTTGTAGTTGCAGTGGTACCGGTGGTCAATACATCTAAGCCGATATCGTTGGCGTTGACGTTGACGCCGTTACCAGCACCAATATCTAAAGTAATTACCCCTCCAAGTGAAATTACGCCACCGCCGGTCAGCCCATTGCCACTGGTAATAGTCAGTGAACTATTAGCTAGGTCAGCGTTAGAAACATCTCCGTCAGTTATTTCGCTTGATTCAATCGTACTACCTAAATCAGACGTGAAGGTTACGGTATCGGTGGCACTAACCAAGACGCTTAGTCCTGCACCAGCGGCAAAAGTTAATCCGTCACCAGAATCAATTGTTTGTGAGTTTACTCCGTCGGTGATGTCGAATGAATAAACACCACTTGCTGAACCAGCAAGTCCGGTTGATGTCGACGACACGATAGTCCAGCTCTGATTGGCCACAAGATTAGCCGTCCCAGAGCTTCCAGCCTGCCGACAGACTATCTCATAATAATCATTATCAGCTGCGGTTGTGACTAGAGTTGATGAACTGCTCGTTGCATTTACATCCGTAGCGTTTCTGCTATAACCATAAGACAAGCTCGGTGTCACCATCGTCGTGCCATTAATCCTGACACCACATTCAATCGTCTTTCTGTTAGCATCACCAGCCCAGCTCACAGAATAAGAAATAAAGTAGTTGCCTGCTGTATCTAGGGTTACGCGAGAGTTATTAGTTACATTACTGTGTGTAAGTCCGGCTTCTTTAAGTGTTTCGTTGTCTAGCGGAATCGCTGTATAACCGGCAGTGTTGATACTGGTTGTCTGTGAGCTGTAAAACTGCCCGGTTGGACCTGTTGGGTTAGTACATACCCAAGCCGCACCATCCCAGCCAATGACCTGACCACCGTTGCATGAATTTTGCGCAATATCAGCAAATGCAATCGTGGAGTTAAGTATTTCTGTTGTGGTTACTGCGTCTGTAGCTATTTCGTCAGTATTGACGCTATCAGTTCCCAAATCAGCAGCACTAATTGTGCCATCTTCTATCTCGGTAGTGTCAATAGATATGCCTAGTACACTGGCAATAGTTACGGTGTCGGTAGCTCCGACAAGAATAGTTACACCAGTGCCCGCGGTAAACTGAAGTGTATCGGAACCTAAAATTATTTGGGTGTTTGTGCCGTCCGAGATAGTAAATCCATTGCCGCATATCCATGCACTACCGTTGAACTGAGCCGTTTGACCAGCGGTGCATCCGTTAGCATTAATATCTTCAAATAATATTGTACCGTTCGATATTTCAGTATTGTCTATGGCAGCGCCCAATGTAGAGGTGTATGTGACCGTATCTGTAGCGCTAACCAACACCGTTAGACCTGCTCCTGCAGCAAATGTAATTGTATCGCCATCTACTAAGTTCTGCGTGTTCGTTCCATCAAAAATACTGAAATTATCAATGTACGGATTAAGGTCTACGGTGCTGGCATTACCAGATATGCTCAGGATATCTGTCGAGACTGCGATGGATTGGCTGTCGGTGTTGTCTAGGTAGGCACTTAGGTCGACATCGGTGTTAGGGTCGCCGGATACGGCTAGAGTGTTGCCGGTTAGGCTTAAGTCCTGAATGTCGGTGTTGTCTAGGTAACCAGATAGGTCGAAGGTAACTCCACTGCTGGTTAGGCCGAGGATGTCGCTGGCGAAGGTTAGGTCTTGTAGTTCGTTAGTCGTTGAGCCATCAACTTCAGTTGTTAGGTAGCCATTGTTAGCCACGAAGGCATCAACCTGAGCTTCGTTTAGTTGGGTATCTGTATTGTCTAGGTAACCGGAAAGATCAACCGTCGTACCGTCGCCGGTTAGGGCTAGGGTGTTGCCGGTTAGGCTCAGATCCTGGGCATCGGTGTTGTCTAGGTATGGAGATAGGTCGACCGAGCCACCGCTGACCAGGCTAAGAGTGTTAGATAGCAGGGATAGGTTCTGGGTATCGGTGTTATCTAGGTAGACGCTGAGGTCTACGGTGCTGGCATTACCAGATATGCTCAGGATATCTGTCGAGACTGCGA
>CAZOFP010000007.1:0-50742 GCA_964579475.1 uncultured Candidatus Saccharibacteria bacterium | reverse complement strand
TTGGACGATCAGCAAGGTTCTTTGGTGTAGCCTACTTGGCTAAATGGCTTGGCGCCAAACACAAAGAAAAAATCGAAAAGTATATTGATGCAATATCAATTACCTTGTTGGTGTTGATAGTTATTGTTGTTGTTCTGCTAAGTTAAGAGTGGTAAGTTTTCCTAAAATTAGTCTGTAGTCTGCTGCTTGTTCGTGCGGATTAAGAATTACTTCGTCTCTTCCTTCTTCGCGTCTTACTTCGTTCACGGCTTTTCTTCGTTCCGCAACATCCCAAGGATCAAACTCGGGAACGGCAGGAGTGGGAACTTTCATGCGCACAACATCATACTGAGTTGGTAATTTTACGTAACCAGTGTCCATGTTTGTTTCTAGCGACATTTGTAACTATATAATTACAAATTATATAACTTGTGTCAATGCTTATGTCTAATTTTGTACGTCAAAAGATGCGTACTCTTCTTCCAAACCCTTCATGTGTTGATTGAAAAGCTCAAGTGGCTCAATGCCAAAATGTTTTGCATCCATCTCTGTAACACGAAGGTATTTCATTTTCAATACACTCGCAAGTTCCGGGTCTTTGTCGACAGCTTCCGTGTACATATGCAGTATTTCAGTTGGGTTATCACCTGCACGTCGCCAACCATGTTTTGGCATCATGTTGTCCATAGCGTCTAAGAATACGGGGTCTTTATATAGCTCTTTGTTCATAAGATTTTCTTCAAATACTGACCTGTGAAAGATTTTTTAACCTGGGCAACAACTTCTGGTATGCCCTCAGCCACAATTAACCCACCACCGCTGCCGCCTTCTGGGCCTAAATCGATTATATGGTCAGCCGATTTTATAACATCTAGATTGTGCTCGATAATAATCATCGAGTTTCCCGTTTCGACAAGCGCATTTAGCACGCTAAGTAGCTTCTTAACGTCGTGGATATGCAGACCAGTAGTTGGCTCGTCCAAAATATACAAGGTCTTACCCGTTGGTCGTTTACTAAGCTCGGTCGCTAGCTTCACTCGCTGTGCTTCGCCACCACTGAGTGTTGTGGCTGATTGACCAAGTGTGATGTAACCTAAACCAACTTCGCTCAGCGTACGAAGTTTGCGTGCGATAGTTGGAATATTTTCAAAAAATACCAGTGCCTGTTCGACAGTCATAGCTAGAACATCAGCTATGTTTTTGCCTTTATAATGAATCTCCAATGCCTCGCGATTGTATCTCTGCCCGTTGCAAACTTCACAGGGTACGTAGACGTCTGGTAGGAAATGCATTTCAATCTTTATTATTCCGTCACCAGAGCAGTTTTCGCAACGACCGCCTTTAACGTTAAAACTAAACCGTCCAGCCTTGTAGCCACGAATACTTGACTCTGGTGTTGAAGCAAACAAGTCGCGTATTGGCGTAAACAGGCCAGTGTAAGTCGCCGGATTCGAACGCGGAGTTCTGCCGATAGCAGATTGGTCAATAACGATAGACTTATCGAGGTTTTCTATACCATCGACAAACTCATGTCTACCCGGTACAGCTGTTGCCCGATGAAGCCGATGCGACAGCTCCTTGGCCAAGATATCATTGATAAGTGTCGATTTACCAGAGCCAGACACTCCGCTGACTACTACCATTTTCCCGAGCGGTATTTTTACATCTATATTTTGCAGGTTATGTTCTTTGGCACCTTTAATGATTAGCGCCTTGCCATTACCTGAATGACGCTTTTTTGGCGTGGGAATAGTTTCTTTACCGGAAAGATATTTGCCAGTAATACTCTTTGAAACTTTAGCGACCTGAGACGGCGTGCCTGTGGCAATAATTTCACCGCCGTGAGCACCTGCGCCAGGCCCGATATCTATAAGAAAATCTGCCTGCCGAATTGTCTCTTCGTCGTGTTCTACTACTATCACCGTGTTACCCAAGTCTCTTAGATTCTTGAGGGTTCCAATTAGTCGGTTGTTATCTCTCTGGTGAAGACCAATCGACGGTTCGTCCAGAACATAGAGCACCCCCATAAGTCCAGAGCCGATTTGTGTTGCAAGCCGAATTCTCTGCGCCTCGCCACCGCTGAGAGTTTTTGCACTTCTAGATAGGGTTAAGTAGCTCAAACCTACATCGTTTAGAAAACTCAGTCTGGCGTTTATCTCTTTTAAAATCTGGACTGCAATTTTAGTGTCTCGCTCATTTAATTTCATATCCTTAAACAGCTTCAGAGATTCACCAATCGAGAGGTCTACTACATCAATTATTGACATACCATTGACCGTAACAGCTAGTACTTCGGGTTTCAGTCGCCTACCTTTGCATTCGGTACACGGGCGTTCGCGCATGAATCGTTCGATATCTCGCCGAATGAAGTCTGAATCCGTTTCTTTCCAGCGCCTTTCTAGGTTCGGTATCACGCCTTCAAATGTCGTTTCGTAACTACGGCCATTGTTCAGTGACACTTCAAACTTCTCGTCGCCTGTACCGTAAAAAACAATTGCCATCTGTGCCTCATCAAGCTCTTTTAGTGGAGTCTGAATGTCAAAACCATGTGCTCTAGCAACAGCGTCAACCTTTTTTACATACCAACTATCAATTCGCACGCGATTCCAGGGGCGTATACCTCCCTCCGCAATTGTTAAGTTTGGGTTGAGTATGAGTTCTGGGTCTACTTCTAGCCGCGAACCTAATCCAGTGCAAACAGGACAGGCACCTTGTGGTGCGTTAAAACTAAAGGTTCTCGGTTCCATCTCTGGTGCGACGAATTCGGGGTACTTGGGGTTGTAGTACCTTTTAGAAAATTTGTGGTCGCGTGCATTGTCGCCTTTGCTGTTCATCTGAGTGCCAGAAATTTCGGTAATTATTATCGTTCCATCACCTAGCTCAAGCGCTTGCTCAACCGACTGGCTAATCCTGCCCAACATAGCCTTTTCGTTGACCACTCGGTCAATAATTACTTCGATACTGTGCTTTTTCTTCTTATCAAGCTCGGGAAATTCGTCCAGTGCATACACTATACCGTCTACCCTGGCACGGGCGAATCCAGCTCGCATAAACTGCTCCGGGACATGGGCGTGTTCACCTTTCTTGGCTACGACTATTGGCGCCAATATCATCAGGTGCGCCTTTTTAGGTAGTCGCATTACGCCATCAACGATTTCTTGGAGCGTCATCTGTGTTATCGGTTCGCCATCTGGCCCATGTGCTACGCCAACTCGCGCGAACAGCAGTCTTAGGTAGTCATAAATCTCAGTTACCGTGGCTACGGTTGAGCGCGGATTCCTGCTGGTAGATTTCTGGTCGATAGAAATTGCTGGACTTAGACCATCTATTTGATCTACATCGGGCTTTTCCATAAGCCCGAGGAATTGCCTAGCATATGAGCTCAGCGATTCAACGTAGCGTCTCTGGCCTTCGGCGTAAATCGTATCGAAAGCCAAAGAAGATTTGCCTGAACCAGACAAACCAGTAATGACGACGTACTTCTCCCTAGGGATGTCTACATCAACGTTTTTTAGATTATGTTCTCTGGCGCCTTTGACGCGAATAATTTCTGCCACAACCGAGTAAGTATAGACTTAAACGTACATCTGTTTCAAGAGGTTACCTTGCGCGCACCCAATAGACGTCTGCGGGCTGCATGACTATCGACGTGTCGTATGATCTATCTAGTCGTTGACCGAACTCGTGAATCTTATCCATCGTTTCTCGTGCTACTTCATAGTCTGTCGCGCAGAACAAATCAATACGCCCTTCAAGTGGGCTCATCCTACTCGAACTGTTTGCGACATTCATGAGTCGTCTATGAATGGCTGAAGCTGTGTCTGACACATCTGTTACGATTTCATTGTGACTGTCTATGTCTTCACCGGACATCCCTGGAATAGGACCTTTTATCGATGCAATCACCAAGGCACCAATATGAGCTTTTCTGTCATTTGTGATTACCTCCACCTTCATATGCCTAAGGTCTATGCTTAGCTCAGGGTTGCCCCTTCCTGCCACTAGACCCTTGAGGTTGCCGGCGATAGCTCTAATGTCTTTTTGTGATTTTATGGTCTTTCTTGAATTTTTCCTACGAATTATATCTTTAACAAGTCCATGATTTGCTAGTGCAAGATACGGCTTTTTCACGTTCTCTGGACGAACTGCCCTCTCAGATAAATCAGGAATCTCTGTAAGAAGCCTTGAAAAAATAGGAGATCTGCTAAAGTCGATTTCCCTTGAAACACCAAAATATTCTTTTATTTTCCCTTTATTTGAAGTGTGCTTCTTTCTCGCACCGTTTCTCTCGCGGCTTCTGTCACTAAGAACATAAGAACCAGCAGTAGCTACTGTCAAACAACCTCCCTCTCTCCCACCTATATTTTTGTTTAAGTCCTCTAACTTATCGGTATTTTACAAGCTTAATCGTAATAATGCAATAGTTTATATAGTTACTACTTCACTTTCTTGACTTTATTTCATTTTGATGCTACAGTTCGATTAAATCATTCACTTTTTGAGGTTATGGTGAAAAAAGTTATTTGGTCAACGATAATTTTAGTAGTAGCTGTGCTCTGGAATCTCCCGGAGAGTATTACGTTGCCGTTCTTCCATCTGATAATTCTAGGAATCATACCTGGAACAAATTATGAATTAGGGCTTATCTTTCCACTCATCTTAATAACTGTGGCTGTAGCTTTTTTAGTTCGGTGGACAAGCCAGCTTGGTGGTGAGCTCATGGAATATAAGACTCAATTGGCTCGAGCCGAAGAGGCTGAAGCCGAAAACCAAGCAACTGTTCGCACTAGTCAAACAACTGCTCTTACGATGGAAGAAATCGAAGCAATTAGTATCTAGGATTCGTCCGAATCTATCAGTGACTCTCCAAATAATTTTAGTTCCTCAAGCAGATAACGAGATTTCTCGTCCTTTTTGATCGCTGATAGCTTTTTTATAGATTCAAAAAATGTTTCGAGGTTAGGTGATTGACCGATACCGCTCCTAAGCCTAGTGGAAACATGTTTGTTCCAAGCTTTCTTTTCAGAGTCCGAAAGACTCTTAGGATAATTACGGGCTTTATAGCGTAGCAGTAGCTCTGGCAGACGTTCGTCAATGAAGTTTGGGTGATAATCTGCCAGATCGTCTTCAGATTTGTGCCTGATATCGACTATTAACGATTTGTCTTTGTTGTTTAAGAACCCATCGTAGAGCTGCCCTTCGACGTCTTTTTCAGATTTTCGGGGCTTACCGTATTCTTCCCAAGTACCAAGCGCCATTTTGGCGATATTTTCATTCTTTTTTAACAGTTTTAGGTGTTTTTTCACAGCAGCGAGACTCAGACCAATTCTTTTCCATGACTGTTCATCGAGCACACCAAGCGGCGCAACGGCTGGACACTTATTTGTTGCCAGCACTTTTATTGGCAGTTTTTGGAAGTCATCATCTCTATCTTGGTATCGTGTCTTTAAGTTGCTGAGCATATCATCAATCGACATATCCTTTATGTCAGTAGGATCTCGGCGTAAATCATAGACCAAAACTTGCCCTGGTACATGCGGATTAACGGCTATCGGAAATGCGATGGTTGTCTTCGCAAACTCGCTTTGGTATCTACCTGACGTGTAAACAAAAGGCTGGGGCTCCTGTAAATCTACGAGTTTCGCCACCTCTTTTTTAGAACGCATCTTTAGCAGATAGTTAAAGAGTTTTGGTTGAGCATCATGAAAAAGCTTTGCTAGCTCAATTGTCGCATGAACATCCGCTAGGGCGTCGTGAGCGCTGGCGTGTTCGATGCTATTTTCTCTAGTCAAAAGTTCGAGTCTGTTTGTTGGCTTGCCGTCTTCGTCAACCGGCCAGTTCACTCCCTCGGGTCGAAGCGCACGCATCATGCGCCCAACGTCTAGCAAATCCCAGCGACTGCGATTGTCTTTCCACTGCCATTCGTAAGCGTCGTAGAAGTTTCGATACAACATGAATCGCATGAACTCATCATCAAAACGCACACTGTTGTAGCCAACAACCACTGTGTCTGGCTGTAAAGCCTGTTTGTTAAAGCGCTGGAGAAACTGGACTTCCGTGTAACCCTCTTCGATAGTTTTTTGAGGAGTAATCCCAGTTACTAACACGGCTTCTGGGCTAGGTAGCACATCCTCGCTTAGTTTGATTAGGGCTTTCAACGGTTTGCCAATCGGTTCGAATTTATCGTTCGTCCGCTGACCAGCAAACTGCATCACCCGCCCATAGCGCGTATCAAAACCAGTGGTTTCTAAATCGTAGAAGTAATAAGTCATTATTCAGCCATTATACAGGACTAAATCCAACACACTTTTCGGATGCAACCTTCGTGTTACAATAGCGAACCGTATGAAAGTAGCCATCCAGGGTCAAAAAAACTCTTTTCATGACGTCGCCAGGCGCCAGTTTTTTGGCAGCGCAGACGAGATTGTCGCTTGCGAGAGCTTTAAAGAGGTATTCGAAACCCTTGCGAAGGACGAAGCAGACGTTGCCGTAGTGGCCATGGAGAATTCTCTATATGGTTCAATAAACGAAGTCTATGATTTGGTTTTAAAATCCAAATTCTGGATAGGCGGTGAAGTTTACCTACATATTGAACACTGTTTGATTGGCACCAAAGCATCAAGTGTTGAAACTATTAGCGAGATACATTCTCATCCAGTAGCCCTCGCCCAGTGCGAAGATTACCTGAGCAAGCACCTACCGAAAGCCGAACGATTCGAACACCACGACACCGCTGGAAGCGCAGTCGATGTAAGCGCTTGGAATAATCCGACAAAAGCGTCCATAGCCTCGCTTGCGGCAGCCGAAGACCCTAATCTTCGGGTGCTAGTAAGAAACATCGAAACCAACAAACACAATTACACTAGATTTATCATTCTCTATCCAAACAGACAATCCGCTTCTAGCGATTATGACAAATCTTCACTTGTTCTCTTTACTGGCCACAAACCAGGTGCTCTACATAGAGCTCTGGGGGGTTTCGCTGACAGACACATCAATCTTTCAAAACTAGAATCCCGACCAATCGTCGGCACCCGCTGGGAATATATGTTCTATGTCGATATCGAAGCAGGCATTGAAGACTCGAGAACAATCACCGCACTCGAGGAGCTGTCCAAGAATGGACAAACCGTCAAAGTGCTTGGCTCATTCAAACGCAGTCAGCTGCCAGACCTAAACGATAACACAAAGTAACGCATGACTAGACTACAGACATAGTTATATAATTAATTATATAACTATATGCTATTACATCTGTTAACCGTTCTGGAGTAGGCAGCACTAGAGTTATATAATTAATTATATAACTCTAGTATACTATTGTTTCGACTACACCCTTGAAGCCTATTGTGTCGCCGTGTTCTATTCCTTGACGGCGAAGTTCGTGGTCAATACCCATCTTCTTCATGATGTTCCTAAGACGCCCAACACCAAACTCGTTTTCAAAATCCGTTCTACGCGCGAATTTCTCTATTTTGTTACCACTAATCCTAAAGCCACCTTTGACCGCTTCGACTTTCCAGGCATCTTCGGTGTTTTCTAGCCTGTAGACAGGCATTGCGGCTACCTCTTCTTCTTCAGCCTCGGCTTCGGCTTTGCGGGCTTTTACGACTAGTTTGTTGACCGATTTTATAAGTTCATTTAAACCTTGTTTCGCCTGAGATGATATGGCCAAAACTTGAGTTCCTTTAGGAACTAGTTTTTTAAGTGTTCCAAGCGAGCTGCTCAGCATCTCTTTCTCTAGGCCTTCAGTTTTAGTTAGTGCCACTACTTGAGGTTTGCCTGATAAATCGATTCTGTAATCCTGAAGTTCCTTTTGAATGGTCTTGTACGATATTGCGACATCGTCGCAATATACATCGATTAGATGTATCAGTACCGATGTGCGCTCGATATGTCTCAAGAACTCGTCACCCAACCCCTTGCCTTCAGACGCTCCTTCGATAAGCCCGGGAATATCCGCAATCAGCAGGCTGCTCTTGCCGACATCAACCACTCCAAGGTTTGGCGACAGCGTGGTAAATGGGTAATCAGCAATTTCTGGTCGTGCGTTGCTAACGACGGACAGAAATGTCGATTTTCCGGCATTTGGCAGTCCCACCAGTCCGACATCCGCCAGAAGCTTAAGTTCGAGGTCTACTTCCAGCTCCTCGCCTGCTTCACCCTTTTCGGCCACACGCGGTGCTTGACGCACGGATGATTTGAAATGGGCGTTGCCATACCCGCCGTCACCACCTCTGGCAATGATTTCTTCCTGTTCTGGCTCGCTTAAGTCTACAAGGATTTCATCGCCTCGAACCACTACTGTTCCCTGAGGTACTTTAACTATAAGATCTTTACCGTTTTTGCCATGTCTTTTCCGCATGGAGCCGTACTCGCCTTTCTGGGCACGGAGCTTCTGTTTGTAACGAAAAGCCTGGAGCGTATTTAGGTTTTTGTCGACTTTAAAGATTACGTCACCGCCTTTGCCACCGTCTCCGCCGTCTGGGCCGCCACGTTCAACATATTTTTCATGACGAAAACTAACAGCCCCGCGGCCGCCATCTCCCGCCTCTACTACTACCGATACTTTATCGACAAATTTCACGCTCTAAGACTACCTGTTTTCACATCTGTCGTCCAGGGGTGGATTATTGAGTTAGTTCAGGAACAGGTATCGGCCAGGGAAATCACTAGCAGGTATATTTCTGTTGATTACAATTCCCAGTTGGAAATTGTAGTTCATGTCAGACGTAACGATGCTACCGTCAGAGTTAACTGTTTCGACGATTCCTACGTGACCGAGATAGCTCCAGGGGTCGTTAATATGGTAAATTATCGAACCTGGTACTGGAGTCGTGCTGACAGACATGCCCGCGGCGGCTGCTGTAATATTCCACTGATTGGCGTTACCAAGATTGCTCGGAATTGGTCGACCAAGTTCTGCTCGACGGTTATACACCCACCAAGTACAATTGCCCCATACATAGGTGTTGCCGGCATATACTGGTGTCGAACCATACGAGAAGTTTGGTGTTATCGTGGTCGAAGAAAAACTACTAGCAGTATTAACTGTGCTGAAATATCGAGGAGCTGGCGGTGCAGGTTTTTCGCCACCAGGAATGATTATATCCTCTCCTGTTTTGAGGCCACTGACTTCTGCGTCATTGAACGAAATAATCTTGTCTGCGTCAGCACTGTATTTGTCGGCTAAACTAGCCGCCGTGTCGCCTTCTTTAATCGTGTATGTAAGACCATCGACTGGAAGTATAGTCAGCTTGGTACCCGCAGCGACACTGTCGCCTGCAAGATCGTTCTCCCAACGAATAGTTTCTGATTTTATGCCAAATTTCTCTGCAATATTAACAACTGTGTCGCCTTCTTTGACGACATATTCAATCTTGTCGTCTCTGGTCGGTGCGTCAGTCATTACAATCTGTGGTTTCGCAACATATGATTGCTCGCTAATGCTTAATTTTACCTTGGCTTCAACATTTGAAGCTAAATTATTTACGTTGCCAGCGACAATCATATCTGTGTCGTTTGCGATTATTTTGGCTACGTTAGTAGAAGTTACTTCATCCACAGAAATACTGCTGTCTGGGTTGAATATACGGACAGACAGGGTGTCACCTTGCATATTCTCGGTACGATAATATTTTGACGAAACTAAAACACCAACAACAAGCAGCAACACAAAAACCGGCACAATAGTATGAAAGTGCCTTTTTATGTGTTTCTTGGTTGCTTTATGTTGTCTTTTAACAGTTGTCGTCAGGTTATTCTTTAGTTTCTTTGGGATTTTTACGGAATTTGATGCGCTATTTTTAGCCTTCACCAATTTTGAATTGATACTAATGAATTACTCCATGTCACATGTTTCCATGAAACGAATCCTTAGTGACGTTCCCTAAAGTTTTCTTAGCTTCAGAGAAGAAGATGGTCGACCTTAATTTAATGATTTACTCGTTTAATTTAAGTCATCTTCATCGTCTTCGGGACTGTCGCTAAGTTCACATTCCTGCTGCCTATTAACACAAGCAAAATGGTCGCTCAACGAACCGATAAATTGTAACAATACCAGCCTAGCAAGTCAAGCGAGAATTAGCTTATTCTACCTCTGTTAATAATAACTTATTTACCGTTTCTTTATAATATTTGTCTTGTTTAATCAAACTCTTAAAGTTTACACAATTCATCGCAGTACTTTGCGACGTTCGCCTCGTGCTCGGCTAAGGTGTTAGCAAAGTATGTATTGCCGTCGTCGCCAGCTACGAAAAATAGGTAATCACCCTCGGCTGGATCGGCCACAGCTTCTAGTGCACTAATATTGAAATTTGAAATCGGTCCAGGCGGCAGACCTGTATTTACTCTAGTGTTGTACGGCGAGTCGTAGTCGACTGTTGGTTGGTCACCAGCCTTTTTGGCAGCGTAGATGAATGTAACATCAGAACCAAGTACAGTACCTTCGTTAAGTCGCTTCAAAAACACCTGGGCAACTTGTCTCTGGACGACTGGGTCAGAAACTTCTTTTTGAATAATTGATGCCAGCGTAATCGCTTCGTATAGGTCGAGTCCTTGCCTAGAGATTCCCGTCATTATCTCGTTCGATAATTTGTCGTAGAAGACAGTCAACGAATGCTCTATAACACTACTAGCCGTGCTAGCGTTAGTCGTCTGGTACGTCTCTGGAAAAATATACCCTTCAAGGCTAGTGCCTGGTGGTTTGTCTTGGAAAATTGGATGCGTGTAATTCGCCGTAATCGCCTCAGCGACCTCTGTTTCACTAAAGCCTGACTTGACTAACGAGGCTGCAACTTGGTCGAGTCTCAACCCTGGCGGGATTGTTACTAAGCTCGTTTCGACTCGTCCATCTACCAGAATCTGGGCAATTTCTTCAGAGCTAAACGAAGGACTGAGTTTGTATGTCCCAGCCTGCAGGTATTGCCCTGTATCTAGCCCATTCACGTACCAATCAAACGCCCGAGCACTTCGCACTAGATTTTCGCCGTCCAGCTGCTCTGCTATGACGGTAGTTGTAGACCCGCTATCGATAACAACAATCTGCTCTGAATACACATCGCTAACGGGCTTTAAGTTATGTTTATACCACTGTCTTAGGCTAAGCAAACTAACAATTACTATTAGAACCACTAAGCCAAATACTATCGGTAGTATCTTTTTCCAGCTCATCGGTTGTTTGGACTTCGAGTTATAACTAAATTTCACGCGCATTGTTCCCTAAGTAGTCATCCAGTATAGCTGCTGCGGCAAACATATCAACATCGCCTTTTTCATAGCTACCTCGCGCATCTAGGGATTTTTCGGCTTCTACAGAGGTCAGAGATTCGTCCTGAAAGACAACTGCAAGGCCAGTTTTGGTGCTCAGCTGGTTAGCAAATTCCCTAACTTCTTTAGACTGGGCTGTTTCTTTACCTTCCATGTTCCGAGGTAAACCAACCACCAGCCTTAGCGGACGATACTCCGCAACAAGCTTATCAATCCGCGCCCAAGTACCACTTTTGGTGTCGATAGCTTCGAGTGGTTCTGGCAGTCGAGCAATCATATTGGCTCTGGCTACTCCGATACGCACACTGCCATAATCAAACCCCAGTATGTCGCCGTTTTCTGGTTCACTGTTCATCGGTTCATTCATTGTAAATTTTGTTCAGAAATTTCAACATTAATCGTGGTTTTAGAGATGCTCGGCACTTTGTTTACCCAGAAAGGCGAGAGTTTTATTTCACTACTAACCACCCCAGGTATGGCGTCGACTATGGATTTAGCTTCACTAAAGCGTTTACCTTCTATCTGAGCGCCTAGTGCATCCGTATCAATATTTGGCCCAACGGTGCCAATAGTTCGCAGGCGGAAGCTGTATTTGCCACTACCGAGTTCTTTTTGCAACTCATACGTGGCGCTACTAAGACCATTATCGTAAATCGACTGCGTGCTTGTGTCGATTTTTGGCTCCTGGAACTCTTTTAACAGGCTTCCAAGATCGCTACTAGCAATGCCTACCTCTGTGAAAGTTATCTCAGCGCTAAGAATTGATTTCTCGCCCGGCTGGCCGACAGCGGGAGCGCTAGTTACTTTGCCTATTTTGAACTCAAAAGTCTCTTCCATGCCAATCAGCTCGTCGCCAAAAAGTGCTACAATTTCTTGTTTTTCTTTAGAATAATCTCGGGTAGCCAAGTTTGCTTTGGCTTTATCGAAATCTTCCTGGGAAACAACCTTTTTAACCTCAGTCGTACCTAAAACATCCCAGCTGGCAACAGTTCCACTAAGCGCACTGCTCTCACCAGAGATAGAATACGACTCTGAGGGATCACGATTGTATTCGCCGCCAGGAGCGGTGGCCACTATGTTGCCAGAGCCAACACCAGCTGAGCCGCTAGCTCCAGAGCAAGCTGAAGCTGGGCCAGTAAAACCGGTTACAAAAATCGGTTCAGTGCTGACGTAGGTGTAGCCCGAAGCCGTAAACTGCGTGCCTGGTGCAAAAGTTACACCAGGATCTGGGTAGTCGCAGTTGCTTATGGTTATAGTGCCGCTGGCTTTTTTACCGACATTTTTCTCTCCAGTGGCTGTGAAATTCTCTGTGATAGTCTTTTTCATCTCTTTGACGGCACCTTTCAGTACCTGCTTCTCTAAGTCGCTGGCTGCGATTTTTGTGTCTGCTGTGTAGTCAATCGCTGTGTCGAGTTGCGATGTCTGAGCCATAATGTTCACCTCGGCAACAGGAGCAATCCAAAACGCCCACCACCAGCCAATCGTTAGCAGCACGACACCTACCGCTCCAAGGATTATCTTTAGCCTAAAACCCTCGAAATTCGGAATTTTGAATAGTTTCTTGTCTTTTTTACCTGTATCAGCACCTTTGGTCTCTTTGTCATCATCGGATTTCTTGTCTTTGTTCTTTACCGTAGCTGCACCTGTAACGCCAACCACTGCCACACCTGCTAAATCACCGACAGCTGTCTTTGGGTCAAGATCTGACAAATCACCCTCTATAACATTATCTTCGCCAACAGGAGTCTCTGGAGCTTCAGGAAGGTAAGGCTTTGACTGCAAATTCTTGGCAGCGTGCAAACCTAAGCCACCGGCAATAGTCAGTAGTGCAGCATCACTAGTAATCAGAACAACCCGTTTCCCGGTATCTTTGGCGGCTCGTTTAAGTAGCTTCGTGTTTACCGCGCTTGTCAGCACTGTTGAGCGCTTAGGCGGCACCAAGGCCACGATTTTAGCCTTAGAGGCCTTCAGTTTTTCGATGATTGCGGTGATGTCGTCTTCGACATCGATGTAGATAACGTCTTTTTTCATATCTTTAGCATCTTGTTTAGCTTTTCGGTGACCGAGCTTTCAGTTTCGTCGTCCGCAAGGGTGTCGTAGCCGACTCGAAGCAAACCCATAGCGGTTATGAATGTATGGTCTTTTATTTTGCCGCTGGAGTCAACAATTTTGTCGACTTGAGTTGGGTTGATATGGTGTACGCTCGGTTTTTTGGTAAACGGCAGAGTTTTGTACCATTCTTTTTCCTCAAGGGCTTCGTACAATACTTTCAGACTCGAGCCACCGCCGCAAAGTAGTATCTTGTTCGGTAAATGGTCTAGCGCCTCGAACTCGCTTAGCGCCAGTTCCACGCCGCTCAGCCAGACGTCAATCACTTTGCCCAGGCTAATCAGGACTTTCTTTTCGGTTTTTTCGTCTAGTTCACCACTGTCAATCTGCAATTTAAGCTTTTCGGCGTCTTCAAAATTCATATCTAATTCGTTGGCAATATTGCGAGTGAAAACTCGCCCGCCAATACCAAACATCTTGGTGCCTTCTACACCGCCATCGTCGACCACAGCAATATCTGTCGTACCGCCACCAACATCTATGAGTATGGCGCTAAAGTTCGTGCTGGAATCGGTACCAACGACAGACCTAGAAACAGCAAAAGGCTCCGCCGCAACTGCTACTAAATCTAAATCTAAATCTGATGCTACTTTCTCCAAGGCGCCGATGTGTATTTGCGGTGCAAACGCTGTGTAGAGCTGAATAGCGACGTCTTTGCCGGTGAAGCCGATTGGGTTGCTAATCTTGTAGCCGTCGCTATGTATCGAGACCAAAGCGCTGTTGACTAGTTTGATGTCTAGGTCGTCATTACCGGTTTCCCATTTTAGTTGTGTACGAGCTTGATCGTAGGCACGCTTTTGCACCTTGTCGATGATCATTTCCATCTCTGGCAAAGTGATTTCTCTGTCGCCGTCTGGCCGTTTGTAATGAATCGTGCTGGTAGTGCCTTTTACTAGCTCGCCTGCTATACCAATTATTGTTTGGCGAGCGCTAACACCTGCCTGATTCTCAGCTTCTTCGAGTGCTTTGTCGCAATTGGCTGCCACAGCAGCAATGTCCGAAATTGCCCCAGAATGCATATCGCTAAGTTGCTGGTGCTGACGACCAACGCCAAGTATCTCAATTTGATCGCCCTTCATTCGGGCGACCAAAGCTTTAACGTACTCGGTACCAATATCCAGGGCGACGATGTTGTTCGCCTGTTTGGTTCGTTTGTCGTTAATGTTTGTTTTGATCTGTTTTAATTTATCTAAAACCATCTTGGGTATTATACCGCAAAGTACTTGCGTTTTCTACTCTAGCCACCTCTGTTGTGGTTTGAATGGAAATATGATTGTTTGTTGACAACACTGTGGTAGGTTGTATAATACTATCAACTACCGCGCAGTTTGTGTGGTGGAGTTTTTTTACAGAACTGGGATTATATTCCTGGTAACGGATAGATTAGAAATTCTAAGCAGTGATTTTGTAGCTGATTTTTTGGCTACAGCACCACTGCTTAGACACAAGCAAACTTCACAAATCCCCGAGGGGAAGGAGAGAAGGAGCCCTTGCCAGCGACTACTGGAAGGAGGTTTTTGGATGGCTTGCCGTCCGGAAATCTGAAGCTGAAATCTCCCACCAAGGGAGCCCGACCAAGCTGGTCACAAGACCAAGGGAAGACCGGTCGGGCTCCCGAAGTTTCTTCCTGGCAACCCAACCCCCTGGGTTGGCCGGGAAATGGTATAGCATGCTTAGTGTGCACGTACCTTTCGAGTTCCCCTCGTCCCCCCTGGGGGAACTCGATAAATTTCTGGATATGCGAATATTCAGAAAACTGCCACCGGTCAGCCTAGAGCTCGACCAAAAGTCGAATATCACTCGGTTGATTCGGTGGCACAGGTTTGCGGAGAGCTATACCTCCCGATAGGGTGATCTCAGGTGTAGCAAAAAGAGTAAGTCAGTGGCGATAAAGATGCCCAGAGCTTGCCTCTAGGACTGGCGATAGTTAACTATGACCCAGTCCGAGGTTTCGGAAACGGAAGCAGCAGCTTTCATTTCCCAAGATGTGGTGGCGTCGTCTGGTAGCTGGGGTTTTCCTCAAGCTACTTCTCCATGTTACGGCGTCGCCACGCCAATTTGGCGGAATCTGTGTCGTAGTCGGTGCTTACACTCTGACAACGCAGTTCCGCCAGGCGAGACCGTGGGGTTATCAACCTTCGCCAGGCCGCCTCCGGTCTCGCCACTTCTTTTCTATCTCTGTAATCCATAAAAGTGCTTTTGACAGCACTACTGATCCACCCCGGATCGGAACTTTGCAAGACTGAACCGTCAACTTTGTCGTACCACCTTGGTACAACAACTGGTTTCAGTCTTTTTCTACACCCAAAATTATCCAACCCAAACTCATTTCACTTTAAATATCGAAACTTCCTGCATTGCGACATCAGATTTAAATATGATTTAAATCTGATGTTTCAGTTTTAGTGATTACTTTCGTTTTATTATGTGAGTTATATAGTTTAAAACTAGACTAGTTTGGCCTTGATGCGGCGAATGCCGGCGCTGGAAGATTGCTCTTTGACTATTTTGAAAACTTTGCCGTCAGCAGCTAGTTCGGAAGTGTGTTCAACATGTGGGCCGCCGCAAATTTCAAAACTAAACTTCTCGCCTTTGGAATTTTCCATCTGATAAACCTTCACTTTGTCGCCGTAAGTGTCGCCAAAAGCACCTAGAGCACCTTTTTCCATGGCTTCATCGGTTGGAACTTCTTTGAAGCTAACATGTAAATTGTTTTGAATCTGTTCGTTAACGATTTCCTCGACCTCGGCAATCTGCTCTGGAGTCATTTTCTCTGGGTGTTCGAAATCAAAGCGTAGGCGTTCTTCAGTGATGTTGCTGCCTCGTTGCAAAACATGGTCGCCAAGGACAATTTTTAGCGCCTTGTACATCAAGTGTGTGGCGGTGTGGTATTTCTTATGAATGTCTGTCTGACCACCCAAACCACCCTTAAACTGGCCTTTGGTAGCGGTTCGTGAGCGCTGACGTTGAATTTGCATCTCTTTGTTAAACCCCTTTTTCCAGTCAGAGGTTACCTTTATCTCTCTCGCTCCTGCCGCTTCTACACTCAACTCAACTGGAAACCCGTAAGTATCGTATAGCTTAAACACCTTCTTGCCGGTCATCACTATCATTTTTCGAGAAGTATTAATGGGAGAATTTTCACCTTCTTTGAGAGGAGTGGTATTGCGAGGCATGTGTTCAAAAATATTTCCATTCTCATCAATATAGACTTCAGTCTTTTCGCCTACTATTTTTTCAAATTCTCTCAAGCCTCTCCTCAGTGTTTGTCGAAAAATTGATTCTTCTTTCGCTAGTGTTTTTACAGCTTCAGCACCTCTCTCAGACATTTCGGTAAAATCATTCTTATACACGTCTACAACTATAGGGATTACCTGTTCGCAAAGCTGCGATTCTATGCCAAGTTCATGGGCTTTTAACACTGCACGGCGCACTAAACGACGAGCCACATAACCTTGCTCTTTGTTGCTTGGAGTTACACCGTCTACCGCTAGCCAAGTAGCGGCTCGCAGATGATCAGCAATAACCCGCATAGCTTCGGTATTTTCTTTGTATGATTTCTTGGTAATCTCTTCGAGTTTTTCGATAATCGGCCAGAGCAGGCTTATCTTGAACATATCTGGCTCGTCAAGTTTGGCGGCAGCTATTCGCTCTAATCCCCCACCGAAATCGACATTTTTCTTCGGTAGCGGTTTGAAGCCATCGTCTGTTGCTAAATACTCCATAAACACTGAATTGCCAATTTCCAGGAAACGTCCGCAATCGCAATTTGGGTGGCAATTTTCACCGTACGATTCGTCGTGTTCAATATCTTTGAACAGGTAAAAAACTTCACTGTCCGGCCCACCTGGTTCACCGACAGGCATGTTCTTCGGTTCGCCGCTGCGGCTCCACCAGTTTTTCGAAGCATCGTAGTAGAAAACTCGCTCACCCGCTTTCATGCCACGCTTGTAACCATCTTCTTCGCTACCGATTTCGGCAACCTTGGCTTCTATGCCCTGCTCTTTGAAGACATTTTGCCAAATCGTTGCTGATTCCTCATCTTTAGGAATACCATTGGCTTCGTCGCCACTAAAACAGGTAACGTAAAGCTTTTCTGGATCTAAACCGACTCTGCCAACCAGAAATTCCCAAAACCAAGGTAATTGTTCGGCCTTGAAGTAATCTCCCAAACTCCAGTTACCCAGCATTTCAAAAAAAGTCGTGTGGCGGTTGTCGCCAACTTCTTCGATATCTTCGGCTCTCAGGCACATCTGCGAATCTGCTAGTCGCACACCTTGAGGATGATCCTCACCTAAAAGATATTGAATCAGCGGCTGCATACCGGAACCAGTAAAAAGCGTCGTCGGGTCATCCTGAGGAACTAAGTTCGCTCGAGGAATGATTTTGTGCCCATTTGACTCCTGTAAACCAAAGTAAGCCTGGCGTATTTCTTGTGTTGTCATATCGCCAAATATTGTAACAGATTGACAAGAGTGAGCAATCGTTGTATTTTATAGTCTGTTCGTCGAAAAATCGATTGAAAGGAACCTTGAAATGTGGTGGTTGAAAGAGCAGCTGAAACGACGGCAAGTTCCTGAACTAGTTCAGGAACTTCTCGAGACAATGCAGGATTGGCTTCGGCCAGCCCTTGAATGGTTCGAAAAAAACTCTGCAGGCCAAAAAGAAGAGGCTGAACACGGTGCAGCAACCGAGCCAATGACCTACTTAATCGTAGTGCCAATACTCGTTGTAGTACTGCTATTTAACAGTTTCTTCTAGGAAGGGGAGATGCGTGAAGCCGTTTACTACTCTCATCGGGAAGTATGACAAGCTAGACAGAGCAACCGCAGGTGCCGTCAGTACGCTGATGGTAGTAGGTATATCGATACTCATCTACCTGGCTCTCTCAGGAAAGCTGTGATGTTCCCGAAACTTGACATCATCGGCCATTTTCCACCTTGGTGGGATTGGGCTGTGTGGTGTCTGTCGGTAGCTGGGTTGTTATACGTTCTTATTGCTGGGCTGTACGCAATGTATCAGCACAGCAAGGGCAACCAGAACAACTGGCAATTGCATCAGAGAGGGTTGCACCCTCAGGTAACTGGCCTTGTGCTGTTTCTTGGATTAATTCTCTTCTGGCTTTCGCCGGAGAGAGGTAGCTGGCATTACGTTCTGATGCTAGCGACATTATTCGTCGCGGCTCTAACGGTAACCGTGAGACTTTTCCTTCAAGTCAAGCACAACTCATAATCCCCAGACACCGATGATCTAGGGATTTATGCCGATTCTGTCCTTCGACGGACAAACAAACAGAATCGGCCTTTAACCAGAGTTTTTAATCTGTTAAAACTTCTGGTTTAGGAAATAATTCCACCGCCAACAACTCGGTCACCCTCATAAATTACAGCTGACTGCCCGGTAGTTAGCGCCCGTTCAGGTTTCTCTAGGGTGATTTCGAACCCACCTTTCACTTCTTTAAGACTGCACTTAGTAAGCTTGGAACGGTATCGCATACGCACATCGTATTTCTTAGATGTATCTGGCATAGCGTTAATCCAGTGTGCGTCGCGAATAATGAAATTGTTGCCCCAAAGGTGCTCATCGTCGAGATTCGTCGTCACATAAACAATGTTTTTCTCCATATCTTTGTGCGTCACGTAGTACGGCAAGCCACCTCCAACACCAAGGCCTTGTCTCTGACCAATAGTGTAGTAAATGGCACCTTCGTGCCGACCAATTTCTCTGCCGTCTTGGTCGATAATTGCACCTGGCTCAATATCTTTAACGTATCTCTCTAGGAACTCACGGATACCTACTTCTCCAACGAAGCAAATCCCCTGCGAATCGGGCTTCTGGGCTGTAACAAGACCACGTTTTTTCGCTTCAGCGCGCACTTGAGTCTTTTCCATCTCGCCGATAGGCATCAAGCTATGCTTTAGAGCATTTTCGGTGATGCGATAGAGAAAATAACTCTGGTCTTTGTTGGTATCTACACCCTTTAATAGTTGTCCGTCTTTTACCCGCGAATAATGACCAGTTGCGATAAAATCAGCACCTTTTTCAAGCGCCGCATCTAGAAATATGCGGAATTTTACCTCTTGGTTACACATAATGTCAGGGTTTGGCGTACGACCTGCTTTGTACTCAGCAATCATGTAGTCAACAACCTTCTCCTTGTAGTCTTTCTCAAAATCAAAGATTTCTAGAGATATTCCAAGCTGAACAGCCACTCGTTTGGCATCGGCAAGATCTTGCTTCCAGGGACACTCGAAACCTGGAAAATCTTGCGTCCAGTTCTTCATATAAACACCAGTTACACTATGCCCTTGCTCTTTCAAGAGCGCAGCACTAAGCGACGAATCAACACCACCGCTCATGCCAACAAAAACCTTCTTGCCAGTCACCGTATTCGCATCTGTTCTCATAACCGCACCAGTATAACACCTCTGAATACTTCACTGGCGGCCCTGCCGTTGAAAAACTGCGTGTATTTTTATACCAAAGCTCACGATCGTACGTTTATTAGAATTCTATTTGTGGGTAAATCTGTTTGAAATGACGTCTGTACTTGCCATCACCTTCTAGTTTGCTGGTCTCGACTAACACTAGCGAATCCTCTAGTCTATTAGCTTCTTTTATAGCTCTAAACTGTTTCAAGCATGGTAGTGGATGAATCCAAACGCTTCGCTGCAGTTGTACAAACCCTAGATTTTTTATTAATCTTCTCACTTGGTCCCTTGCTCTTCTCTTGTCTTCGGGAATGTCATACATTACAATGCGCCATTTTTTATCCCACTCACCCGAGTATTCTAAGGTGGTGAATTGCAGCTTCTCGAGTTTTTCGGCACCGGTCTTAGTGGTTAGAAACTTGTTATTTATGTACCCTCTACTTTTTGCGTAATAAACAAGCCTTGCAATTTCTTTTTCTGGATCTTTGTTGGCCTGTTCTAATAACTTTATAGTTATCGGATCAAGCGCCTCTAGAACTACTTCCGTTAACTTGGCAGCAGACCAAGCAGCTGGCTTAAAAGCTAGCTTCAATATTTGCCCTAGTAGCTTGTACGTCAAATCATGAAATCTTAATACTCCGCTCATGCAATTATTATAACAAACGTACGATCGTGAGCTTTGGTATAATAAATTTCAGTATTTCAATGAATAATAAGGTGGTGTTTGTCGATATTGAATCGGCGTTTTACTCTAGAAGACTTGTTGATTGTTCTCTAGTCGTTTGCGAATGCGACGGAGTTCATAGCGACGGCCTAGCCAGAAGGTACTAACAACGAAGGCTACCATGATGTATAGCGGCCAGAGAACAAAGATTTTGCGGGTTATCACTTGGTTGGAGCCAGATCCATCATCAAGTTTTCCTTGTAGAAGCCCGTTGCCAATCGAGATAAGTTGCAAGAAGGCGGTGTCACCCTTTGAATCGGCAGCTTTGACAATAGTTTTATAAGTTCCTGGCTGTTCATAAATGTGTTTCAGGCTGAAATTACCTATGAAATCAAGACTGATGACTTCATTCGTGCCATCACCCCAATCAACACTTACGGCATAAGGGCCAATGCCACCAGCCAGAGCTAGCGGCCAGGTAAGTGTTTCGCCGGGATTGGCGCCACGTGTGGCGAAATTTGAAGTCAGTAGAAGTTTGTCGGCGCCACTGTTTTGTGCGGTGTCGTCGTAGTTGATGATTACAACGTTAGAGTCTGGCCCTGGCTGCTCCAGTGCGTCAAAAACTTTAGCAATAATTTCATTTCTACCACTAAAAAGATCGATTTCTATCTCGAATGTTCCATTCGTCTGACAAACGACCGATCCCGCGAAAACTTGATTTTTAAAAATCTTGACCAAGAGGTCGGCTGGACAAATCCCAGTAGTGGTTATGGGAACAGAAGTAAATGTTTCGTTATTTACTGGGAAAGAGATGGTAGCACCTTCGGTTGGCGGGTCAGCTGGTATTTGACCAGTTACGCCGACTGAGCCAGTTTGTGGATTTTTAGACTGCCCAAACACAGGTTTCACAAAGAAAAGTGTTGCAACCATTAAAATTGCCAAAAATATCAAATAAATCTTTATGTTTTTGATGTTTTTTATTGTATTCATATTCGAACGGCTATCATTATCTCATTTTAAAAGGTTGATAACAATTATTTCGCCCTGACATAGCTTAGAATTTCATAGAAAATACTATTATCTTGCGAGGAGCCATGGTCGGTATATACAAAAAAGAAATTATTCGCGCCTTCTTTACCTTTGAGTTGTACGCCCGTTTTTTGGCTCTTATCTATCGCCCCAATCACATTGCTAATACTTGAAGTTCTACAGGAGAAATCTATATCTTCTTCTTTCCAGACCGATGGAAAAACGTTGCCAGATATGCCACCAGGGAAATCAGTGAATGTGTAACATTGATCCGATAAGCTTCCTGTAATTATTTTGTTTCCGTTCGGACTGACAGAAAGCACTTTATCTATGCCTAGTTCTGGTGGTATATCATTGACATATACATCCACTCTTCTGCCTACATTGTTCCCTGTAGTACCCTGGTACCTGTCAGGGTAATACCGTATGCCTCCGAATATTAACTCTGGATTATTTACTCTTCTCCAGTCTTTCGGAACTTTTATGTTATAAAATTCTGTTTCATACGGTTCGTATGCTTCGCGTATCGATTCAACTACGCCAAGAGTTGCTCGGTTGTTCTCATCATTTATTGCAGTTTCGTTACTAGATAGATCGAGAAAGACGTATATAGAGCCTGCAATCGCTACGGTAATCAGTAAGATTACCGTTACAATCTCTAACTTTATCTTTCTAAAGTCGTTAGATTGATCGATTCTGTAATGTTTTCCCATATTTACCTAGCTGATTGCTATAGCTAATGGGCGTTAGCTACTTCAGGGCAACCGTTTAGTATTTACCCTTAGATTTACTTATGACCTTCGCATTGTAAGCCTTGATTCCCCTGGTGCCCAAGAATGCCAAACCAGCTATCGCTAAAGCGCCAATGAACAACTGCAGCCAAGGTACTACCCAGAATGTTGAACTTGCTTCGATAACGTTCCCACCCTCGCCGTAAGATATGAAGGCTTCTACTGTATATCGCCCAAATGAGCCCACGCCTTCAATTTCCTGCTCGAACTTACGAATACTGTCGGGTAGCACGTTGCCTCTGGGGTCTTTGCTGTTGAGTTCGTATTCATCAACTACGTTGCCCCGCCAGTCTTTTACGGCTACTTTGCCAAACGGAGCTTCGAAAGTATTTCCTTGATTGCTTATCCTGACAGCCAGACGATTCGGTGCTGATGAAAACAGTCTGCCTATGTCTCCCCCTGCCTCGCTAATTGGTCCTATTTCTTCTACCGTAAGTAAGCTGACGGTGTCTCCTGTTACATTAATCAGAAAAACCGTACCCACACTGGCGTTCAAAGAAATATTCCCTTCTTCACCCTGGATGGCACTCTCTGCTACAAAACGTACCGTTCCGTAATATGCACCAGGGGAAGCATCTTCTGGGATTGAGAATACTACGTCTACATTTTCGCTTTCACCCGGTTCGAGTGAAAACTCATTCAAAGGTAAAACAAAGGGTCTAATGCTCCTTGGATTACTCTCGTCTTGACTATCTGTAAGTAACCGTGGTGATCCATCTTCTAAATCTGAAGCGGTGAAATCATTAACTACCGGTATTGCTTTCTGGGCGCCGTTGGTTAAGTTTGTC
Source organism: uncultured Candidatus Saccharibacteria bacterium (assembly GCA_964579475.1). Classification (GTDB taxonomy): domain Bacteria; phylum Patescibacteriota; class Saccharimonadia; order Saccharimonadales; family CAYOYH01; genus CAYOYH01. The sequence continues at coordinate 27,683 of CAZOFP010000007.1, read as the reverse complement.
ACTTCTATAGTTCGCACCACGCTCTCTCCAGGATCTATGTCCAGCTCGTACTTAGCTGGTGATAATCGAAAACCCGTACCGCCGGTATCTTGAGCCATGATGTTCTGAACTCCAAATACTAACAGTAACGACATCGTCACGAATATAAGTGCCGCAAATACCTTTTGCCTCATCTTTTTTCTACCCTCGTTAATTTACTTGTTAACAGTTTAACATACAGACTAAAAAGCCGCTAAACAAACGTACGTCAAGGTTGCAGAATAGAATCCCGCTTTCTGGTCGTCTGTTACATTGGCGATGTAGCTCACAGTATATTTAGTCATATCTGAGGGCAACGTTGACCCAGCTACTATATCGCCATTTGCAAACTTGAATTGATTAGCTTGTCTATAGTCAAAACTTGGCGAGCCGGTACCAGGTCCAGCGGTGCCTTGCCCTACTAATGGGGCAGTATTTGCTACTAAGTTCATGCCGAACTGTTCAGTACCTAAATTAGATATCCCTAGGGTATTTAGAGGTGCAATTATATTATTTCCAGACGTCATCGTTGTGCCAAGTACAGATATGCTATAGCCTCCAACGCCATTTGTTCCAGCTGCCATCTGGGTAGTTCCAGTGCTAGCGCCCGTGGGTGAGAGCACTCCTAAATCTAAATTATTCCCTGATGCACTGTTGCAATCAGTACCAGTTATGGTAGTACCTACGCAAAATATTAGTACCGGTGGCACATACGCCTCCACAACCACTCTATCAGTTATTGCAAAGGCTAGCCCTCCTCTATCAGTATAATTACCCGTCCCGTCGCTTGACAAATAGGTGTAGATTCTTACATATTGGCTGCCCACCGTGTCAGGATTTAAAATATTACTAAAGACGTACTGTACAGAACCCGGTGTGGGGGTTGCAGCTATCCTTCCTAGCACTATGCGATTACCTGTTGTGTTGGTGTCAATTACAAAACCCGTCTCTCCTAATTGAGTGTCTAGATTAGCCGCACTCACATTAAGTCCAGGAGGTGCTACGCAAGGATCATCGTCTAGTGGGCTGTTTGCGCAATATTCAAATGCGATTGATCCGATATCAGTAGCCGACACGATATCAAAACCAAAACGATGAACAGTAGTTACACTTGCGGCCGAATCGTCTAGTTCTATGTACCGATTTGTGACATCCGCAGCTTCAATCGAAGAAGTGAGCGCTGCACTAAGCAGAAGCACTAGTAACGATACCGTTGCTAGTGCTTCTATCGACCGTTTAACTATCAGTGACGGCATAACTTAGTCTTGTTTTAGAAACTACCAGTTGCTATGAAGGTCATAGTTGCTTCGTATAGACCTGTTGGGGTGGTTATTGCTGATTCAGCAGCGACATCTATTAGTAGAGATTCGCCAGCTGCAACATTACCACCTGTGTTCGCTAGTAACACTGCTGAGGTTGCATACGGTTCTGCTTTGACTGTGTTTGTCCAAGATGACTGATCGTAGTCAACACCTACAATTGCCATGTTGTTAGTAGCACCAGTACCGTTCGATGGTGTACTTAGAATACCTAAGCCCCAATTCTCTGTACCAGCTACATAAGCCGACGGTGTTGTATCTTCCCAGTTAATACACTGGTCAGTGTTGATAGCCGTTGTGCCATCTATGTCGCCATTAGCTTGGTTACAGGTTGCACCGGAAACCTGCAAGTCGGTAGTTAGGTAGCTAATGGTTGCTCCGTTGGAAGCATTAGTTGTAACTTCCGTACAGATACCACTAACGTCTGGGGTTGCGGCTGCGCCGTTAACTGTTGCTCGGTTGAATACGGAGTCGGTCGAATCAAGGACACCGACATCGATAGTTGTACCAGAGATTGTTGCACAATCACCGGCTACCGTATCGGTACCAACTGTAAAGGATAGACGTTCCTGGACACGAGCTTGAACGGTAATCTGCTCAGCTGTGCTCATTGCGACACCACCTTCGTAGTTGCCTAGGGGAGGTGTGGCTGCTGAATATGTAGCGATTGGAGTGTTAACATCTCCAACGCCACCATCCTGGGTGAAAGTATAGATTCTTACGTAGAATGAATCGTTGTTGGTACCAGAAGTAGTGTTGGTAGGGTTGTTGACATTGTTAATAGTGAAACTAACGTAGTCAGTATCTGCGGTACCAGAGCCAGCTACTACGGTTTCGGCTAAGTCGCCAACGCCATCAAGTGTGTCACAGGTAACGTCAAGGTAGGTTGTATTGGTACCAGCTATGTGAGCAGTTTGGAGCCCAGGAGCGGTACATGTTGCAGCTGTGTTTGTAATAGAGCCAGCTGTATCATCAAATGCAATGTTGGTTACTGTGATGGCTGATCCGGTGTCGGCGTCCAGTGAAGGCACGCTATCCCCTTCTATAGTGGTGCTGTCGCACGCTTGACCCGGTAGTGGATCCTCATCACATAACTCAATACGCCAACCACCAATAACGGCACCGTTGGGTACTTGAAAACTTACATCGTAAGTCGTTTCTGCACCTTGCTGTGATGTTCCCATCGTTACTTTTCTATCTAATATTTGTAGAGCGTCAGCCCTTTGTTGACCTAGTAGTGCTGGTAGCATAGTTACTGCAACCAAAGCAACAACCGTCAGCCATATGGAAACCGGCTTAAATAATGTGGTGGTACGTTTAAAAGACATTTCACTCTCCTCTTTTTATTTCTCTTTTTATTTTAAAGTTTTTTTGTTTGAAATGAGAACTTCAAGGAAATGTTAGCACAACCATAATAGCGATGCAAATAATATATTTTTACTATCTAAAAAGAGCCCTCTCTCTGGGCTCTTTTTATTTTCGCTGTTAGTTATACTTTAGAAACTACCAGTTGCTATGAAGGTCATAGTTGCTTCGTATAGACCTGTTGGGGTGGTTATTGCTGATTCAGCAGCGACATCTATTAGTAGAGATTCGCCAGCTGCAACATTACCACCTGTGTTCGCTAGTAACACTGCTGAGGTTGCATACGGTTCTGCTTTGACTGTGTTTGTCCAAGATGACTGATCGTAGTCAACACCTACAATTGCCATGTTGTTAGTAGCACCAGTACCGTTCGATGGTGTACTTAGAATACCTAAGCCCCAATTCTCTGTACCAGCTACATAAGCCGACGGTGTTGTATCTTCCCAGTTAATACACTGGTCAGTGTTGATAGCCGTTGTGCCATCTATGTCGCCATTAGCTTGGTTACAGGTTGCACCGGAAACCTGCAAGTCGGTAGTTAGGTAGCTAATGGTTGCTCCGTTGGAAGCATTAGTTGTAACTTCCGTACAGATACCACTAACGTCTGGGGTTGCGGCTGCGCCGTTAACTGTTGCTCGGTTGAATACGGAGTCGGTCGAATCAAGGACACCGACATCGATAGTTGTACCAGAGATTGTTGCACAATCACCGGCTACCGTATCGGTACCAACTGTAAAGGATAGACGTTCCTGGACACGAGCTTGAACGGTAATCTGCTCAGCTGTGCTCATTGCGACACCACCTTCGTAGTTGCCTAGGGGAGGTGTGGCTGCTGAATATGTAGCGATTGGAGTGTTAACATCTCCAACGCCACCATCCTGGGTGAAAGTATAGATTCTTACGTAGAATGAATCGTTGTTGGTACCAGAAGTAGTGTTGGTAGGGTTGTTGACATTGTTAATAGTGAAACTAACGTAGTCAGTATCTGCGGTACCAGAGCCAGCTACTACGGTTTCGGCTAAGTCGCCAACGCCATCAAGTGTGTCACAGGTAACGTCAAGGTAGGTTGTATTGGTACCAGCTATGTGAGCAGTTTGGAGCCCAGGAGCGGTACATGTTGCAGCTGTGTTTGTAATAGAGCCAGCTGTATCATCAAATGCAATGTTGGTTACTGTGATGGCTGATCCGGTGTCGGCGTCCAGTGAAGGCACGCTATCCCCTTCTATAGTGGTGCTGTCGCACGCTTGACCCGGTAGTGGATCCTCATCACATAACTCAATACGCCAACCACCAATAACGGCACCGTTGGGTACTTGAAAACTTACATCGTAAGTCGTTTCTGCACCTTGCTGTGATGTTCCCATCGTTACTTTTCTATCTAATATTTGTAGAGCGTCAGCCCTTTGTTGACCTAGTAGTGCTGGTAGCAATGAAGCTACGATTAAAACAGCTATACTTGCCCAAGCGAGTAGTCTGTTCTCACTACGCATCTTTTGAACAAATGTCATAATACAATTTCTCCTTTGTTATTTTTGTTTTGTTTATCCGTAAACCCAGATTAGTACAACTAGAAGTGAAACACAAGCATAATGCTTAGAAGTTATCCACAGCCTGTTAATAAGTCGAAGTCGCGACAATACTATGGTTGAGTGTGTATTGTCCGCCAACCGTAAGATCGGAGATATTATATAAATAGGATATTGTATAGTCTGTGCGACCTGAACTAGAATCCGATTGAGCTATAATGTCGTCTTTGTTGTATCTAAAGTTGTTCACAGTGTCATAGCCTGTGGCTACATAACCAAAACCAAACGTAGCATCAGGTACCTGTGCGGGATTAGCTCCAAAAGATGCAGGTGAAGTGTTAGCTACTAAGTTTATACCAAACTGCTCAGTACCTGGCGATGAAGTTCCACCCGTTGTCATAGCTGCAAGGAAAGTTGGCCCATTAGTTTGCGGCGGATCTGATGCCGTAGTAACCACATAACCACTTGCAAGATAAGTTCTAACGTAAAATGTAGCCGTTGTGTATGCTGCCGTTGTCGTATCTAGAACTCCCAAATCGATAGTTGCGGGTGCGACAACTAACTCGATAAATGGATCAGTGGTAGTTGTGTACCCAGCCCAAAGTCCAAAATTAGTGCTCTCACCATAGCCAACTCCCGTATCTCCAAGCGAAGCTCGCGCCTCGTAGCTGGCTGAACTTGAATCAATCTGACCACCTGGCCCAATGTAAGATTCTTCTATCTTGTAGTTAGTAGAAGAACTCTGGGCAAAAGCTATGTCCATAAACAATGCTAGGATTAGCAAACTTCCAATAATTGTTACCACGGCTCTTAATTTCATACGTCAGATATTATAACCTATACCTTGGGTCAATAATATATGTGCTAATGCTTGAAGTTATTGCCTCAACCGTGCTCAGCCAGTATCATATGACCAATCATTAAGTTCATTTGGTGGAAAATGGCAAAGAAAAAAAATGAAGAAATTGAAGGTGCTAACGACAGCTCTCTCGAGTCCCCTACGGTAAAAGAAGAGGTTAAATCTGCAGAAAGCGGTGTTTCGAGCGGTGGTGGTGTTGCTGGAATGGACGACATCGATGCTCTGGAGAAACCTGCTGCACCGAGCGTGTCTAATGCCGCTACTGATTCTCCAAAGAAAACAAGTTCGCAACGTTTCAAGGATTTGATATCCAACGTGAACCCCTATCTAATTCTCTTCATCGCTATATTCTTGATTGCCATCATCATTGTTTTGACTGTCTCAATTTCAAGTCGAAACAGCGACCCGAGTAACATCCTTTTTGACGGACAAGAACTAGACCAGCAAACGCTGGACGAAATACTGACCAACGAATCAAACATTGGCACTGTTGATCAAACATTGACCGTCGCAGCTAACGCCATATTTAACGGCAAGGTTTTGATTAAAGACAGTCTAGATGTGGCGGGAGCCATTAATGTTGGCGGCGCCCTTAGTCTGCCGGGTATCACCGTCGCTGGACAGAGTAATTTTGAAGACGTTAATATTACTAATAATTTGGCAATTCTCGGCGGTATAAGCATTCAACAAAGCTTAACCGTTCAAGGTGGTGCTGACATCACCGGCGACGTGGCAATAGGTGGAACCCTGTCGGCCGGAGCTATCTCTTCGGACAGTATTCAGTTCACTGGTAACGCTATATTCACACGGCATATTGATACCGGCGGCGGACTACCTAGTATATCGAGTGGCACAGCCGTCGGTTCTGGTGGAACCGTATCTATTAGCGGTAATGACATTGCAGGAACAGTAACCATCAACACTGGCGGTGGCCCGCCAGCAGGCATACTAGCAAACATCAGTTTCGTTAACGCCTACAACAGTACGCCAAATGTTCAGATAACACCTGTTGGTTCTAGTACAGCACTCGACTTATCATATTATATAACCCGCACCACGAACGGGTTCAGTATTGGGACAGTTACCCTGCCTACAGCTTCGACTACTTATATATTTGACTACTTCATCGTCGAATAACTCTGCTAAGCAACCTCGGGTGCCGCTTAGCAGAGCAAGACGTTCAGGGTGTCTGGTTAGACGTCGAGGAAAATGTTAACCATATTATCATGAACATGCATAATTCCCCGGTCTATCTTCAACTTCTCTTCATCACGAGCAGTTCGAACGATAATTTCACCTGGCAGTAGTAATGACAAAAAGTTTTTGTGTCCAGGCAGAACGTCAAAAGGGCCAGTACCGTTTACTGCTGAGACGCTGTATGCTGCGTTGTCGAAATAAGTCTGAAACGGTGAATAGACTTTGACTCTGCGGAGCATAATCACACCCTTGTCATCTTTGACGTCTTCAAAGTGTTTCTTGCCTTTTTGTTTATTTTTATTTATCGCTTTTGGGGGGTTTTTGATAATTTCAGCTTGTTCGGCAGTGGCGTCTTTTTCTAGAGCCGCCATTCGCGCTTGAACGGCCTTCATCTTCTTTATAGCCTGCTCTTTAGCAGTTACGTCACTATCTTTTGCTGCTTTAGCCATGTGGAGTCCTGCTCTTGGTTATATAATTAATTATATAACTATACTGATTCTTCTCTGTTATTTCTCCGAACATTAGTGCATACATAGTTATATAGTTCTTTTATGCAATTATTTCTTCTATACCTTTTAGTGTATCCTCGCGCTTTGAATACTCGCCAGGAATGCCCGAGAGATCTTCGATGACGTTCATGGGTTGGGTGAAGAATTCTATCAAACTCTTCGCTTTGTGGTAGTCGTTTCGATCAGATGGCGATAGTTCATTTTCACCAATAATTGCAATGATGCCTTTAAGGTTTTCATATTTTTGCATCAAAGCTTGAACTTGTACCGAAAGTAAATAGTGTCTGTCGCCAACGATTAGCGGGCTAAGGAGTGAAGATGTGGTTTTCATAAGATCTACCGCTGGTCGAATGCCTTGCTCGGCAATTTTACGTGAAAGAACGATAACCGAATCAAGCTCGTGCTGAATCATCTGCACAGCTGGGTCAGACAAATCGTCTGCTGGCACGTAAATTGTCTGTACGGCAGTGATTGAACCGTTTTCGTTGGAAGCTAGCCTGTCCTGAAGGCCTTTAACATCTGAGAAAATAGTTGGTTGATAGCCACCCTCGGCTGGTATCTGCTGTAGAATGGTTGAAAGCTCATTGTGAGCCTGCACAAACCTGTAGGCGTTGTCAGCAAAGAACAATATATCTTTCTTCTCCTCATCCCTAAAGTACTCAGCCAAAGCTACGGCACTGATGGCAACCAGCGTACGCTGGATAGGGTTCTCGTTCATCTGGCCAAAGAGCATGCAAGTGTTTTGAAGTAGTTTTCTTTCCTCGAGTGTTTCATAGAGCTCGTGGCCTTCACGAATACGCTCGCCAATACCAGCGAAAAAGGCCAATCCTTCACCACTCTTAGTGGTGTTGTTGATAAGTTCCATGGTTAGCACGGTTTTGCCAACACCAGCACCGCCAACAATGCCAATTTTCCTACCTTTAACAAACGGGGTGAAAAAGTCTATCACTTTGACGCCGGTTTCGAGAAGTTCTGGTTTTTGGGGTTCGAAATTATTTTTCTGAGCTTCCTGGTAGTAGATGTTGCGATATTTGACATCTTTGGACATTGGCTTCTTGTCGTCCATTGGTTTGCCCATAGGGTCAAGAATACGACCAATGACTTCGGGGCCGGTAGGAACTTCTATACCTCTACCTGTCGCTTCGACCTCGTCACCGCGAACCATGGCATTGGATGAATATAAATTCAAACAGACTACAGTCATCTCGTCGATGAATGAATCGACCATTAACTCTGAGTTTTTGCTGTCTTTAACTTTGAGCACCTCACCAATCTCTGGAACACCACCAGAGAATTCCACTCGTACAACCATGTCGTTCATGGCTATTACTGAACCCTTCATGCGTGCGCTCCCTTCATGCCGATAATTATCTCCCTTAGTCGCTCATCTGCAATGCTACGCTTCGAGCGGTGGAATTCCATTTCAAGATCGCTAAACGTTTCCTTAGATTTATCATTAGCGGCTGACATAGCCCGAAACCTGGAGGCGTACTGCGCTAATTTAGATTCAAGAATGATCTGCGAAGTCATAATTGCTAGCATCGAACGTTCAATATGGTCGATAACGGCGTAAGTGCTTGGTTCGAAAATGTAAGTGCTCTCGGAAATGATGTCGGTAACACTTGTTTCCAAACTTTCAAGTGTCTGGCGTTTACTTTGAGTAGCACCCTTGGCGGCAACCGCCGTTTGCATAGACATTTTCTTCACATCCTGCACCATCAAAGAAACATACTGCTGATAATAAGCAGTTGTGACACGATATTTCTGAATCTGGGCAATAATTGGCGCAACGTTGATGTTTTCATCCTTTGAGGGGAGTTTGTAGTATTTCTTGATCGAAACTCCGCGCTGGGCTAACTGCACTGCACCGTGGTGACCAATTACGATGATATCGTTCTTTTCTTTGTCATAGCTCTTGAGCATGTACTCGATAAGCTTTTGGTCGATGTCGCCGCTAAAACCACCTTCTGCGGTGATAACAATGAACAATTCTTTGTCGATAATCTGTTCTTTCGATGTTTGTCGACCAAAATGGAAAATGGCATCAACGCGAAGCTGCGTGTAGATGTTCCACAGTTCATCGAAAAATTGCTGCGACTGCATTACTTGATTTTTAATCTGCGATATCTTCATACTAGCCAAGCCCTCAAAAATACCAGTCAAGTTAACAATTGTGGACGTTTGGTTTAATTCTTGTAGTATTTCTGCAGGTACTTTCATGCTACTTCTTTAACTCGATTAAACTATTTTTAAGTAACTCATCTTTGACGCCGTCAAACTCTTCGTCTTTGGTCACTTTAGCCGCATACTCGTTGGATAATTTCTTCATGCCAGCGATGTCAATAACCGTGCCTTGTTTGCTCTCTAGAATAATCGTCAGCATCAATTGTTGGGCCATCAAACTAAATCTTTCACCTGGTACCTGGGTGAATAGTTCTAAGACTTTTTTACCAAGTTCGATGTCTCTCTTTGCTTCTACCGCCAGCTCCGAACCAAAGTGTGAAAACTCCTGTGCTGTGTGATATTTAGCCATCAGCTTGAGCAGCCTAGAAGCCAAGTCTTTCTGTCGATCGTTGTGGCCGATACCACCAACACGCGAGACGGACAGACCGGTGCTGATTGGTGGTCGAATGCCGTCATGGAACATATCCATGTCCATGATTAGCTGGCCGTCGGTAATCGACATAATGTTAGTCGGCAAGTAAGCGGTAATATCGCCAGCTGGTACGTGAACGATTGGCAGCGACGTAAGGGTTTTGCCGGTAGATTTCAGGCGACCAGCACGCTCGAGAAGGGATGAGTGCGCATAAAACATGTCTCCAGGGTATGATTCTCGGCCGGGGCTTACTCCTGCTACCAATGAAATTTCACGGTAGGCAAAGGCGTGGTTTGTCAGGTCATCATAAATAACCACCACATCACGATTTTCTTCTTGCCACAAGTACTCGCCCATGGCGCAAGCAACGTAGGGTGCAAGGTAGGACATAGCCAACGATTCAAACAAATTCGATACGATAACTATAGTGTTATCCATAGCATCATTTGTGTGCAGCATATTAAGCAGGTCGTCGACGTCAGACCGTCTTTTGGCAATCATGCAGTAAATCACAATTCTGTCGGAACCTTTTTGGTTCAGCGTTATTTGCGAAAGAAGTGTACTTTTACCAGATTTGTTTTCACCAATAAATGCTAGTCGCTGTCCAAGTAGCAGCGGAAACAACGAATCGATGAGAATCGTGCCTGTTTCAAGCTGATCCTCTAGCTGTTGTCGCCTGATAAGTTTTGGTGCTGGGTTAAATACTGGCCAAACTTTATCTGGTGTGACTGGCCCTTTGCCGTCAATTGGTTTGCCGCTAACCGTGATCACACGTCCAATAAATTCTTTGCCAACTTTAGTCACAAGTTTGTTGTGCTGAAGTACTGCTGCAACACCTGTTTTGAGTACTTTGTTGCCCAAGTGAAGTACAGCAACGTGCTCCTCGGTTACCTCGCGAACAATACCTTTGCTGCCGTCGGAAAACATAACTAGAGCGTTCACGTTGATAGGATGAAGTCCTCGTACTTTGAGAAGATATCTATCAACAGCGATAACCTCGCCAACTGGGTTGCCTTTATCTACTAAGTAATGGAAATGTTTTTCAGATGAACTCACGCAACTACCTCCGGCTGAGGCACAGGTTTAGCAGGGATCGACTCGACCATTTTGTTTAGATACTTTACGAAGATTGGCACACCCTGCAAAAGTTCGTTGCGTAGTGAAAAATCATAGCGATGCGAAGGCGTATGTACAATACAACCGGCAGCTACGCTTGGCTGGACACTTGTGCGAATTAGTACCGTTTTCCCTGATTCGTCGCGCAGCCACTTAACCAGCTTAGAGACTATTTCATTGCTGGGATCACTGCCAAACGTAAATCGAACAACTGGTGCGTTACGTTTTAAATCGTCAAGCCACTTGCCTAGTTTGCGTAGATTTTCTGTACTAATCTCTGTATTGTTTTCCCTGACTATCTCTGCAAGCGCTGATGAAACCTCGGGCAAATCTTGAAAATCAACGCCTTCGTTAGCACGAATAGCATTTTGGATTCCTTTATCTAGCACTTCTTCGAGGTTGCGAAGGACATTGACTACCTGTGTTCTGGTCGCAACTGATGTTGGAAGTTTATAGTCCACCTTTTTCCTTCTTAGCTGCCGCTTACGATATCTTCTAGTATCGCCTGCTTGTTATCCTCCAGATGCTGATAAATGTATTCCATCTGGTCGCTAATATCTAATTCGCCGCCAATTGCTTCCAGAATGTAGTGGTTCACAACTTGCCCCATGTTGTCTTCGAACTTCTCAAGCATCATTTTCTTTTCGTTAGCTAACTCTTCATGTAGTTTTTGAGCTAGCTCATTTCTCTGCTGCTCAACTGTAGCCTGAGTTTTCCGCAGTGCCTCGACAGCTAAATCTTTAGCATTCTCTATAGATTTCTCGTATTTCGAAAACTCTTCTTTTAGAACTTTTTTAATCTCGCCCTGCATGTATTCGTTCAAATCAGAAGCGGTTAGCTGTAAGTCTTGTTGCAAGAACATAGCATTATCTTTGATAATTTTTTCGAAATGCAGACGCCCGCGATTACGTAGTTCTTCACGAAATTCATCGTTAAAAATACGTTCTACATCTTCTTTTGCGGCATTAATATGGTCGTCGCTTCGCGAAGCACCGCCAATTCCACCCCTTTGAATCATAAACACCAACCAGACAAACGCACCTGTCGCTGCTAGCAAGCTACTTATGACGAAAACTAACCAAAGAATATCCACTTAACCCACCTCTCAAACTTTCAATATTAAGTATATAGCAAAGAATCCACTTAAAAAAATCGCCATCGAAGTTGCCACTACTTGCAGCAACCCGCGCATCACGGATTTCTTCGATAACGGGTTTCGACCTATCGCCACAAAAGAACTTCTTATCCCCGCATAGAGCATGCTTCCGCCAAGACCGGCTGTCACCAAAAGGACTGCCATTGCCGCGTAAACTCTGAGCAGCGAAACTGGCTTTCCAGCTATCAACTCACTAAAACGTACAATTAGTTCTGGCGCAGACTGGGAAAGACGTGGATTCCGCTTAACATCTAAATCCGCAAGTATTCGCCCGATAGCTACGTCTTGCGTACTGCCACTGGCAGTTGTCGCGGTAGTGGTGCCGAGTATGGCGTCTCGATTCGTAGTATCGAAATCTTGCAGGGCTTGACCAATGACTAGCTCCTGCGAAGTACCAGCCTTCATGCCGATACCCGAAATCGCCGATGTAGTGATATAATCTCCGGTTTTAATCTCGCCGCCAATAGTACTGACCATGACCTCAAACCTACCGGTTGTAGAAATATATACACCAGCTGTATCTGATGTTAGTGTAACTGCAGATTCATCAGCTCTGACCACCACACCAAAAAGCCGGCTTAAATTATCTAGGTTTGCAGCGTCCACTAAAGTGTCATCGGTTTCATTTCTAGATACTAGTGAACCTCTAATCAATTTATCGCCGGTACCGTATCCTTGGGTGAAATCTTGGGCGCTAACAGCTACCACGGCGAAAAAGACAACCGCGAGGCTTATTACCATCCCAAACCAAAATATTTTTTTATTTATAAAAGAAACCATAAGCATGTATAACTCTGGTACATTATAACCCCTATGAGGGGTGTATTAAAACAAGTTTTTCAAGATTGTTATTGAAACCTTGAAAGTCTCCGAAACAGTAATATACCAGCCGCTTGGCTTAAACCACCAAGTCGTCATCCAGTTATCATCTTCTACTGGATAATTTATGATTCTCACATCTGGACCAAGCTTGTCTTGAAACTCTAGGAAGGCTCGGCGCTGATGATAGGGCTCAGTTACTAAAATAATACTCTCGTACTGTTCGTCGTCGGCTATCTCGTTGCTCTTAGTCGCATTCTCGGCGGTATTTTGAGCTTCTTCTTCAATACGGATGACTTCAGTTGGTATGCCTGAGAGCTTGGCAAATTCACGCATTACCTTAGCATTCGATGGACTCAGCGGGTCAAGAGCAGCGCCAGAAAACACCAATTCATCAGCCCAGCCGTCTTTATAAAGCTTTGTGGCTTGTTCGGCTCTAGCCGTGGTGTTGCCACCACTAATAGCAATGATGGCATCGGCTTTGACCAGCTCATCTCGCGGCGCAAGGTAGTTGGTCAGCAGCACGCCAAATATAATTGCCCCGAGACTGATTGCAACATATTTAATCACAAACATATCGGCTCAATTCTGTCGTAGTCGGTTGACTACGTCAACTATAGTTTTGGCGGCACTGTCTATATCTTTTTTCGTAGTAGCTTGGCCAAGTGAAATCCTTATTGAGGAGTTAGCCGCCACATCGGAGAATTCGAGTGCTTTTAGAACGTGAGACGGCTCATCGCTAGAAGCGTCACAGGCAGCTCCAGTTGCTGTCATAACCCCTCTTTCATCAAGTTCCATGACCAGTCTTTCACCATCGATGCCGGGGAAATGGATGCTGAGGTTGTTCGGTAGCCGTTTTTTCATCGTTCCAACGACCTGCGCATCAGAAACGTTGCCAGTCAGATAATCCTTCAGTCGATTGCGAAGTTCGTTAACTCTTCTCGCCTCTTCACGGCGTTTGTTTTGAACTAAATCCAGAGCCTTGGCAAAACCGATTACACCTGCGACGTTTTCCGTACCTCCGCGTAACGACCTTTCCTGACCACCGCCATAAATTAATGGTTCGATTTCGGTTCCACTTTTTATATACAAACAGCCTACTTGTTTTGGGCCGTAGATTTTCGCTGCGCTCAACGTCAGCAGGTCAACTCCAAGTTTTGAAACATGAAGATCTAAATAGTTTGTCGCCTGAACAGCATCTGTGTGTAGATAAATTGGCTGAAGCACATTCCTTCGACTCCGGTCACTACGAACTTCAGTTATGAGTTTGGCTACTTTGGCTAGTGGTTGAATAGTGCCGATTTCATTGTTTGCATAAATTACGCTGACTAGTGCGGTTTTGTCATCAATAATTTCAGAAAGCTTGGACATTATAAGACGCCCCTGCGCGTCAACTGGCGCTAGCTTGGACGCATACTTCGCTGAAGCTTCTATAACCGCCTCATGTTCAACCGCAGAGATCACCACGTTAGCATTTGGAAACTTATCCATCACACCCTGGATAGCTAGGTTGTCTGACTCAGTTGCACCTGCAGTAAAAACAATTTCTGCTGGTTTAGCACCCAGCCAATGAGCTACGATTTTTCTGGCATCAGCAAAATCTTTTTTGACTTCTTGGGCGGCTAAATACGTCGCCGATGGATTATAAAAATCTTCGTCTAGGTACTTGGCCATGGCCTGCTTTACCTCAGGTGCAACAGGTGTAGCAGCAGCATAATCTAAATAAATTTTCATACGGTTAATACTACGCGTTGGCTGGTCGGGCGTAAATGTATCGCTTAATCAATTCGTAGTACTGCGAAATAGCCGTTGTTAGATTCTTGGTTTCCTCTAGCGTGGTATAGCGATGCGGCTGTCCATCTTGAATCTTGAGGATTTTGTTACCGCGTATTTCGTAGCGTGTAGTTAGGGTTGTTGTTTTGTTGGTTTCAGGGTTAGTTATCGATTCATACCAAACCCATGTGTGCTCGTCCAGGCAGAAGAACTCGCGTCGATGACCTTTTGGTACTGGACCAAACAGGGTGCCGCCAAGTTTTGATTCTGCGTTAATTAAATCTCTTTCGGTAAGCGTAGTATTGTTCGATGCCGGTGTAATTTTACTGATAGCTTTTCTAAGTATAGACATCTAGGCCGCCTTTCTTAGCTCATCTAGTATTTCAATCCTGGCGAGCACTTCATCTGGTCGACGCAGGGCATCAATTCTCACCACATTTACAATATCCTCTGTAAGAATTTGAACACCTGCGATTGACACTTCCTCAGGACTAACTTCATTGTATCTATCCAAATCAAAGCCAGCGCTAAATTCAGGCACTGCGTGGGGGTTATTCTGATCATGCATACTTCACCTCCTCTTGGTTAGATGTTGAATAATTTTTCGGCGTTTTTTGTTGTTGCCGCCGTAAGTTCTTCTAAGGATTCACCTCTCAAATCGCTTAGAAATTTTGCTATTTGGAGTATTTGTTTTGGCTCATTTATCTTACCACGAAAAGGGGTCGGCGTCAAGAACGGCGCATCTGTTTCAAGCACAAGTGACCCCAGGGGAATCGACTTCACTGCGTCCAGTTGGGTTTTGTCTTTAGTGAAGGTCGTAATGCCGTTCAATCCGACTAACAAATTGTGGGACAATATGGCTTCAAGTTCTTTTTTTCCTGCAGTGAAACTGTGTACTACACCACTTAGGTCTTGATATTTGTCAAAAATTGGCCAGAAATCTTCAAATGCATCACGGATGTGAAAAACTAGAGGTAGTTCATACTCTTTGGCTAGTGCTAGTTGGAAATCTAGGGCTAAGGCTTGGTCTTTTTTGGCAGAGTGATTGTAATAGTAGTCCAAGCCACATTCGCCTATGGCTACTATGTCCTCGCTCGTAAGTTTTGCCAACGCCTCAAAAGTCTTTGGACCAAGCTTGGCGTCATGAGGGTGCAAGCCAATTGTGGGCCAGACATTATCTCTTTTGCGCGCAAAATCTGTAGCTTCCTTACTGTCGGCTACATCAGTGCCAATAACTAAAATCTTTGTTACGCCAACATCAGACGCAGCAGATATGACATCATCTGAATCAAGTTTATAGTCGTCTGAGTGAATATGACAATGAGTGTCGATTAACATTATCTATCTACGCGGGGGAACAAAACTCCCTTGAAACTTCGGATTGCTCCCTCGTGAAAAATTTTATCTATTGCAGCTGCAGAATTAGGCAAAAAAGGCTCCAAAAGTCTTGAAACTTGCAGCAGGTTAGCCACGGCGGCGGCTAAAACCTTACGAAGATGCTCGGGATCCTGACCTTTGGCTAGTTGCCAAGGCTTATTAGTGTCGATGTATTGGTTCAGGCCGTGAACTTGGCGCCAAACGAACTCTAGCGCCTTATCAAAGCGCATATCTTCCATGGCGTCGTGATACGGACCTTCGTCGTGTTGGTCGCCGGCTATTTCACCAATTACGCCTTCTTGGTATTTGGTAATCATACTGGCGAGTCGTTGAACTAAGTTGCCTAAGTTATTACCGAGTTCATTGTTGTAGGCACTTTCAAATTTATCCCAGCTAAAATCTCCATCACTATAGCTTGGAATGTGTCGAAGCAGGTAGTAGCGCGCGGCATCAGAGCCATAAATACTGACTATCTCTGACGGAGCAACAACATTACCGACAGTTTTGCTCATGGTCTTGCCGTTCATTGTTATGAATCCGTGCACGTACAGATTCTTAGCCAGTGGCAAATCTAGGGCTAGGAGCATTGCTGGCCATATCGCTGCATGAAAACGAATAATATCTTTGCCGATTACCTGTACGTCCGCTGGCCAATATTTCATGTCTTCACCGTCTGGAAAACCGAGAACCGATACGTAGTTCATAACCGCTTCGAACCAGACGTACATCGTTTGGTCGTCATCATCTGGGACGTTTATACCCCAAGGAATTTTTTCTTTTGGTCGTGAAATAGAGACGTCTTCTAACCCAGAGTTTAGAAGCGATAATATTTCATTCTTCTTGGTCTCGGGCACAATTCTAAACTCGCCGCTTTCGATGGCTGATTTTATCTTGTCACCAAACTCGCTTAGTTTGAAAAAATAATTTTTCTCTTCAAGTTTTTGCAAACGCGCAAACCGCTCTGGGTCATTTTTCTCTATGTTACGAGCTTCTTCATCTGTCAGAAACGTTTCTTCTTTCTGGTCGTACATTCCGGTGTATACGTTTTTGTAAATGTACGGTCGCAATCGAGTCCAAATATCTTTCGCAGCCTCTTCATGATAATCATCGGTGGTTCGTACAAAGCGATCGTATTTTATGTCTAAATCGACACAAAGCTTTTTGAAACTCTCGGACAATTTGTCGACAAATTCTTTCGGTTCAAGACCTTGTTCTCTGGCTGTTTCCATGACTTTGCCGCCATGTTCGTCCGTACCCGTCGCAAACAATACATCGGCCCCTTGTGCCCGGTGATAACGTGCCAAAACATCTGCCTGAACAAACTCCATGGCATGGCCAATGTGCGGCTCGCCGTTCACATATGGTATCGAAGTAGTTACATAAAACTTAGTGGCCAACTTCACAACTCCCGAAATTACTCTTTTGCTTATTGAACGATATGGCGTCTAGGATTCTGAGCACTCGGCTTTTGAAAACTATTACCATTTCCTTGAGCGTTAATTGTACCACGCGTAACAGGTGGTCTGATTGTTGTTTGTGGAGCTGGTTCATTAGGAAGAATTGGTGGCGATGGTTTTGGCGTGTCTGCAACTTCATCAACGATTGGTTTAGACCCAACGAGGTCAGCTTCCTGAACATCACCGCCGTCATCTTCGTCATGCATGACCAGTGAATCTTTGCTCGGTTTATATTTGTTAGCTGCGCGGCGTCTGCGCATGAAGAAGAACAGTACAATCCCAAGAATGAGCAGTATTGCTTCGGTTATTAAAACTTTGTAGTTCATGCTTGATTCGGCTGTAGCAATTCCTGTGGTAAGTGCCGAACCATCACTGTAACCATACTTAACTTCTTCGCCGCTAAACGCTGCCGCACCGAAGCGTAGCGCCTTCGCTTCAGCGGTTTGAAGTGGGGCTAGCGAACCTAGCGTTTGGATCTGGCCACCATATTCAAAAGCGTTACCGTCGGTGATAACCCCTGGTGGCATCTCAACGCTAACTTTTAGAATGCTGATGCCTGGAAAAATAACCGTCTTTACTGCGCTTAGCACTGGTGTGGCCTCTGGAACCTCAAAAGCGTCCAGACTATAAGTTACGTTCACAGATGCCAGGTCGATTGGCGGCAAGTAATCCGACACCCCCCAAAGAGCTAGCCCGACATGTAGGATGTCGCTGCTGCTGAAATAATCGCCGTATACCGCAAGTGCAGGGTCTAGCGTTATCCAGCCAGTGTCGGGAATGTAGGCTTCAGCCCAGGTGTGGCCACGACTATCACTTAGTATGAACTGGCCGTCAGAGACTAGTTTGCCAAGCACTGCTCTAGCCGGTACGCCATTCGCCCGAAGTTCACCAATAAGCAAGTCAGCATATTTGCCAAGTTCGTCGATGTTCGTTTGTGATAATTCTTGGTTGTCGCTCAGTGCCGTCTCTGCACGCGCCTGTTTAACTACGGCGTCATAAACGGTCTGAACCACCTCGGGCACAGAAGCCACAGGATTTACGTTTAGCTCAATCTTTCCGCCAGACCATTTGTCTGTCTGAGCGGTATAGAGATCCTTAAGTGACTGATCGATTTCGTTGACAGTCTTTTTAGTATCTAGGGTGTAGCTTAGGTTTTTTACGCTAACCAACGCTTTGGCTGAAACAGTTACAGATTTCTTCGGTCCTAACCGATACTGGGCTAAAATGTTGCCATCTCGATCAAGTCTAACGTTGCTTGGTTTTGGCTCTAGTGAGCTCAAAATGACTTGTTGCTGGTTGGTGTCTGGCGGTAACGTCAGCTCAACAGTCTTCCACCACCAACCATTATTCTTGAGTTCCTTTGTGACATTGACAGTTGCTGTCGCGTTGTCACTAATCAAAAGTGTGATGGCGTCAGCAACGGGACCTGTTTTGTTGTCATAAGTAAAAATCTGCTCACCAACCGCAATATCTGTCTTTGGTGGAGCTGGTAGTGCTACAGCAAGCCCAATCGACAAATCTGCCGACACCACGGTTTTTTGACTCGTTATCGCCAATCCAATGCCGCTCAGTGTCGGTATTTGAAGCACCTTCGCCTTGCCCAGTTCGGAAACCAATTTTGATTTGTAATTCAGCGTCAACTTCCAAGTCTTATCCTTGCCTGCTAAATCTGGGAGTTTGACGTTAATCGTACTGCCGTTGCCGCTAATCGTGGCCGCCACATCACCGTCGTTGACTTTAGCCACGACCGAGCTTACTTCGTCGCCAGCCACAGGAATTTTAATCACACTTGGGGTTTTGTTGGTAGTTGCATTCTTCGCATTTATAACGTGACTAACAGTGCTCGTGCCGTCGCTAGCAACCTTGTAGTTACTGCTCACGGAATAGTTTATATCTGAAACCGCCAAAGATCGCCCAAAGACTGCGAGTACAAACAAAATAGCTAATGCGCCCAGCGCTAATAATTTCTTCATCTTCTAATCAATAATTTTAACATAAAAACTTAAGCGTATTAAGCAAAGCTGAATAATGATTATCTAACACTAAGTTATATAATTAATTATATAATAAATTATATAACTTGTACCATTGTTCCAGGCTAAGTTCTTGGGCTCTAGAGTTCTCACTTAGTCCGCTTTTTAGTGTCACTTTTCGTATATTTTCTTTCTCCATTCCCATGCCGCCCGATAGTGAGTTTATGAGTTTTTTACGCCGCTCCCCAAAGCCGCTTTTGACCATGCGAAAGAACTTTGGCTTATCCACCTTATATAACGCTTCACCCCTGGGTCTGAGTTGGATTATCTGCGAATCGACTTTGGGCGCTGGCTCGAAAAACTCTGCTGGAACTATTTCTTTTAGCTCTACCTGGGCATAGAACTGCGCACTGACACTAAGCATCGACATACCCCCAGGACTGGCGGCAATTCGCTCGGCAACTTCTTTTTGGACAAGCAGGGCAATTATCGATGGTTTGCTATCGGTTTCCAGAAGATTTCTGAGTAATTTTGACGTTAAATAGTACGGAATATTGGCTACAACTTTATAGCTAGGTTTCATCTTGGAAAGGTCAAACTGTAGTATGTCGCCTTCAACCAAGGTCATACTGTTTGAGTCATATTTTTTCTGCAAATCTTTGATAAGTCTTTTGTCGTACTCAACGGCCGTGACTAGCGCGCCCCGTTCTAAAAGTAGGTTGGTTAGGGCACCTAGTCCTGGCCCGACTTCCAAGACTTGGTCGCCCTCCATGACTTCACCAGCCTCGAGCATAGCCTCGAGCGACTGGCTATCGTTAAGCCAGTGCTGACCGAGACTTTTATCGGCATCCATTTTATATATCTAGGACTTTGAGTCCAACAGCTTCGTTATGAGTTCGAGCCATTTCTTTTGAAAAAGTTCGGATGTAAATTTCACAGGTGGCAGCCGTTTCAGCTTCTTTAAGATGCCCACCATAGCAGTGGTAGTTGCTGTCAGCCATCGTCGCATGCAAATGAGCGGCTGGCTTATCACCAACAACTGCGATGTTGCCAGAAATGTTAGTTATTTCTAGAAGTTCGTCATGTCTTTCGTACTCATATGCTCGTTGCTCAAGGTCATAAAACGCCAGCTCGGCCCACATTGCCCCGCCAACACCGCTAACAACACCTGACTTGATGCTTTTATCGATGCAAAACTGCGTTAGCGTACTAACTATTAGTTCGCCCTTTTCCAGGCGCACCATAAATCCATCGTCAACTTTCGTAAATACCATAAAGAGAAGTATAAGCTATCAGGTAACAAGTATAAAGTATGAGCTTTTTGCTATAACTAAAGAAAAAGATTAAGCGCTTCAACTTGAGTGCAGATACGAATTCTTTTCAAAAAATGCAAGCAAATCAGACACTTTGGCTTGAGTGTAGTTGGTTAGTTCTTTCGAGAATCGAAACGCAGCTGTACGTGAGGTACTGCTACGTTTGACTCGAAGAAAAACTAATCAAATACGCCAAGAGTTTCAGTGGAGCAACAAGCTTTGCTTGTTGGCAGACTGAAGCGATCAAAGCGTCAGATTACCACCAGTAATTATCTTGCCAAAAAACAAATGCCTCAGCCCACGAACCATAACGCCCCTTGGCGTAGCCATCGCACCACTTGAGCTGTGTAATTGGGTTGGTCATGTAATCATCACCAGCACTGGCCATTTTGGTCGCTGGCAAAGCCTGGCAGAAGCCGTAGGCGCCTGAACCAAGAGTATTCCAAACCTGATATCGCCATTGGCTTTCCTTAGAAATTATCGAATCAACATATGGCCAATCTGACTGAGGTATCCCCGCCTGCTCCATCCATTCTAGTTTATCGCCAGAAATATCCACTTCTTTCGCACCGATAATCACAACTTCATCTTCTGGTTCGGTGACTATGACTTCTTGTAATTTAACTCTACCCACCTCAACGCCGTCACGCAGAGTCACCTCGTAGGTGACCAGGGACTTGCCTTCAACTCCAGGAGTCTTAATTATTTCACTACCGACAGGTGCGTTTGGATCGTTGATAACCTCACGCCCATAGGCTACCAACTCTTCCACTGCAACAACCTCGGTTCCAACCCGAGCCACCGCTACACGCATGCCGTTAGTTACTGGTGATTCCAGCCCAGGTTCGACCACCTCAGACTCAGCTAAAACAACATTTTTTGCCTCCAAAAAGCCGCCAACCGTCTCTGCTTGTGTGCGCACATTCGCCACAGTGCCATACAAAATAAGTTCAATCTCGGCTGCACGGTCGATAACCATTTCTTGGCCAACCGTTCCACCTAGAAAATCTTCAACTCTATTAAACTGGAATTCGTCTTCCGGATAAACAGTCAAACCGGCGGCTTCAGCAATAGCTTCAGGACTCCTGTAAGCCGTAGAAATCGTATTTCGACTATCACCATCTATTACGGTAATCAGCCGCGCTCTGTAGATGTTAATACTAAATGCACTGCCAGCAACTTCTTCGTCTAGCGCTGGTTCTATCAGATCATTTTCATCTATTTTAAATTCAGCCCGCTCTAAAACTTCAGACACGACGCTGGCGTCGGTAACGAAACTCTTTCTGGCCTGGCCATCATGAACTGTAACTATGGTTTTGTCCTGGGCATTAGCCGAATTTGTAGTCAGCAGAAGCACAGCGACAGCCAAAACAACCCCTGTTATCACGAGCGGCCCACCTTTTACATGCTCATAAATTGTAAGTATCTTCAAAACTATAAGTTCTCTTAAGTTGTGGTGAATGTTGAACTTTAAAATTAGTTTTGTTTTGCTAGGTAAGAACTATACAAAAAACAGTGGTAAATAGCAATTAATTTTAATCCACAATGTGGATTACTTTTTCTTTATTTTTAGGGCATGAACGACAAGTGGGTGTAGATTGTCGGGTAAGCTGCTAACTTTGTGCCAACTAGCCTCGATGAGCTCATTCTTTTCTATCTGAAACTCTACCCTAGACTTTAAATTAATTTGGAAAACGATTGCCACGAACTCAGCGCCGTGTTCTTTTTGTCTGGTTTTTAAGAGTCGTTGGTAGTGCTTCGGACGAATATCTATGCCAAGTTCTTCACGTAGTTCGCGTTGCATACCGTTTCTCGACGTTTCGTTATTGCCGACACCGCCGCCAGGCAAGCTCCACTGCTGCGTACCAAGCCAATTCCGAACCAGAAGAATTTCGTCTTTGTAAATTAACAGCGCCCTGGTGCGTGTCGAGCCCGACAACATAAGGGCTGCAAATGGACGAAAAATCAAAAATCCAAATCTGTTTATTTTCTCACGCACTAAACTCTTTCTAGCGGTGCGAAGCTAACATTTAGCTTCTTGGTGCCGCGTGAACTAAACTTTATCTCTACTGTTTGCCCCGAAACATCCGCAACAACCCCAACGCCAAACACCGGATGCCTAACCTTGTCGCCGGCATGAAGATTTATCTGAGTTTCGTCTACGTCATATTCAATCGTTGGCTCGCTGCCAACCATTTCAAAACTGCCTGCAGTTGAAACTTCTGAATCTATTTCACTAAGAAAACGCGAAGGTGCGTTGTGCTGAACCGAGCCATAGAGCAGACGGCTGTTGGCGTGAACCATATGCAGTTCTTCTTTAGCCCTAGTCATACCGACGTAACACAGTCTCCTTTCTTCCTCCATCTCTGATTGCTCGAACAGCGCCCGCGAATGCGGGAAGATGTTCTCTTCCATGCCGACCATAAAAACCACTGGAAACTCTAGACCTTTGGCTGCATGAAGTGTCATCAGCGTTACGGCTTCAGCGCTACGATCGTAACTGTCGACATCGCTAAGCAGTGCCACCTCCTCCAAAAAGCCGTCAATTCCGAGCTCATTGTATTCGTGTGCTACGGAAAGCAGTTCGCGGACGTTTTCTATGCGTGATTCGCCTTGCATAGTTTTGTCATCCAAATAATCAAAGTAATTAATGCGACGAATCAGCATGTCTAGTACGTTCTCTAGCGACGCATCCTGCGAATATTCACGGAGCTTTTCCAGTATTTCGCTAAGTTCCACCAGGCCGCTTAACGCTCGTTTGGTCAGCTTCGGATGCGATGCAACCTGGTTCATGGCGTCATGCAAACTAAGCCCCATGGACTCTTGCCAGGAGAAGAAATTCTCCAACGATTTAGCGCCGATACCTCTGGTAGGCACATTCACCACGCGCAGAAAGCTCACTCGGTCGTTCGGCTGGTACATTAAACGAAGGTAGGCAACAATGTCCTTAATCTCCTTGCGATCATAAAACCGCACACCACCGACTATCCGATATGGTACGCCGTAGCGGACGAAAGCTTCTTCGAGAGTCCTAGACTGAGCATTTGTCCGGTAGAGAACCGCAAAATCACTGTGTTTGCGTCTGTGGGTATTCACTGCCGACTGAACGGTTCGTATTACCTGCTCGCCTTCTTCGCGCTCGCCACGCGCGGCTTCTACTTGCACTGGCAACCCCGCAGCCGCGTCCGTCCAAAGTTTTTTAGATGAACGGCTTTGGTTTTTAGTAATTATTTGGTGCGCTGCATCGAGGATTGATTGAGTCGAGCGGTAGTTCTGCTCCAATTTGATAACTGTAGTTTTCGGGTAATCCTTTTCAAAATTTAGTATGTTTCGATAGTCTGCGCCGCGCCACGAGTAGATAGATTGCCAATCGTCACCCACCACGCAAATATTCTGGTGTTTTTCGGCCAAAATTTTGACTAGTTTATACTGCGCAGCGTTCGTATCTTGGTATTCGTCGATAAGAATGTGTGAAAAATGCTTCTGCCATTTGGCACGAATTTCTGGTGCCTCTTCAAGTAGCTGCACAGTTTTTAAAAGCAAATCGTCAAAATCTAGAGCACCGGCTTCTTTTAGAAGTTTCTGGTACTGAGCGTAGACATCAGCAGCTACCTTTTGATTCGGTGTTCCAGCAGTCGCCATATAATCCGTCGGACTCAGCATTTCGTTTTTCGCGCTAGAGATAAGGCTGGCGATTGTGCGCGGTGCATACTGTTTTGGGTCAATACTTAGACGCTTCATGGCTTCTTTGACCGCTGTTGTTTGGTCTAGAGTGTCGAAAATTACAAAATTGGCCGGAACTTTTATATACTCACCGTCGAGTCGCAAGAGCCGTACGCAAATTGAATGAAAAGTACCCATGAACGGCATCCAACCGCGGTTTGGAGCCGACTGCAGAGCGCCGGTCATTAGTTCATACACGCGATCTCGCATCTCGCCGGCAGCCTTGTTAGTAAAAGTAACTGCTAAGATGTTTTCTGGAGCTACTTTCTTTTCACTTACTAGGTAGGCTATCCGATGTGTCAGCGTCTTTGTCTTACCACTGCCAGCTCCAGCTAGAATCAACAGCGGTCCATCGGTTTGCTCGACGGCTCGCTTTTGCTGATCGTTTAGTCCCTCAAGAATATTCACTTATCTAGTCTACCAGATAGCGGGGTGGTTTTTCTTCGTGTGGGGTATGGCCGATTATCAAAACAGTTGGTTAAGTCGATACAAGGGCGGCGAGGTCTATGATTTCTAACTCGCTTAGGACATAAACTGTGGCCAATATAGCTGCAAGAACTACGATGAACACCTTAAATGAACTGCCTCTTCGGTGATGACGACTAGCTTTAATCGGTATATGATACTGCTTCGTGTCGAAAGTTTTCAGGGCTTCGCCTTCTGGAACCATTGCAGCTTTAGCCTCTGTATCGGGCAGTTGAGCACTTAGCTCATCTAGTTCATTGCCTCGCTTTGGTATAGGAGTTAGTTTAGTATTCTCGGTCTTTATTACGGGTTTTTCCTTGGTTTCAACTGGAGAATCTGACTCTTCGATTTCTACTTCTGCGGCATCTGGTTCGTCGACCTTTTCTTCATCGGCATCTTCTTTTACTTGACTACCCACTTCCGGTTCGTCTTCGTCTGTTTCAGCTACGCTGGTGGATTCTGCAGGTTTTTTCTTCTTAACCATGATATCCATTGTCGTTTTCTTAACAGCGGGTTTTGCAGCTGGCTCTTTTTCAATCTCTAGATCTTCTTTTTCTTCCTCTTGGTCGCTAATTGGCTTTAGTTCGACTTTCGAAGTTTGAGTTACCATCCCACTCTCTTCTTCCGAGGGTGTCGTGTTGTCTTTGTTTCCAACTTTCGAAACGTAAGAATGCTTTACTGCAACTTTAGTCCCACCTGCGTCTTCCTCGATGTTCTCTTTGGCATCTTCTTCGACATCTTCAACTTCTTTTTTGGCCGAAGTAGCAGTTTTAGTAGTCTTTTTAGCTGGCGCTTTAGGAGTTTTCTTCTTCGATTTTGGCTTCTGAATTGCGTCCATATGAGCATCAATCGCTGCCGACAATTCGTCGATAGACATATCCTCAGTGTTTTCTTGTGGTGCGTCTTTGTTGGTCATTTAGTTCTCCGCTGATTTGTGCGCCGAGGCAACAATTTCGGAGAACTGCTTGTAATTGAGACTGGCACCGCCGACTAGTAGACCATCTACACCTTCAACGTCCATATAGCTTTGTGCATTATCTGGTTTCACGCTTCCACCGTAAAGTACGCTCAGTCCTTCCTCAGTTTTTGCTCCGTAAAGTTCTCGGACATTGTGACGAATAATTTCAATCGCTTCTTTAACTTGATTCGGCTTGGCAAAATCGCCAGTTCCGATGGCCCAAACTGGCTCGTAGGCGATAACTATGTTCTGTATTTCTTTGTCGGTTAAATTTCGCAAATCAGCTGTCACTTGATCATGTAGCACTTGTTTAGTCTCACCGCCTGAGCGATCAGCAGAAGTTTCACCGACGCAGAGAATTGGTTTTATCTTGTTGCGCACAACTGCTGCAAGCTTCTTACCGATCACATCATCAGTCTCACCAAAAACATGCCGTCTTTCCGAATGTCCAACTATGCAATACTCGACAACGCCGTGAAGCATTGCAGCGGAAACTTGGCCAGTGTATGCACCTTCATCTTCGTAGAACGCATCCTGAGCGCCGAGCTTCATTTTACGCTTATTGACTTGTAGATTAAGTGGTTGAACCGACATAACACTAGGGCAGATAACCACGTCGACATCTTTGTGGGTCTCAATGTTTTCTTCTAGTCTATGAACCAGCACGCTCGCCTGGTGCGTATTTAGGTTCATTTTCCAATTGCCAACAATCAGTTTTTTGCGCATTCTCAGCAGCCCACCTTTTTCCTTATGGTTACTATCATAAATTACTAGTGCTCACCCTGCAACATCAAGCACTGTTAAGTAGCGCTTCTACGCCGGGAAGTTCTCTGCCTGCCATCAACTCCAGACTTGCACCGCCACCTGTGGAAACATGGGTAAATTTGTCCAACAGCCCTAGTCTATGAATAAACCCCGCACTGTCTCCACCACCAACGACACAAGTTAGATTGTTCTCGGCAATAAACCGAACGACGTCTTCGGTGCCTTTTTTAAATTTTTCTAATTCAATCACCCCCAGCGGGCCGTTCCAGATAATCATACCTGACTGCTTCAGTTTGTCTTTGATGTCATTTATTGTTTTGGGGCCGAAATCCATTATCATATCTGTTTTGGCGACGTCTTCGGTGGCGATATCGTGGCGTTCTGAGCTTTCGTCAAAGCTAGTGCCGACCGCAACGTCGAAAATCGGCAATATTAGCTTAGTTTTACTAAACTCGCAGTGCTCCATTATTTCCCTGGCTGCCTCGGTCTCGTCGGGATCGTATTTGCTAGCGCCAATATCGTAACCAGATGCAACTAAAAACGTGTTTGCCATGGCGCCACCGATAATCATGTCGTCAGAAATCTTCAGAAATCTATCCAAAAGATCAATTTTATCGGCAATTTTCGATCCGCCAACCATTGTTACCAACGGTTTCTCTGGCTCGTTAATAGCCTTGTTGATTGTTGTAATTTCTTTTTCAAGTAGCAGACCAGCAACTGATGGCAGTAACTGTGCAATTGCGCTTGTGCTGGCATGTGCTCGGTGCACGACACCGAAACCGTCTTGAACGAAAATATCAGCCAAGCTCGCAAGTTGTTTGGCGAACGCTTGGTCGTTAGCCTTCTCTTCTTTATGGAATCGCAGATTCTCCAGAAGCAATATTCCGCCTGGTTTTAAGGCTTTTACCGCCTGCGCGGCACCATCACCAACTGTAGTCGGCGAGAAAACAACATCTATGCCTAGTAGCTCT
Organism: uncultured Candidatus Saccharibacteria bacterium; assembly: GCA_964579475.1. Taxonomy (GTDB): domain Bacteria; phylum Patescibacteriota; class Saccharimonadia; order Saccharimonadales; family CAYOYH01; genus CAYOYH01. The sequence continues at coordinate 428 of CAZOFP010000007.1, read as the reverse complement.
CCTAGCCTAGTTGCCACCGGCTCCAAACTTAGCTCCTTCACTACCTCGCCACCAGGACGACCAAGATGTGAAATTATAACGATTTTGGCATTTTGGTTTAGTAAATACTCAAGCGTCGGCAAGCTCATTTTTATTCGGTAGTCATCAGCAATTTTACCGCCAGCTATCGGCACATTGTAGTCAGCTCGAAGCAGTACAGTCTTATCTGTAAAATCAACGTCTCGAACAGTTTTTTTATTGAACATTGTCTTTAATTTTACCTTAGCACAAGCGTTTAGAACATTTCTTCTTTAGATTGAAGCCTTAACAGGGGCATGTTAGAATCTTTCTGCTCTGTTACACTAACAACCATGGTCCCATCGTCTAATGGTTAGGACACCAGGTTTTCATCCTGGAAATACGGGTTCGACTCCCGTTGGGATCACCAG
>CAZOFP010000006.1:0-53764 GCA_964579475.1 uncultured Candidatus Saccharibacteria bacterium | reverse complement strand
TCTCTGTTCTACAGAAACTTAAAGTGCTAATCATAAGCGTGTTTACGCCGCTGGGGATATTTATTGTTGCTCAGCTGGTTGTGGCGCTAACTATCAGCCCGTTCCTACCAAGTTTGTTTGATGAAACAGCCGACAGCAGTGTTGTCGGAAATTTCGCATACATCGTATTGTTTGAACTCCTAGCTATAAGTTTGGTTTGGATATTTATGAAATGGCGCAAGCACGACCTGGCTTGGCTGGGTCTAGGTAATCGGCCGAAATTAAAAAATATGTGGTTAGTTCTGCCCGCAGCTGGGGTATACATAGTTGTTTCAGTGGTGTCGTTTGTTGTAGTCGACCTCCTGCAGACAGGTGTCGATTTGGACCAAGCCCAAGATGTGGGTTTTGGGTCGGCCTCTTCGTCGACTGAAGTGCTTCTGGCGTTTCTGGCATTAGTAATCGCCACCCCTATAGCAGAGGAGATATTAATGCGTGGTTTTATGTTTAGGAATCTAAACAGAGCTTTCGGGTTTGTGATTGCAGCGCTGATTTCGGCGGCAATTTTCGGCATATTGCACGGACAAGTAAATCTATTTATCGACACTTTTGTGCTTGGTCTAGCGCTGGCTTGGCTGGTTAATAAAACAGATAGTTTGTGGCCGGCGATCGGTCTACATATGCTCAAGAACGGCATCGCTTTTCTGTATCTGTTTGTTTTCTGATAGGATTTATACATGAGACTGAGCAAATTATTTACCAAAACCAAAAACGATGCACCAGCCGACGAAGTGTCGAAGAACGCCCAACTTCTTATAAAAGCTGGTTTTATTAACAAGGAGATGGCGGGTGTTTACTCTTATTTACCCCTTGGTCTTCGGGTTTGTGATTGCAGCGCTGATTTCGGCGGCAATTTTCGGCATATTGCACGGACAAGTAAATCTATTTATCGACACTTTTGTGCTTGGTCTAGCGCTGGCTTGGCTGGTTAATAAAACAGATAGTTTGTGGCCGGCGATCGGTCTACATATGCTCAAGAACGGCATCGCTTTTCTGTATCTGTTTGTTTTCTGATAGGATTTATACATGAGACTGAGCAAATTATTTACCAAAACCAAAAACGATGCACCAGCCGACGAAGTGTCGAAGAACGCCCAACTTCTTATAAAAGCTGGTTTTATTAACAAGGAGATGGCGGGTGTTTACTCTTATTTACCCCTTGGTCTTCGGGTGATAAATAAAATTATTCAAATAATCCGCGAAGAAATGGACGCACTAGGCGGACAAGAAATAGTCCTGACCGCTTTGCAAAAACCGGACGTCTGGCAGGCTAGCGGGCGATGGGACGACGAAGTGGTGAATATTTGGTTCAAATCCAAGCTGGTAAACGGTCAAGAAGTTGGCCTAGCTAATACCCATGAGGAAGCACTAACAAATCTTATGAAACAGTACGTTTCTTCGTACAAAGACCTGCCAGTTTACCCGTATCAGTTCCAGACAAAGTTTAGAAATGAACTGAGATCAAAGAGCGGAATTATGCGTGGACGAGAGTTCATTATGAAAGATTTGTATTCGTTTTCCAGAGACGAAAAAGAGCATGAAGCATTTTACGAGAAGAGCAAGCAGGCTTACAAAAAAGTGTTCGAAAGAGTTGGTCTCGGCGATACGACGTTCCTGACCTATGCTGATGGCGGAAGTTTCTCTGAATTTTCACATGAGTTTCAGACAATATCTGAAGCTGGCGAAGATACAATCTATTTGAGTAGAGAAAAGAAAATTGCCATAAACAAAGAAGTCTACACCGACGAGGTGATTAGTAACCTTGGCTTGAACAGAGCTGATTTAGAAGAGGTCAAAGCAGCAGAAGTAGGCAATATCTTTCCGCTGGGTACAAAGTTTTCAGATGCCCTAAACCTTAAATTTACAGATGAAGATGGCGAACAAAAATCAGTTGTTATGGGTAGCTACGGTATTGGACCGGCTAGAACCATGGGCGTGGTGGTCGAACAATATGCTGACGAGAACGGTATGATTTGGCCAGAAGCTATCGCACCGGCGGCGCTGCATATTGTTAGCATTGGTAATGACGAAGTAGTCAAGATGGAGGCCGATAAGCTATACAGCGAGCTGATCAAAAAAGGCGTGGAAGTTATCTACGATGACCGAGATTTACGCCCGGGTAAGATGTTGGCTGATGCAGATCTCATAGGTGTCCCCACTAGGGTTGTAGTCAGTACAAAGTCGTTAGCTGCAGGCGGGATTGAGATTAAACGTAGAGACGAGTCCAACTCAACGATCATCAGCTGTTCAGAGCTAGTAGCAACACACAGCAACTAAACACTCTTGCAATTTGGATGCCGTCGAGGTATCTTTGGTTGACCAAATGTGAAAAGGTACACACTACATTAGGCTAAGAGGTGCAAATACTATGAAGAAAGAATTTAAGTTAACTAAAGACGGAATTTCGAAGCTTGAGACAGAGCTGGCGTCATTAAATACGTTAAAACCAAAGATTGTCGATCGTTTGAAGCAGGCTCGTTCACAAGGTGATCTAAGCGAGAATGCAGATTATGACGTCTCCAGAGGCGAACTTGAGCGAACGGAATTACGTATTAAAGAAATCGAACATATCTTACAGAATGTCGAAATAATCGAAGCTCCTAAAAGTAACGGGGCAGTAAAGCTTGGTTCTACAGTCGAGCTGAAGTCACCCAAAGTTAAAACAGTCTTTAAAATAGTTGGCTCAGTTGAAGCCAACCCTGGCGAGGGTAAGATTTCTAACGAATCACCAATTGGCGTAGCGTTACTGGGAAAAAAAGTTGGTGAGGACGTCGAAATAGAGCTTCCTGCTGGCGTGACAGTGTACAAAATTCAAGCAATCTCCTAAAAAGCTAGACAACAGACGTTAGAAGCTAGAATAAGAAATCCCCAAGGTCGACCACAGACTGAATACCATTTGCGACACCTAGAATTAAATTTCTCCTCTTTTAACACTTAGCACTCGTAAGTAAGCCTGTTAAACTGTAATAGATATGAATGAAACGCAATCAAAGTATTGGTTGAAGGGTGTCCTGAACCGTGTCGAGGCCAAGTATCCTGACGGGGAAGTAATTGTTTCGAGTGGCATTTCGCCATCGGCCAGTTATCACATAGGGCATTTCCGCGAGCTTTTGTCCGCCGATATGATTAAAACTGGCTTAGTCGAGCGTGGCAGACAGGCCAGACATTTACATATTGTCGACAATTTCGACCCGCTTCGTAGGCGCTATGACTTTCTACCCGAGGAATACGAAAAATACGTTGGCTGGCCAGTATGCTTGGTTCCAGATCCTGAAGGTTGCCACGAGAATTACGCCGATCACTTCTTCAACGAATTTAAAACTAGGTTTGAGCCACTACATTTAGAGCTTGAGATAATCTATAGCTACGAAAAGCTGTATAAGACTGGTGAGATGGCGCCTCAGATAGAAAAAGCTATTGAAGGAACCGATACAATTAAGGAAATTTTCAAGCGCCTATCTAACCGTGATTTACCTGATGACTGGGTGCCGATTCAAATCCTTAGCGACAACAACAGTTTTGACGAGTGGAAGTTCAAAAATATCGACACGAAGAAACAGCAGATACAGTACGCGGATAAGGACGGAGTAGAGGGCTCGATTGCTTACAATGACGGGAGAGTAAAGTTGAACTGGCGGCTAGATTGGCCAGCTCGCTGGCAAGTACTAGGTGTAATGGTAGAACCTCATGGTTTTCAGGAGCACGGGGCTTCAGGTGGCTCATATCAGACGGGTGCCGCTTTTGCGCGTGAAGTGTTTGGCTTTGAGCCACCAATACCTGGGTTCCAATACGGCCATGTGCACCTGGCAGGAGACAACATTAAGATGAGTTCGTCGAAGGGTAATATTGTTACTCCGGAACAAGCCTACGAGATTATGCCACCAGAGATGATTAAGTATTTCTACCTGCGCTACCCAGGCAAAAAGAAAATTGACTTCGATCCAGGACTGGGACTGTTCAGAATGATGGACGAGTACAGCCAGGTGGATAGAGCAGTCAGAGCCGGCGAGAATCACCAGTTTGCCTCGGCGTATCGTTTGGCGAATGTTGGCATAGAATCACCAGGTATGGCCAGTATCCCATTCAACCATCTGGTTTCGATATATCAAGCATCACTTGGCGACGAGAAAAAAGTTTTTGATACGCTTAGACGCAGTGGCTACGAAAAAGAAGCCGCCGAACAAGAAGCTGCAATCAAACAGGAGCTTGTCTACGTGAAAAACTGGCTAGACAAATGGGCACCAGAAGAAGTGAAGTTCAATCTGACAGATGATGTTCCAGCAGACTTTAATGATAATGAGAAGCAGCTACTTTTAGACCTAGCTCAGATCATAGAAAAGGATGGTACGGGAAAAGACGGGCAATGGTTTCATGAACAAATTCATAGCCAAAGAGAGAAGAGTGGCCTGGGGGCGAGTGAGGCATTCAAAACAGTCTATAGAGTACTTCTCGCAAAGGATTCAGGGCCCAAAGCCGGTTGGTTTTTGTCTATTTTAGATCAAGATTTCCTTATTAGTCGATTTAGACTGGAAAAATGACCAAAATCCTATTCGTCTGTATGGGAAATATTTGCCGTTCACCTGCGGCTGAAGGAATTTTGCGAAATAAACTTGAGAACACGGGAAAGGTTGAAGGTAAAGATTTCATTATTGATAGTGCAGGAACTACTCGTGCGCACCAGGGGAGTGCGCCAGATCTAAGATCGCAAACGGTTATGACGAAAAATGGTATTGATATCTCGCAGCAAACGTCACGTCCGCTAACTAAGGATGACGGGGAAGATTTCGACATGATTATTTGTATGGATCGCGCAAATGTAGCTGGTGTAAAACAGATTATTGATGCAAAAAATTATGAAAAAGTACAATTGCTAGATACGCGCGAGGTTGAGGATCCATATTACGGGAGTGACGGTTTCGACAGGATGTACCAGCATATTAATTCGGCTGTTGAGACACTGGTAAACGAAATTGTTTCAGCGTCAAAATAAAGTTATATAACCATAATAGGGTATATGCTTGTAGTAAATACAGATGAGAAATGAGTAGTTATATAATTAATTATATAACCAAGATGGAACCATTGTTATCGAAAAACATTACCCAGAAGCGTAACTATTTACTAGAAGCTGTTGGAGCAATGGAGTATAATCCTAGGTAGCATGTTAGACATTAAATATATCCGTGGCAACTTAGACGAAGTACAGCAAAATGCCGCAAATAAGAACATAGAAGTAGACGTAAAACAGCTCCTAGCACTCGACGAACAACGCAGGTCGTTAACTGTTGAAATTGATAAAATTCGAGCCAAACGCAACGAGCTATCGGGTAGTATAGGTGCCGGCAACAAACCCTCAGCCGAAGATATTTCAAGAAGCAAAGAGCTGAAGCAGCAGCTCCAAGAGCTTGAGAGTAAACTCGACCCGATAGAGGTAGAGTTTGACGCACTGCATAGAGCTGTACCAAATATGTCTAGCGAGGATACGCCCGTTGGTGCAAGTGAAGAACAGAACGAGGTTGTTTATGAGAAAGGCGAAAAACCGTCTTTTGACTTCGAGGCAAAAGACCACTGGGTTATAGCTCAAGAACGCGACTGGATAGACAAGGAAAGAGCCGCTAAAGTGTCCGGTGCTCGTTTTGCTTATATTAAGGGTGACTTAGTCAGGTTACAGTTCGCGCTGATGCAATACGTTCTAGACGTTGTCACGGACGAAGAAACTCTAGGTAAAATCATTAAAGAGGCAGGGCTTAGCGTCACCAGCAAACCATTCGTTCCGGTAATCCCGCCGTATATGATACGAACAGAAATGTTCGACGGTATGGATCGGCTAGAACCCAGGGAAGACCGCTACAAGATAGAAGGCGAGGAGCTTTGGCTGCAAGGTAGTGCCGAGCATGTACTTGGTTCTATGCATGCCGATGAAACTATTTCCTCGGACGATTTACCCCTACGCTACCTTGGCTACGCGACGAGTTTTCGAAAAGAAGCTGGAACTTACGGCAAGGATATGGAAGGCATCATCAGGATGCATCAGTTCGATAAACTCGAGATGGAGATTATTGCCCACCCGGACAGCGGCATGGACGAGCATATGCTGACGATTGCTATTCAGGAACATTTACTAAACGAACTAAAACTACCGTACCGGAAGCTTTTAAAGTGTACCGCCGATATTGGCAAGCCAAATTTCAGAGGTGTAGATATGGATGTTTGGTTGCCTGGCCAGGGTAAGTACCGTGAAACGCACACAGCAGATTTTATGACCGATTATCAGTCGAGGAGACTAAATACCAAGGTAAAGACCGACAACAGTACCGTTTTGATTCACACCGTTGATGCAACAGCTCTGGCGCTAGGTCGTGGAATGGTTGCGATTATCGAAAATAACCAAACCAAAGACGGCAAAGTGAATGTTCCAAAAGTATTACAAAAATATATGGGAGGTGTAGAGCAGTTATGATTGGCAATATCGAAATTACTGGAAGAAACGGCTACGAAGTCTCTGACGATCTTGCAAAATACGTACGTACTAAGATTGGCAAGCTCGATAAATATATGACGAGGAAGGCTAGGAAGTCCGTTCACGCTGAGGTAAAGCTTGGGGAGCTAGGCAGTAAGACCAAAAGTCGTAACAAATGCGAAGTTATTCTTGATGTGCCAGGCGACAGGATTGCTGCAAGCGAATCGACTATCAATATGTTTGCGGCGGTAGATATTGTCGAGGCAAAGCTTAAAAACCAGCTAAAGAAACAAAAAGATAAAAAGCTAAAAGCAAAAAAGGGTAGTAGGAAGAACGCGTTTAGCAGAATCAGGAAACGTGCAGCACGTGATTTCTGGGGTTCTCAGAATTAGTTCATTTTCAGATGGTTTCGTGGGATAATATACTGTAATTCAAGGTGAAGACAAATGAAAAAAGTACTGAAGAAGATTTTTGGCGACCCACAAGCCAAGGAGTTAAAAAGCTTGACCAAGCGCGTCGAGGGTATTAACGCTGTTGCAAAAAAGTATTCTGGACTGAAGACAGAAGAACTTAAAAAACGGATTGATGAGTATAAAAAAGAAGTAATCGACAAGAAAACTAATCTCAATAAAATTCTGCCCGACGTGTTTGCGATTGTCCGTGAAGCTTCGGAGCAAGCGCTTGGAATGAGGCCTTTCGATGTTCAGCTCATAGGCGGTATGGCGCTTCATGACGGAAACGTCGCAGAGATGCGCACTGGTGAAGGTAAAACACTTGTCGCGACATTGCCGGTGGTTTTAAACGCGCTGACCGGTAAAGGTGTTCATGTAGTTACGGTGAACGACTACCTGGCTCAGCGTGATGCTGGCTGGATGGCAGTTTTATATAACGCTTTGGGTTTGTCGACAGCGGTTATCATTGCCGATAATTCATACATTTATGATATGGAATACACAAACGATGAACACGATGACGAGCGGTTTAAACACCTTAAACCATGCACAAGACAAGAAGCCTATGCAGCCGATATTACTTATGGAACTAACAACGAATTTGGCTTCGACTACCTCCGTGACAATATGGTGCGCGAGGCTGATCAGCTCAGGCAACGAGAACTTAACTATGCAATTGTCGACGAGGTTGACTCAATCTTGGTTGACGAAGCCAGAACGCCGCTTATTATTTCCGCCCCTGCGTCGAGCAGTGCGAGTGCCTATACGACTTTTGCTCAGGTGGCCAAGAAGCTCAGTGAAGATGACTATGAGCTTGATGAGAAACGAAAAGCTGTTGGGCTAAATGATGACGGAATTGCTCAAGTCCAGGAGCTGTTGGGTGTTGAAAACATGTATGCTTCTGAGAACGTCCAGATGATTTACCACATGGATCAGGCACTTAGAGCCGAAACTCTGTTTAAACGCGACAAAGATTACGTCGTAACAGAAGACGGGGAAGTCATAATCATCGACGAATTTACTGGTCGTATGATGCATGGGCGACGTTACAACGAGGGTCTACACCAAGCAATTGAGGCTAAAGAAGGTGTTGAAGTTCAGCAAGAGTCGATGACTCTAGCGACAATTTCCTTTCAGAATTTGTTCAGACTGTACGACAAACTATCAGGTATGACAGGTACTGCCGCTACCGAAGCTGAAGAGTTTCAGCAGATTTACGACCTAGACGTAATCGAGATTCCAACCAACCAAGATATAAGAAGAGAAGATTTACCAGATAGGATTTATAAATCTAGGCAGGGCAAATTTAAGGCGGTAGTTAAAGAAGTTAAGCACCTGCAAGAGAAAGGCCAACCGGTGCTTATCGGTACGGCATCTATCGATATGAATGAAGTGCTGTCTAAGATGCTGGCGCAAGCCGGAGTCGAACATAACGTGCTAAATGCCAAAAACAACGAAGGTGAGGCTGCAATTGTCGCCAAGGCGGGGCAAAAAGGCGCCGTAACGTTGGCTACTAACATCGCTGGTCGTGGTACCGATATCGTACTCGGAGAAGGTGTGGTTGAGCTGGGAGGTTTGTTTGTGCTCGGTTCTGAAAGGCATGAGTCCAGGCGAATTGACAATCAGCTTCGTGGTCGTTGCGGTCGTCAGGGTGACCCCGGAATGACTCAGTTCTATGTCTCTGCAGAGGATGATCTTATGCGAATCTTTAATGGTCCGCGGATTGCAGGACTCATGGACAGATTGGGCGTCAGCGAAACAACACCGATTGAAAATAAATCACTTAGTAAGGCTATAGAGAATGCTCAGAAGAAAGTTGAAAGCATGCACTTTGATAGTCGTAAAAATGTTGTTCAATACGACGATGTAATGAACAAACACAGAGGTGCTGTTTACACGACTCGTAAGAAAATTCTCATGAATGACGACTTGTCAGACAACATTGAAGAGCTGATTATAACTGAAGTATCAAAATATACTTCTGGTCCCGAGGAAACGTTGAAGTCTGGTCTAAAAGATCTGGAAATAACCATACCTCTTCCAAGTGCAGACATGAAAAAGTTGTTGAATTTAAAATTCAGCGAAGAAGTAAAGAAAGTCGCAACGGAAGCCAGTTTGAAGCTCTACAAAGAACGTGAAAAAGCGTTCACCCCAAAAGTTATGAGGATGCTGGAGAGAGATGTCTACTTACAGATACTCGACACGAACTGGATGCAGCATCTAGAAAACATGGATCACCTCAGGCAGGGCATAGGTCTTAGAAGTATTGGGCAACGCGACCCGCTAGTCGAATATCGCCGAGAAGGTCAGACTTTTTTTGAAGCAATGCAAGACAACGTCCAAAATGAAGTGGTTCGGACGCTATTTAGGATTGAACCGCGACCACAGGAAGAAATTCTTCAGGCGGAAACGGAGCTTACAAAGGCTGCTCAGCGCTCGGTTGAAGGTGGTAAATCGGCAACCAAAGAATCAAAAAAATCTACCACAAAGAATGACAAAAAAGAGGCAAAGACAGTCCACGTTACGGAAACTAAAGGTCACAACAATGCCAGAAACGACGCCAGAAAGAAGAAAAAGAAACAGCGCAAGAACAAGAAGAAAGGTCGCCGATAGGTAGTAGGCAAAATGAAACATAGCGTCAAAGAGGTGAAACTTAGCACTGGCTCCAAGGGACTACTAGTCAACGTACCTGGAACAGCAATCGTGAACATGGAGTTCACCTTTATGTCGGGCTATGATTTTGTAGACAAGACGAAATATGAGGTGCCGCATTCGATGGAACACATGATTTTCGGTGCCAACAAATATTATAAAAACTCACGAGAGTTCTCGAGGGAGTTTGGACTTAACGGTGCTCTCCATAATGCCTACACGGACAACGTGCTAAACGGCTACTACGCGGAGACGGCTGATTTTGAGTGGGAGCGAATTATGAAGCTTTTCTGGCAAGGCCTGACTACGCCGCGGTTCCTGCCGTCAGAATTTGAAACAGAGCAAGGGACGATTGTCGAAGAGCTCTCATCGCGCTTAATGCACTACCCGCTGACTTTAAACATCGCGCTAGAACAATCTATGGGTGACGACAGGACGCTGGACTATCAGACGCGGCTAGACCAAATACTAGCAATAAAACCAAGAGATTTGCATAGGCATCACGAACAAACCCACCGCGCAGCGAACATGAGGTTTATTATTACCGGCGATATGTCGGACAAACGTGACGATATGTTGCGACTCCTCGAACGCTACACTAAGCAGCTGCCAGATGGTGAACGTCAACAACGAACGGATATGACTTTAGCTGTAACCGACAGTTCGGTCGCGATAGTTAAAGATGTCGACAAGCTGTTTTTTGCACTGAGGATGGCTGACGAGGGCGAACTAAGCGAAAGAGACTTGTTGGCGCTAGAATTCATCACCTACACTTTAACCGGCGCCTGGGATTCGCGAATTTTTGGTAAAGGCAGAGAGAAGGGGCTGCTCTACGGAATACATTCTATAGGCGGCAGCTACAGCGGCATTAGTTCAATGACCATGTTTGGCAGTGTGATACCAACGAAGGCTGACGGGTTAGTGAAGTTCATCTCTTACGAGCTGGCAAAGTTCATCCGAGACGGCATGACCGAAGACGAGCTCAGGAATGCCAAGCAAAACGCACTCGGCAGTTTTCAGATACGCTATCAGACGCTACAACACCTGGTTAACTGGTATTCACGCTATTTCACATATGATGCGTTCTACGATTTTAGCGAGAGGATTGATCTAATAAAATCGATTACTAGAAATGACATTCAAAGAGTCGTTCACAAATTAATGCACAGCAGTGAAAACTGGAACTTCGGAATACTTGGCCGCAAAACACATGTCGCAAAAGCAGCGAAACATTATGATGTGGTGAGTAAAATATGGAAATAGCGGAGTTTTCAGGCAAAAAGATTGCTGTTCTTGGATATGGTGAGGAGGGCGAATCTGCGACTAAGTTTCTCAACGAAGCTGGCGCTGTAGTAGATATTTTCGATGAGTTTACATCCGAGAAACACCCATCAAACGTGACTGTCTCGAGCGCCGAAAGCTGGGAGCTTGATGACTACGATTTAGTAGTACGTTCACCTGGTCTGTCGCCACACAGAATTAGCACAACGACCGATGTTTCATCTGCTACTCAGTTGTTTTTCGAACTATGCCCTGCACAAATAATTGGTGTGACCGGAACGAAAGGTAAAGGAACAACAGCCACGTTGCTTGCAAATATCCTAAAAGCTTCCAAGCAAAAAGTGCATTTACTGGGTAACATTGGTTCGCCAGCACTGGACACCCTACGCAAGGTTGAACCAAGTGACATAGTGGTTTACGAAATATCAAGTTTTCAACTGTGGGATTTGACTGTTAGTCCTCATGTTGCTGTCGTCTTAATGGTAGAACCAGAGCATCTGGACGTTCATGAGGACGAGGATGATTATTTAGCTGCAAAATCGAATATATCTAAATACCAAACATCTGACGATATAACGATTATTCATCCATTCAACGAGCTTAGTGAGCAGGTGGGCATGAACGGTGTTGGCCTAAAGAAAAAATTCATGGCAGCCGACACGGCACATATACATGCTGGTGATTTGATGTATGGCAACCAGAAGATTATGCCAACCGAAGAGTTCGGTCTGGTCGGGCCGCACAACCGAGAGAATATTTGTGCTGCCGTGACTGCGGCATGGGAATACACACAGGATCTCTCGGCAATCAGGCGGGCAGTTAAAGCGTTCAGTGGTCTCGAGCACAGACTTGAGCTGGTCAGAGAAGTCAGCGGGGTGAAATACTACAACGATAGCTTTGCGACTACACCTGGTGCCGCCATTGCCGCTATCAAGTCGTTCGACCAGCCGGAGGTAGTTATCTTAGGTGGTAGTTCGAAGCAGTCTGACTACAAGGATTTGGCCGAGGCAATATCGGTAAGTACGAATATTCGCAGAGTTCTTTTGATTGGGGACACCGGCCGCGAGATAGGTGGGGAGCTGGCCTCGTTTGGCTATAAAGACGCCGAGTCAGTAGATGGCGACATCGATGAAATTGTCAAAAAAGCAGCTGAAATTACCGAGAGCGGCGACGTGGTTTTGCTCTCGCCAGCTAGTGCGAGTTTCGACATGTTCGACAACTACAAACAACGTGGTTCGCAGTATAAAAAGGCAGTTCTGGATCTGTAAATGGATGTATTGAACAAAAAAATTAGTCAACTAAATGCCAAACTCAAGTCTGCTCGTGAAACGTTGGATTTAGATGCCAAAAGTAAGCAGCTTGCATCAATCCAAAAGGAAATGAAGCGTGAGGATTTTTGGTCAAACTCAGCTCACGCCCAAAAGCAAAGTCAAAAACACGCCAAACTAGAGAAGCAAATAAAGCCGTGGCTTTCGTTGCAAAAAAAGACAGACGAACTACTTGAACTTGCAGTGATGAACGACAAAAGTCTGGATGGTGAGATAGAGAAGCAGGTTAACGAGCTAAGTGAAGAGTTCTCAAAGCTAGAGGCTGAACTTCGCTTTAATGGCCCGTACGACGACCATGATGCGGTGGTGACTTTGCAAGCTGGTGCGGGAGGTACCGATGCGCAGGACTGGGCAGACATGCTTCGGCGAATGTACCTGCGTTGGGCCGAAAAATCAGGTATTAAAACGAAACTCGTTGACGAATCGAAGGGCGAGGAAGCCGGGATAAAGAGCGCGACGATTTTATTTTCAGGTGAAAATGCCTACGGGAAACTAAGAAACGAGCATGGAGTACATAGGTTAGTTAGAAAAAGTCCATTTAATTCTGCGGGTTCTCGAGAGACATCGTTTGCCATGGTAGAAGTGCTACCGCAAATTGAAAATTCAGATGAAGTGGAAGTCGATTCAGGAGACATTAGAGTCGATGTCTTTAGAGCGGGTGGGCATGGCGGTCAATCTGTTAATACTACTGATTCAGCGGTAAGGATAACGCATATCCCGACTGGCGTAGTGGTGTCTATTCAGAACGAAAAATCCCAAATACAAAACCGCGAAACGGCTATGAAAATTCTTCTTTCGCGGCTGACACAGCTAAAGCTTCAGCAGCAAAAAGATAAAATTTCTGAAATTCGCGGACCAAACAAAGAAGCAGCTTGGGGTAATCAAATAAGAAATTACGTGCTGCACCCATACACCCTGGTGAAAGATTCCCGGTCTGGTTTCGAGACTACCGACGTCGACGGAATTCTAAGTGGCGAAATTGACGAGCTGATAGAGGCTGGCCTCTCGATAAGCTAGGTCTTTTAGTGGAGCCACTTATAGCATATACTTTATATCGCTTATGATACTTTTAGACAGAGTCAGTAAAAGCTACGGACGTGACAGTACGGCGCCGGCGTTAGACCAGATAAGCTTGCATATTGAAGCTAAAGAATTTGTGATTGTAGTTGGTAGTTCAGGCGCAGGCAAATCGACGCTCATGAAACTTCTCACCAGAGAGGAAAAACCAACCAGCGGCAAAATTATTGTCGGTGGTATTGACTATGACAGACTCAAAGACAACGAGATTCCGTCTCTAAGGCGCAAAATTGGCGTCGTTTACCAGGACTTTAAACTTCTGCGGGACAAGACTGTTTTCGAAAATGTTTCGTTCGCGCTAGAAATTGTCGGTATGAGCAATCGAGAGATAAAGCGAACGGTACCGAAGGTGCTAGATATCGTTGGTCTAACCGACAAGACAGATCATTTCCCGAATGAACTTTCTGGCGGAGAAAAACAACGAGTGGCAATTGCCAGAGCTATTGTTCGCCAGCCAAAGATACTAATTGCCGATGAACCAACAGGTAATCTCGACCCAAAACATGCCTGGGATGTGATAAAAGTTCTTCAGAAGATTAATAAATATGGCACAACTGTTCTTCTGACGACGCACAACAAGGAAATTGTTGACAAACTGAAGCGTCGAGTCATCACAATCCGTGATGGAAAAATTGCTAAAGACCAAGCCAGAGGAGCCTATAAAGAATGAAGAGTGCACTAATCTCATTTGGTCGTATTGCAAATACCGGCTTTCACAACTTCATTCGTAATGCCTGGCTTTCAACATCAGCAGTGGCGATTATGGTGGTGACACTAACAATAATTTTAAGTTCAACTGTGGTGAACAGCGCTCTAACAGATACAGTTGCTGACATTGCGGAGCAGATAACGGTTTCTGTGTATCTCAAGGATAACGTCGAAGAGTCTTCGGTTGGGGAGCTTCGGGACGTGCTAGAAAATAACGATAACGTCAAAGAAGTGAAGTATATTTCAAAACAAGACGCATTGGCGATTTTCCAAGAGCAAAACAGTGACGACAGCACGCTACTTGAAGTCTTCGCAATCACTGGCGCCGATACTCTGCCTGCTTCGTTCGAAGTTACCGTCGAGGATCTTAGCAATATAGATGCAATAATTGGGGTTACATCCGATGAGAGATTCGCAGCTGTCGTCGACGAAACGAGCGTCAACGAAGCTCGTCGGGAATCGATAGACAACATTGCCAAAGCACAAGATTTCATCACGTTGGCCAGCATCGGAGCTGCAGTAGTCTTTGCGGCGATATCGATACTCATTATATTTAACACCATTAGAATGGCGGTTTTCACTAGGAGCGACGAGATTGAAATTATGAAGTTAATCGGTGCTACACCGAGATATATCAGAGGCCCATTCATGTTTGAGGCAGCGCTTTATGGTGTGTTTGCGGGGATAATTTCAACAATAGTTGTTTATAGCATTTTGCTTGGACTGGGTCCGAGAGCAAAGAGCCAGCTACTTATTGAACCGACAATTGATCTTTATTCCGAGAAGTTCGTATTAGTAATGCTCGCCTCGATAGTGATGGGTATTATCATCGGGCTGCTTTCGAGTGCCTTTTCTTTGTCGCGCTACCTCCGTTTAAAGAACTGGTAATAAATTAGACACTAGATTATAGACGGTAGACTCTAGAAGTAATTGGTAAACTGAGGATTACAGGGAGGCTGATTTTAGTCTCCAGCGTCATCAATTTGTCGTCTACCGTCTGGTTTCTAGATATAAATTTTCACTTACTTTTCACTAGGGCTGTGGTATACTGCTTATGCATGTCCACCATTGTTAAAAAGCGTACCGGTTTTACGATATTTACAATAGTAGCGGCTGCGCTACTATTTTTAACGTTTCTTTTTGTAATTAGAGTTGTTGACACTTCCGCCTCCAAAGAAGAGGTGTTAAGAGCGCAGACAACACAGCTTGAACAAGATATCGCCGCCAACGAAGCTTATTTAGTCGAGTTGCAACAGCAAGAAAACACCTTGCAGGCTAAAGTTAGTCAGCTTGAAACGGAAGTTGCAAACGAGACCAAAAAGATTGAGCTAACACAAACAACTATCGATACGCTGAAGATTAAAATCGAAGAAACCATTGCCGAGCTAGATCGGCAAAAAGGAATACTTAAAAATGCCATAGTCACACTCTATAAAGAAGGCAATATTACGACAATTGAGCTTTTGGCTTCTAGCGATAGTTATACCGATTTTATAAATCAGCAGGAATATCTTTCAAGAATTAAAGATCGTATTCATGAATCGGCGAAGCGAGTAGAGAAGCTCAGAGATGACTTAGAAGCCGAGAAGAAGAATCAGGATGATTTGCTATTAAAACTTGAAGCCCAGCGGGATAATCTGCGCAGTAAAAAAGCTGAGCAGCAAAGATTACTTGAACAGACACAGGGCGAAGAAGCCAGGTATCAGGCGATAGTGGAAGATTTGCAAACACAAAAAGCCGCCGCCGAAGCTGCATTGAACGCTTATCTTGCAAGTCTTATCAACAATGCCGTTAGTCTGGGGCCTGTTTCGCAGGGTGAAGTTATCGGTGTGGTGGGTAACACCGGATACTCAACTGGTCCGCACGTTCACTTTAAGGTTTACACCCCAGAGACAGTTAATTTTGGAATAGATCCCGGTCAGGCAGTCGAGGATAATGGCTGGACTTGGCCAGTGAGCGGCGGTGGAATAGTCACACAACCTTGGGGATGTTCTGGGCTTGGTGTTTACCAGTGGAATCCAGCCTATGGTTGTGGTTTTCATGATGCGTATGATATAGCCGCACCTGAAGGTACACCGCTTTACGCAATTGCCAGTGGCGAGATTATCGGAAAGGGTTGTTTCTACACGGGAACGATATTTAGCAATTACATGGTTATTATTGACCACAAAAACGGGTATTATAGTTTGTATGCTCATATGAAGGCGCCAAATGATCCGGCGTATAGCGCCTGCAGCGCAAACACATATTATCCGCAGTAAAGCTACTAAAGAGGGGGTTGAGGTGGAAAAGAACCAAGACGTGGTGGTTGAGAAGAAGTCGATTTGGAATTCCAAATCGAACATTATTGGAATTATTATAATTATTGCGTTATTTGCTTTCATTCTAGGGAACAGATGGGGCGACATCTACTCAGGTATTACCAACACTTTTGTTAACAGCTCAAACTCCAAACTACCTGACGAGCTAGATTATTCATCGGTGGATGAGCTCTACAACACTCTGCGCAGAAAGTATGACGGCGTACTGAACATTGACGATGTCATGAATGGTATAAAAAAAGGCTTAGCTCAGTCTGCTGGCGACCCGTACACCATCTACCTTAGCGAAGACGAGGCTAAAGATTTCAAGAACGAGCTTAACGGAACATTCACCGGTATCGGTGCTGAACTCGGTGTTGAAAATGATCGCATAGTTATAATTGCACCTCTGGACGGCTTCCCAGCGCAAGCAGCTGGCGTAAGAGCCGGTGATGTGATTGTACAAATAGATGGCGAGGACGCGTATGGTATTTCCATTGAAGAAGCAGTTTCTAAAATTCGCGGCGAAGAAGGAACAGATGTAACTTTGTCTATCGCTAGAGACGGCAAGGCACTCGACATCACAATTACGAGGGAAAAAATAACAGTACCGAGTGTTACCAGTGAAGTTCGCGAGGACGGAATCGGCTATATTAAAATTGCCAGATTTGCGGAGGACACAGCTTCTCTTAGCAAAAAGGCAGCCGATGAATTCGCCCAGCAAGGTGTGAAAAAAGTCATTCTAGACCTTAGAAATGACGGTGGTGGTTTCCTGGATGCAGCAGTAGATGTGGCCGGGTTATGGCTACCAAATGGTACTCTGGTCGTTGAACAGCGGTCGGGCGATGTTGTAACCCAAAGCCTGAAATCACAGGGCGACGGCCCACTAATAGGTGTTGAGACTGTCCTACTAATCAATAAAGGTAGTGCTAGTGCTAGCGAAATCGTAGCTGGAGCACTCAAAGATTATGAGGCCGCAACACTTGTTGGCGAAACGAGTTTTGGTAAAGGCAGCGTACAGGCTCTCGAAGAACTCAGAGCTGGTGGCGTGCTGAAAGTTACTATTGCTAGGTGGTATACGCCGGAAGGTGTAAATATTGACCATGAAGGTATCGAGCCAGCTGTAGTTGTTGAATTCACTGATGCAGACTACGAAAACAAGACCGATCCGCAGCTCGATGAAGCGGTTAAACTTCTAAATCAGTAAATTGTGGTAGCTTTTTGAACGTTTTGACACTACTATTAATCTCATAAATGGAGGCGTTTGCAGGTGGCCGCTAAAAAAGCGACCAAGTATATCTTTGTTACGGGTGGCGTTCTTTCGGGACTCGGCAAAGGTATAACAGCCGCTTCAATTGGCAACATCCTAAAAAGCCGCGGTCTTAGTGTAAACATCCAAAAACTCGACCCTTATCTCAACGTCGATGCCGGCACTCTAAACCCAGCAGAGCACGGCGAGTGCTTCGTCACGAAAGACGGTGCTGAAACAGACCTAGACCTGGGGCATTACGAACGATTTCTAGATATCGAGCTGACTAGGTCGAGTTCGGTTATGAGCGGGCGGCTACTTCGGGGTTTGATTGAAGACGAACGAGCGGGAAAATTCCTTGGTAAAACAGTCCAAGTGGTACCACATTTAACAGATGCAATTCAACAAAAGGTCGTGGAGGCCGGTAAAGGCTTCGACGTGCATATTGTAGAAGTTGGCGGTACGGTCGGGGACTATGAAAGCCCAGCCTTTTTTGAAGCCATACGTGAGCTAACCAAGAAAGTTGGTCGAGACAACTGTATTCACGTTCAAGTTGTTTACATGCCCTACCTCAATGCCAGTAAGGAAATCAAGACCAAGCCCGCGCAAAATGCAGTCAAAGAACTTCGGAGCATTGGAATCATTCCGGATGTGCTAATCGCTCGGTGCGAAGAAGAACCCAAACAGGCAGTCATTCCAAAACTCTCGCTATTTAGTGGCGTGGACGAGGCGGCCATAGCGGTATTGCCAAATGCAGAGACCGTCTATGAAGTACCGATTATTCTCGAGAAAAAAGGGATAGGCGAGTATATCGTAAAAAGGCTGCAACTAAGCGCAAAAAAGCCTAACAACCGAGAATGGGAGAAGATGGTCTCTTCGGTAAAAGCCAGCTACTCCGACAAGGTGAAGGTCGGTGTGGTAGCAAAATACCTTGGCAACGAGGACACCTATATGTGCGTTTTCGAGGCACTAGAAAGTGCGGCTCATAAACATAGCGTGGATATAGATATTAAATGGATAAATGCCGAAAAAGTTACCCCAGCTCAGCTGAGTAAAGTAGACGGGATTGTTGTTCCGGGTGGGTTTGGCGAAAGAGGTATCGAAGGCAAGATAGCAGCTGCAACCTACGCAATAGATGAAAAAGTGCCATATTTAGGCCTTTGTCTTGGTATGCAGGCCTTGGTGGTGGCAGTAGCTCGCAAATCTGGCTTGAAAGACGCTAGTAGCGTGGAGGTTGATTTAAAGACACCAGACCCGGTCATTCATGTCATGGAAGGTCAAGAGAAGCTCTGGGGTACAGGTGGCACGATGCGACTCGGTAACTATGAGTGTGAGCTAGAAAACGGTTCTCTCGCAAGGAAGCTGTACAAAACCAAGGTAATTACCGAGCGCCACAGACACAGATACGAAGTAAACAACGATTACCGTGAACTGCTTGAAAAAAACCATTTGAAGTTATCTGGGCTGTCGCCAGACGGCAAACTTGTAGAGCTAGTAGAGTATGAAAACCACCCCTACATGATAGCCAGTCAGTATCATCCAGAGTTCAAATCGCGCCCGAATCGCCCACATCCAATGTTTGACGGATTCATTGCCTCGTTGAAAAAGTAGTGCTCATGCGTTAGCATAAGTGCTTAAGAGAACTAATCAAGGAACAATCAAAGTGGCCGAAGAGCAAAAAAAGCATAAAATATTACTCGTCGAAGATGATGAGTCACTAGCAAGCGTATATATCGAGAGGTTCGAAGCTGAAGGTTTCGATGTTCGACACGTCGCCAACGGCGAGGAAGCACTGACCAACGCCATCGAATTCAAACCTGAGCTGATTCTTCTGGACGTGATGATGCCCAAAATCAGCGGTTTCGACGTGCTAGACATCTTAAGGAACACTCCAGAAACGGCAAATGTACGAATTGTCATGCTAACAGCCCTTTCCCAGGAGAAAGACAAGGAACGTGCCAAAGAGATGGGTGTAGATGATTATCTGGTCAAATCCCAAGTCGTTATAGCCGATGTTGTTGACCGCGTCCGCTACCATCTAGGTATCCAACAGTAGCAGATGATTGAAGGCGAACCCACAGAGAGCGAGCCTCTTGTTCTGAGCACAGTAGAAGAACTTGAGGAGCATCTACAGGCAATGTCGACAACTGGTAATTTAGTTATCGAAGGGCATGAAGTGTCAACTGACAAGATTGTTACGTACTGGAATAAATTTGTGGAGAATCCTAACCGTTCTGTTCAAGATCACAAAAGACCTTACAGGACGTTTATTCCCGCTTGGCTTGATAAACAGGAAAAAATTCAAAAAGGGGAGCCTGGGAAGCTGATCATCCCAATATACCTAAGGCCTAGCCTCGAGACACTATTGATTGCAGAATTAGACAAACCAGTAGACGAAAGACGTCAATTGGAAATCGAAATCCAACAAGAGTCAACAGCGGATAACTTTTAGTAACTGCTTAAATACACTTGAATGCATATGCATTTGTTTTAGTATTTACTTAAACATTAAGAGGTGTGTGGTGTGAATAAAACGGTAGCAATTGTAATTGGAGTTGTTGTAACAGTTGGGATTATTGGAGGACTTTTGTCGCTTGGCGGTTCCTCAGACCTGCAATCACTTACAGAACAGGCTGCATCACAACGGGACGCTGCTCCGAAGACTGAAACTCCCGACTTCACTTTGCAAAGCCTGGAGGGGGGCGCAATAACATTTGCGGACTACAAGGGGGAGAAACCGGTTATTCTAGACTTCTGGGCTACATGGTGCCCAAATTGTCGACGTGACATGCCTAAACTAAGCGCACTGTACGAAAAGTATGGCGACCAAGTAGAAGTAATTGCTGTGAACTCACGAGAATCAAAATCTCTTGTTAGTAATTTTGTCGATAATCTTAGTCTGAAGTTTCCAGTAGTTTTTGATACCAACGGCAGCGTAGCACAGCAGTATGGTATTACGTATACGAGCACCAAAGTTTTCATCGACAAGGAAGGAATAATCCAGGACACTTTCCCGGCAGACGTAACAGGCGCAGACTTTCAGGAACTCCTAGCTACCGAAGAGAAGTCTCCTGCACCACTTGAACCACAAACACCACAGACTTGACTTTTCTTAAAGCTTATGCTACAATCAACAGTAGTAAGTCGATTATATTAAACAAAAGGATAAAGATGTCTAGTCCCGAAACAGCAAATCCAAAATTAATTACAAGTGTTCCTGGTATAGAACAACCCTCAGATTCTGCAGTAAACGATTTAAGTCCGGAATTAATCGACACGTCTCCACTTAATGGAACTGAAGAGAATAAAGACAGGAAGGTCGTACCGTTATTGGCATGGGAAGTGGTTCCTCATGTTACAGGTAGAGAGGCTATACCTATAGATCCCGAAGATGTTGGGCCTATGGCGATTAGGCAGGCGCAAGAAGGGCTTCCGTTAGGGAAGACATTAGTAGAAACTGATCATGGCTTTGAAGTTGTCGATACAAGTAGCTTGCCCTCCAGAGAGTAATTAAGAATTGAAGGCAGCATGACTGAACACGATAACCTGAGTGAAACAATAACTCCCGATGAACTTCAAAAGGCGTTGAAGCGTGTTGCAGACCCAGATTATTTTCCTGCTGAGCTTGAAGTGTTTAAACAGGGGTTAGAGGATGCAGGTATCGATTCGGATTCAATTTTAAGCAAGGTAGTTAAACCTCAGTACGAGGATGTTAAAAAGGGTAACGAGCAGTGGGCACATTCTAGAGAAGGTAAAGCGTACATTCGCGGGGCCCTAGGCGATGGATTTATTACTCGAATAGAAGACTTCATAAGCACCGAGGAAGAGGGAGAAGATTCTCCGACAGACGTGAAGATTAGAGAAAGTTTACTCCAATTTATAAGTGATATTCTCACAAAGAAGTGTGAGAAAGACGAGTTAACTGACGACCAAGCTGAGAAGATTTCCTCAAAAATAACTAAAATTATTATGGATGAGCCAATGAAATCGCTTGAGGACTACGTGACCAGTGTAGTTAATCCGTTTAATGATTTGTCACCCAGTAGTAACGAATCTACGGAATCTGAAGCTGCTGAAATTGGATCTCAAGAAGCCAGCGAAACCCAGGAGGGGGACTTTGATAAACTTATCGATACTACACTGATTGATCCAGAGGCTATTGAAGCCGTGTTGATGAAAGAGATACCTTCTGATAATACAGAAATGACAGAAGAATCGAGAACAGCTAAGGCATTACAGCTTGTCATTTTGGAACTGTTACAAACATGGCAAGAAACCCAGAATGAATCAGAGCTGATGAGAAGTTATTTTCGTGGCGTGGAATCTTCTAGTACAGAAGAATTCAACGGAAAACTAGATAACAACATTAGAAATTTTAGACTCATGGAGCAAGATTTAAAGGCGTCCATAAGCAGTCTTGCAAATAGCGGAGTTATGGATAGGTTGAGGTTGGAACAAGCGGAAGCACAACTAGTACGATCGAATCGGTTTGTTGATTCGATTGAGCAGGGAGTAACTGCCGCACGAGCCCAAATGGGACAAACAGAAATTTTACAGGTTCAAACAGCCGACGATATTAAGTTGTCAGAACAAAGACGTCGCAAATTTGCTGGTGAAGAAGGCGTAGACACTGAAGAAGCACAAAATGGAAAAGACTATAAGCTTAACGAACACGAGCGCTTCGTAATTAGAGAGTTTTCAGAAAACCTTAAATCTTTGGGTGGACAAAACGTAGAGCAACTTGTAAGAACTCAGTTTGAAAAACAATTTAATTTTACGAACTACCTTCAAACTGCTAGCTACAACAGGGCAAACCTAGGAAATGACATTAGACTTGGATTGATTAGGATAAGAGAAGCACTTCATGGTCAGCAGCATCCAGCTGCGCAACAAGAGGAGCTTAGCAGAGCCATCAAGAGCACTCACAATTTAATTGCTGGTCTATCGTCTCTGAGAATGTAGTTTTTATCTATTAAATAACTCGAACTTCAGTTCGGGGGACGGTTTTGCCGGTGAATTTTTTTACTTTGGTTGAGCGGAATTCAACTTTGCCGTCTTTTGTAGCGAAGATAGTGTAATCGCGACCCATCTTGGTGCCAGGACCAGAAATTTTAGTTCGTCCGATTTGTCGGACGAGAATTGCGCCAGTAGAAACAGTTTCACCACCAAAAGCTTTCACACCTAGTCGTTGACCGGGTGAGTCATGTACGTTTTTGGCTGTGCCGCCGGCTTTAGTCTTTGACATTTAATTCCTCTCGAGAATTAGTATTTCGCGAGCTACAGTTTGGTTTGGTCGTCGATAAATCAACTCCTCGTTGCTCGCGTGTTTAAGAACCCGCCGAGTATAGCCCAATTTCTCGAGGTCGTCAAGAAGATTTAGGTGGAGGATTTTGCCACCAACTCTCCAGGCGGGAACTGCTACGCAAAGCGATGCGCCTAGATCGAGCTGTTTGTGGATGTTGCGCAGGAAAGTTTTCAGCAGTGAATTCACCTCGGAACGAACAACTGCGAGTTTATCAGGAGCAGGTGCGGAGCTCATCGGAGGACCGAGGTAAGTTTCGCAGATTACCGTGTCTAATGGTTTTGTCCATTTATGGTATCGAGCGTCACCTTGCTCAAGTTGGATTGCGGGTGGTTGAAAAGCAGGGTCTCCTCCAAGGTGATTGTTCACCAGCCACTGTAGGTTATCGTTAGTATATTCGATCATTCGTTGCTCAAGGTCGGTACCATAAACGTTGTAGCCGAGGAGTAGTGATTCCTGAAGCACAACCCCAGTCCCGCAAAAAGGGTCTAGAATTGTTTTAGACGTATTGTCGCTAATTTCTTGTTTGTGTTCATTGAGTCCAGCGATAGCCAAGGTTTGACTCCCAACTCCCGTCTCCCGTCTCGTAGATCCTAAATTGACCATCATCAGAGCTAGTTTCGGTGGTAACATGCCGACGCGGCTGTCTCTTTTTGGGCGACCTTGGTCACGGCGGGCGAGGGCTTCGATATCCTGCACGCTGTGGGTGCGACCAATCCAGTACATGTTATTTTTGTTTGTCTTGATTAAAACAAATTCGGCGTTTTTTTCAGCGGTGAGTTTGTTGTGAAGTACCTGAGCGCTGTTTAGTTCAACTTTCTTGTTTGGAATGACCCGGACAGAAAGCCCAGCGGAACGCATCTCTTTTTTTGTATTAATCAGGTACTTCTGAATATCTTTCGGTTTGGCAGTAGCGTCATCATACACGCTGAGCCCGATGTTCATTTTGCCTTTACCATAGTTT
Organism: uncultured Candidatus Saccharibacteria bacterium; assembly: GCA_964579475.1. Lineage (GTDB taxonomy): Bacteria > Patescibacteriota > Saccharimonadia > Saccharimonadales > CAYOYH01 > CAYOYH01. The sequence continues at coordinate 29,955 of CAZOFP010000006.1, read as the reverse complement.
AGCGTGTGGTCTTTTATGAATTTTGTAATCATACTGGTTGTTTGTTGCCAGTTTGAAGCTTCGAAACGATAAACATTTTCGATTATCTTTATTGACCCGCCCAGTTTATTTACATCTGGAGCTTCGTCGTCGATTAGTGCTGCCTGGTCTGATAGTTTGGTGATTCTTTCAGCGCCAAATAATACTTCTAACTCAGCAAGAGAAAGTCCGGGTTGTCGTCCGAGTATAGATATAAACATGTAGTTAGAATATAGACGTTAGATTCTAGATGCTAGAGTGAAATATCACTCAGCAAAAACAAAGCAGGGTAAAGAATAAAGAAAGCCAATATTCTAATTGCTAGGTAGCGGGCAACATAGAATTCCAAGTTTACAATTAATAATTCTCAATTCTAGCGTCTAGAATCTGTCGTCGGTCATCTAAATTTTGCCGTATAATATGCGCCATGAGTAAAAATCGGAGCAGGCGTTCGAAGTGGCAATGGTTCTTCATTGGACTAGCGCTAGCGGGGTTCGCAATAATCCTATATACCGGACGCGAAGTAATCGCAGATACTTTCGAAATACTTAAAGGCGTAGATATCCGAATTCTGGTTATTCTACCGCTGATGCAATTTGTAGCGTACTTGTTCATTGCGGGTTACTACAAAAATGCACTCTCGATATTCGACCATAAAGTGCCTTATCTTCGGGCTTACGGCACGGTGGTTTCGCTTTATTTTGTCGAGCAAGTACTGCCTTCGGGCGGGGTGTCGGGTATGTCATACATTGCCTACGCTCTGCGCACGGTAGCCTCTGTAGGATTGACGACAATTGTCCAAATTTCTCGCTACTTACTTAACTACATGGCATACCTAATTATCGTGCCTGTGGGTCTGGTATTTTTGTTTCGAGACGACAGCGTCAACGACACAGCGCTTTGGCTTGGAGTTGCGCTTTTCATTGGATTACTAATCGGGGCAGTATTTATTCGCTATCTTTTGGATGCTCAGAATCATATCGACAAGTTCGTAAAGTTGATAACCGGATTTATTAACAATCTCGCCAGTAAATTTTTCAAGAAGGATAATCTAATCAAAGAAGATGCGCTGAAAAAGAATCTCGGTGATTTTCATTCCGGTGCAGGTGAATTGCTGAGAAATCGCTCACAAATACTGAAACCCTATCTGTATATGATTGGGGCGGCTTCGGTGCAACTATCCATCGTTTATTTGTCGTATCTTGCAGTAGGCGAGACCTTAAACCCAGGCATAGTGATTGTTGCGTTCGCATTTGCCAATATTGTCGGAGCGATATCGATTATTCCTGGAGACGTTGGAGTGCACGAGGCGGCGATGGTTTTTGTCTTGAGCAGTGCGGGAGTCGATACGGCGGTGGCGATTTCTGGTACTTTGCTCTACAGGGTGTTCAATAAATTAATCGTCTTACCGATAGGTTTCTTTGTCTACACTCAGTACTTAAAGCCGCCAAGCAAAGCAGATGGAAAATAATCTAGATTTTTTCAACCCAGAAGATGGCGAGTTGCCTGGTTTAGCGCCAACTTTTACGGTCTCGGAATTTGTTGCAGCCATCAATCAAACACTGGATATGGCGTATCCTGACGTTGAAGTAGAGGGCGAAGTGTCTGGATTTAGTATCAACCAAGGCAAGTTTGTGTTCTTTGACCTCAAGGATGAGAGTGCAAGCGTAAGTTGTTTTCTGATGGCATTTAATCTGCGCGTTCCGCTTGAAGACGGGATGAAAATAAAGGTAAAAGCTACGCCTAAACTTACGAACAAAGGTCGTTTCAGCCTAACAGTTAAGAAAATCGAACTCTCAGGCGAGGGAACGCTCAAACGTGCCTACGAAATCTTAAAAGCTAAGTTAGAAAAAGAAGGTCTTTTCGACCCCGCAAGAAAACGCCCTTTGCCCCAGTTTCCTAAGAAAGTTGGCATAATCGCCTCTGAAACATCTGCTGGCTACATGGATTTTCAGAAGATTGCTAATGAGCTGTGGGGTGGAGTAGAGTTCCAGCTGGCTCATGTTCAGGTACAGGGTGAAGCTGCATCGAATCAGATTATCGCTGCAATAGAGTACATGAATGAGATGACCGATTTGCCGGAAGTGATAGTTGTGCTTCGAGGCGGTGGTAGTCTGGAGGACTTGGCGGCTTTCAACGATGAACAAGTAGCTCGTGCAGTGGCCACTAGTCGAGTGCCGACGCTCGTAGGAGTGGGTCATGAAGTAGATATTACACTGGCTGGTCTAGCAGCAGACGTGAGGGCTTCAACACCTAGCAACGCCGCTCAATTGCTACTACCAGATAGGGTAGAATATGCCAACATTTTAGAAAGATGGAAATCCCAGCTTTCTTCTTCGATGAACCGACTAATCGACGGCAAACGCAAGGAGCTTCTCCAGCTGATCGAGGAGAGTATGAATCAGCTGCTAGACAACACTCAGTTGAAACTAGATTCTTTGTCTAGGACGCTTCGGGGGTACGATCCAAGGCAGGCTCTAAAGCGTGGCTATGCTGTAGCTAGGGTTGATGGTAAAGTTCTTCGAAGTGGCAAAGGTTTGAAAATTGGGTCAGTTGTCATGCTAGAATTAAGCGATGCAATACTTGATACAGAGGTAAAAAATGTCAGCAAAAAATAGCGATTCTATTCAGAACAAAATGAAACGGCTTGAAGAGATTGTCGAGTGGTTCGAATCCGAAGATGTCGATATTGACGAAGCTCTGGCCAAATACGAAGCAGGCTTAAAACTTGCCGAGCAGCTGCAGGCAGACATTAAAACGACTAAAAATAAGTTCACCAAGATTAAGAAATCGTTCGATAAAGTAGGCTAGGTGTCTACCGTACTTATACTAATCGTAGGCGTTGTGGTTATTTTTTTCATTACTGTGTTTTTCGGGTCGCCCTACGTTCGTTCCCATAAACAGCCCATTGAAACTGCCCTCGACCTTCTTGATCTGAAAGAAGGCGACCATCTTCTAGACCTTGGCTCTGGCGATGGGGCGGTGCTTCTCGCCGCGGTAAAAAGAGGCGTGAGGGCGACAGGTTACGAGCTAAATCCGATACTTTGGCTGGTTGCGCTTTGGCGAACACGAAAATACAGGGAACTAGTGAGTGTTAGATGGGGTGATATGTGGAAGGTAGAGATTAATAATCAGACTAAAAACATTTTCATTTTCTTAGATATGCGCTTCCTGAAGAAGTTGAACAAAAAAATTATTGATTCGGGTGCGAAGGTAAAAGTTGTTTCGTATTCGTACAAAATACCAGGCAAAAAGGTGTTAAAAACTGACCAAGGCATGCACCTTTACGAATACGGTGATGTGTAGACGTTCGACAACAGGTTCTAGACGTTAGAATAAGAAGCCAGTAGCGATTAAAAGAACACAAGAGCTAAACTGAAATCTAGATTTCATCGTCGAACATCTAATTATATAACCATGTTGGTTGCTATGCTTTATCTAAAAACAGAGTAGAAATGAAGTAATTATATAATAAGTTATATAACCTAGTTTGTCGTTTTCGCTGTTTCGTCGGCACGTTTCAACTTTTCTAGATTCCAGAATCTATCGTCTATTGTCTAATTCGTGTAAACTATGGTTATGCTTAAACTTGATGAACGAGGTCGCATCGACCCACTGATACTGCCGTTTGTGGTGGTGCTGTTACTGGCGCTTGGTTTTGGTGTTTTTAGCGTTTGGGCGTATTCAAGCTATAACGATCAAAAGAGCAATGTTGATGCCATAGTTGCCACAGAAGTCGTAGCTGCCAAAAAAGATCAAGAAGAAGCGCTTCGTGCTGAGTTCGCCGAGGAGCAGAAGAGTCCATACAAGACTTACGTCAGTCCAAGCACTTTGGGTAGCGTGAAGATTGTCTATCCGAAATCTTGGAGTGCATATGTTCAGGCCAAGGAGACCGGAGCGGTAAAGCTTGAGGGATACTTCCATCCAGACTTTGTTCCGTCTACCGACAGCGATATCTTGTATGCGACGCGGGTTAGTTTGTCTAGCTCTGACTACACCAAAGAGTTGGCTAGCTACCAAAAGAAAGTTGAAAAGGGGGAGCTTCGAGCCAAATCGATAACAATTTCTGGAACAAAAGGTACAAGACTAGATGGTTTGATTGAGAGAGAAGTAAACGGCGCAATCGTACTGCTTCCTCTGCGCGATAAGACCTTGATGATTTCTACCGAATCGACAGACTACATGGCTGATTTTAATAAGATTATTTCAAATCTGACATATTCACCCTGAGGTTAGACGATAGACTCTAGAGGCTAGAATAATTTGGCTCTGTTTTGTGACAACAAAATTAGTCAATATGATAATCTATACGAAATGACGAATTCAAACAAACGTCCTGTTAGCTACCAAGAGGTTATCCCTCTTGTGCTACTGGCGATAACTGGAATAGTACTGATTGGTCTTCAAATGAAGACACTGGGCTGGGCTGCGTATGGGGCAGGGTTGCTTTCGTTGTTGCCGACTAGGGTGGATTTCCGTAAACATATAGGGGTACTTTATATTTCGTTGGGGCTACTCGGACTTATACCTATCACGACTGATGTGAGCAACGAAAACTTTATCCGAATGGGGATTGTTCTGTTTATGGCTGTTACCATTCCGTATTTATTCTCTCGCTACGTGTTCAAAGACAACTTTGTCACTTTCAGGTTTCACCACGGTCGCAAATGGTTCAAAAAAGAAATCCTATACATATTCTTAACTGCCTTTGCGGCTTATTTATTCCTCCCTTTTTACCTAAAGAGCACAGGCGCATATCTTAATTGGACTGTTGAAAACAACATAGAAAGTATTGGTCGTCTTTTCATCGGTACTAATGCACTAGGGATATGGGATGAACTGTTCTTCGTCAGCACGGTTTTAGGTGTGTTGCGACACTACCTAAAATTCTCCTGGGCAAACATTCTGCAGTCAATACTGTTCACAGCTTTTTTGTATGAACTTGGCTTCACTGGCTGGGGCCCATTAGTTATTTTTCCGTTTGCTTTGTTGCAGGGTTATGTTTTCAGCAAAACAGACTCTCTCTTTTATGTAATCACAATCCACTTAACCTTAGACCTTATATTGTTTCTAGCTCTAATCAATGCACACTACCCAGAACTTGCGAATATTTTCATTACCTAGAGGCGAGCATTTATCAAAAAACTATCAACTCGCTCATGCTCGCATGAAGCTTGCTCTAGCTGTTAGAATATAGCCCAGACGAGGGTAGGTACGTGACGCAGTCCGAAGACAAACATATTCAGAAAGAGGCGCTAGATTTGATTAGTGCGGCTACGCACGATTTAAAAGCTCCGATAGCTCTGATTAAAGGGCTGAACGACCTTATGTCCGCCGGCAAACTGAGTAAAAAGAAACACGACCAATATATCGCACGTATCTCTATGAGCTTAGTGCAGATGGAACGCACACTAGAAACGATAGAGAAGGTGAACGACGTAATCGTTGATCAGCAGCAAATGGCTCTGGTGCCGATAAGCATTAACGAAATTATCAGTAGTGTCGCCAGTCAGTTGGAGCCAAAGGCTAAAGAATACGACCAGAAGTTAGTCCTTAAGGCTGGGCATAAATCCTACGTTGTGCTTTCGAATCGTCACATTCTAGAAAATGCGATTTATAGCCTGGTAGACAACGCTATTAAGTATTCATTACCAAGTAGCGAGATCTTAATTCGACCGTCGAAAGCATCGAAAAAAGGCTACGCTCGCTTAACTATTCGCGACAAAACAATGGGTGTTCGCAAGAGTGATTGGAACAGAGTTATGGATACTCTCGGCAAAATCGATTCGCCAAACCCAGCTCATGCTGGCGATAGCGGGCTTGGACTATTTGCAACCGTACGCTTAGTCCAAAGCTTAAATGGAATAGTCGGCGTAAAGCCGGTTCACGGTGGAAGCAGTTTCTTTATTGAACTACCGATAGCTCAACAACTTAATTTGCAGCTGGTAGACTGATGAAAGTTCTGATAATCGAAGACGACAAAATGCTGGCAGAAATGTACCGCGATGGGTTTGAGGCTGCTGGGCATGAAGCTATTAACGCCCACGGCGCTCAAGATGCACTGAACAAACTTGATAAAACAGAGGTGGATTTGATTCTTCTAGATTTAATTTTGCCAGGGCGAAGTGGAGTGGAAGTGATTCATGAACTTAGTTCTTATAAAGACTGGCAAAACATCCCGATAATACTAATGACCGACAATCACCCCTCAACGTTCAAGATTGCCGACAAAGATTTAGCCAAATATTCGGTGCGAAAAATCATTTTTAAACAAAAAACCACCCCAACCGAAGTGGTGAAGCTGGCTGAAGGGATAGCCAGTGAATCGATATAACACTAAGGCAATAATCCTTCGCCGCGTAGACTACGGCGAGGCAGATCGAGTGATAACTTTCTTAACACCAAGTCACGGCAAGATTGCGGTTATAGCCAAGGGTGTTCGGCGTGAGAAGAGCAAACTAGCTGGTGGCATAGAACTGTTTTCAGAAACCGAAGTGACGATTGTCGAAGGCAGAGGTGATTTAGGCATTTTGGCCTCCGCTAGATTAGTTGAATACTACAAGTACATTGTTACAGATTACGAACGGGTAGCATCTGCCTATCAAGTTATTAAATTCATAAATGATTTGACGGAAGATGGGGCTGGTAGCGAATTCTACGAAGTGCTGAATACATCGCTGGCAACACTTAACAACCTAGAAATACCAGTTATCTTGAGTGAAGCATGGTACAAGATGAATATTTTAAAACTAATGGGTTTGGAGCCAGATTTGTTACGCGACACAGCGGGGCAAAAACTGGACGCCAACAGCACCTACACCTATGATCTGCGCGAGGGTTCGCTGACCAAAGATTTAAAGGGTAATTTGTTGGCCAACCACATAAAGACTTGGCGGTTGCTGATGACTCAGCGTCCGGAGATTGTTGCAAAAGTTCATGGTGCGACGAAGGCGGTAGAGGAATCAGCCGAGCTTATCGATAGAATTTACAAAAATACACCAGGCGCCTAAATACAGTTGACATCTGGTCAACATTATGCTAATGTTTAATCATAAATTAAGCAAGAAAACAAAAAATGACCCAAGAAACAGTATTAGATAGACCAGGTGACAAACCAGAAAATCTTTTTGACGCCAAAGGCGATAATTCGGAACTACAAATTGCAATAGCTCATCTCAAAGCGCGATTAGATAACTCTGAACATATTCCTGAGGCAAAGAGGGGGGAGCTGGAGGTCACTTTAGCAGCTGCACGTAGAGAAAGAGATGGAGTGACGGATGAAGTGCCTCATGACGAGATAAAGTTTGCTGATGAAGATCACCTGCTCGAGCCTGGCGGCATTAGTTACTCGCTACCGGGAGGCACCTCAAATTCTAGTCATTCACCAGAGACTTCGTTCGAGCCAACTCAGTACATGGATGGTGTTGCAGATGAAGAAGCGTTCAATAAGTTTGCGAATGGTGAATAAATGAGTTCTGAACAATCACCAGCACCACAAAAGGAAAAAATTGCTGCGAAGGAAAGAAAAGTACCTAGACGTAAAAAGGCGCTAGCATCAGTGCTTGCAGGTCTTGCTCTTGCAGGCGGAGGATTGTTCGGCGTAAAACAGATAACCAGTGGCGGTGAGCATCAATTACCAGATGGCAATCAAACAACAACCGAATGGGTGGAAGGTGAAATCGATACAAAGTTGGAGCTTAATGAGAAGAAATACGAAGCAGAAATAATCAAGTCGTTCGAAACAGCTTTTGAAAAAGGCGACTATGAAGGCATGGTTAAGTTGCCTGGATTTGCGATACATATTGGAAGTACTGAAGATGGAAAGATGGAAGTAATACGCGACCCAATTGTTTATACAATAGACGGGATTTCAAATGTCATGTTCACAAGAAATGAAGGGAAAGGTGCCGTAAATACTGAAATAATGCCATTCTCTGAGGACATGGGGGTAACGTCCAAGCTTGTTGACAGTGAAGGACAGTTGTTCAAGCTGTCCCTCGTTGCTAAAGGGGCGAGCAATCCTGATTATCAAATTGGGCATGTTGAGATTTATGATGAACCTCAAGATCTTTTCAAATCGATTAGAGAAGCGGGCGAAAAGTACCAAGACCAAGACATCTCCTTCGTCAACATTGGCGAAGCTGTGAGTTTCGAAAGAGGAGATTTCAATTGAGCGCTGAAGGTTTGCCTATACCAGAAGAAGAGATAGATACTCGTATTGAAAGCTTCTTAGCACCTAAACTCGGTGAGTTGATTACGGGTGATAGCATCGAGGATTTGTAATGAGTGTTGCAGCAACGACTAGAATAACCGAAACCTCCTTCACTACTCCTAATGAGGAAAAAGACGAGGAACAACTTGTAGAAGCCCTCGAAATACTGATTGCGAAATTCAAGAAAGAAGATGTCGGGCCAGGTACGACAGATAACCAAGAGCACTTCGATTTAGTAAGCGGTGAGCTGCCAACTGTGATAGACGTTGCAGATAACGGGGCGGTGACAGTTCATGAAATTAACGGTGCAGGCGACAGCATATTCGTAGCCAAACTCCATAGAGATTCGAACGGAGCAATCGAATATAGTTATAATTCAGGAAAAGGTAGGGGCGTTCTCTGGGCAGCATCGATAATCGAAAGTACCGTCGGGCGTTGGGGATCGAATGACAAATGAGTGAAAAAGGTGAGTGCAAAGCAACAGAAGAGGCGAAGTACAATGCGATAGAGTGGTTTCAAGGCTATGCAGAACGCGTTCAACTGAATCGAGATATAGATACTCCAGACGGAAGGTTGTATTCGATACGCAGTGTACCGATTGGCGTTAAAGGTATGCTGACCTCGTTAGTTGAGTACGGTAATAGTATTACAAAAATAAATCGGCGCTCACCCAACGAAGTTACGGCAGTAGTCTTTGAAGGAAGTTTTGACATGAGTAGCCTGACTCCTGATAACGTTAACATGATTCAAGAATTTGCCGGTATGATCGAGGGAGAACAGGCATAATCATGGATTGTGAATTTTGTAAAAAGATGAATAATAAGTAGTTATGAGTGAAGACATACAAAATCGGCTTGAAGCCAAGCACCAAGGACATGAGATGTCTCCTGAGCTTGCCAATGTTGCATTTAGTTGTTTGTCTGGCATATTCTTGCGTTCAGTAAAAATAGATGGGTATCTGCGAGGTCTAAGAGAAAGAGGTATTACTCCGGCAATTTTTCGTAATATAACGATTAGATTCTCGCCAGTACTCGAAAGACGGCAGAATGATGACCCTGCCAAGTCCTCTGAACTTGATATTATCGTGGACAAAACAAGGAGATACTCACTGGAGGCTAACTTCATATATAACGGTCGCGAAGATTTTGAGCCTCTCGATTTTGTGTTATCTGACCTAACTGCTAGAAATGGGGTTGGTGAGGGCGTGAAAGAAATACTACGTGCGAGAATAGACGATACTGGTGCAAAAGCGATGATATACGATGGGCGTAGCGAAGAAGAGGTAGTTTTAGAACTATTCGACAACAGAGAAAGCTTGATGAATACATAGCTCAAAGAATAGACAAACTTGATAGAACCATTAGTTTCACAGATACTAAGGGTGATGAAAAATGAAAAAGATGATGTTAGCTTAGAAACACTAGTTAGTCTTGCCAAGCGGCGGGGTTTTGTGTTTCCTAGCTCTGAAATTTACGGGGGTATCTCTGGTTTTTATGACTACGGCCCGTACGGTGCGCAGATGGTGCGCAATCTTAAAGACGCTTGGTGGGATGCATTTGTTCGTAGTGTGCCGAACATACACGGTCTAGATTCTGCAATCATCCAAAACCGTAAACTTTGGGAAGCTAGTGGACATGTTGATGGATTTTACGATCCGATGGTGGAATGTCTTAAATGTCATACAGCACATCGTGCTGATCATTTAGTAGGTAAAGAGTTCGACAATCCATTAGAATATGAGCCATTTCTTGCTGAAATTGAATGTCCAAAATGTAAAGCAATAGGTAAGTTCGGCAAAGTAGAAGTCTTCAATATGATGTTTAAGACTGTTGTAGGTCCAAAATACACGAGCGTAGACCATAAGAAAGCTGTCTCATTAGAGGCCGAGGTGAGGTTTAACAAGGCTAATGGAAGCATCGATAAGTTCACACTACATGACGACTTTAACGAACTGAATGGATTTATGTTCTATGATCAAAAGTCAGTTGGGTTTCTACGTCCAGAAACCGCCGGTGGGATTTTTGCCAACTTTGACCAAGTGCTTGAAACGACTCGCGCCAAGCTACCGTTTGGTATCGCGCAAATCGGCAAAGCTTTTAGAAACGAGATAAGTCCACGCGAATTTCTTTTCCGTGTACGAGAGTTCGAGCAAATGGAAATTGAGTACTTCGTAAACCCCGAAAATGCCGACGCCGAACTGGAAAGCTGGAAACAGATTGCCTGGGATTGGCTCAAAGTAATCGGGCTGAATGAAGACAATTTAGAGTGGCACCAACATGACGACGCCGAAAAGGCTCACTACGCAGCCGACAGCTGGGATATCAACTACGCTTATCCATTTGGCTCCAAAGAGCTGTGGGGAATTGCTAACAGAACAGATTATGACCTGAAAGCGCACTCCGAGGGTAGCGGTAAAGACCTGACGTATTTCGACACAGCGAAGAATGAGCACATCACTCCTTATGTTATTGAGCCATCGATTGGTGTCAGTCGGTTGATGCTCGCGGCATTGCATTCAGCCTACACTGAGGAAGAAGTAGAAGGTGAAAAGAGGGTAGTGCTCAAACTAGCAAAAGGCATCTCGCCAGTCGACGTGGCGATTCTACCACTGAGCAAAAAACCTAAGCTGCAAAAAGTGGCACATGAGCTTTACGCCAAACTAGTTGGCGACACCAATCTGACAGTCGAATACGACGAGACGCAGAGTATTGGTAAACGCTACCGCCGTCAGGACGAAATCGGTACGCCGAAATGCATAACCGTAGACTTCGAAACTCTAGAAGACAAAGCTGTAACCATCCGCGACCGCGACACAATGGAGCAAAAAAGGGTGTCGATTGATGAAATCGTCGAGCAACTTAGGTAGATAGTAGTCATCTCTGTTTACGTGCGTGATATAATTGGCTCAATTAATCATTAGGAGGGGAAATGAATCTTACAACGTTAGACGGATTGGAGAAACAAATAGGGGAGTGGTATAAAAGCGCACCGAACTTGCCGAAGAATGTAAGCGCATGGATAGCTAAATACGCCTGGGTTTTTGTTTTGGTTGGGGCAGTGCTTATGACCTTCGCGGCATTTGCGCTTCTAGCTGCACTGGGTATCTTAACGACCGTGTCAGTTGCGTACGGTGCTTACGGAGTGAGCTATGGGTTCTTTGGCTGGATAGCACTAGTAGCACTAATCGTGTATTTAGTCTTTTCATTCAAAGCTGTTTCGCCGCTAAAAGCCATGAAGCAAGAAGGCTGGAAGCTGGTATTTTACCTAGAATTTTTCTACCTGGCTTTTGGGCTTCTGCAGTGGCTAGCGTATCCATCGGCAGTGAGTAATCTTTTAGGGTCACTTCTAGGTGCAGCAATCGGCTTTTACTTTCTTTTCCAGGTTAAGCAGTACTTCAAGTAACCTCAGATGAAAAGTCGTATCTTTGGGGTGCTTAGTGATCTAGGTATCGAGTTTCGTGAGCAGCAGCACGAGGCTGTGTTTACTGTTGCCGAGTCGAAAAAGGTTATGAACGACAAAGTACCGGTAAAGAGCCTTTTACTTCGCGAAAGAAAAGGCGAGGGTTTGGTGCTGGTGATTATGTCTGGCGACAAACGTCTCCAGGCGAAGCAAGTAAGCGAAGCGCTGAACCTGAAGAAACTGGAGTTTGCGAAACCCGAAGTTTTGAAAAGGGTCTTGGGTGTAACGCCTGGAGCGGTTTCACTTTTTAGTTTGTTGCACGCAGACAGTGGGGAAGTCATGGTTGTCGTCGACGAAGAACTAACTCACGAAAAAGAACTTGGCTTCCACCCGAACGACAACACGTCGACCGTCTTCATTGCAGGCTCTGCGTTAGAGCCTTTCGTCAAACACACCGAGCACAGCTATACAATTATGCAGCTAACTTAGTTATATAATTAATTATATAACTACCCAAAACTAACAGTAGTAGTACGTTAAATCATACTACTCCCACAACTTCAGAATTAATTCTGAAGTTGTGTTTTTGGTGCCTACTTATTGAACACTGGGTGATGAGCTGGCTGGTAGGGTATAATTAAACGAATGAAACTAGACAATCTACAGAAGATAAAATATTGGGGGGCGAGCACTTCGGCGCACCAGGTGGAAGGCGGCAATCACAACCAGTGGAGTGTTTGGGAGCTAGAGAATGCCTCTGAACTTGCTGCAAATTCTGAGGCTAAATATGCTCATTGGTTGCCACGATGGAATGATATAAAAAAGCAGGCACAAGACCCGACGAATTATGTTTCTGGCAAGGCAAACGATCACTACAATCTGTACGAAAAGGACTTCGATATTCTGGAGAGATTGAATATGAACGCCTTTAAATTTTCTATCGAATGGTCGAGAATTGAGCCCGAGGAAGGTAAGTGGGACGAGGCCGAGATCGAACACTATAGGCAGTATTTACAATCGCTAAAGGAGCGTGGTATTGAACCTTTTGTGACGCTTTGGCACTGGACAATGCCGGTGTGGTTTACTCAGAAAGGTGGCTTCGAAAAACACTCAAACATAAAGTACTTCTTGACGTTTGTTGAGAAAGTTATTTCCGAATTTGGAGCACAACTTAGTTATGTCTGCGTTCTGAATGAACCGAATGTCTATACTGGCATGAGCTACCTAGATGGAGAATGGCCACCACAGAAAAAAAATTATTTCGTAGCGGCGAAAGTTCAGAAAAACTTGATAAAAGCCCATAAAAAAAGCTACAAGATAATAAAAGAAATAGACGATTCGATAAACGTTGGGGCAGCGTACCAGGTTAATTATGTTTATCGTGGAGACGATAGTCTAGTTAGTAAGCTTGGCTCATGGAATGAAGAAACTTTCTGGAACTATTGGTTTTTTAATAGAGTGAAGCTTCAGACCGATTTTATTGGGCTTAATTACTATTTTGCCGACAGATGGCTTGGTGGTTTCAGGCCTGACAATCCAAAGACAAAAGTGAATGACTACGGATGGGATATGCAGCCGGACGAGATTAAGCAGGTGGTGCTTCGTTTGCACGCTAAATTTGGCAAGCCAATTGTGATTACCGAAAATGGTCTGGCTGATAGCAAGGATGAACATCGTAAATGGTGGCTCGAGGAAACTCTAGGGGCGCTAGATGCTGCCGTAGGTGAGGGTGCCGATATTCGAGGTTATTTGCATTGGAGTCTTTTAGACAATTTTGAATGGGCGGACGGTTTTTGGCCGAGGTTTGGGCTTGTGGAAGTAGATTATAAAACCATGGAGCGAACAGTCCGTCCGAGTGCGAAATGGTTTAGCGAGCAGTTGAAAGAAATTCGTAAAACACAGTAAAGGATAAATGATGCGAGGACCGAAAGTTGTGATGATTGGTGGTGGGACGGGCAGTTTTACGTTGCTCAGCATTCTGAAAGACTACGTACAAGATATAACAGCGCTTGTGAATATGGCAGACGACGGCGGATCAACTGGGGTGCTCCGTGACGAATTGGGTGCTTTGCCACCCGGAGATATTCGTCAATGTCTTGTAGCACTTTCGCGTTCAAGCGACCAAATGCGCGAGCTTTTTAACTATCGCTTCGAACAAGGAACGTTTGAAGGGCATTCATTTGGTAACCTCTTTTTAACGGCGGTAGAGAAAATGTCGGACAACTTTTCTGAGGCAGTGGAGTTTGCCAGTGAAGTACTGAACATTCAAGGCCGGGTACTCCCTATGACCCTAGATGACGTACGCTTGGTAGTTGAATTTTCTGATGGAACTAAAGTTAAAGGCGAGTTGAAGATTGGGCATATGAATTTTAAGGGCAGGCTAAAACCTGTACTGAGCCTTGATCCAGGTGGAAAGATTAATTCAGAAGCCAGCGAGGCAATCAAGAATGCCGATTTAGTAGTAATTGCGCCGGGCAACCTATACGGGTCGATAGGACCAGCGTTGATTATTGATGGAGTTGCAGAGGCGCTTGAGGAAAGTCAGGCTAAATTAGTCTACGTCTGCAATCTTATGACAAAGCCTGGTCAGACAGACGGTTTTAAAGTTAGCGATTATGCAGTAGAAATTGAGAGATTTATCGGCAAAGGACAACTTGATTATGTCCTATATAACGACAAACAACCGCCGAAAGAACTTCTAGACAAGTACTCTGAGGAAAAAGAGTTTCTTGTTGGATGGAACGATAAAGCGCTTCAAGGTAACTCCTATCTTGCTATGGGTGGCGATTTTCTGTCAGAAAACGTGCACTCGACTAATGAAAACGACAAACTACGAAGCGGCAACACATTCATACGACATGATGCCGAGGCCATAGCCAAGCAGCTAATGAAAATTTATTATTCGTAACCATAGTCGTAGTGTAGTAATCCACAACCCCTACGCTAAATAGGTGTTTCTGTGGAAAACTTAGGGCATATTTATAGATATTATCAATAAAACACTTGTATGTGGGGCATAGTGGGTAGTAGACTGTTGCTAGTGGGTACGAGCGGGTAGCAAAAGAAGCCACCCAATCTAAAAACAAAAAACACCACGAAAATTAAAACAACTCACGAAAGGGTACGCGAAAGATGGCTACGGTCGATTATTTCGACAGAAAACTCGATGACAAGCGTCGACTGACTATTCCAGTCGAGCTTCGAGCTGAGTTCTCGTCGGGTGTCGTAGTAGTAACTCGCGGTTTCGGAAAGTATTTGCACCTATACACAAAAGAAGTATGGGAACGCGAAGTAGAGCCGAAACTAAGCGGCGACGTTCTAGACGAACGCGTAGCTGACCTCAATGTGCGTTTCCGGCAGGGCAAAAGTGAAAGCCCGATGGATACAAAACAGGGGAGAATTACCCTGGAGCAGAATCTTCTCGACTATGCTGGTATCGACCGCGACGTAGAAGCTACGCGAGTCGGAAAGTATTGGCGCATAACTGCCAAGACTTAGCATAGGAAGAACAAGCACTTTTACAATTTAGTACAGACCCGAGGTCAACTATCTGACAGCCAACGGTGGCTCTAGGGCACCACCTTAAAAACCCTCGCACATTATTTGGTAACAAACACCTCCCAAAACTCCACCTCACACATAAGTCTCTCAAAGCTATGGATTTTAGGAGAATTTCTGAAATTCTCTCACCACAACAACTCCATTAGCAACAAAAACAAAAATTTTTACAAAACAAAGAGTTGACTGTCAGTTAGGTGACCTCGCAAAAACAAAAACAACAACACCACAACAATCATGTTCCAGTCCTTGTGGACGATGTTCTAAAGCTGCTTACCCCAAAAGAAGGGGAGAGCTATCTAGATTTAACCGCCGGTTACGGTGGGCATGCGTCGAAGGTGCTGGAGATGACTAAAAATGTATCGGGGATGATGCTAGTTGATCGAGACCAAAATGCCATCGATTCTTTGGCGTATCTAGGTAAAGCAGGAGCTCAGCTAATCCACAGTGATTTTGTTGGAGCAGCGGCTAAGCTTACAGACGAAAAAGAAACTTTCGACATGATACTTCTCGATCTAGGTGTATCGTCACCGCAACTTGACAATAAGGCCAGGGGATTTAGCTTCCAGACGGAAGCCCCACTCGACATGAGAATGGACGAAAGCCAGAGCCTAACCGCTCGGGATGTCGTCAACGATTACTCATATGAGGACTTAAGGCACATTCTCCGTAGCTTCGGAGAAGTTAAGCGCCCAGGTCTTGTGGCTCGAGCCATCGTTGATGCTCGACCACTGGAGACCACAAAAGAGCTGGCTCAAGTTATTATGCGAACAACTCCGTCGAAGGGAAAAATTCATCCGGCGACGCGTACCTTTCAAGCAATAAGAATCGCAGTCAACCAAGAGCTTGGTCAGCTAGAGTCGGTTTTACCGATGCTACCAGATTTGCTCAGGGATGACGGCAGACTAGTAATAATAAGTTTTCATTCTCTCGAAGACCGATTGGTTAAAAACTTTCTAAAAGAAGAGAAAGAAAATGGCTATGAAGCCAGGCTAGAAATCCTCACTAAGAAGCCGATAAGTGGTTCTAATAACGATGTTCACAATCCGCGAGCACGTAGTGCAAAACTACGAGCCGCAGTAAAGATAAAAACAAAAACAGAAAGGAGCATATGAATTCAAGTCAGATCAAAGTAGAGCTTAAAAGCTCCCGAGCGTTTAGAGTGCCGGTTCACAGAAGGTAAAGAACTTTAAGAACTCTAGCGCTAGAGGTAGGCGCCCACGAAAGATGGGCGCCAAACACCTCAACCAAAAACAAAAAAGGAAATTAACATACATGTCATATCACATAGCCACGATTTCGCAGAGGCAGGCTCTGCGCAGAAATCGCAACTACGTAAAGAACGGCAGCCAAGCGTCAGTACTCGGCCCAATTACCAACATACTCTTCATTGCAGTATTGGTGAGTATACTGGGGTTGATATATCTGACACAGGTCACAAAGACAAGTAGTTACGGTTACGAGGTGAATGGGCTTAAAACAGCGCGCCAGGAACTCATAAAAGAGAACCAGTCGCTGCAAGTGGAGAGTGCGAGACTTCAAGCTCTAAAGACAATCAAAACAAGTAATGTTGCCAAAGGTCTCGAGGATGTAGGCAGCGCAGATTACGCAACACAATAGTTAACGAAAAATTGCATGACCAACAGCACTGTTAACATTAGGCGGAAATTTATCTATCTGATATTAATATTATTCGGCATAGTTTTTACTAGCCGATTATTTTATATTCAGGTTGTTAACGGTGAATATTACAGAACGCTGGCTCAAGCTGAGCAGCTACGCAAGTTTGAAATACCCGCCAGTCGCGGGTCGATTTTTTTAAGAGACGGGTCTGAGAACGTCCCGCTTGTTTTAAACGAAGATTATAAAATTATTTATGCTGACCCACGCTACGTAGAGGATCCCGATAAAACAGCGATTGAGCTGTCTAAAGTGCTCGGCGGTAAGGCGGCAGATTACGAGCAGCTGCTCTCACTTGAAGACAGCGTATATGTGGTGCTCAAAAAAAGCGTCAACCCGAAGGTAGCAGACAAGCTTGAGGCTTTAGAGCTTTCTGGCGTAGGGATGCAAAGTTCGCCAAAACGAATATATCCAGAGGGGTCGCTTGCTAGTCAGATTGTTGGTTTCGTAAATAACGACGGAGAAGGGCAATATGGAATTGAGGGGTATCTTAACGATGAACTTTCTGGAGAAGACGGGCTGCTTCGTGCGGTAACCGACGCCAGGGGTATACCGCTGTCTACCTCCGATGATAATAGTGTTGAAGTACCGGCGAAGGACGGAACGGACGTAGTGCTGACGATTGACAGGAGTGTCCAACGTGCTGTCGAGGAAGCGGTGAAAAGCGGCGTTGAGCGCACCAATGGCGTGTCTGGAAGTGCGATAGTAGTCGACCCAAATACTGGTGCGATACTAGCAATGGCTAATTATCCATCATACGATCCAAGTGAGTTTTATAAAGTTGAGAATCCCGAAGTGTTTAGTAATAACGTGGTCAGTGATGCCTACGAGCCAGGATCGGTTATAAAGCCATTCACGATGTCGGCTGGGTTACAGAGCGGTGCCGTCAATTTAGATAGCACTTTTTATGATACTGGGTCGCTTGAGATAGACGGCTGGACGATAAACAATGCTCAGGAAAGAACATGGGGTCGACAGAATATGACCAGTGTAATTGTAAAGTCAATCAACACTGGTATCATGTACGTTCTTAATCAGATGGGTGATGGTGAAATCAATACAAAAGCTCGCACCAGTCTATATAATTTCTTTACGAATAATTATCGGTTTGGTGCAAAGTTGGGTATCGCACAGCCCAACGAGAATCCCGGAATACTTTATGCACCCGATGAAGCGGAAGGCAATAATGTTAAGTATGCCAATATGACGTTTGGCCAAGGTTTTACTGCCACAATACTGCAGGTTTCTTCGTCGTTTGCAGCACTAGTGAATGGTGGCGATTTCTATCAACCACACCTAATATATTCCAGGGTAGACAGTGAAGGCGTGGAAACAGTGAACCAGCCAGCAATCATTAGTAACAATGCGATATCTGACAAGGTCTCGGCGGAGATTAGGAAGATGCTAGTCGGTGTGGTCACAGACGGTGGCGGTTACTATGCCGAGCGTCCAGGGTTTACTATTGGTGGTAAAACCGGAACTTCACAACTGACAGAAGCTGACGGCTCTTACAGTACTAGTCGATATACTGGTTCTTTCGTTGGATTTATTTCAGGCAAGACAGTCGATAAAACGCCTGATTTTGTAGTTATGACACGAATCGTAGAGCCTCAGGTAGGTGTTGGAGCCGGTGCGGAAGCCGCAGCGCCTGTGTTTGGCGATATAATCGATTTCCTGATTAATTATTATCAAATAACGCCTTCAAGCTAAGGTTAGGGTAAAATAAAGCAATATGGATTACGTAACTTCGCAACTTGTAAACGACGAACTGGTAGGCATACTGTTGCTTAGCTTTCTTGGGTTTACTTTAGCTATGCTTCTGACACCTATCTACACTCATTTTGCCTACAGACACAAGCTTTGGAAGAAGATTAGGAAAGAGTCAACAACAGGGGAGAAAAGCCAGTTGTTTACTAAGCTTCATGCAAAAAAGCATGCGAGACACTTACCAACAATGGCAGGGGTAATAATTGTTGTTAGCGTGACCGCCGTAACAGTCTTGTTTAACTGGAGTCGTGCCCAGACCTGGTTGCCGGTGGCAGCTATGCTTGGCGCTGGTGCGGTAGGGTTTTTGGACGACGTTATAAACTTGCGCGGCAACGGTAATGGCACAGCAGGACTTCGAGCTAGAATGAAATTTTTCTTGGTCAGTCTGGTTGCGCTTCTTGGTGGATTCTATTTCTATTCGAAACTTGGCTACGATAGTTTTTATCTGACCTTTTTCGGCGACATAAATGTAGGCGTGTTGATTGTGCCTATCTTTGCTTTTGTGGTGGTAGCAGCGACGAACGCCGTAAACATAACTGACGGGTTAGACGGTCTCGCTGGTGGATTACTTACCAGCGCGTTCTCAGCCTACGGCTTGATTGCGCTACTACAGGGGAATATCGGTATTGCTGGTTTTGCTATGACTATCGTCGGTGGACTCCTGGCCTATGTTTGGTTCAATATATATCCCGCTAGATTCATAATGGGCGACATCGGGTCATTTGCTCTCGGGGCGTCCCTCGGAGTTATTGCTATGTTGACCGACACCTTAGTCCTGCTACCTGTAATCGGACTAGTATTTGTCATGGAGACCGGCTCGAGTATGCTACAGATACTCTCGAAGAGGCTAAGGGGCAAAAAATTGTTTAAGATTGCGCCATTGCATCATCATTTCGAGGCAACTGGCTGGCCTGAGGCTAAGGTGACCATGCGTTTTTGGGTCATAGGGCAGGTTGCAGCGGTCTTTGGAATTATTTTGGCATTAGTTGGTGGCCACATCTAATGAGAGGCAGAAGGCGCCTTTCCAGGCGTGAGGCGGGTACAGATAGAAGGAAACACCGCCCAGACTACGGTTTGGTCGTGGTCATTGGTTTGTTGCTACTTCTGGGACTGATAATTATCTACGCTGTAAGTCCAGCACTTGTCCAGCGGGAAGGTGCAGAGAACTTGATAGGTGGTGATTATCACTATGTATACCGCCAGACAACAGCTGTTGCGCTAGGTATTATCGCATTTTGGCTGATGTCGATAATTCCGATAGCCTTTTGGCAAAAAATCCAACCCATATTAGTCGTAGGTGCATTAGCTCTGTCGGTGGTTCTGCTGCTTCCAGGTATTGGACAAGAGATAAATGGCGCAAAACGGTGGATTAACGCCGGGCCTGTTTCGGTACAGCCATCGGAATTTATTAAATTCGCCCTCGTATTTTATCTGGCCTCATTCTTAAGTGAACGCATACGCAAAAAAACCTTAAATAGCGTCAACGACACCTTGAAACCGATACTCGTAATTACTTTTGTCTTGGCGTTAATAATTGCGGTCTTGCAAAAAGATTTAGGCACTATGATCTCGGTAGTGGCCATAACTTTATTTATGTATTTCATGAGTGGTGCGGCCATGAAAAGTATTGGCATTTATGTCGGGGCGATATCGGCGTCAGCATTCGCTGCAGTGATTTTATTCCCAGCACGTTTGCAGCGTGTTCTTACATTTCTCAATACTTCCGTGGATGTTGATGGTTCAGGCTACCAGATTAACCAGGCATTGATCGCCATTGGTAGCGGCGGATTGTTTGGTAGGGGACTGGGGCGCAGTGTCCAAGTTTTTGGCTATTTACCAGAGGCAGCGAATGATTCGATTTTTGCGATAATTGCTGAAGTTTTGGGTTTTGTTGGCACCATGATAGTACTGATCTTATTTGGAATATTATTTGTTAGGATGCTAAGGATTATGGCCAGGAGCACCAGCACGTATATGAAGTTGCTAGTTGCGGGGGTTTTTGGCTGGGTGCTGTCTCATACGATTATTAACATCGGAGCTATGCTGGGTATCCTGCCTCTAACGGGAATTACTTTACCTTTCCTTAGCCTTGGAGGTACAAGTCTTGTTATGATAATGGCTGCACTTGGTCTCGTGTTTAACATCTCAAGGTACACTAGTCTAAGTAGCGAAATTAAGGAGTCTTCCAATGCGCGTAGTCGTAACAGGCGGCGGTTCGGCCGGACACGTCAAACCTATTCTAGCAGTCGTATCTGAGATAAAGGCCCTGCAATCAGATGTAGAAGTGACTTTTATTCGCCAAGTGGGCGACAGCGACACTTTAGAGTTAATAAGCAACGAGAGTAGCAATATTGATCGCAGTGTGGCGATTGCTGCAGGCAAATTTCGAAGGTACCACGGAGTACCGTGGCAAAAACAGGCTCTCGATATTCCAATGCAGCTTCTTAATCTTCGCGATGGACTGTTTTTCCTAATTGGTTTAGTTCAAAGTTTTTTCATGTTGCTGCTGAGAAGGCCGGACGTTGTCTTCGTAAAAGGCGGCTATGTTGGGCTGCCTGTTGGTCTTAGCGCTTCATGGCTAGGCATTCCACTGGTTATTCATGAGTCAGACGCTCACATGGGTCTGACAAACAAGACACTTAGCACTCGTGCTGTTGCTATAGGCGTCGGTATGCCTGAGGAAAATTATCAACTGGGCAATACAGAGGTCAGCTTCGTTGGAGTACCAGTTAGCAGCGCTTATCGTTTCGTCGACAGCAAACTGATGAACAAGTACAAAAGTCAGCTCGGCGTAGAACCTGAGACAAAAGTAGTTGTAATAACTGGCGGTAGTCATGGTGCAGAGCGGATTAACAACATCGTAGGTCAAGTCAGCGGCGATTTAGTAAAGCAGGCGCGAGTCTTTCATCAGACAGGCCAGGAGACCTACGAAAGCACTAAAGAAGCAGTGGAGGACGCTCTTAGCGTTGATGAGCAAGACAAGTACACGCTACTGCCGTTCATCGAGAAAGATATGCACGTTTATTTGGGAGCTGCAGATGTCGTAGTTACCAGAGTAGGGACGACAACTATGGCCGAGCTGGCAATAGCAGCAAAACCATTAGTCTTGATTCCAAACCCAAAGCTTGTTTATGGGCATCAGCTTAAAAATGCTGAAGTTTATAAAGGGGCAGGGGCAGCAGTTGTGGTCGACGAAAGCCAGGCTCTTAAGGACTCCAATATTCTTCTTGCAGCGGTGACTAGTTTGCTAGCTTCGTCAGCGCAGCGTGAGAAGCTGTCTACGAATCTCCATAAGCTTGCCAAACCAAATGCAGCGAAAGACATCGCCAAACTAATTTTGAAACAAGCATGAAAAACCCACTGAGCAAAAAGAAATCTCCGAAGAGACACGTTAACCGAGCTTCAAATGTTAAGGTAAATAAATACATCTCGCCCAGAAAAACCAGGCGTAGCGAGGTGAAAAACAAACGCCAATCAGCCAAAAGAAAACGCCTTGTAGGGAAGTTGCTGGTAGGTAGTATTGCAGTTGTATTCGTAGTCTATTTCTTTTGGAATAATAGTCGTGTAACAGAGGTGCTACTAACGACTGAACAACAAAATTATCAATCGACTGTGGAGCAGTATTTGTCTAGAAATCCATTGGCAAGTTTTAAACCATTTGTATCGACCGAAGCGATAACTACCGAGCTATTGAGTCGTTATCCTGAAATAGAAAATGTGGTGTATAAAATGCCATTTTTTGGGGGCGTGCTGGAACTCGATGTGACTGAAAGACAAGCGCAAATCGTACTTCAAACGAGTGAAGACGAGTATTTCATAGTCGACAGAAATGGTTACGCATATGACAGTTACGACCCAGCCAAGGGTAACGAGAATATCGTGATACTAAAGGACGACACCGATGTAGCCTATGATTTAGATGAGAACAGATTCGTTCCAGCAACAATCGTTAGTTTTGTTGAGGAGACTGATGGGCTCTTAAAGGGGCTTGTTCAGTATAAGAATCAGTCATTTGATTACCGATTAACAGATGAGGCGCGGGTAATCTATGTAAAGCCAAGCGGCGTTCGGTATGAGGTCAAAATGCAACTAGATCGACCTGTAGCAGGGCAGATTAGCTCCCTGAGTAGTGCGCTAGGGTTCTACAAGGCAAAGGGTATTAATCCAACGACTTATGTAGATGTCAGAGTAAATGGGACGGTCTACTATAAGTAGAGAAGAGAGAAGTAGTATTAGGTATTTCGTCCAGAGTGACTAGATACGTCGATGATCGTACTAAGAACAAAGTTATTTATCTACAAGCGCAGAAGAGACACCCACTCTGTTCTCTAGTTCGGTTTTTGTTCTTCGCGCAACAAAAACCTATAAAAACATATTAAGTATACTAAACATTATAAAGTCAAATATTGCAAATAGTGTAGCGGGGTGCTGCTGAGTGAGGCGCGGATGATTGGCATAGAAGCAATGTTTGTTGTGGAAAAGTCAAACGCTATCATTATGGAGCACTCTGGCTAAAGGTGGTGGTTGTAGCGACGGGAACGAAACAAGCACAGTGCGTGACGAGAGCGTAGCATGGACGTGTTTTATGTATGTAGAGTACCCCGCTTGGTAGGTAGATGATGCAAAAAACTAACAGATAAGGCGCGGCGTAAAATATACATTGTGCGACACGACGTTTTGAATGAAAAGATGAATAGTAAGTCATCTTTTAATATTTCGAAATTCGCGCGTAGACGTTGATTTCTGTCCGTGCCCCCTGCTGCCAGGATTTGCTTCATATTTTCTTAGCGCAGCTTTATAACTTGATCTTCTTCAATTATTCCATGAGTTGTAGATTTTGCCTTCGAGGTTTCCTTTGGTTTTTGAGTTCTTGTTTTTGTAGGTTTAGAATTATGTATATTTTTAAATTTTGTCGATTTCTTATTGTTCGTGTTTTGTTTGGTATGAGGTTTTGGTGACGATTTGTGCTGCGAGACGCTGCTCGAAGCAACTATAATGGTTTTCTCGACTTCTTCTTTGGGTGAGGCGTACAAGTTTCGTGAGTTTTCGATTATCTGTGCCGTTAAATCTTGTTGGGGTGAGGGAATGTTGAGTGTGGTAGCTGAGAATGCCGGTGTCTTCTCTCCCCCGATAGTCATAGCTGCTACGAAATTTCGATTATGCAGTTGTATTAGATCTTGCGAATCGAACTGTGGCTCGAAATACTTCTGTAAACTTGTGGCGTCCTCAGCGCCTACGCGGAAAGATATTATAGAGCCTACGTTACCAAAAACAGCATCTTTCACTTCAGGCTCCATCTGTGAAATGAACTGGTTGGCAATGGTTAAATTCAGACCGTACTTACGAGCTTCACTAAGAATGACAGAGAAGGAGTCGGTGGCGAAGTTCTGGAATTCGTCAACGTATAGGTAAAAAGGTCGCCTGTCGCCTATATCGGCAATGTCAGCTCGGCTCATAGCTGCTAGCTGAATTTTGGTAACCATCATGGCACCGAGAATCGCAGCGTTATCTTCGCCCACAAGCCCACGCGAGAGGTTAACTATCAGGATTTTCCCTTCGTCCATGATTTTGCGGATGTTGAAGCTAGACTTTGGTTGCCCGATTATGTTTCTGACTAGAGGGTTTGCAGTGAACGCGCCGACTTTGTTAAGTACTGGAGCTACTGCTTCAGTCATGAATTTTTCATTCCAGCTACCGAATTCGTTGACCCAGAAGTTTCTTACCACTGGATCGTCAAGGTTGTCGACTACTTTTTTCCTGAAATCTTTCTCGGTAAGCATACGGGTGATATCAAGCATTGTAGAGTCTGGGTAGTCCAGAAGTGCCAGGATGGTATAGCGGAGGATGTATTCTAGCCGTGGGCCCCAGGAATCAAACATTCGTTTTAGTACGCCAACAAGCTCCGAGGAGACGTGGTTTTTAAGTGTGGGGTCGGGTATCTCCAGCGGGTTGAAACCCACGGGGAACTCTCTGTCGGCAGGGTTGAAATAGACAACATCTTGTACTCTGTGTGGGGGTATGAATTTGATTACATTTGCTGCATAGTCGCCATGAGGATCGATAACTACAAAACCTTCATTGTGATAGACATCAGACAGGGTCAAAAGCTCGAGAAGTCCTGACTTCCCTACTCCAGTTTGGCCAACAATATAGATATGGCGACCTCTATCAGAGCGGCGAGCTCCAAATTGAATGTTTGAGCCACGGAAATTCGTAGTTCCAAACGGACTAATTTCTTCGTCGGGTAGTGTGCCGACTGCCGGGAGGTTTGGCGGCGGCTCGGCTGTTTTGGCTGTCGCCCAGACAATATTTGGTGTTTCAACATTAGTGTGTGGCAAATGGTAGACACTAGCTAGTTCTTCGATGTTGAGTATATTGCCGCCGCTTAGGAAGAATCTGGAACGGTACTCTGCAAGTTTTTCGCGGCTGTAACTATTTGAACTTTGAACGAAGCCGTTTAGATTAGTTGTATTGAATTGCTTGAAAGTACCGACCATGGCCTGCA
The DNA here is from genome assembly GCA_964579475.1 of uncultured Candidatus Saccharibacteria bacterium. GTDB lineage: Bacteria > Patescibacteriota > Saccharimonadia > Saccharimonadales > CAYOYH01 > CAYOYH01. The sequence goes on along the minus strand of CAZOFP010000006.1, from coordinate 4,816 downwards.
TTCGTAGTCTGGCTGTAGCTTTATCGGGGCCCAGGTAGGCGATACGTATTTTTACCTTGTAGCCAAGTTTTCGACTTTTCTCTTCAACTGCGGTTATCCGCGACTTGTCGCGTTCACTAATCTCTTTTACTTTAGTAGTAGCAGCATCTTCTGGTGGTCGCCACAAAGCTGCGAAGATCTGTCCAAGATAAGACAGAATGCCGTTGTTCGCCATGAACACACCCTTACCGTCTTTGACTCGAGCCACGTATGAACTTGATTTTTTGTGCCAAGCATCGTCAATAGGTCTAGCTAGAATTTGAATCCACAGTTCTTCTTCGTCTTGTTCCAGTTTGGATAGTGTTGCAGTGATTGCCGCTAGTGGGTCGACTTCGAAGTTTTGAAAAGAATTTATCGGTAGAACGTCGTTCTCTTTGAGCTTTAATTCGGTGGTGTAGACGACGTTCTGTGTTATCTCACGGGTAGTATAGTCGTCTTTGACCTCGTAAATTTGCACTGTCGGATACTGTGCGTAAATTTGACCTTCAACAAAGTTTTGCAAGTGCTTCGGCACCCAAACGTAGAATTTTAAATGTTTACCGATAGCGGCGATTTCAAAACTGACATGTTCCTGGAGACGACCTTCTATGCGGAGTTCTTTTTTGGAACGAAGAATTCCGTGAAGACTGGCAAACATTTGTTCTGCAGCAAGTTCTTTTTTGTCGTTAGCTCTCGGGATTTCCAGCAGTAAGAGTACTTCCGAATCAGAGCTGATAGCTTTGGTCTTACGGTAATTTTGCCAGGTGAAATAACCAAGTACTACGGCAACAGGCAACCAGAACCACCACTGACTGACTAAGCCAAAGATTAACCCCAGGAAACTAAACGTGTTGATCATATTAAATATATTCTCGGCTAATCAGAGGTTAATTGCAAACCGCTAACGCCTTATTTTTTGTCGTCGGCGATGGTGTAGGTAGCTTTGGCCACCCGTTTGAACTGCGGCTTGCTTTGTAGGTTCAGAAGAATCGTAGTTTCCTTAACCTGCCTAGTCTTTAAGACTCGCTTTACGATTTCGTCTCGGTGAAGCGGTTCGCCAGCTTTCTTAAGTACATCTGTTATTACGGTCGCAACTGTACCCTTTTTGTAGCCCCATTCGTTGAGTGCGTAAATACCACGGCCTATTAGAACGAATCGTTTGTCCTTAATGAGCTCATTGTGAATAGCCTGGGTAGTGACGTCTTTGCGTTTGAAATTTGATTGCCTGATAGAACGAGCAATCTCGTTAAAATGCATTGGCTTACCTTCGTCTTGCAAAATAACGTAGATTTTGTCGCGAATATTTTTCGGGTTCACTGTTGGCCACTTGATTAAACCCCATTTATCTTTGAGGTTAGCCAGTTTCTTCGAAACACTAGCAAATGCCTTGATGTGATCAGGGTGTTCGTAACTAAGTCGTGCGTGAAGTTCGTTAATAGTGACCGGTTCACCAACGTCTTTAATGGCGGCGACAATGTCGTCGATATTTTTCTTGATTGATTTAGTGTCGTTGTACTCAAGGATTCCGATAGAGTGGAAGTACTGGTCATTTTCATCGACAACGGATAGACCAGGAGCTAGCACCGCTAGAAATGCCACATGAGCTTGGTCGCGGTCGGTGTTCTCTTTAGTCACCTTTGCGCTAAGGTTAGACACTCTTGCGACTCGTCCGAGTTCACTGAGGTCTTTTATGAAGCTTTTCTCTACTTCCCCGATGCTGGGCAAATCGGCCTCTGCCTGGGCTTTAAGGCGTGCCAGGATGGCTTTTTCGAGTTGACGAACTCTTTCTCGGGTAATTCCAAGAAGTTCACCTATCTGTTCTAAGGTTTCTCTACGGTCGTATAGCCCGAATCGTCTGCTTATAATCTCTCTTTCACGATCTCTATCGATCGTATTGAGAATATTTTTAACAGCGGTCCACACGTCAAGTTCATCTGGCTGTGTTGTTTCGCCCATTACGCTCCTCACATATAAGTTTAGTTTTATTAATAAGCTTGAGAGAATTATAAAATAGTATTTCTATAATGTCAAACAAATTCTAATACATACTGATTATATCATGTAATAGACGCCCATTGAAATCGATGTGAACACTAAATGTAATTTCGACAAATTGTCCAGAACAATGTGCTTATGTTTTCTTTTTTGAGGCGATTAGTTCCTTAGCTTTCTCGAGGTCAATCTTCTTCGGATCCTGACCTTTAGGTACTTTGACATTCACCTTGCCATTGGTTATGTATGGACCATAACGGCCATTTATAATGTCGATACCTTCTTTTTCAAATTGAGCGATGTATTTATCGGCTTCTTTCTTCTTTTTCTCGGCGATTAGTTCCTTGGCTTTATCCAGTGTAATAGTAAACGGGTCCTCAGGTTTTATAGAGACGAAAGTTTTGCCGAATTTTACATAAGGGCCAAAACGACCGACATTGGCGGTAATTTCCTCTCCGTCATCTGTTTCGCCGACTACTCGAGGTAGTTTAAACATTTCCATGGCCTCGTCTAGCGTAACGGTGTCGATTTTCTTGCCAGCGGGCATGGGAGCGAACCGTGGCTTCTCCTCATCGTCTTTAGTACCAATTTGAATCATAGGGCCAAAACGGCCAAAACGAGCCAATACGGGCTTACCAGACTCGGGGTCTTTGCCCAATTCCCTGGCTTGGGATGCTTCTTGGCGGCTAATCTCTTCTGAGCTTTCGATTTTCTTATGAAAATCTTTGTAAAAATCGGCAATCATCTTCTGCCACTGTTCCTCGCCCTTAGCGATTCGGTCAAAACTCGACTCAGCGTTGGCGGTGAAATCATAATCTACTACATCTGCAAAGTGTTTTACTAGGAAATCCGTAACGATTCCGGCAATATCTGTCGGAATTAACTTCCCTTTGTCGCTGCCAACGTTTTTCACCTCTGTCGTGGCATCGATTTTGCCATTCTTGAGGGTCAAAATGTTTAGGGTTCGTTTTTCACTCTCGCCCTGGCCTTTTTCGACATAACCTCTGTCTTGGATGGTCGATATTGTCGGTGCGTAGGTGCTTGGTCGTCCGATGCCCATTTCCTCTAATTTCTTGACCAGAGCTGCTTCGGTGTATCTGGCAGCTGGTCTGGTGTACGTCTGAGTAGCAACAATCTGTTTTGCTTCGAGCGAGTCGCCTTCTTTGATGTCTGGTAGCAGCTCGTCGTCTTTGTCGCGTCCGTAAGCGGCCAAGAATCCGTCGAATGCTACGATCTCGCCTTTAGCCACGAACGTCGAATCGTTAGTTGAAATATCGATTTTCACAGTAGTCTTCTTTGTCTTTGCCGCCGCCATTTGCGAGGCTAATGCGCGGGCGTGAATCAGCTTGTACAGTTTCTTTTGTCTTTCGTCTTGACCAGCTTCTTCAGTAGTAAAATCGGTGGGTCGAATAGCTTCGTGGGCTTCTTGGGCGCCAGCCGATTTCGTCTTATAAGTTCGTATTTGTAGATAGTCTTTACCAAATTTGTTTTCGATGTGGCCTGCTGCGCTACCTATAGCTTGTTTTGAGAGCGTGACAGAGTCTGTCCTCATGTATGTGATTTTTCCGGCCTCATACAGGCGCTGAGCCAGTTGCATGGTTTGTTTGACGCTAAAGCCTAGTTTTTGAGAAGCGGCTTGTTGCAAGGTAGAGGTAGTAAATGGTGCTCTCGGCGAGCGTTGACCGTCTTTTTGTTCGATAGAGCTTACTTTATAGGATGCAGAAACCAGATTTTCGAGGAATTTTTTGGCATCTTCTTGGTTGTCAAAAGTCTTGTCGAGTTCCGCATCAAACTCTTCGTTGCTGGCAACAAAAGTAGCTTTTACTTTGTAGGAACTTGCGGTCTCGAATTTTTCAATTTCTCGTTCTCGTTCAACAATCAGTCGTACCGCAACGGATTGAACACGTCCAGCGCTCAAACCACGACGAACTTTTTTCCAAAGCACTGGGCTAAGCTCGTAGCCGACCAAACGGTCAAGGATACGCCTAGCCTGCTGGGCGTCGACTATATTAGTATCTACCGCGCGAGGATTGTCGACAGCTTTTAAAATGGCATCTTTGGTTATTTCGTGGAAAACAATTCGCTTGGTGTTTTTGTCGGTCAGTTTAAGTAGCTCCGCTAAGTGCCAGGCGATGGCCTCCCCTTCACGGTCTTCATCAGTTGCTAGCCAGATCATATCGGCGCTTTTGGCAGCTTTTCGTAGCTCGGCGACGGTCTTTTTCTTCTCAGGAGTTACTTCGTAGGTCGGGGTGAAATTATTCTCTATATCTATAGACATACCCTTCTTCGGTAGATCCCGAACATGTCCAAAGCTAGATTTAACGGAGAAATCCTTACCCAGATACTTCTCGATGGTTTTAGCTTTAGCTGGTGACTCAACAATCACTAAGTTCTTCACGTGCAATACATTAAGGCTATATTAGCAATAAAGCAAATTAGAAAAGGATTACTGTAAAGCGATTTCGCCTAGCCTTCTTTCGATAACTTCCTTATCACACAACAGTGCAGCCCGCTCGATGTCTACGGGAGAACTTTCATCAGGCAACTCCAGGTGATTTATTAAGTGACTTTCTACAGCTTCTTGAATGTATTGAGATACAGATACCCCCTCCAAAGCAGCTAGACGCCTGAGCGCGGTACCTACTTCTGGCCCAAGACGTATATTGTATTGACGGTAGTTGCCAGAATTTCCTGATTCAGGATGTGTCATGCAATTATTTAATCATAAAGTTGGCAACACATCAAGTATAGCGTAGTAACTCACCACCATCGCAACATAAAAGGTAGGCGTCCTAAACTGTTATTG
>CAZOFP010000005.1:34226-63311 GCA_964579475.1 uncultured Candidatus Saccharibacteria bacterium | reverse complement strand
GTCTACCGTCTACCGTCTACCGTCTACCGTCTACCGTCTACCGTCTACCGTCTACGAAAACTCTACTCTACCTCTCCAGTAATTCCAGCTACTGCATGCTTATTGTCGTGGCGATTAAATTTATCTTCGAACTTCCTGCCCATGACCTCGTCCATGATGTCTTCGATAGTTACCACGCCTAAAGTTCTTTGCTTTTCGTCAATGACTACGAATAAATGATGTTTCGTGTGGAGAAACGCACTAAGAGCATGATCTAATGTTTGATCACCTTTTACATAAAAAACATCCTCATCCATAACTTCACGAATTTTTGTAACCTTCGGGTCAAGATTCACCAAATCGCGCAAATAAAGAGTACCTGTCACATTGTCTACTCCGCCAGTATAAACCGGAAAAGCCGAGTCTGGACTTTTGTGAAGTTGATTTAAGAGTTTCGGGCTTAAGACATCGTTTTCCTTTAGTGCAATCATGTTTTTTCTTTCCAACATGACGTCGATAATCTGCTTGTCAGCAAAGCTCAGGGCGTGCTTGGCTATGCTTAGATCCTCGTCCTCGATGTCGGTGTGCTCGCCTTCATGCTCGTCCATGATTTTCAGCAACTCTTCTTTGGTATAAACCTTGTCGTCTTCGTCACCGATAGTTTTGTCCAGAAAATCACCCATCGGCCTGGAAACCCAGGCAGTGTACTTCATCAGACCTCCTAGTTGTGGTGCAAGCCTCGCCCCAAATCGAAGCCCATGTTTGTTCAAAAAAGCTGCAGGTAAGATTTCGCCAAAAGTTGTAATGAGCACCGTTGACACCAGAATAGCCACTAAACCAGCGGTGAAAGAGTTCAAAATAACCGTCAGTGCAGAATTGACCAGAACATTACCTACAATGAGTGTCACCAATAGTTGGTTGCCTTTGGCTCGAATCGGATACAGTCTCTCAGCCTGCTTGTCACCGAGCTCCATTTTTCTGCGTAGTTCATTCGTATCTAGCGAAAACAACCCAATCGTCAGACCAGAAAAAACAGCTGAAAAACTCAGCAAAACAACAGCTAGAAATAAATCGAGGGCGATACTCACTTTGGACTTATGATTCTACAGTAGCCGGCCACGGCTTTCCAGCTCAACTTCCTTGCAATTCCCTGTTATAATCAACCGAAACAAACTATGGAGGAGCAATGGGGAAAAGTTTTTGGATAATTTTGGGTGTAGTAATCGCAGCTAGTGTGGGGTTGATTCTCTTCGCTGGCTCAGACAGCGACACCGGTAATACAGCACAAAATTCAGACATTTTAGCTGTACAGGACATCGACCACAAGCGTGGACTCGCCGGTTCTAGCGTTACTCTTATCGAATACGCAGACTTTCAATGCTCGGCTTGCGCTGCAGTCTTTCCAGTAGTAGACCAAATGTTTAAAGAATTTGGCGACCAAGTTGAGTTTGTTACTAGAAACTTTCCGATTGTTTCCATCCACCCGAATTCTATGAGCGCACATAGAGCTGCTGAAGCTGCTGGTGCTCAAGATAGTTTCTGGGAAATGCATGATTTGCTATACCAAAGACAAAGAGCCTGGGAATCAACCACCAACGCCTCTGGCGTCTTTGAAAGTTACGCCCAGGAACTGGGTCTTGATATCGATAAATTCAAGGAAGACGTTGCTAGCCAAGAGGCGCTAGATCACATCAACGATGATGCCAACGGCGGCAAGACTGTAGGTGTACAAGGTACGCCAACCTTTTTCTTAAACGGTGAACAACTGCCAACCCCACGAAGCTTAGAGGAATTCCGAGCCGTCCTGCAGGCTGCAGTTGACGAAGCCAGCGGTGCACCAGCCGAACAAACGTCGCAATAATATTGTTAACATAGTTATATAATTAATTATATAACTAATCTAATTCTTCTCTGTTGTCAATAATTGCTTGTGTGCCAACTTAGTTATATAGCTTTTTGTATAATTAGGTGTCGCGAATTCCTGCGTAGCACGGATGCGAGTCAAGAAGATACCGCGAGCGTTAACTCGCGGAGATTCATTTCTTGTGAGAGACGCTTAGTTACTTAATTTCGTAGCCACGAGCTCGTCTATCTCCTGCTCTAAATGTCTTCACAGCTTTTTTGTAAGGTTCGAAGTTCATGAATAATCTAAAATCGGCTAGTCGTCTCGCCGCCCACGCTGGTTTTCCCCAAAGTACCGTATTGCCCCATTGAACTATAGCCCAGCTTTTACCAACCGGTACTGCATAAATCGGTCTATGTGGGACGTACATATTCCGCTCTTTGCCGTGAACATGACGAACCAGATTATTGACTACAAACTTGGCATCAAATAGTGCTGTTTGCGCCATACCAGCATATTGCGTATTTGCGCTGTCGCCAATTACGCACACATTCTTCGCGGCTTCTAGATATTCATCTACTTCAACTCGTCCGTTTCTAGCTAGCTTGAAACGCTCTTCGTTGTTTGCAAAAAACGGGTTGTTTCTGGCGCCAGCTGTCCAAATAACTGTTCTGGATTTAATAGTCTTGCCGTCAGCGAGAGAAAGTACGCCGTCTTTCAGGCCCGATGCTCGGGTGCTGAGAAGCAACCTCACACCGAGTTCTTCAAGTCGAGTTTGTGCATATCTAGAAGCTTTCGGTGACAACAGCGGCAACACCCTTGGTGAGCCCTCGACCAGTGTCACGTCCACCTTTCTAGCGGATTTACTGTGGCTTTTACAAAGAGACGCTATGAAATCTTCTAGTTCCGAAACCAGTTCAACGCCAGTAGCGCCGCCGCCTATTACCACGAATTCAAAATCTTGTTTGGTCTTGCCGTTTATAACCACATTTTTTAAATGCTCGCGAAGTTTAATCGTGTTGGCAACCGTATCCATGCTAAACGAACTGCTGTCCATGCCTTCGATTCCATAGTAATTAGCAACCTGACCAATAGCTAGTATCAGGTAATCGTATTTGTATTCGCCGGTAACATCACCTTTGACAATTTTTTCGTCAGGATTAATGCTCACAAGTTTGTCTTGCACGATATTTATCCCGCTCTCATCTGTAAAAATGTCAGAAAGCGGCAAAACCACCTCTAGTGGTGAGCGCCCAGTTGCCGAACGATAAAGTGCAGCGTGATATTCAAAAGTTAACTGGGTAGTTATCAGGGTGACTTCGAAATCTTCGCTGCCTACTAGCCCGAGTGCTGTCTCGACACCGCCGAAGCCAGAACCAACCACTACGATTCGTTGCTTTTTCATTACTAGAAGTGAGACCGCATATGAGCTTTTGTATACTCCCAGTCTGCATCAGTCTTTTTATGCGGGTTGAAGATGTTCTTCGGATCAAAAATCTGTTTCGTCTTTTTAAACAATGTGAATATATCTTCACTGTACATCTTATTCAGAAACGGCGAGCGGATAAGTCCGTCGTTATGTTCGCCTGAGAGCACTCCTTCGTACTTACTGACTAATTCCAGCACCTCCATCATGCTTGGCTCAATTTTAGCTCGTTCTTTCGGGTCGGAAAGGTTCATCAGAGGTATGATGTGAAAATTGCCATCACCCAGATGACCAGCAATCGTATAAAGCAGCTCGTACTTGTTTAGAATCACTTTTATTTCTGGCCAGAACTCAGCGATATGTTCTGGCGGAACAACTACATCGTCAATGTACGGCGCCGTATGCTTGCCGCCTTTGACGTTGTCTCGTAGAAGCTTGAAGCTCTTTCGACGCATCATCCAAAAACGCTCGCTTTTGGCCTCTGTTTCGGCCTCTTCAAGGGTTATCCGCCAATGCTTGACTTTTATCTCATCACGGAGCGTGTCGAGTTTGCTTTTAATCACATCGTACTCATCGTGGTCGAAACTCGCCATAAATATCATCCGTGGAATACCGCGCATTAAAATAAAAGCATCTGGGATTAGACGAAACGCCATCTTGATAAGTCCCCACCAGCCGATACCTTCGCGAAATTTTAGGAAGAATTTGAAGGCAAAACCTACGGTATGTTCGTCGAAAGCCTCAATCGCTGTTGGTTTATGTTTTTTTAGAATCTGAATAATCTCACCCATATGTTCAAGGTCACGAGCATAGCCAACCAGCACGCCTGAATGTTTTGGCTGTTTGACCAGGCCTAACTCGACTTCGGTCATCATCCCAAGTGTGCCCTGCGAACCAACAAACATCTGTGTCATATCGAAGATGCCAGTTTCTCTGTCCCAGACATCCCATAGTTTATAACCTGTAGAATTCTTGGTAACTTTTGGCTTGGCAGTTTTTATCTTGTCGTAGTCATGTTCGAGCATATCAAACACTTGCCTGTACAGATTGCCTTCGTAGTCGCCCTGAGCCATTTTCTTGTCTAATTCTTGTTTGGTAAGTGGCTTGACTTCATATTCGTTGCCATCGGCTAACACTACTTTCATCCGACGAACGTAGTTTTCGGTTTTGCCATAAATAAGCGATTTTTCGCCACCAGCGTTATTCATAACAATACCCCCTATGGCGCAAAGATCTCTAGATGCAGGATAAGACGGGAAGATCATGCCTTTTTCCAAAGATGTTTTCTCGAAATCTACGTAATTCGCACCTGGTTGCGATAACTGTGTATCGCCTTTCACCTCATTGAAGCCGTTCATGTATCGTTTGAAATCAACGATTAGCGATTCATTTATCGCACCGCCAGACATATCGCTACCACCACTTCTGCCAGTTATGGCCAAATCTGGATATTTCTCTTTGTTGTCATTAATGAAATTAACTATGGCTTTTACGTCGTCTGTGTCTTTGGGAAAGACAACAGCCATAGGCTTAATCTCAAACATGCTGGTGTCGTGAGAATACAACTCTCGCGTTTCGTCGTCTGATTCGACATCACCTTGAATCTTCTTAGCAAGTTCTTCTAGCATGGCGCCCCTACCTAGGTTATCTTCGTCTTTTGTTTTAAACTTTCTTCACTTATAGACTAGCATGCTAGAATCAAAAGCGTAATGCTTATAATTTGCAGAGGTCAAAGTGCTTGATAGTTTAGCCCATGTAAAATGGTTCGCTGGTGATGATTTAGGAACTGAAATCGCAGGCTTAAATTCCTCAGAATGGTTGGTGGTTGTTGTCTCGATAGCAATTGGAATCCTGTTGATGTACCTAGTTAATAAACTAATGAACCCTTTGGACCTTTCGTTAGATAAAAGAATGAAGAGCTTGAGCGACTGGGTACCAACAATAGTTAGGTACTCAACCGCCCTGCTGATTATCTTCAACTTCTGGAAGGGCTATCTACTCGCCCCAAATTTTGATTTTAACGACGGGGCAGTCTCTCTGCTAATAAACGCTGTATTAATAGCTGTGGCTCTGTTGCTTGTGTTTGGAGCATACACTCGGACAGCTGGTGCAGCCCTGTTGATACTTTTCGGCCTGAGCGCACTGATACTCCGTGACCCCCTGCAACTCTTCGAGCATCTGGAGTATGTCGGGCTCGGTTTATTCTTAATGCTATCGAGCTCTGGAAAGTTTTCAGTGCAACCAAGACTAAGCGATCCGCTTGAATCACTTGCTTCGCGCAGCTGGCTGGCAACTCCTCTTCTGAAGACGTTTGCTGGGCTAAGTCTAGTGGTGCTGGCTTTTAGTGAGAAACTAGCAAATATGACACTCTCTAATGAATTCTTACTGCAGTACAACTGGAATTTCCTATCTAGTTTTGGTGTCAGCGATAGAAACTTCATTATCGCAGCGGGAATTATTGAGGTACTACTTGGTCTGACTCTTATCCTGAACTTAGCTTCAAGACTTGGAACACTGGCGTTGTTGTGCGTAATGCTGGCAACAGCTATACTCCTGGGCCCCGAGGAGATATTTGGACATATGTTTGCAGTAGCAGTAGTTGCCGCTGTTTGGGTTGGCCCAAACGAAAGTTTATTTAAGAAACGATTTTCCTGATAACAAAGAATACTACTAGTGACACCAGGATAATTGCTACGAGTCTTAGTAGTAGCTCTAGCTGAGTTTTGAAATCAGCCTTTATCTTCTTGCCGTACCTGGACTGAGCCACCATAAGCACAGTGATCCCAGAGAAAACTAGAAATGCGCCGAACGGTATAGTTAGAAAACCTAGAAAATTAATCTGTGCATCACCGCAGGCAACTACTCCGTTGCAGGTCAGACTTGTCTCGCCAATTACTTCCCACTGAAGCAGCGACTGGTAAAAGGCAACTACCATGCCGCTAATCGATAACGGCAGGACATACCAATGAACCAGGTGATCGCGCCTCAGCATGGCAACAGCCAGTAGTAGTGGTATCGGAAACATTAAAATCCTCTGATACCAACAAAGTTCACAAGGTATCAAATTATAAACAGAGCTAAGCACCATGCTTGCCGCGAGTGCGCCTGCCGCGAACAAAAACGCTAACGGCAAAATATACTGATTATACTTTTCTAACATTGACTCAAATTATACCAAACTCTTGCCCTGCTAGGCTGCTTTATTTCATTTTTAGCTGAAGGAACTTTTAAAGCTGCCCAGGTTAGTCTAGTAAGAATTCCTGCCATGCTGGCGGACGAGCTTTAACTTCTACTCGCTGCTTACGCGACGAGCGGTCTTTAATTTCGATTGGCACAGCCAACCTCCCTGTTCATACTTATTTAATTTTGTTTTGGTAACGTGTTTTTTTTGGTTTCCCCACACGGGAATTTTTGTTGAACGGGAAGTATCCTCTCAAATGCCACGTCTAGTGTCAAGCATTAGCTTAGGGGGTTTTCCACACCAAATTTTGTGTTCACTAAACGCAGGTGTTTACCTTTGTTTTAGTTTATAAGCTTGTCCGAACAACTAGACTATTCAGCTGCGTTAGTTTAGAGCCACTTCTTCCATTTGAAGTACCAAAGCATTAAAAGCGACAGAACCACCGAGATACCCATGATGAAATTGAATGCTGTCGCTGAATGGTCAAACGGTAAATCGATGTTCATTCCGTAGATACTGCCTATTAGCGTCGGAACAGAAATCAGCACTGTCCAAACAGTCAAAATTCGTATAATCCGGTTCAAATCGTTAGACATTATGGTCGAGTAGGCTTCGCGAATATTTATAATCGATTTAATGTTTGAACTGCTGGCAGTCAATGATTGTTCGTTATTCAAAAGTAAATCCTCTACAAGTTCTTTGTCGCTAGGCGAGAGCTTTATATGTCTTCCCATCAAAATTCGTTTCAATATTGGTGTCATGGGTGTTAGCGCCGTGATAAATTCGTTCAATTCGTCTTCTATTGTCACAAAATCTACAAAGTCTTGGTTTCGAATTTTCTCCACCCGAAGCCTGGAGCGAATCGCTTTAATCTGCTGGCCAATCTCACTTAGATACTTCTCGTATTTATCGTCAACTTGATCGAGAATTTGCAAAGCTAGTTTACTCTGGTGGGCAGTATCTATGTTTATTTTGCCGTTAGTTAATTTTTCCAAGCTGGGCAACGGCTCAAAAGCCACCGACACTAGACACTTTGGATGAAATATCAAAAGCAAAGGCGTAGTGGCTAGTACTAAATCCGTGTCGGTATGAGCAAATCTAGTAAACAGATATACCTGGTCACCTTCTCTTTCTAGGCGCGGCATTTCGTCGCTGTCCCGAGCATCTTCCATATGACCAGGGTCCAGCTCGAATTCGTTAATTAACTCTTCCATTTCAGCCTTGGTTGCATCCTGAACATAAACCCAGGCACCAGCTTGGAATTTATCAAGTTCTTTGACTTGATCACCTTGAGGTTTTTTGTAGAGATATTGAATCATAAGCGTTTTCCTTAACCTCTAGTATACAGATATTCATATGTGACAAGAACCCACGAAATCGTATAGAATCTGTTTATGCTATTTAGAAGATTTACACGACTGCCGTTTGACCGTGAATACTTCATGGCTCTTTTTTCTGGGTTTGAAGGCGGTCTGGCGACGACTTCTGCTATCGCTGCCGGTCTTTTAATATCGACTTCGGACATCACTCTAGTGCTGACAACTGCAACCATTTCGTTCATCGTGCAGGCGTTCAACGGTGCTATCGGAAAGTTCTCTGCTGAACACACTAACGATGAAATCGACCACGAAGACATTTTGCATGGTTACAAAAAACCTATAATAAATGCCTCTTTACAGTTTATTGCGCATTTTTTGATGGGCATCATCGTCCTGCTGCCAATCGTCTATGTCGACAACACCTCCGAAGCAATCATTGCGTCTGTTGCCATTACCCTCGTGTTGCTTTTCCTTCTCGGTGCATACAAAGGCTTCATAGTTGGCAAGGACTCGCTGGCGGATGCATTGCAACAAGTCATGCTAGGAGCCCTAATAATCTCTGCAGGTATCGTAGCTGGCTATTTGCTTAGCTAAAAACGGTCTCCACTTGATACAACCACTAGCTTATTAGATACTGTTACCAATGGATAACACCTTGTTCGCTGAAATCAGCTTGATTATCGCCATTGCCACATTTGTCGGGCTGATAATGCATCTTCTTAGGCAGCCGCAAATAATCGGCTACATTCTGACAGGAATCCTGGTCGGCCCATCAGTCTTTCATATTGTTCAGTCAGAAGATACCGTTGATGTCTTCGCCAAGTTCGGTATCACACTCCTGTTGTTTATTATTGGACTCGGATTAAACCCTAAAGTAGTTCGGGAGGTTGGTAGAGCCGCTGTTCTAACAGGTGTTGGTCAAGTTCTATTCACAACTGTTTTTGGGTATGGTCTTGTTCGAATACTTGGGTTTGAATCGTCCGAGGCGATTTTCGTAGCTATCGCCCTGACCTTCTCCAGCACGATTATCGTACTTAAACTACTTAGCGATAAAAAAGAACAGGGTCGTTTGTACGCCAAGATATCAATCGGTTTCTTGCTAGTTCAAGACGTCATAGCCACTATGGCGCTGGTTTTCGTCGCCACCACTGGCGAAGATATGAGTGGCGGAAGTATCGCTACGTTACTTCTTAAAGGAGCTGCCCTGGCTATAGGACTGCTGCTTTTCTCAACGAAAGTGCTGCCCCATTTAACTAAAATCATTACCGGCTCCACTGAATTTCTATTTTTGTTTGCTATTGGTTGGGGTTTTGGTATAGCCACTTTGTTTGCCAATGCCGGTTTTTCACTTGAAGTCGGAGCACTGTTCGCAGGTGTGGCTCTAGCTCCAATGAGTTACGCGCAGGAAGTAGCTACTAGGCTCAAACCACTTCGTGATTTCTTCATCGTGCTTTTCTTCGTGGCGCTTGGCTCAGGATTAAACCTAGAGAGCATGGTCGAAGTATTACCGCAGGGACTCATCCTATCCGCCTTTGTACTTATCGGAAATCCACTCATCGTGCTGACAATCATGGGGCTACTTGGCTACACCAAGAAAACCAGTTTCAAAGCTGGCCTAACCGTCGCTCAAATCAGTGAATTCTCGTTGATATTCATCTTGCTGGGCAACAGCCTGGGCAACGTATCTGACCGAACAGTCTCACTGGTGACTGTTGTCGCACTAATTACTATCGCTGTTTCTACCTACATGATTATTTACGCCGATGAGCTATATCAATTTTTCGAAAAATACTTAAAGCTCTTCGAACGCCGGAAAGAGAGCCGGAAAGAAAAGATTGAGTATCATTACGATGCAGTACTTCTTGGATATAGAAAAGGTGGGCCTGAGTTTATTAAAGTCTTCAAGCGCATGAAGAAGAAGTACATAGTTATCGACTACGATCCCGTGGTTATCGACCATATGGAACATGCGGGAATTCCCCATATTTATGGTGACGTAACGAATTCAGAGCTCCTGGACGAAATTAATATCGACAAGGCCAAGTTGATTATCTCTACGGTCTCTGACCATGCGAACAATACTTTCTTGGTCAAGCACGTCACCAAGGTAAACCCAAAAGCCGTCCTGATTTGTCATGCAGATAGCGCCCAAGAAGCTTCAGAGCTATACGAGCTAGGCGCTACCTATGTTCTGATGCCGCATTATCTCGGTAGTGAAAAAATCGGCTCCTTTATCAGTCGTAACGGTTTTAAAAAATCCGAATTCAACAAATTCCGAGAAAAACACATAAACTATCTGGCAACTCACGCAAAATAATTGTCTTTATCTAGTTATATGATTAATTATATAATTAATCATATAACTTTGTCTCTGTTGTGACTGCACTCAACACTACATCATGCGGTTCAATACTTACTTGATTTATTTTAGAAACCTCATAGGCCAAGCCTACTTTCTCGGCTTGAGGATGTTTAGATAAAAACGCGTCATAGACTCCTCGACCATACCCAATTCGATTTAACTTCTTATCGAAACCAAGCGTTGGGACAATAATCAAATCATAGTCTACGACTTCTTGAGTGAAATTTGCGACTGGGACAGGAATACCTAGTTCGTCATTCTTGAACTTTGTGGCTTCATTGATGAGGACGTGTTGCAAAGCCCTGCTCGCGCCATAAATTGATGTATAAACTTTGATTATCTTGTTGTCTGCCCAGAGTTTTTTAATCAGCGGCCAAGTACTTATTTCGTTTTTTTCTTCTATCGGTAAATATGTATGCACACTGGCAATAGCTGACCAATCCTGCGAACCATACAGTAAGTCGCACGCTTTTTTACTAATTACGTCTATTTCACTTCTACTGAACTTTCTTCGCTCATGAAGCAGTGTTTTGCGCTGTTGAGCTTTCGTGCTACTCATAAAGCCTGTGGTTTATAGCATAATCTAGGACTTCCTCGGTCAAACCTTCAGCGTCTTCATCGTCTTTTATGGCTCTGCGAATTTTACTAGAAGACACAGCAGGGAAAGACGAAACTATCATCTCTGGTTCTATTTTAAGCCGCTCGGCAATCGTTAGCGCCACTTCACCATCATCTTCAGTGCGAAGAGCCAGGATAATCGAATTATCGGCTAGCAGCTGTTTATGATTTGGCCAGTTCTCTATGTGCTCAAAAACATCAACGCCCATTAATAAGAAATAGTCGTTGTCTTTTCCATATTTACTGTGTATTTCTTCCATTGTCCTGTTAACCGAGTGAGATGGTGATTGGCACCTGTAGACCTCGAATGACGTTTTCTCAGCCACTGCTAGTCGTAGCATCTCTAGACGCTGATTTAGAGTAGACACTTGAGCTTTCCTGCGAGGCTTTGCTTCTGGCAAAAATACTACTTTGTTTAGATTAGCTTCTGCCAGTGCATCGCTAGCAAAAGCTACGTGCCCCGCATGTACCGGGTCAAACGTTCCAGAAAAAATCCCAATTCTCATGCTGCAATCTTATCAGGTTGTTTGTCTTTCTTCTTCGATGCAAAGGAAAAAAGATTAAAGTTATTCGTTTTCGTATCTTTCTTGGCAGTCTTTTTGCCTTTTTTCGCAAGTTTACAGCCACTGCTCGGACAATAAAGCTTATCTTTCTTCGAACCTTCTACGATTACATTTACCATCTTCTTGCATCCTGGACACTTTACGAATTGACCGTTTTCTATAGTTGGACAGTGCTCACTCTTAGTTTGTCCTCGATTATTAATTCCCTGACTTTGCTCCAAACCACCAGAAAACCGCGACGCCCCGCCAGCCGGGCAGCCCCTGGAACCAGTATTTATATTCATGCTAGCAACTGCTGAATCTGTCTGACGACTCATTGCTATTAATTCCTCGTGCATCTGTCGCTGCACTAATATATCGTAAGCTGTTTCGCGCTGTTTTAAATGTTGCAATGTTTCAGGCTGTATCTGTTTAATAATTTCTTGATTGTCCACCCGTACGCCCGTTCGAGCCCACACAGTGTTGCGTTTCATGTCTTCAGTAAGTGCGGCTAGTTTTTCGCTCATTACAAACCCATCTGGCGTCTGGTGAGCTTCTACGAATCTGCGCGAAACGATGTCGAGTTTAGGTAGCTGATCTTGTATGAAATCCGCCACCTCGCCTGTCGCTCTCCCGGTCTCGTTCAGCGCTTCCTCGAGCTGTATGTCGAACCTTAACCATTCGTCGGCCATTGTCGATGCATGTTTGCTTAGCTCGGTTTGATCAACCGCAAAAGCATCCAACTGTTCTTTAATTTTGGCATAAGCAGCAATGTCCTTTTCATAACTAAGTACTTCTTCTAGAATCGTCACGACTCCAGACTTTAAAGAATTGGCTGGAATTATCATTTCGCTATGTGCACTCATGATATCTAGAGCGGAATCGTTGTGTGCATCTACTTCGATTGATTTACCGAACAAATTTTCCTGATCACTGAGCATCGCATACCAGCTTGGCAACTGTACACCTTCAACCAGTATGGCTTCGGCCTGTATGCCACTTTCAGTCGAATAGTAGACTTGAATCGAATCGAACTGGTCTAGGTTTTCGCTTTTTGCCACGGCTTTCGGAGCATCGCTCTCGCTCATACGTGGTGAAACAATTACTTTTGCAAAGCCAACGGGCAATTCTCTCAAGCTCCCCGCTGCACCCAGTTCAACGTCAACACGTTTATGGGCTTGGGCAGAACGATGCCATCTGTATCCGCTGGCAGCAACGCTTTCTGGTGTTTTACCTAGCCAATTATTGTAAGTAAATCCCGACACACCGTTCGGTATTGCTCGCTCATAAATAGCTGTCACGTAATTTTGCTTAATATCCGCCAGAGCCTCAGCTCTGTGAATCCCTTCTTTGTCTTTAGCAAGACGAAGATGATCCATTTCAGTGAGCAAGCGCTGTTCATCAATCTCAAGATTCCAGTACTCTGTGGAATGTTTAATATTTTCAAGCTGTCTGTTGGCAAACAGTCTTTCGCTGTTAGCCAGCGAAGGAGTGAAATATTGTTCTGTCTCGTGTTGTAGAGCCGTCTCCAAAAGAAAATCCCCTGTTCTTAGAATCCAAACAGGGGGGAGCGATCAGTCACGACCAAAATTGTTACAATTCGCTCACATCTCCTGCTCGGGAGAACTCGTATGCATAGCTATGTGTCTGACTTTACAGTTGCGGCACAGTTCCGGAATTTAACCGGATTCCACAGAAATGCGAGTTCGAATTGTTAACACACGAATAATACCACACCTATAGCGTACGGGTGCAAATCCAGACGCTATTTGTCTTGACGTAGAGGTTTAAGTGTCTCGGCTAGAAGCATGAGTTCATCGAGAACAGCTTTCGCACCTGATTCTAAATGTTCGTTCGTTGGATTACCCTGTTCATCAAATGCATCATCAACATTTGTTACATATATGTCGGTGGCCATCATTATCATTCCTAGTTTGCGTACAACAGGCAGCAATGACTGGACCGCTCGTGTTCCGCCCCAACCGCCAGATGAGACACCAACTAACGCAACTGGTTTATGTTTATAGTTTTCGTATTCGCTGTCTAGCATTCGTTTCAAGCTTCCAGGAAAACTATGATTATACTCTGGTGTAACGATTACGAACCCGTCGGCTCGTTTGGTAATCTCTCTGTATTTCGGATCCTTCGGTTCATGGCCATCACCAGGTAAATTCATTTCCCTAGGATCGACTAGTGTTGTCTCAACATTCTCTCGTTCATTTAGTAACTTCTCAATATACCTTGCGACGGCCTCAGACCTTCGCCCTTCGCGAGACGTTCCAAGCAAAACTGGAATAAATAACTTAGACACTTTGCAACCCTTTCAGATACCAATGTTAACGCTAAACAGTACTTAAGTAAATACTTAAACTTCTATATCTGCCTTTCATGCGGGTAGTATGATCGGCTTCAATCATCCTAAAATTAAAATATTGCGCCAGTGGCGATAAACACACCGAGAACAATGACCGCGAACCCCACTATATGCGCTAACCCAATACTGCCATCAAAGAAAAGGTAATTAACTAGATAAGTGAGTACAAGTATCACCGGAACGGTTGCAGCTTGGATATTTGAAAAATCGTACTTGGTATACATCCAGAAACTAACTGCTGTAGCACCAAGAAATAACAGAAATCCACCAATGAGCACCGGGTTAGTTATGAGTCCTATCATTTTCTTCGAGAAGAAAAAGCTGGTTGTGAGCTCAAAGTTCTCGTCATTGACTGCCTTGTTGTACATTGCCTGTCCAGCGACGACAAAGAATGAAAACAGTACGCTATATAGATAAAACATTACTGCTTATGATATACGGCAAGCTCAATAAATAGAAGCCTGTTATAATTTAGCAAAACATATGAGGGGTGTGGGATATGGACAGCAACAAAAATCAAATAACAATTTCGCTAAACTATCGAACATTGTCGTTGGTGATACTAGCGCTATATCTCTTAACTATAGGTTTAATGCTTTATTTATGGCAGCCTTGGAACTCTATTTCTGCAGACACCCGCAGAATTACCGTAACTGGTGAAGCCACGTTGGAAGCGGAACCTGACGAATTCGCATTTCGTCCCACTTACAGTTTCGAATCATCCGACAAAGACAAAGCTCTTCAGGAAGCTTCCGACACAACTACTGAAATAGTTAATGAGCTAAAGAAGCTTGGGGTAGAAGATAAAGACATTAAGGTGAATGGTTATGGTCAGGATTGGTACTGGTTTTATAATGACGAGCTAGACCGCGTGTCTGTAAATATCATTGCTACCGTCAGCGAGAAGGACACAGCCCAAAAGGTTCAAGACTATCTATTGACCACTAATCCCGAAGGTCAGATAACACCCACGCCGACCTTTTCTGAAGCCAAGCAAAAGGAGTTAGAAGAACAGGGTCGTACAGCCGCAGTAGCTGATGCCAAATCCAAGGCACAAATATCTGTTAACGAGCTAGAAGTTAAACTAGGCAAAGTCATTAGCGTCAGCGAAGGATATGGTTTTGCTGACTACCCTGTTGCTTTTGGTGAAAATGGCACTGCCGTTGGTCTGGATTCAGTCGAAGTTAAACGAAGCATACCCTTGCAGCCAGGACAAGACAAACTAAGCTATTCAGTAACTGTTGTTTACGAGATTAAGTAACCTAAAAAGGAGCAGATTCATTCCGCTCCTTTTTATCCAGTAAAACTTAGACTTACTCTAAGTTTTCTAGTTCGTCTCCATGTACCGTCAACGCATAGATGATAAGCACATCCACCATGATGATGATAACTGACCACCATGGGTGAAGCTCTAGTGATGCTAGTGCTGCGATTGCACTAAACATCGCTGCTACCACACCGACTGCGCGGGCCCATACAGCCCCCTGCATAATCTGGAACCCAGCTACAAGGATGACTAAACCTAGTATTAGGTAAGTCCAGCCCCAGGTAGTTAGATCAAGAACTAATAACTGGCTGTTAGTAACTACCAACCAGTCTGAGTTAAATATTGCGGTTAACCCAACTATGGCGCTAAAAAATCCTTGCAGAATCATCATGAATCCCGCGAAGAATATCCAACCGACCCAGTTAGAAACCTCGTTAGTTTTATTTGCCATATTGGCACCTCCTCTTAAGTTGTGGCCATATTATCTCGCAGGCTCTTTGTAGTTGTCAAAATTCAGACTCTAGCTACCTGGAAAAATTAATCGAGAAACTATCTGTAAAGTTACCATCTCCAGCCGAGATAAACTCGGCTTCAATGGAATTATTGCTGACATTAAACATACTGAAACCGTAGGATTTGCCGATATTAGCACCGTTCCAGGCATCGAAGTAGCCAAGCTCTGAATCCCCTAGATTAACCTCACGGAGCGTATAGCCTCCTGCACCACTAATCACAATTATCGTGCCATCACCACTCAAAAATTGACTACCTTCGGTTGTTATACAGCTTGCGTTGACCATATTGGCAACAATGGCTGGGCACTCGCTGCTTAAACTTAGTTGTTTTGACCTAAAATATCCATGCTCGTGGCCCTGTAGTACAAGGTTGACACCTTTTTCTATCGCCAAATTGATAATATCCTCACCTATCTCACACGACTTCACACCAGAGGTAATACAGTTCTTATGCATGCCTAGCACCACCCATCGAAGACCCTCTTCTCGCGCTCCATCTATTGTCGCGGCAACCCAGTCATAATTCGATGTGCCTTTACTGTAGTCATAGCCATAATTATCTATATCTGGCGATATCAATATAAACCGTGCCAGATTATTATAGTCAAAATAATATTCTATCCCGTACTCTCCCTGAGAAATGCCCAATTTGTCTGGCAAACATTTTCTATATTCCAAAATATCGCCATCCTTCGATCCGTCATCGTGGTTTCCAGCTACTATTTCAAACGGATAATCACCTCCAACGCGGGCTTTCGTAAATTCACACCAAGCTTGCTCGGTGCCATTGCCGCCGTAACCTAAATCACCCAAAGCTAAAGTGAAATCGGAGTCAGCCGCGCCAATAGCGCTCAACACTAAACCTGCATCGTCTGTCGAGTTAAAATCCCCTGCCGCTGTGAATACGAAGGGCTCGCCTTCGGCCGATTCCGCAGTCTTCACCGTCTCTGTTGTTGTTTTTTCTGCTGTAAAGTTCTTTTGATATATTCTGTAGCTTGCGAAACTCAATGCCACAAATAGCGCTAAGCCAACAAATAAAACTAAAGGGGTTATAAAGCCTCTTTGTAGGTTCTTCATTGCAACTACGTTTCTTCGTGCTGTTTCAACAGTTTTTGGTGCTCCTCAGAGTGCACAACAAATTCGACATTGCATGCCTTATTTTTTACGCAGAAATCGTAGCAATCTTTAGCCATTTGTTCGTCCTTATAGTGCAACCCGCAATCTTCACACTTAAACAATCTCGTCTTTTTCATGAACTAATGATAGCAAACAACGTTAAACACTTTTGGGTACAATCCATCTAACTTCAGTACCTTCGTTAAGCTTCCAAGAAGGTGATGCTTATCTGGGTGTAATCCGGCAGTTTAGTTATGGTTAGCTGATATCTAAGGCCTTCGTCGCCCTTAACTGCCGTAGCGCCGTAAAGCGTATCGTTAGTAAAATTCGGTGGTGTAAATTCCCAGCCAGGAAGCGAGCTAAAAGCCGTTTCGTAAAATGCACCTACCGTTTGAACATCGTCTGGCGTGGACAGCTTCAGGCTAATTCCATCAGCTAGATTATCGGCAGTCCGCCCACCATAGGTAATCGTGGCACCTGGATATTCGGGTAAATTATATTGTTGATACAAAGGCGGGTAGTTACTGCTGTCTGCTGTTTCGGTACTACTGGTATTTGTCTCGTTAGCACTCGCACCGTCACCACTGGTGTCGTTTGTCGCAAAGTAGTAAACTCCGCCAGCCACTAAAACTACTGCAACGATTATTGCGAGTATTGTTATGAATCCATTTTGCTGCGTTTTCATGTCGTCTCCTTAATTAACCATAGGCGTATTGTAACAAACCAACCCGCAGCCACCGTTTTATTCTACTCACCTTTGACCGATACCCTGCTAATATTGGCTTGATTGTGTTGATGTCTAGTCTCACAATTGGTGCGCATGACTCAAAGAGAAGCTCTAGACATTTTAAAGATGGGGCACAATGTATTTCTAACTGGTGCCGCTGGTAGTGGCAAGACCTTCGTGCTTAATGAATTCATTAAACATCTGCGCCGCCATAAAATTGGTGTCGGCGTTACAGCTAGTACTGGCATCGCTGCTACACACCTGGGTGGTATGACTATACACTCGTGGTCGGGAATCGGTATCAAAGACTCGTTTGAGCCGACAGACTTTGATCGTCTGCTAGAAAAAGCTCGACTAAAAACTCGCTTCCAAAAAACCAAAGTCCTCATCATCGATGAAATTTCTATGCTCCATGGTGCACGCCTAGATCTTATCGACCAAGTTTGTCGTACCTTCAAAGACGAATCAAAACCTTTCGGTGGCCTGCAAGTCGTACTCTGCGGCGACTTGTTCCAGCTACCACCCGTTACTAAAACTCGTGAATTACCCGACTTCGCGCATAAATCTAATGCCTGGCGCAGCATGAAACTTCAAATCTGCTACCTAAACGAACAGCACCGCCAAGACGACGATCAGCTACTCAGTATTCTTAGCGCTATTCGCTCCAACGAAGTCGATGAATCGCACTTTTTAGACCTCCAGGAAAAGTTTCGCAAACCCCCAGCCGACACCACGATAACCAAACTCTACACCCACAACTCAGACGTTGACGAAATCAATCAAGAACATCTTGACCAACTAGACACCAAACAACAAACCTACTCTATGACCACCAAAGGTGCTAAAAAGGTCGTCGAGACAATGGTCGCAAGTTGCCTGGCTCCAGAAATTTTAGTCCTCAAGCTCGGCACCGAAGTAATGTTCGTTGCCAACAACCCTAAAGAAGGCTACGTTAATGGTACTCGCGGGCAAGTCATTGGTTTCGATGACGAATCACATGCTCCACTCGTTGCCACACCAGACAAAACTTACGTTGTCGAACCTTTTAGCTGGCAGTTAGTCGACGGTGAACGCATCGTCGCCGAAATCAGCCAGCTCCCGCTTCGCCTAGCCTGGGCAATTACCATCCATAAAAGCCAAGGTATGAGTCTAGACGCTGCTGAGATTGACCTGTCCAAATCGTTTGAACCAGGCATGGGTTACGTAGCACTCAGTCGCGTTCGTAACCTCGAAGGTCTATACATTAAAGGCATGAACAACCAAGCTATGGTGGTTCACCCCGAAATACTTGTGTTAGACAAAAGCTTAAGGCTTAAATCAGCCGGTGCCGTCACCTCTCTTGGCTCGATTAACGCCAAAGCCATCAAAAAACACCATGAAAAAGTCGTCAGCGTTCTTGGCCCGTTACCCGAGGAACCCGTCGACTACGACAAGAAATTGTTTGAAAAACTCCGCGATTGGCGCACGGACATTTCAAAGAAGAAAAATATCCCACCCTACGCCGTGCTAAACGACAAAACTTTAAAAAATATCAGTAAGTCTTTACCAAAGAACGAAAAAGAGCTACTGGTAATACCGGGTATCGGCCCAGCTAAACTTGAGCAATATTCAAAGGATTTACTTAAGATTGTCGCTTCCTGCTAAGCCTCTCAGGTTGATCAAAGTATTTAGTCGCAAAGTACGTTCCAACCCATGACCCCATGGCTAGCGGCACTATGTACCAGAAGTTTTTTACGTAGCTGAGTACTCCCACCGCAAGCAAAAAATGCATCGCAAATGAAATGTTTGCCGAAACAACAGCCTTTCGTTTAACCACCGATATCGTATACATTGCATAGAGCGCGTCGACAGCGAGATAGGCCACAAACACTCCAGCCGCTATTAATATATTGAAGTCATCCATTAATTATATTGTCTCATAATTCTTTATTCATCTATCAATAAACGATTAAGCATTTTTCTGTTTTCATCCATACAGTTGTGAATGCGTGCCAATGAGCGCAAAAATTACCAATTCTTCTCCTTCTTTATAAAATAGCGCTCGCAAATCACCTGAAATATTCATGCTGTAATAGCCGGCAAACCTGCCTTTTAGCGGGTGCACTCTAAGTATGGGGTCGGCCTGATTCTTGATAAATAACTGCACTCTGTTGTTAAATTGATTTTTTTGAGTTAATTGAAGTTTCGAAAATTGTTTTTTGAACCGTTTCGTATAGTCAATCTGCATTTAGCGAATCCAGAAAATCATCAACACTGTTAAAAGGCCCAGCGGTATCGCCATTTTTAATTTCTTTCTCAACCTGGGCTATCATCTCTTCGAGCTTTGGTGTCATCTGTTCTGGTGCATAGATATCGATATGACGTGTGGCAACAACCTGTTTAAGATAGCTATTAATGAGACTGCTAAGCGTTAGGCCTGCATCGCTCGCAAGCTGTTGGGCGGCCTTCTTAGTCTCCTCGTCGGTTTTAATTGTGATTACTTTACTCATAATACCCAGTATATACATGGTATTACCAATGTCAAGTACTCTAACACTGGTAAGCTCAGTCGCTCCACCAAATCGGGTGCTACGCACCAATCCGGTTCAAGTCCAGTCTCGAAAAGACTATATGAAAAAGACATCCGAAAATGGATGTCGTTTTCATATGGCTCCTGGGGTCGGATTATCCTTCGGATGCGCTTCGTCCAGTCCTTGGGAGCAAGCTTCTGCGGGCTTCCTCATCTTCGAACCGCTTTTGCTAAGCAACAGACTCGGTTCCCACCTGGCCCGAAACCAGAATGAACTAATTTCATTTGCTAGCAAGGCGAAATAGGTAATTTATGTAGCAGCTGTATATATGATACTGCTGATTCAGAAATTATCATTTCAACGCAGTTAGAAATGAAAAAACCGAGTGGAGTGATGAACTTTGTTCATCAGCAGACTTGGCTGTTCAGACATTCTGGCTCTCCCTAATTCAATCACTACGAACTAATAGCCACTCCTATGAAAGTTCTTTGAAGGTTGTTAGTGAATTAATTAATTAATTCTTATTACTGTTCTTCGGTAAAGTCAGTTGCCCCAGATGATTTAAAGTTGCAAACCAGTGTTATCTGAGTTTAATTACAAAGTCGGAGGTATATTCAATGAGGTTAATATTCTGCTCCATTACGTCCGACGGCGGAATGAGTACTATGCCTACAGCCCCGGAGTTCACTAGTTTCTTTTTGTAATTTCAATAAGCTCGTCATGAATTACACTATTCGAAACTACCACTCCGTTCAGGTCAGCATTAAAGAGCTGGTCGTTTCCTAATTTGTCTGTCATCTTCCCACCTGCTTCTTCAACAATCAGTTTCACGGCTGCCATATCCCACGGACTTTTCTTAGAACCCCAAACAGAGCCATCTGATAAGCCCTCAGCAACTAACAAGCACTTGAAGACACCACCGTGTATAACATTTGTTTGATACGCTTGCTCAGATAGCTCCATGTACATCTGGGATTTTTGGAATAGCCCTTTTAGGCTCGTGGGGAAAGCAAGCCAAGCTTCACTCATCTTACGAGAGCTTACCTTTGTAGAGGCTCCATCAATAAACGCACCTTGACCCTTAACAGCGTGGAATATTCTTTTTGTTGAAATGTCAGCAGCTACTGCAACCACAGGCTGACCATCTACAACCATTGCTAGCGAAAAAGAAAAGATAGGCTCGCCCATTGAAAATGCAATGGTTCCGTCTATTGGGTCACAGACCCATAGAGTTTCGCGGTCAGTAGAAAAAGACTGTTCCTCCCCAAGTACACCATGCTCCGGGAAAGTAGCCTTAACCTGGCTTACAACTAACTGGTTAATCTCTTCATCGGCAACCGTCACAGGCGACTTGTCTTCCTTTGTGCGCGTTTCAGGGTTCTTTTTGTAATAACTGAGGGCTATTTTAATAGCTTTTTTTGCTAACTCTTTGGCGAAAATTAATTCTGTTTCATAGCTAGATTGATTGGTCATAGGACTATTCTACAGCCCTTTGAACAGCTATTCCAAACTCATATCAAGTAAGGAAGTACTCTGCCAGAATATGACCGAAAACGTGCTAGGTATCAGTTGATTGGTTTGCTTGGTCAAAACATCAAGATACAAACCCGACCCTTAAAGGGTCTGATTGTTATCTTGGCTCCTGGGGCCGGACATCGGCTTTGCCTCTTCCGCTCCTTCGTTCTCGGTGCGAGCACCTACGAGCTCAGTCGCTTCACCGAACCGGGTGCTTCGCACCAATTCGGTTCAAGTCCAGTCTCGAAGAGACTATATGAAAAAGACATCCGAAACTGGATGTCATTTTCATATGGCTCCTGGGGCCGGACTCGAACCGGCAGCCCTCTGATTAACAGTCAGATGCTCTACCATTGAGCTACCCAGGAATATAAAGAAAGGTGCTTACTTCGTCTTGAGATTATGTTTCAACTCTAGATTCTAAAATCTATCGTCTAGCTTCTAAATACGTAGTACGCATCAGATTATATGAGGTAGCTCTGCTGTGGTCAACTGATTACGGCTTTGCATTTCTAAAGAGACTTCAAACTAGAGTTCTCGATTTCCCTCAGAAGATTTATTTGGCGGACACTGTTCGCTGTGTCTGTTGGTAGTCCGCTGCATGAATAGCCGATGAAACTACTGACCCAACCAGCAGTCTCAGATTGGTAACGTTGCAACTCGCTGACAGTATAACGAATCTGACCATCTTTTCTTAACCTATAAATACTGGCGCTCGGCCAATCCGAACCACTACATTGGTAGACTAGTGCTGAATCGAGCTGGTCGGCGACAGTAAAAGGAGTGTACCTGTACTCTTGAACACTCGAACGCGGTGTTACAACTCTGTTCATTGCTTGTCCAGCAAGCGCATCGCCAAACCCGTAGACGGTAGAATGGTTCTCGCCAACACCTAGTGCTGAATGATCCGCCTCGGCAGACATCGCTGCCACCAACTCACCCCAAGTCGCGTTCGGTTGCCAAGAGCGCATCAATGCCAATAAGCCACTCACGAACGGAGTCGAAAACGACGTACCAGCCACTGAGCTCACATACTGACTATCGCTAGCTGCGTCCCAGACTGTCGTTTCAATACTTACTCCAGGAGCAACCAAATCCAGATTTGCCCCCCAATTACTAAAAGAGGCTCTCGCCCCAGCACTATCTGAAGCGCCCACCGCCACGACTTCTGGAAAGTTTGCCGGATAGTTTATGCAGTCGCAACCATCGTTTCCCGAAGCCGCAACCACTACGCTGCCGCTGGTGACGGCGTAGTCTACTGCCTGACGCAAATAATTATCATAAAGTGTGCTACCAAGGCTAATACTTATGACATCTGCACCTTGGTCGGCAGCGTAGCGCACCGCTCGGCTAACTGTCAGTGTGTCGCCATAACTGTCATCATTAAGTGCCTGAATTGGCAAAATTTTACTGCTCCAGTTCACCCCAGCTATACCTTTGCCATTATTGCCGGTGGCTGCAGCTACACCAGCAACTTCGGTACCATGTCTGGTGCCACTGCCCGAAGGGTTAGTCTCACCAGCCTCAACTACGCTATCGTAGTTCACGAAATCCCAGCCCGTCACGTCGTCAGCCAAGCCATTGCCGTCATCGTCCAGTAAATTACACGATTTATCTAACGCCAGCGACCTGTCCGTACAGTTGAGCCTCGATGGGTTTTCTGTAGTTGTAGCACCAAACTCGTCGTCAACCACACCATTAAAATTGTCATCAATATTGTTGCAGGCAGCATCCAGAGCAATAGACTGGTCGCTACAGTTGTAATCGCTCGGAGCTTCCGTACTAGTAGCACCAAGCTCGCCACTATTTTGATACCAGCGCCCGCTAAACTCTTCATGCCCCAAATCAAAGCCTGTGTCTATGATTGCAATGGTCGTCGGCGTGCTGCCACCACCAATACCCCAGGCCTGTTCAAGACCAGTTGATGTCGTCCACCACTGAGTTGCGTTGGGATCGTTTGGGGTTAGTAGTAACTTGTACTCACGAATAGGATATTCATTGCCTGAAGAATCGACAATTTTATCATTTTTGACGACATCCTCGGTGTAATTAGCTGAGCTTTTCGCGTCGTTTGCTAAAGAGGTAGATGCGTTATTTTCATTTACCTTAGATTTCGGTTTGTCGCTGTTTGTCTCGCTAGTTTTACTCTGTACGATTTCGGTGTCGCCGCCAACTTTAACTGCAGATTCCTTCGTCTGAGAGATGGTATAAAAACTCACAAAGAAAGTCGCCAACAACAAAACGACTGCCGCTAGCATAACAATAGGTTTGTTTGTGAATTTCATTTTTATTTTGAGATTAACTCTAAAGCTTATTATCTCAGAACCCTGTCGTTATTACTAGGAAGGTTACTTCTGTCTTAATTTTCCTAAACGAACGGCAAATGAGCGCGCCGCATCGTCAAACCCAAGCACCTTAAGTGCGCCAACAAGCACATATAATTCATCGACTTTTTGTGAGTCTAGCTTTTTAGACCTATCAATTGCTTTGAATCTTATGATTATCTGATCGACTAGCCATTTCTCGTCCCTTTTCTTTACGTTCGCCGATTTTGGATCATTTTCTGCACTTTTTAGAACCTCGAGTGACCGTGCAGATTTGTCTCGCTTCACCAGGTGACCCCTGGCAATCAAATTGTTCACATGCTCGGCCACTGTAGCTACAGATTTATAACCCAAACCTTTTTGAATTTCCCGGTAGCTTGGCCCATAGCCGTGTCCAGAGATAAAGTTCTCAATGAACACCAACATTTCGCGCTGTTTCTTTGTCGGCCTAGTCTTCTCGTTCATTATTCGATTCCTAACTTTGGCTGCGGTTTCTCAACCCGGTTAACCATGAAGCTAACCTCTTCATTCATATTTTCAGGCACTAATTCAATGTCTGAATGATCAGCCTGAAACACCCTGAATACCTCATCGGTAAAACCTTGCCCAACCGTGTTTACATTTTCAAAATCCAACACTATACGCTTGAATTTCTCCAGATCAACAAGCACTCTCTTAGCTTGGGACCTTGATATGTACTCTACTTCTTCCTTGAATAATTTTATTCTTACTTCTGTTACATCAAACTCGCCCGACCTCGAGTCCACTTGATAGCTCCTAAACACTTTGCCTAAATCTTTTTTAGAGCCTACGTCAATTTTAAACTTAACCAATGTGCCTCTGTTGTTCGAGTCAATTCGTTCAATAAACACATCATCAATCTCGTTATCCACTCTGTATCGATACCCGTAGCTTTCTATCTCCAACAAATCAGAAACTCTCGAAGTAAAGAACACTCCTTCGCCGGTGTGCCTTTCTTTCATGGTTGTAACCTTGCCTTTAGTCAGATCTTGAATCGCCTCAAGCTCGTTATTTAAACCTCTAGTTCTTTGAATATTTTTGAAAATACCTATTCCAAAGTCCTCAACCGTAAAAGTAGCCTCGTTCGGGTCAACCACAATAGACACCTTAATACTCTTCGACTTCGAGTGATCAATCGCATTATTTAACATCTCTGTAAATGCATAGCTGACTATTCTCTCAACGTTATTTGGTAATTCACGTAACTTCCTAACTTTTCTTTTAAGCTCTGCGTAGATTCTGTCTTCATCCAGCACTCTGTTGTTCTTGAGCTTCTTCTGAGCTCTTTCAGATAGGTTTTTCATTTCTTTAGGCAGCGCATACTTAGTCCACCTGCCACTACCAATTCTAGCTAGCTTGTCAGTCTCAACCAAACCCTTAATTTCTCGAGAGATGTACTGTCTAGATACCGGCTTTTTAAGCTCGGCTTGAATTTCACCAACTGAAAACGTTCTGTGGCGTGCAGCTAAAAATAATATCTCTTGTCCGAGTTTAGTTGACATATTAATCCTTTCTTTCTATGTCAACTATTATAATACTCTATGTCAACTCTATGTCAAGTGTTTTATTTGTCTATGTAAACTTAATTATGTTCAACTATTTCTTCCTCCTTGCCATCGATGAGTCCGATGAAGAGATGGGTGAAGTTTTCTGGAGTGGGCCGAGGATGTTTGAGTGAACGAAAAGGGTGAGTTCCGCAGGCTAAGAAACCTTTGTACATCTTTTCATAGCGACTATGAGTTCCTGGCGAGTGGTTTTCAGGTCACTTTAGCCAGCAAAAGTGACGATGCGGTGTGCTGGCAAAACAGCGCCCACATTTCGTGAAAAAGCTGGCTTTACTGTTCTCCAATGACCTTCTGACTTGAGCCTGCCTGCCGGTAGGCGGGTGTAAATTGAAAGTTCTTTCTAAGAAGGTTTCATTTTTCTCCTGACTTCTTAGCTTGAGTGTAGTTTGGAGGTTCTTATTGAGAAGTGAATACAGTTGTGCGGATGTGTACTACTGTATTTGCCTCGCAAATAAAACTTTCAAAATGCGCCAAGAGGAAGTTCGGAGTAAATAGCTTTGCTGTTTAGCAGGAACTTCCGGCTAAGATGTCACGTATAAGCCAGCGACACCCCAGAATGTTAGTGCTACCTCCTCGTCCGCCCAGCCATGGAGCAGCATCGAAACCACTGTTAGACCAATCAGCGATGTGAATAAAACTGGCTTCATAAAACTCTTGTCACGGTTCTTTAGTAACGCTTGGCCTAGTAACACGTTTATCCAGATGAACAGTCCCAAGCCCAGTATTCCAACTTCTTGGCCTACCTGTACAAAATAATTCTCGGCTAGTTTAATTTTGCCATCGTTTCGCTGGGATGCAGGTCCTGCAGTTCCCGGTCCTGAGCCTAGTGGATTAGCAATAACATCCTTGACACCCTCCCTGGTAGCCCTGAAGTGTTCTCCTGTAGAATCAACTAGTCCACCTTCACCTGGGTCTTGGTGAAAAATCGTATTTTGCACAAAATCAGTTGTCATGAACACTGCCACAAAAATTAATACAAAGACCAGCAAAACTGGCAACAATCGTCGAACCACCTTCTGGACTTTTTCTGGTGCAAAGAATATCTTAAACGTACCAACAGATACTAGAAGTCCTAACCAGGCACTTCTAGAAAGCGTTAAAAACATCGCCGCAAGCATTACTAGTGCCTGAAGAACTTTCTTCCAGTCATATTTCTTGAAGAACATCGCTACTACCATGGTAATTGGCAATATTAAATAAGCGCCCAAAACATTTGGCCCCCGCGTAGTCGCCGCGTAGCGCACGAAGTCCAGGTTACGATCAATCGTGAAATATGGTGGGATTGTCTCTTTGCTGTAGCCGAACCATTCCAAAAACTCTTTCGGCAAAAGAAGTTGAATTAAAACTATCACTGAAACTACAGTGGCTACAACGAGCAGTGTCTTGTTAACTCTCGTCTGTAACTGTTTGGTTTTTACAACCTCGACCAAAACTTGGGCAATCAGAAAAAATGCCAGGAACCGCAAGTTCGCTGCCAACCCATGCAGCAACGCTTCTGTGGTCTGTTCAGTAAACGCTGCCATTATTAGATGTAGCGCACTGTATGCAACTACAACTTTGTTGATTAGTCTGCCAGCTAGCTTGTTTAAAGTAGTCCTATTTCCTAGCACGATAACCACCGAACCTAGCAACATCACTACCAGCAGTAGTTCTTTCCACGACTTAAAGAAAAGTTCATACCCAAAATTCGTATATGCCCAAGTACTAAGAAACCCGTGGAACGGTAAATAGGCAATCAAGAACACAAACAGCCACATCAAAACCGTGGAAACTTGTTTTTGTTGCTCCTTTTTCATCTACCCCTAATTCTACACATGTTATTCAATAATTTCGCCCATCTTGACAGACTAGCCAATTACTGGAGTTATAGGTATAATTTACTGCAGTGACAGGAAACGTAACATTACTATATAGTTTATTTTTGATAGTCAGCGACTTCATCGCCATTCTTCTGGCTTTCGTTTTAGCCTACGTTTCCCGTGTAACTTACTCTGGTGGCAGACCCTTTTCGCCAGTTGCTGCTACAGATTATTTGCAGGCTTTTTTAGTAATCATCCCTCTTTGGCTAATCATCTTCGGCATGCTTGGCCTCTACAACAAACACATCTTCGACAACCGCTTTTCTGAAACCGCCCGCCTAGCTGCCGGCTCACTCATTGGCGTACTCCTAGTCATTGGTTACGAATTCACCACCCAAACAATCGTGTTCCCAGCCAGGAGCGTCGCCCTGTACGGTTTAGTGGCTAGTTTCTTGCTTATCCTGCTCGGTAGAACTCTCCTAAAAGTGTTTCGCCGACAAATGTTCAAAACAGGTTTTGGTGTAACGAACGTTATGCTCATCGGTAGCACCGACGCCACTAAGAAGCTGGCTTCACTACTCGCGAACACTCCGACATCCAGCTACCAAATTGTAGCTGTTGTTGGTAGTAAATCGTCTATTCCATCAGGTTTCGAAGGTAAGCATTACTCCCAGCTGACAGACGGACTCAAAGACATAAACAAGCTAGGAGTACATGCTGTAGTCCAGACACAGTTCTACGAACAAGACCATCGAAACAAACTAATACTCGATGCCGTGCAAGAGAAACACCTTAGCTACAAGCTGATTCCAACTCACGAAGAATTCTTCACCGGTAACCATTCTGTAGACATTTTTCACGGCTTCCCTGTTATATCGGTTCATCATACTCGCCTGCTTGGCTGGGGAAAGCTGGTAAAGCGCCTAATGGATTTCTTAGTTAGCTTAGTTTTGCTCATCGTTCTGTCGCCCATCCTGCTGGCAGTTGCCTTGCTGTTACCTATTTTCGATTTCGGTCCAATCTTCTTTGCACATAAAAGAATTACCCGTTTTGGCCGCAAAG
This sequence comes from uncultured Candidatus Saccharibacteria bacterium, assembly GCA_964579475.1. GTDB lineage: Bacteria > Patescibacteriota > Saccharimonadia > Saccharimonadales > CAYOYH01 > CAYOYH01. Next base: position 35,246 of record CAZOFP010000005.1, on the reverse strand, counting down.
TAACCGTTTACAAATTCCGCACCATGAAAAAGAAATATTCAGGCAAAAACCCAGTTAAAGTTTTTCAGTCAATGGACAGAGAAGACCTCATTAAACAACTCCAGGACAAAGACAGTCAGATAGTAGATGATCCGCGTGTTAGTACTTTCGGTCGTTTCCTTAGACGCACAAGCCTGGACGAACTCCCTCAGCTTTGGAACGTGTTAAAAGGCGACATCAGCCTGGTCGGCCCGCGCGCCATCATCCCTGAGGAGATGGCTCTCTACAAAGAGTACGGTAATCTTCTCCTGGCCGTAAAAACTGGTATCACTGGCCTGGCACAAGTTTCCGGCAGAAGCGATCTGGATTATAAAGAACGTACACGTCTTAATCTCTACTACGTTCAAAACTGGAGCATCTGGCTCGACATAACAATTCTATTCAAAACCATTTTCGTTATCTTTAAAGTTGACAAAACAAGGTAGTAGAAGGTAGATAGCATATGGCAGATAGCAAAATAACAGGATTTGAAAAACTGAGAGTCTGGCAAGAGGCGCAAGAAATCGCTGTGACGAGCTATCAATTAACGGAAAAATTTCCTTCTGCCGAAAAATACAGCCTTGTAGACCAAATCAAAAGGTCTTCAAGCTCCGTCTCTGCAAATATTGCTGAAGGGTTTGGGCGACAGTCTGACAAAGAAAAAATACAGTTTTATTCAATTGCGTATGGTTCGTTGCTGGAAACAAAAAGTCACCTCTACCTCGCGACCAAACTTCAATATTTGAATGAAGACGACCTGAAGAATATCTTCGATGAGATTATGGTTTGCCAAAAACAACTTAGTTCACTGATAAAGGTCATTAAGAATGCCTACAAATAAGCCATCTACTGCCTACTATTCTCTCTCTGCTTCCAAGCGTTCTCCGTCTGCCATCTACCGTCTGCCGTCTACTAGCAAACAATTGCGCATTGCGATTGTCTGCGATTGGCTCACCACAATGGGCGGTGCTGAGAGAGTCATATTGGAAGTCCATAAGATGT
>CAZOFP010000005.1:0-34126 GCA_964579475.1 uncultured Candidatus Saccharibacteria bacterium | reverse complement strand
TGGCTCACCACAATGGGCGGTGCTGAGAGAGTCATATTGGAAGTCCATAAGATGTACCCAAACGCGCCAATATTCACTTCTTCATATGCCTCAAGTAGAATGCCTTTGTTCGCAGACGCCGACGTACGTACAAGCTTTATACAAAAACTGCCGTTCAGTTCAAAACACCAACTATGGCCAGTGCTTAGGCGTTTCTACTTTGGTAGGTTAAAGCTGCGTGGTTACGATTTAGTAATCTCCTTGTCTGGCGCCGAGGCAAAAGCTACACAAGTTCCCGATGGCATTCATATTAATTATTGCTTCTCACCTACTCAATACTACTGGGTAAGACCAGACGAATATATGACGGCCAGCACTGCTGGTGGCGTTGGATTGTTAGACCCTTTGTGGCGCTTTGGTCTAAAACTACTCAAACCCTGGATGAAACGGTGGGATTACCTGGCAGCGCAGCAGCCTGACTACATGCTAACTCTATCGTCCGCAGTCCAAGAAAGGATACAAAAGTACTACAATCGCGACTCAACAATTATCTATCCGCCGGTTGCCGTTGGTAGACTTGCGACAAAGAAAAATCCACCAAAACGAAATGGCTTCCTGATAGTCGGTAGACAAGTTCATCATAAAAGATTTGATTTAGCTGTAGAAACTTGTACAAACCTGAATCTTCCACTCACGGTGATAGGCGACGGCCCAGAACATGAAAATCTGAAATCCATCGCAGGTCCAACAATAACTTTTCTTACAGGTGTCAGCGACGAGGCAATAGTTAGACATTTCCAATCGGCGGAAGGATACATCTTCCCTCAGGAGGATGATTTTGGAATAGTTGCAGCGGAAGCTATGGCCGCAAGCACGCCAGTCATCGCATACAAAGCTGGTGGCGCACTAGATATAGTCCGCCCAGGAAGAACAGGGCTGTTGTTCACAGAGCAAACAGTAGAGTCACTAAGTAAGATTCTACAGAGTTGGAGTGAAACTTCATGGAATAGAAATGACCTTAAGTTGGCAGCCAGTAAATTTAGCTCTGTAAACTTCAAAAAACACCTTAAGCAGTTCGTAGAAGAATTATATAACTAAGCTTAATCTGGTCATAAACGAGATTCTATTATAAACCCAAGAAGTACGACTGCATAGATCATGCGCTTCCCAGCGAAAAGCTATGTATAACTTTGCTTCTACTATGCGTCAGTGCGTATAGCCTATTTTCCACTCCGTATCCATAACTACATCAACGTACAACACAGAGCATATACATCAGATTTAAATATGATTTAAATCTGATGTCGCGGGTGTTGTTATTTTACTTTCTTGGTACAAGTTTTGAAATATTATTTGTAATAAGAGCTGACAGACCTAGTGAACTACTTTGCTTTTTGGTTTCTTTCTGTTCTGTCTTCCTCGGTCTCGGTGCTTCTGTTGTAGTCGTCTTCAAGTCTGAAAGTATTACCAAGTTCTGGTGTTGACACCTCAAAGACCTCGCCGTCGCCCTTGCCACCCTTAAGCCTATGCTTCTGGCCTAGTGCGCAGGTGTAGCCAACGCCTTCTTCCATGTCGATTTCTACCATTTTGCCCGCTGAATCTTCGATAACCAGTGTCATTTTGCCACTGACTAGCATCCAGCTTTCTTGTTTTACGTCATGCGACTGCAAGCTTATTCTAGAATCTTCATTTACATGGAGAATCTTGCCCATGTACGGTAAATCGTCAGGCGTGAAATGAATTTCCCAACCCCACGGCTTCTCTATTCGCCTCGTATATGAATCCGTCCTAAATGTTTCCGTGTCAATACTAGCTCTAAAATCATCAAATTGTAGTTGTTCGCTTTCTTCCATCTTAAACTTTCACCAACGCTTCGACTACTAACGGAGTCTCACGATAACCAGCGACCGCTATAGTATCTATACCCATGGCTTTAACTGGGTAATCATTCTCACCTTCTTCGAGTCTGTCACCTATGAATAAGATGTCTTTTTTCGCTACGCCCAGCGCATCCATCAGTTTATTCATCCCATAAGCTTTATCAACACCGAGCCTAGTAATATCAATCGACGTCTTGCCGCCTACTCGTACCTCAAACTCTGGGAGTTGTGGAGCAACTAAATCTCGAAGTTTTTTCTTCTTACTAGAGTTTGGATCCCATTTCTCTTTTTCTTTGACAGGGGCTCTTTGTCCTAGAGCCGAAAAGGTTATTTGCGAATTCCTATCTTCGATTATTTCACCCCACGTGTCTTTTTCCCAAATGCCGAGCTCTTTAGCCCCTTTCTCGAGAGCTGAAATAATCTTTTTCTTTTCTTCTGGTTTAAAATCTTCAGCATACTGCATGTCCCATTTGTTACTGTCTTCATTCCAGCGATAATATCTAGTTCCGCAGGTCGGTAGCAAATGCATGTTATTGAGCAAACTACTGTCTACTTTTAGATTCCCGAGCAACTGCTCCTCAAACTGCTCGATTTTACCCCCGCTAGTCACTGCAACGATGTATTTCTTGAGTAGCTGTCCGAGCAAATCAGACATTTCGTCTGTAAGAGCGGTTTTCGATGCCGCCAGTGTATCGTCTAAATCAAAAGCTATTACTTTCTTCACTGGTTATCCTCTTCCAATAATTTCTTGGCAATTTCTTTAACTCTTTGGGACATATTCCTGTTAGTCACAACAATTCCTTTGTTGGTCACGACAACAGCAACGTTATCTAAACCAATCACACCCACCTTTATGTCAGTATCGTTCCTGACGAAACTATTTGTTACATCAACTGTAGCTACTTTATCACCTTGAAGCGCATTGCCTTCGTTGTCGTGATGGGAAATAGTGTGCAAATCCTGATAGCTACCAACGTCTATCCAGTCGAAGGTGCCTGGGACCACCAGAAGACGCTCAGAAGGCTCCATGAGGGCATAATCAATAGCGTTGTTTTCGAACTCAAGATAAATCTTTTTCTTTCCTTCGGCGGATTTCGATGTTTCTAGGCTTTTGTAGCATTTCAGTAGGTACGGCGATGAATCACTCATAGAACTTAGCCAAACGTTAAGGGGGGCGGCGAAATTACCGGTATTCCAATAATATTTACCTTCTCGTATATAACCTTCCGCTGTCTGTCTGTCTGGCTTCTCTTTAAAAGAAGAAACCTCGTGTACATCTTTCTCGCCGTTTTCGCTAATTTTCTTGCCTTTCTCAATATATCCAAACCCTGTTGAAGGATACGTCGGCTCAACACCAAACAAAGTAATTCCTTGGTGTTCTTTTGACGTTGCTGCCGCGTGCTTGAGCACATCCTGAAACGCTTTATGATCATGTACGACGTGATCAGCGCTGATAAAAACCAAGGGTACGTCTTCGTCATGCCTACTCTTCATATACTCAAGCGCATAAACCATACAAGAGGCTGTGCCTCTTCTAGCAGGTTCAATAATAATTTGATCATCACTTACGTCTTCAAGCTGCTCTTTCACGCTGTGTGCATGTCCAGCCTCAGTAATGAAATATACTTTCTCCGCAAAATCTTTAACCCTGGCATAGGTATTTTGCAATAAACTACCATCGCCATCGGTACCCTCAAGCTTTAGAAGGTGTTTCGGATACTCTGGTGTTGAAAGTGGCCAAAGGCGCGAGCCAGAACCGCCACAGTTAATAAGTACTATCATGCAGAGACCAATATTAATCCAGGACACCTTAAAGTTCAATAGTTAGTAGGTTATCGTATGCAAATATCCGCGTAGCTAGTTCTCTATTGCGAGATTTGCAGCTGTGCACCGTTTTCAGGTACTACATATCCGTACAGAGTTGGTATAACTCTTAATTCGGTTATGCGTCCGTCCTGATAATCGCATCCAATTGCAAATGATGGTACAGTCGGATGTCGAGTAAGGTTTTTTTGACCAGATTCCTTTAACAGCTCCCATGCATTACTTGTCTGGGTGTATAGATTAGTAGCCAGTTCTAGAACGTCTCTTAGTTGCGTCCCTTCTAAAGTGTCTACTTTGAAAACTACTGGTGCATAGATGTTTTCTTGAGGAAGGTTAATCTTCGTATCCACCCCGTCAAACACGCCAATTCCACGCACAACATCTTCCACAATATCTGACACCCTTTCTGTAGAACCGAGAATATTTTGCGTATATGCAAGTTGTGCTAAAAATTTTCTCTTTTCTACTATGTCTGTGATTTTCTTTTTATAGACATCCGGTTCATTTTCGCGTTTCCCCAGCACATGAATATGAGCTGTTTCTTTCGTTTGAGCCGAAAAACCTGAATCAAAGCCAAGAGCTATCGTTACCTGAACAGTGTCGTTATCTGTTATTTCAGAAATGAATTCTGCATCAATTGCTACTGCCTCAGATAGACTATCAAACAATTTCTTCTTGTCCTCGTCTTCCATGTCCGCAATCCGATCCCATGTAAACAAAGATTCTTCACCAACAGCCCACACCACATTATGGGGTGCTTTCTCGACTGATTCATAATTACCAATATCGCTATGGTTAAAATATTTTGCTTGGGTTGCAAAATAACGTTCAGATTCAATGGTATTACTAACTCCAGAGTGAGGACGCCCTGCTTCGCCGATAAATACATGGAGGTTGTCACCATTAACATCGGCAACTGTGATGTTGCTTTCGCCAAACAGTCGGCGTGATTCTTCGTATATCATTCCGTAGAACGGCTCAACTCCATTGAGCTCACCTATTCCTGCTTCTTTCCCTTGAGTCTCGGCAAGACTTTTTGCGTAATCTCCAAGCTTTATTGCGTCAAAAGTAGTAAGCATGCTGGGCTGCAAGAAGCCTTCGTCGTAGTAGCCTGCTTCACGAATGAAGTCACGTAATCCTGGTGCTGAGTCTGGTGTTTTCATAATAGAGTTATTACTATAACATAATTAATAATTTTTTCAAGTATACATTACTGCCTGACTGTAGTCGAGATATTCTTGCAGACTATTCAGAGAAGTCGTATGGAATCAAGCTGTCAGAATTATAGGGCTTTTCATTGTGTACCAGCAGTAGCGTTGGTTCTTCTACGAGAAGCTGATGTGCGGTTTCCGTAGGTATATACATCCTTGACCTAGACGGAATATTTTCAAATACTACCTCAAAACCAGTATCAACATCTCTGAGGTGTAGTGTCGCCACGGCACCGTCAACCAAGAAAAACTTCTCTGGCTCTGCGTGATAATGATTGCCTAGTTCCATCCGCTCACCCTCTGGTGCTTTATGAATATCAAGCAGCTTTGTGCTCGCCCAAGATACATCCAATTCACCATTCCAATCTTCTACAATAGCTCGTCGATCGTCCTCGTGCGCTGGAACCACCTTTACTACTAGTCCAACTGGAAAATCGCCTAGTCGCGAATACCTATTGTTTCTTAATATCTCATCTTTTACATCTTCGTCAGACGACAGTGGCAACCGGTCGACAGCAAAATTTATTACTTCTAGTTTCGGCATCCTACTACTCCTTTAATTACATGTCATCTAATTATACCTACATTAGCATTTTTGTTTGTTTGTGTCAAGTTCATTGTCTCGTTTTCGTTTTCTTATCTGGGTTTAATGCAAAAGTGTTATTATTTTATGGTTAGTATTTTAGAGGAGCTTGTAACTAATGAAGATTACGGTTATTGGAAGTGGCTACGTCGGAACTACCACAGCGGCAATATTAGCAAATAGCAGTCATCAGGTAACAGTAATTGATATCGATGAAAGCAAGGTTGAAATAATCAATTCCGGTAAATCACCTTTTTTTGAAACTGGTATCTCGGAGCTTATTCAGGCTGCAGTAAACATTAGTAGCCTCCGAGCAACAACTTCATACGAAGACGGCATAAAGGGTGCGGAAGTTGTCTTTTCGTGTGTTGGAACACCAGACAAACCAGATGGCAGTTCTAACCTCGAATATATTTTTGCCACCGCTAAATCAGCTGCCAAGTACATGGATGATGGCGTAATCTTTGTACAAAAGAGCACTGTGCCTGTCGGCACTGGAAAAAACGTTATTGATCATATCGCTAAGTACTCGAACAAAAACATTCGTTATGTCTCAAGCCCTGAGTTTCTGCGTGAAGGCTCTGCTGTTTCCGACACGTTACTGTTCGATAGAGTTGTTGCAGGTGGCAGCGAACCGACCGCCGTTGAGAAAATCTTGGAAATTTACCTGTCCATCGAGAGCAACAAGCAAATGATAGATGATATTGCCAAGATAGGCATACCAGCGTCGGCCCTAACTCCTAACAAAGGCCAGTACATTGCGACCTCTCTTGAAAGTGCCGAACTTATTAAGCTAACCGCCAACGCTTTTCTAGCCTTAAAAATCTCTTTTGCAAACTCCATAGCCAAGCTCGCTGACAAAACAGATGCCGACATCGCGGAAGTTATGGATGCCGTAGGCAGCGACAGGCGCATCGGAAGAGCGTTCCTTTACGCTGGCCGAGGTTATGGTGGTGGTTGTTTCCCGAAGGATGTCAGCGGACTCATCATGAGTGCAAAAGAATACGATGTTGATTTAGAGATTATGGACTCAGTTGCAAAAGTAAACGCCACTATGCCCAAGTACGTCGTGGACAAATTAAAGGAATCAGAGGGGAAATTAAGTGGTAAGAAAATTACTGTACTAGGTTTGTCGTTTAAGGAAAATACTAGTGACTCCAGGCGCTCACCAGCCGTGCAAATAGCTAACTTGCTTGCCCAGGAAGGCGCAGAGGTGGTAGCTTACGACCCCCAAGCTAACGGTGACGCAAAAAGGGATTTAGATGAATCAATCAACGTAAATGACTCTGTCGAAGAAGCTGTCATAGATGCTGACATTTTGGTTGTTGCTACCGCCTGGGACGAGTTTAAAGACATGAATCTTGCTACAATAGCGGAGCGCATGAAAGGCAATGTTTTTGTGGATGCCATGAACGCTTTTGATAAAAAAGATGTTGTGGGTGCTGGATTTAAATATATTGGTGTTGGGAGATAGGAAAATACATGAAATTAATTATTCAGATACCGTGTTTAAATGAGGAGGAGACCTTACCTTTAGTGTTCGAGAAAATGCCGAAGAAAATTAAGGGTATAGATGTTATTGAAACCCTCATAGTTGACGACGGTTCCACCGACAAGACTGTAGAAGTAGCCAAGAAACTTGGCGTTAATCACATCGTATACCACGCCAAGAACATGGGGCTGGCTCGTTCATTCGCGGACGGCATCGATGCCGCACTAAAACTTGGAGCTGACATTGTTGTAAACACCGACGGAGACAACCAATACCCTCAGGAGCGTATTCCTGACCTTGTTCGACCAATCCTAGATGGTGAGGCAGAAATTGTAGTGGCCGACAGACAAACAGACAAAATCGCTCATTTCAGCACTCCCAAGAAATTTCTGCAAAAGTTTGGCAGTAAAGTTGTCAATATGGCAGCTGGAACAGACATTCCAGATGCCGCCAGTGGTTTCCGCGCATATTCCCGTGACGCTCTTATGAAGATAAACATCATGACCGAGTTCAGCTATTGTATGGAAACAATCATCCACGCCGGTAGAAAGCATATTCCTATCACCTCCATCCCCATAACCACCAATGCTAAAACTCGCGAATCTCGCCTCTTTAAAAACACTCGCGAACACGTCGTACGTTCTGGCTCGGCTATAGTCCGAAGCTACACTATGCACAAACCTTTCAAAATTTTCATGATTACCGCCACCATCTTCATGACTACAGGGCTACTGCTGTTCCTGCGCTATTTAATGTTGTTAATCACAAGCTCAGCCAGTGTTGGGGATCATATTCAATCACTGCTTCTTGGGGCAGTACTGATAATCATAGGGGTTTTGTTTGTTGTTCTCGGGATAATCGCTGATCTCATAAAAATCAACCGTATGTTCCTTGAAGATGCCTTGGAGAGATTAAAAAAAATCGAGAATAATTAAACTTTCTCAGCACTCTTTTGTGCTAAGTTCATCTTTTCAAGTTTATCTAGAATTATTTTGGTAGGTGAAGTTTTCGTTGCGGTCGGTAGGTGCCTATATTTCTTATAGTTATCAACAAAATCGTTGATAACCTTTGGGTCAAATTTAGATATGACTGTAGTTCTACCTAACCCTTCCTGCCTCTCGGTCTCATTCCTGAAAAGAAGCGTAGGTATACCCATGTGATATAGTTCTTCTTGAGTACCACCACCATCGGTTATTACAAACTCTGCAGATTTAGCTAATTTTATGAAAGGTAGATACTCCAAACGAGAATACAGCTTCACGTTCCTACTGTTATTAAGTCTGTGCAATAAATTATACTTTTCTAACTGAACTCGAGTTACTGGATGGAGCGGCATTGCAAGAACATGTGTTTTTGCTATATCTAGCAAATAGTCAATTATCTGAGTAAACTTTTCCTCTTTAAATATGTTTTCATACCTATGGATAGTCGCTACAAAATAAGGTTTAGCCGGTACGCTTATCTCCGCTGAGTCACTATTTGCTGCGCCATACCTCACAGTGTCTACTTGAGTGTTCTCAATTGTGTTCAGTTTGATCCCCTTATACTTGCTTACGTTGCTAAGCGCCCAGTCGCCGGGGCAAGCATATATATCAGTCAGTCTAAATGTAATTAGTCTATTAATCTCTTCGGGAAATGGTTCAAACAAATTAAAGCTTCTTAGACCCGACTCTACGTGCATCACCTTGCATCCATAAAGTTTACCGAGGAATGCACCCCAAACGGTTGAAGTTGTATCCCCGTGCGTAAGTACCACATTGCTCTTACCGATATATCCAGCCAAAATTTTGCGCCCCTTAAAAAGAGCCCCGAACGCCCTAAGCATCCAATACCCATACTTAAAGATTGTCTTAGCTTCGTCGTCCCATTCTACAACTGTATAAGCAGGGCTTGGTAGGTTGAACATCTCTATTGTTTCCAACATGGTTTCTTTATGCTGAGCAACATACACCCATCTCCAATTATAGTTACGCCTCTGGCATTCAGCCATGATAGGAGCCATCTTCAGCATTTGCGCTCTTGTTCCTATGACAAAATGTATCATGCGTTATCCCCTCGTTTATCGCTGTACTTCTCACTCGGTGAAAATAATTTTGTTTTTGTTAGAACAAGCATAAATATAAGTATAATAAACGTGACAGATCTATCTACTGTTGCCATCTGAATCACTTGAGTATTGTCGAGTAGTAATGTTGATGATATTAGCAAGTAAAAGCCTTCTTTAATTCCAATCGCACCTGGTGTAATACTAATTAACATCGAGAACGCCCCTAAAGCAGTGTAGAGAATCACACTGGGTAAGAAAACGTCAGTAGAAAATAGCCTATACAGCACCAGACTCTCAAGTGAAGCTACACCCAAAACTGCTACGCTTAAGATTATCAACCTATGCACGAGTCCTGGGTGTTTTCTTATTAGTCCCCACCCGTCAACAGCTGTTACTATTTGCTTCCTTAGCAGCTTCATAATACGAATGCCTGACAACATATACCCATACTTTGTTGGTAAAGATAATGCTATAGTGCCTGCTGAAAATGTAGCCAACAAAAACAAACCTACCAATTTCATTCCATCCAAACTCCCAAACTGAACATATACTACGCTAAGAGCCAACATTCCAATTAACGAATAAGTAGTAAAGGTAATTAAATAATAACCATAGAGAGTCGACATAAACTTCGAATACTGAAATTTGTGTTTATTCTTAAGATATACAGCACGAATACTTGTGCCTCCGAGTAGAGGGCCAAAAAAATTTCCTGCCGTAGTAACAATAGATAGGTAATTCGTTTCACTAATTGTGATTTTTTTTTCGAACGCCTGCAGCGTTAATTTCGTGAATAGTCCAGTTAATAATATTCGTAAAAACTGAATAAAAATCAGGAGAACAATCGACACTAATGAAACTGATTGATAAAAACTTTGGAGCGCTTCTTTGTTGACGGCAAAGTATATGGCTATAGCAATAAAAAAAATTACAGATACCGTCAAATTGAACCAATTGTGTTGTTTGCGTTTGTCGATGACTATTCTTTTCCATCTTAATAATACATAGGGTATTATACTTGAATAAATATGAAATAAGCATTGGGAGTCTAGATGAAAAAGTCACTAAAGACAAAGGTGTACAAAAACAAGCAGCTGGCTAATGTCATTCTACCTGTTTATCATAAAATTAAGAAAACAAAGAATTTTACATCTGGAGACTACTGGGAAAATCGTTACAGCAAAGGTGGTGATTCAGGAGCTGGTTCATACGGTAGACTTGCTACCTTTAAAGCAGAGGTTTTAAATGAGTTCATAAGGAAAAATTCTATTAAATCAGTTATTGAGCTCGGGTCTGGAGACGGAAGCCAACTAAAACACTTTAATTTCAAAGACTACATTGGTCTTGATATTTCAAAAACAAGCATAGCCTTGTGTTTAAACGAGTACGAAGGGGATGACTCTAAGTCTTTCTTCCTATATGACTCAAGCTACTCTTCAAGAAATCGTAATATATTCAAAGCAGATTTGACTATGTCTTTAGATGTTATCTATCACCTTGTAGAAGATGATGTTTTTGATGCGTACATGAAAGATCTTTTTCAGATGTCTAAAAAATTTGTAGCTATCTACTCTTCAAATACAGATGACAACGAAAAAACTTACGCCCAACATGTAAAGAATAGGAAATTCACCGACTGGATTAAAAATAATACCAAGGACTGGGTATTAAAAGAGGCGGTTGAAAATAAATTTAAATTACAAACTGATGAAATTGATGAGTCGTTTGCTGATTTTTATTTCTACGAACAGATTGACTAACAGTTTCATTGTTTTATGAAAATTTTTCAGCTTATTTAGGGAAATGACTACTCTTTAACTAATGGCTCCACTATTGTTCTAATTTTATAATTAATAACCTTTACACTGTTGTTGTTCCAGTAAAGTCTGTCTTGAGCTGTTAGTAAATGAGTAATAATCCCACCTCCTTGAGTAAACATAATCAAAACTATCACAAGTGCAGCGATCAAAACTGCCTTTTGCTTATTGAATATTTGCACGGCAGATAATATCGATAGTGAAATTATTATTGGAAATATTGGCAACAAGTACCGACTACTAATTGCTGCGGGAATGGCGAATTTTACGTATGCACTATACAGAAACAACACCAAAATACCCGTATAACATGCTGCCACAAACATTAACAATTTTAATGTCTTAGACTTAAGTAGTTCTTTCAAATTTACCAATACCAATACTACAGATGATAGCGCAAACAATGAGTACAAAGTGCTAATTACAGGCAGTGCAGGAGAATTTCTAGCAGCCTGCCAGGGCAACAAACTAACACTAGTGTTAATCATCCTTGGTATCCAATACATAAGACTATACTGACCGATAGATACTGGATCAAAGTTACCGGGCTTATTGTTGGCCACATTGTTATAAACTTCGTAGTCTCTATGTTTAAGACATCGTTCGTGGGAGATTATTTGATTACATTTTATATCTGGGCTTCCGTAGATAATAGTATTGATTACTGGACGTTCAATGATTAAAGCTGTGGCAATAATGAGTCCCAAGGTCGCAACCATTACAGTAGCGGTGCTTGTCGTTCTGATGGAATCACGTAATTTGTGTATACTATTTTTTTTGTGTTTCCTGTATAAATCATAGCTAACGTAAGCAATCAATGGCGCAAATAGAGCGACAGAGTTCCATTTAATTAGAACCATGAATAGCCCGATTATCAAAATTTTTGCTACAGTCTCAAAGTTAATATTTTTTTGTGTTATTGTGCGAGTAGCGTTAAGTAATAAGATTGCAAAAAGCAAGAAAACTAAATTGTCATAGTTTACTGCTCCCAATAATGGCGCAATTGAAGGAGTTAGCACTAGAACAAGAAGTGCAGTGTTTATGATGCCGATGTTTATTTTCTTAGTAGCTAGAAGAGCTTTGCGATAAAATACGAGCCCTGTTACAAAAAAAGTTATGTTGATAATTCTAAGAAAAATTGTTTGAATGATGACATCTTGTGTAAACAATCTAATAAATCTCAACGGCCAACTCATAAGATAGTAAAATACGTAAAAAGGATCCCTGGGTATTGCACTTAAATGATCCCACTCTACTCGTTGCTCAGTTATCCAGGGCTGAAGTTGATTTGAATAAATAATGATTCTTCCAAGATGTTTGGATTCGTCAAACAGTGACGGTAGGAAACTAAACGCGTACCAGAGACCTTGTAAAGCTGCGAGCAAAAGAATAAAGTAGAAAAAATATCTGCTTGATACAATTTTTTTTAATTCTGACGCAAGAGATTCTACAGACAAAGTATATTCAACCTTTAATTAATCAGATACAACTAGCCCCTTATTATATATTGCCGCCTACACATTTACGATAGCACTCCTCTCTGGCTGTTAAAGGGTTTCAAGGTGAGAGATATATTATTCTTTTCATATCGTTCGGTGAAATCGTTGTTAAAACCTAGAAAGGACATTCAATGATTACACACTCTTCATCGTTTTTATTGATATAGAAGTTAAAACCCGGATTTTTATTGTCTAAATCGACTATCTTGTCTTTTTTAACTATCAAATACAGTTTCGTACTTACTTCTCTTCCCAATACCTGCGCGCCTAGCAAATCAACTGTATCGGTAGAGTCATATGTTAAATATGGCCCATCGCATTCTTGATACCATTCTACTGGTTCCATCCTTTTGAAATCATAGTTGTACAAGTAATAAGAATACATGTCTATTTTCTCGTCGTTAACTACATGGTTACCCGCTGGCACCTCAGGCCTCTCATCGTACCCAAAACCAATACACTCTTCAGCTGAGTAGTTGTTGATAATGAATGTGTATAATCCTGACGGTTTGCTATATTCAGAAAGTATATCTCCATGCCATTGCTGTTGATTCTGAAAGCTTAGAACCGCTAGGACTAGAATCGGGAGGATAAGCCATGTTTTAGACAGACGTGAAGCTACAAAACCAACCAAAAGAATGGCTACGAAGCCTAGGAAGAACCAAACAAAATAGTTAGGCTTTGTAAAGATCGCTTGAGGCCAGAAAGACTGAATATTAACAAGGTTATTGTCGAAATACTTTGTGTTTACTTCTGTGGCCGCTACATTCAATATCAACCCACTAGCCAACACTATCAGCGCCGAACGCATAGCATATTTAAACCGCCAAACTGTTAGCAACCCTACACCCAGCAGGGGCAAAATCACTACTTCAGAGTATCTACCATAAATCCAGTGGTCTACTCGTAAAGGTTTCACGTCTAAGCCGAAAGATACCGACCCAACAAGCAACACCCCTGCCAATGACACTGCAGTTAGGAGAATGACTAAACTTGGTCCACTGCTGAAGATTTTTTTTAAGGTAGTTAGATAATTATTCTTGTTAAGCTTTTGGAATGGTCTAGTTATGGCATAAACTATGACTCCAAATGTGGTTACTAGTAGATAAGATAGTTGACCGAGGAAAATTACTGCGATTTTTGAAATACTTTTTGTATTCATGCTACTAAATACATCTGACAGCTTCTTGTAGTGCGTTACCGATTCCAGTCCTTCTGGGGTCATACTTCTTAGTAGCCATGGATCCACAACGAACCTGTAGGCCAACACTGCAACTACTAGCAATAGAACATACGGCACATACTTCAAATACTTCTTCTCCAGTAAGCTCTTAACAACGAAGAAGAGCGCGGCACTAGCTACAACAGCTATACCAGTCGGATGGATCCAAAACAGATACCCAGTAGTTAGAGCATACAGCGCTAGATACAATTTATTTGTTAGGTTGCTTTTTAGTAAGAACACGAGCGATAACATGAATACGAAAACAAAGGCTGTGGTAGAAAATGCATAGCCACTCATAGCTACCCAGCTCGGGTAAAGTGCAGATACTACTACGGCAACAAGTATCTTCCATTCTTTCTTCCTCGGAAATACACTCTTTAGCAAAAAGAAGAGGAACGCGAACGTTGCTGTCCACATAGCAGCGTTTAGTACTAAAACTGCTTTCCAGGCGACCAGTGGGTCTGAGAATACTCTAAATATTGGTGAGATGATTAATGAGTACCCGCCGTACCAACTGGTAGCTGCATCCGTTGTGTATCCTGCAAACGTCACTGCTTTGGTTAGGTAACCTATTTCATCAGACAAATATGCTGGGCCAGCAAACTTCCAGTTAAGCGCCAAGTATAAAGCTCCTATAACAAGAAGGGTGCTGGCTACCACGAACTTATTGAGTTTCTGGTTGTTGAGGTTTTTGTTGAGAAAATGTTTTAGTTGTTTTAACATAAAAATTATTCTGTGACTTTACTGCTAATAGCAATTTCAGAAAACGCGCATTCGCAATACCGTTGCTGACAACATTGGCTTGATTATACCTCCGTAAAGAGGTGTGATGAAATTAAACGTTGAAATCTATAATATTAATCAAGCTTAATTAATTTAATCGCTTTTAGACAAGTTCCTGTTTCCGAGTGATAAAAGTTTGCGTTTCAAGTTGCAAAGTTTTATAGTGTAACCGTAGTAAATAGCCAAAAAATAAAAAGTGAATTCAACAAAAATAACAATTTTAGCAATAATTTCTCTATCGCTTATTTTTATCGTAGGCACTTTCCTGTTTATTTCTCAAAACAACAATGTTGCTACTGATGTTAAAACCGATAGTGCAGCAACTGCCGACTATATTGATGAATACACGCTCGACGAATCAGGAAATAGTGAGACAGACGTAACTATAGATCAAACGGACAACAAAATTACTGTTATTGAAAAGAATGATTCGAACATAGCAAAGAATTCATCTGACGGAAAAAATGTAGTAGTGCCGGTCGTCGTATATGCTGATGTATTTGGTAGTAATCTCGAAATAAGCGCCTACGTCCCCTTAGTTGAGTCCGGAGGCACTTGCACAGCAACTATAACCAGCGTTGCTTCTGGGAAAGTGACTACTTCTCAAGGCGAATCCACCCCTGGCGCATCTACAACTGATTGCATTCTGCTAACCATACCTGTCTCGCAGCTTGAGTCTGGCCTCCAAACAGTTGTAGTCAGCTACTCATCTGCTGCAACTCAAGGTTCAAGTGATGCTACAGAGGTGTCTGTGCCATGATTATTGCTAATGTAAAAAAATTCTGGCTACTAACGATTGTACTAATCGTTTTAAGTATGGCTGCAGGAATATCAGTGGTATCACCTCTTACGGTCAGCGCTCTTTCTGGTAGTAGCTTCCAAGCAGGCAATATAATTGACGACATAGTCTTCTACAACTCAGACACAATGGGAGTCACTTTAATACAAAGTTTCCTCGAGGACATGCTGAATAACCCCACCCAAAAACCGGACGGGGTTAAAGGCGCTTGTGATACCAACGGCAGTAAGCCATCTGAATTTGGTGGTGGCACACGTGCACAATATGCTGCCTCCAACCCAAACGACAGCGTTCATGACCCACCCTACATCTGTTTAAATCAGTATTATGAAAACACTACCACTAAAGCTAATAATCTACGTGGTCGCCCAATCCCTGCAGGTGCAAAGTCTGCTGCCCAAATAATCTACGATGTTGCGCAGAGCCAAAGCATCAACCCCAAAGTACTACTTGTTTTACTTCAAAAAGAACAAATAATCGTTACTGACGACTGGCCAGTAGAAATCCAGTATCGTTCCGCCACCGGCTATGGTTGCCCTGACACTGCGGCATGTGATTCGCAGTATTATGGCTTCTATAACCAAGTCTACCGTGCTGCCTGGCAATTCAACCTATATAAAGCTAACCCCAACTCATATACACACCGTGCGGGCGTAAATAACAACGTGCGCTTCAGCCCCATAGCTTCCTGTGGAACTTCATCAGTCTTCATAGAAAACCAAGCTACGGCCAGTCTCTACAATTACACCCCTTACCAGCCAAACCAGGCTGCATTGAACAACCTCTATGGTCTCGGTGACGGCTGTAGCGCATATGGCAATCGTAACTTCTGGAGGCTCTACACCGACTGGTTTGGAAGTACTCATGCGGTGCCATACAAAGCTCAGTACTACAGGCAAAGTAGCTATCCAAGCATGTTCCCTGGGCAAACTAGTAATGCGTACATTGACTACCGAAACATGGGTGCCGAATCTTGGTACGACACTGTCAGTGCAAGTGGCGGTCAAAAGGCTGTTAATCTTTCCACTTCAAATAATATCAATCGCCCTAGTAAATTCGGTGCATCATGGGGTAGTGGAAAAAACAGGCCTGCTGTGAGATTTAACAAGGTTTTTGAGTCAGATGGCGTAACGTTGGCGGCAAACCAGCACATAGTAGAGTCGGGCCAGATTGCGAGATATGCGTTTACGTTTACTGCTTCGCCCAATGAAACCCCCGGGCAGTACCGAGAATGGTTCCAGCCTATTCTTGAAGGCTCTTCAAACTGGGACATCGGCGGGAAGGCGTGGTTGAAAGCTACCGTCGTTAAACCTACATACGGCGCTCAGTTTTATTCACAAGGAGCATATATCGTCTCTCGACAGAATGATTCCAAAAATACATTTATCAAGTACAGAAATACTGGTAATCAAGCCTGGTATAAACCTTCCAGTAAGCCCGTAGGACAATATTCTGTTTCGCTGGCAACTACTTACTCTATCAACAGAAACAGTCCTTTCGGAAAAAACTGGGGTACTGGGAATAATAGGCCAGCAACAGCATTTTCAACTGTTTATGAATCGAACGGATCTACTTTAGCTGTAGATCAATCAAAAGTTTTGCCCGGGCAAATTGCTAAATTTAATATTAATTTTGTTATTAACCCAAATGCGGACACTAAAGTTTACCGAGAATGGTTCCAGCCTATTCTTGAGGGATCTTCTAACTGGAATATTGGTGGACAAGCATGGATACGAGTTACTGTCGTTCAAACCGAGCACAAGGCAACCTACTACAGACAATGTGGGTATCCGACGATATCAAAGGGGTCATCGGCCACATGTTTTTTGGATTATAAAAATACAGGTTCAAGTACGTGGAGAGATAGTTCTAGCTCTTCACCAAAAGGAGTCTCCCCAATTAACCTAGCTACAACCCAGTCCATTAACCGGTCGAGTGCTTTTGGCTCTGCATGGGGTAGTGGGAAAAACAGGCCTGCTATTAAATTTTCAAAAGTGTTCGAATCGGACGGCACTACCCTTGCCTCTAATCAACAGACTGTCTTACCTGGTCAGATTGCACGGTTTGAGTTCACTTTTACCACAACTTCTAATCAAACTGCCGGTCAATACCAAGAATGGTTCCAGCCTATTCTTGAGGGATCTTCTAACTGGAACATTGGTGGCACTGCCTGGCTAAAGGTAACTGTAACAAACTAAGAGTTATGTGCACTTATTGTTGGTCGATTAAGGACAGCAGTGCCTCACTGTATTGATAGTGATTAAAATCCTTATGAATGATTTTTTGTGCTTCTGTACTCATAGACACGCGAAGTTGTTCGTCTTTAATCAAAGAACGGACTAAGGGTAAAACTTCATTAGATGTTTTAGCTTTTTTTATAATCTCGTCGGGTAATTCACTATACCAGCCAATACTTCTTACTACCGGAACAACACCATGTCTCAGGGCCTCTAGAGTGCTTAATGACGTTTCGCCATTATATCGTTCTCTGTAGTTTATTAAGATATCTAACTTTGATAAATAAGTTTGAAATTCTAAATCAGTAGGATCACCAATGAACTCAATTTGTTTAAGCCCTCGAAGTCTTTTAACTTCTGCGTCATTCAAAAATGTGTGCCCAATAAGAAAGATCTTTGCACCATTAAAATATTTTGATTCGAGTAATAAGTCTATAAACTTTGTGCCTTTAATCTCAGCCAGAATACCTGCAAGACCAATATTCATATGTCGTTTCTTTACAGACTGAGAATTAAGAACTGAAGCTGAGACTGGAAGATTCGCACTAGATACAGGAACATTTTTCGTAAGTACATCCTCTATAGCCTTCTTAGCGTACAACGAGTGGCAAAGAATAGCTTTTTGGTTGTTGGCTATACTGCCAATCATTTTCGACTTAGAGTTTAACAGACTATCAAGTTTCTTCTCTGCGCGCTTTCTGTCGTCCGAGATATACCCATGCTCGTGAAGGGAATCGTAAAGCCCTCTGAGATTGGTATCATGAAAAATCACTATGCCCGGAATGGTTAATGCTTTAGTTACGGTTTGCAGGTGATACTCGCTATTTCCTACATGATAAACGACAGCTTCGTACTTAGACGTCAGCTCACTGTCCAGCTCAGATATATTCTTACAGTTTGCAACTGCAGGAAGAAGATTTACTCTTATTTTTCTGTGGTTAGGGCCTGCTTCAAAATAGTAATCTATGTCAAAATACTGCGTCATTACATAATGTGATTCCATGACAACCTTACCTATGGCAGAAAAACCTGTTGGATCCGGACAAACAACTGCAATGCGTTTCTTCTGTTTTGCTGTTTTGATATTTGGTTGCGCTTCTCGAGAAGCTTTAACAAGTTTTTTTACGGATTCTTCCCAGGTAAATCGTTCACTGATTTGCTTATATGCTGAGCTGTTTATCTTAGTGCTCAGAGACTCTTCGATTGCTTGAGCCATATCCGCTTCGTCATGTGGATCAAAATAAGTAAAACCGTCCAGTGACATCTCATTAAAGACAGCTATATTGGAACATGCAATAGGCTTATTAAAGTCTATGCCTTCGAGTATTGGCATCCCGAGACCCTCGTATTCTGTTGGGAAATATACTGAAGCACAGTTCTTATACAACCAAGCTAATTCTTCTTCGGAGACATCACCAGAGAAAATAACATTTTTTGATATGTCTCTAAGCTTCTTCTTGGTTTCTTCCGTAAACGTTGAGGTTATAATTAGCCTATATTTTCCTTTGTGTTTGTCGTTGAAAGCTTTGAACCCCTTCACGCCTCGCATGTTGTTTTTCCTGAGGTCCTCACCGGAAGGCATCAGTATGTAGTCTCCTGGCACCTGGTTCATTGCTTTTGGTTTCTTTGTAGACAGATGTTTCCGCTTAACTGCAGAACCGTCTATGTTGAAAAGTCTATCCTGTGGTATTCCGATGAAAATAGACATATCGTTTGCGACTGTTTCGGAAATTGTATATATAACATCTGCTTCAAATACGATATTGAATCGCTCTAAATAATTCTGATCATACGTTGCCTCACTCTGCTCATACCTTTCAAAATATAAATACGGTATCAGGTCGTAAAAAAGCAATAACTTAGTTGCGTTATCAGGAAACGCAGGGCAAATCTCATACAAGAATAATGAAGGAATTAAATATTTTGGTTTAACAAATTTACTCTTTACTATATAGCGATTTAGAATATTTTTGTTTTTCTTTAATACTTTTCCTGTATCGACAAGGTTATTAGCTAAGTCTAGGTGCAAATGTTCAATCTTGCCATTAATGAATTGTTTCGTTAACATCTTTTCTACGTTCTCGTTAACATCCAGACTACTGTTAAAGAGAAAAATTACTTCCGAGAAGTTTTGGTTCGCAACTACCCCTAGATGATTTAACAGCTCATATGTGTACTTGCCCATACCTCTGTCTTTTGCTCCACTCTGGAACACTTGGCAATCAACGATTAATACGTCCTTTTTCATCTCAACAACCCTACTATTTTCTTCATTGAAGCATTGAGAGTGAAAATTGATTTACGAACAACCAGTCGAAATAGCTTATAAGCCCCGAATAATACCTCTCCGACAACGGACACTGCCGTATGTGATTCGTAAACTACAACAAAAGCAATGTCGTCATAATCATGAATCATATCTAGTAGTGCCTTAGGTGTGTCGGCTTCGCTGTATCGAGCGATACTCCTGTCGGCTTCATCCGTTCTATCAATTATTTCTCTTTTTTTGACATTTTCTATTCGATCCATAGCGCTACGATCTATGGCGCCAAGTAGTTTTCTGAAATGAGAACGAATACCGACTACTTTTATCTGCTCCTCAGACAAAGATGCGATTATTATATCTCTTCTTACTATTTCACCATTAAGATTTCTTAACTGTGCTTGGAGCTCATCGATTTCATCAACACTTCGTTTTTTCATGATTAACTACCCGATACGCTTAGTTGGTTTGCCAATTCTCTTGAGATTTCGACTATTCTAGTGGCAGACTGCTTCCAGCTGAATTTAGAAGACTGTTTTAAACCCTTATCAATAAGCTCATTCCGTAATTTTGTGTCGCTCAACAACACCACCATAGCTTTTGCAATCTCATTGCTGTCCTTTTGGTCTACCAATATACCCCCGTCGCCGACAACTTCAATCATCGATGAATTTTTACCAGCTACGACTGGGGTTCCACAAGCCATTGCTTGAACAAGACTCAGACCAAAGCCTTCATAGTGTGAGGGCAAGATGAGCATCTCAGCCCCACTGTATAAGGCGGGTAAATCTTCATCTACTACGTACTTTTCAAGTTTTCGTACGTTATATCCCTCTGACTGCGATAATTCAATAGCTTTGTTAATCGGTTCATTCAACCATCCTTGACCACCAACAAGAAGCAGCTGATACTCTTTACTTAGCTTTGCGGGTAGCTGTTTGTAGGCATCTACCATAGTGCTGATGTTCTTTCTTGGCTCAATATTGCCAACATACAATATAAACTTTTCGTTGATGTTGTATTTGTCTTTAACTTCAGCCACTTCTTTTGTAGTCCTCTTATAGAAAACTTCTTTGTCTACACCATGGTGAATAACTCTTACTTTTTCTTTAGAAACGTCATACACGTCTAGGATTTCAGTTTGCGCACTAACTGAATCTGCAGCCACAACATTCGTTCTCTTTAACCATTTGGGCATGTTCACTTCAAGAAACCGTTGGTTTTTCGGTACAACAAACTCAGGAAACAGTACGAAACTTACGTCGTGTACGTATGTGATAGATTTTGAACGAAAAAGGCGCCAGTTTTTGTAGTTTGGGAAGACAAACACACCCTCTTTCATGAAAATATCCATTGGAGGTAGAAAATCAAACTTCCACAACAAATTCAGAACACGAAGCGGCAGAATAATTTTCTTGAACTGAACGTTTTTAAAATTCCAGCGAGCAACTTTGTGTATCGTATCAAAAGAAGTAACAAGAGTAACATCAAATTCCTCTAAATATGCTGGGTGTTTCTCTAGAGCACGAATAATTTCAAGAATAGAGTGGCCTATCCCACTCATTCTATTTTCAGCTAAACTCGTTGCTTCAATGTATATGTGGGTCATGACTTAATTTTTTTAAATACTAGGTCTGGGTTGACTGGATATGGGGTTTGGTGAGGATTGGAAATTTCAAATTTAATCGCACCTTCCCACCAATCAGCAACCCGCATAGTGCCTCCGTAGACTATTGACGGATCTATCTGGTATACGCCGCTATTGAAAATATTTGGAAGCTCCCATATAAAACTAGCTTTATAACCCCTTTTAATCGCTGGCTGCACTTGGTTAATGATGTTGGTGTTCGTTCCGTATAAAACGTTTCCGCTATCGTTTCTCAATATAAACCCATATACCGGATCTTCTATGTCTTGCTTAGCCTCTACCGAAAACATTATTACAAGTGGCGTCTTAGAGCTAACTTTACGTTTTTGAAGACTTACCGAAGTATATATTGCCGCTCTATCGCCCCAGCGATCGTCAAGTTCCGATGATTTCGCTAGATCACTATGTTTTGAGAAGAGTTTCGTGTACTGTGCCGCTACTTTATCTGGTGTGCTTACAGATAATACTTTTTTGTCATCTATCAATATCGCTCTATCACAATATTCTCTAATAGCATTCATATCGTGGCTAACGAAAACAACAGTCTTGTTTCTCTTCCTAAGAGATTTAAAGTAATCAAAACATTTTTTCTGAAAATCGGCGTCCCCTACTGCTAGCACCTCATCTATCAGCAAAATATCACTTTCTGCTCTTATAGCTATGGAGAAAGCTAGTCGTACGTGCATGCCAGAAGAATAGTTTTTCAGTTTTTGATCCATAAACCTCTCAAGCTCTGCGAACTCAACAATATCATCGTACATTGCGCTCATTTCTTCACGGCTAAAGCCTAGTAGTGCTCCGTTTAGGAAAATATTGTCTCTACCGCTAAGCTCCGGGTTAAAGCCAACGCCAAGTTCTATGAAAGGCACCAATGATCCCTTTATTTTCACTTCGCCCTTGGTCGGACGATAAATCTCTGCCAGTATTTTTAGTAACGTACTCTTTCCGCTGCCATTCCTTCCAACTATGCCAAAAAACTCACCCTTTTTCACTTCAAAACTAATGTCTTTAAGCGCATGTTGAACTTCCTTCGTTCTTCCCCCTTTGAAGTTAATCAAAGACTGCTTTACTGAAGATTGTTTCTCGTGAGGCAACACGAAGTCTTTACTGACACCACTGACCTTTATTGCTATCTCTTTAGTTTTTTTCTTGCCGTTCATTAGATATTCTCCGCAAAGTCAGGAGAATGCTTCTTGAAGTACACCCAGCCAATCACTATGGAAAAGATAACTGTAATTATCGGTATGAAGTACCAGGGGAAGTTCACTACTTCATACGTCTGAACGATGTTGGTATCGACTAGCATCGCCTTTGCATCTTGAACTATCTGCGCCATGGGGTTTATCATGATAAGCTTCAGCGCTAAACCGTCTCCTAGGTTATTTACCAAAAAAGATACCGGGTAAATTATTGGTGTCAAAAAGAACCCCAGCTGTAGCACAACCTCCCAAATATAAGTTACATCCCTGAAGCGTACATAGAGTGCTGAAAGGTAGTAGGAAACTCCCAGCGTAAATACGTACAATTCGGCAACAATTACTGGAAATACAAGTACTGACAAGCTTAACCCTTCACCAAAGAACACAATAAATACCAAAACTACCACTATTCCAAGCAGGAAATTTATTAAGGCCGACATCGTTGAGGCTACAATTATTAGGTGCTTTGGAATTTTAATTTTTCTTATCAAATCACCTTTATCTACTATTGCTCCGGCGCTGGCTGTGGTTGCTTCGACAAAGAAGTTCCATATCACTATTCCAAGTAGCAATGCTATTGGCGAACCTCCGAAGCGCAGAAATTTAGAAAAAACCAGATACAATACGCCGAAAAGTAACAGTGGTTTTAGTAGCGACCAAACATAGCCCAGTATTGAGCTCTGATACCGCAACTTAAAGTCTGTACGTATCATCTCCTTCAAGAGATTCTGATTTTTCTTGCTCATAACCTGCATAACAGTGTTTAAATGTAGCATATGTAACCGATGAAAAACACTTAAAAAGATAGCGCACCGTTTCAGTTGCATTATACTGTCCTTAAGAGAATTGATGGCTAAGCACACCTAAAGGAGTTAAATATGACAGAATCTGAACCAAAAATACTAGTAACAGGTGTAAACGGCTTCGTTGGTGGCCACCTCGCTGAGGCTCTATCTGCAGAGGGTTATAAAGTCATTGGCTGTGGCATGCAGGAACAACCGTCTGCTATGGTCGCTGATATAGTTAAATATTTCCACTGCGATTTGACGGTAGCCTCTGAGGTAGACAAGCTTCCGCTCGGTGAAGTGGACGGCGTGATACACCTAGCAGGACTAGCTGCGGTTGGTCCTTCCTTCGATAATCCAGTGAAATACATGGATGTTAATGAAGGTGCGGTTATTGAACTCTTCGAAGCGGCTCTGCGACAAGATGCTAAACCTAAATTTGTAGTAATAAGTTCTGGGGCAATCTACGACAGCAAATACGAATACCGCGACGAATCCACCCCCATAAAACCGTCTTCACCATACGCTGCGAGCAAGATTGGGACAGAGGTGTGGTTGCAACACTACCAAGAAAGGGATTTTAACGCCGTAATTGCCCGTCCCTTTAACCATACCGGACCAAACCAAGATTTAGGCTTCATCGTCCCAGATTTTGCGGAACAAGTACTAAAGGCTGCTAATGACCCTAACTACACGATAAAAGTCGGTAATATAGCCACCGAACGCGATTATACAGATGTCCGCGACATTGTTCAGGCCTATATAAAACTAATGATGACTGATGATCTGCGTCACACTATATATAACGTATGCTCTGGAAATTCTGTTTCTGGCAAAGAGATCTTGGGAAAACTGATGACCGCTGTCGGCAACCCTAACCTGCCTTTTGAAGCTGAGGTTAGCAAGCTACGACCGACTGACGTACCTAAGGTTGTCGGTTCCTACGAGAGACTTAAGGAAGACACTGGCTGGGAGCCCCAAATACCGTTTGACCAAACTATTTCGGACACGCTTGAGTACTGGAAAACCAAAACAAACTAGACCTAGGCTAAGTATTTGAATGAATTGTTGCTGTTTTACTCTTCTTCAAGCTCTAGGTCGTAAATGACCATTTTCTTAACCAGTCTTGGAAAATCTACCTTTCGCTTCCAGCCTAGAACCTTCTCGGCTTTTGAAGGATTTCCAAGTAGGATGTCTACTTCTGCAGGCCTATAAAATTCAGGGTTTATCTTTACAAGAACTCTGCCGGTTTTCTTCTCTTTGCCGATTTCATTAACCCCTTCGCCTTCCCAAATAATTTCTACTCCCGTTTCCTTAAACGCTTCCTCAACGAAATGTCGTACAGTATGTGCCTCTCCAGTAGCTAATACGTAATCATCTGGCTCTTCTTGTTGAAGTATTCTCCACATACCCTCGACGTAGTCTCCCGCATAACCCCAGTCTCTTTTGGCATCCATATTGCCTAGCTCCAGAACATCTTGCTTTCCAAGCTTGATTCTGGCCGCTGCATTACTTACTTTTCTGGTCACAAACTCCAAGCCACGATACTCGCCTTCGTGATTAAACAATATCCCACAAGACGCATGCATGTCGTAACTCTCTCTGTAATTGGTGGTTATCCAGTGTCCATAAAGCTTGGCTACACCATATGGGCTTCTGGGGTGAAAAAGAGCACTCTCGTCGTAACCTTTTTTAGGTCGGTTATAGTCGAGACCACCAAACATTTCTGATGTTGAAGCTTGATAAAATCGAGTTTTCTTTTCGTAACCTGCGAGTCTGATAGCTTCTAACATGTTTAAAACACCTTTACCGGTGACTTCGGCAGTCAGTACAGGGTTCTTAAAAGAGTAGCCAACATGACTAATAGCAGCTAAGTTATACACTTCATCTGGTTTTGCTGTTTTAATAGCGCGTACGAGAGAAGATTTATCTGTTAAATCACCTTCGATTAACTTTACGAAAGGCATCGTTTTTTCAATCATTGGTTTCTTTGGGTTTTGTTGTCCACGAATTATTCCATACACCTCATACCCTTTTTCATTCAGTAATTCGGCAAGATGCCTGCCGTCTTGGCCAGTTATTCCAGTTATTAAAGCTTTTTTGCTCATTCGTTCTCCAAATAATCTCGTTAATACAGGGGCTATTCTAGCATACTCATACTTCTTAAGCTGAACACGGAAAGTTATTCATAACTCAACACGGTTCATGATTAATGCATCGTTATTCTGGTCTAGCTTCTGGCTCAAGCTCGGTCAGTCTCTGAGAAGCAGCGTCAAACTCTTCATCTGTATAGTGACGCCGCCAGCCAGCCTGCTCCAGACCTAATTGCTTATCAAGAAAAACCTGTTCAATTTTTCTAATTTCTGGGTATTCAGCATCACTTCGCTCAAACACACGCTCGCTTCTTTGAAGTTTTGCGAATCTTAGCCTTGCCTGATGGGTTTTTAGCCTTCTCGATTCAATACCTGTTTTTTCCATATTTCCCTAATGAATTCCGTCAATTAGTCATGACTACTCATCAAATTTACATGCAGAATATTCTAGCATGGTGCTTCGCAATATCTGAACAAACTTACCGGATGTGGTAGGATTTTTGGTATATATGAGTAGAATTGTCATCGATGCTCGAATCATCAGTACTACGACCGGACGTTATGTCGAGCGGTTGGTTACATATTTGCATGACGTTGATAAAGAAAACGAGTACCTGACCTTGGTCAAAAAGAATGATTTAAACTATTGAAAGCCCTAGACTTCGCTAATTACATCAAAACCTTTAAAGCTGCCTGTGACTGCTAAGCCTATTATTTCACCGCTACATAGTCCCTTTTGACGAATTTTCTTCGCTGTTTCGTTAAGAGTCGAACCCGAACCAACTGCGTCGTCAATTAGCAGTATATTTTTATAACTTCCTTTAGCATCAACACTTATTGTTTCTTTGGCATTGGCCACTCTATCCTCAAGTTTTGAGAGAGTTTTTTGGGGTACAGCTACCGGAGTCTTAATCTTCGTTATTGGTACTAAACGAACGTCTAGATTGAGATTTTTTTGAATTTGCTTAATAAATTGTACTTCTCTTTTTACGGTAGGCGGCACGAACCCGACGCCGTCTACGCCGTAACTGTTAATGATTTGCAAGACGACCGGTTTAACTAAATCAGAAATTTCATTAATAAGCCTTTTGTTTTGGCTCTGCTTAGCAAAGAGTAGTAGTTGACCGAGTTTAGTTTTACCAAATATCTCCGCACTATAAAAATCAATATAGAAAAGTCTGTCGAGGGCCACATCTTCAAAGGAAGACTTCATCTTACTCATTCCGTTTATTAGGCCATCTTTTTTATACTTACTGTACTTTTCAAGTACTTTCATATAGCTAATAGCCATTTTATTTAAATCAAGCGTTCTCTCGTTGCACCAGTAGACAAAGCCTTCAAAACCCTTTTGCTCGGTACCCATAGGTGTGATATATAGGAAGTTGCCTTCAATAATCTTCTTAGTCTTCTCGTCCACCAATATGTCGGCTTTAGATACTTGGTTCACGAGGACATTTTCTTTAGCAATCAAGTAATACACCTTCGGTGGTTTACCGACTTTCCTAAGACGCCCATCACTTAGTAGTGTTTTAAGCTGTTTTCTGACTGCTCTGTCTGTTATTCCTAGATAGTCAACCAATTCACTACCCGTTGCTTGGCCGTTCTTTGTTATATATTTCAATATTTTTTCAGATGTTTTCACACTACAATACTAGCAAAAAAGTTCCTAGTTAACTAGGAACTAGGAACTTTTTGACATTGAGTGGTTTAAATAGAGATGCTTGCACAGTTCATGCATAAATCTGATATTCTGGAAGAACTATGAGTAGAATCGCTATCGATGCTCGAATCATCAGTACTACGACCGGACGTTATGTCGAGCGGTTGGTTACATACCTACAGCGTATTGACGACGAAAACGAGTACCTAGTGCTGGTTAAAAAGAAAGATTTGGACTACTGGAAGCCAGAACAAAAAAACTTCAAAGTCGTTGAAGCAGATTTTCAAGAATTCAGCTTCTCTGAGCAAATAGGTTTTTATCGTTTTCTGAACGGCTTAGGTGCTGATTTGGTTCATTTCACCATGCCACATCACCCAATCCTTTACCGGCGACCCTTTGTGACCACTGTCCATGACTTAACTATGTTCAGCCCCTTGATGACCCCAGGTAGCACCATTAAGAACTCCTTGATTTATAAGCTGAAGTTGCCTGTTTATTCCTATGTGTTTAAAAGGTCCGCACGCAAAGCGGAGTCGGTTATAACAGATACAGCAAACACGAAGATCGATTTAGTGAGAAAAGTTAGCCACTTCGACCCTGAAAACGCCAATGTCGTTTATTTGGCTGCCGACAAAATTCCCGCAAAAGCCGAAGCAGTAAAAAAACTGGAGGGTAAAGACTTCCTTTTCTTCGTCGGCCGAGCTTGGCCGTACAAGAACATACAGCTACTGATCGACGCCTACGCTATTGCTAAAGAAAAGCACCCGAAACTTCAGCTGGCTTTGGCTGGCAAGAAAGAGTCATTCTACGAGGAGTTAGAGGCCTACGCTAAGGCTAGAGGCATCAAAGACGTACATTTCCTTGGTTTCGTTTCAGAAGGTGAACTGCGCTGGCTATACGAGAATGCGACCGCTTATGTTTTCCCGTCGCTGGCAGAGGGGTTTGGCCTGCCAGGGCTAGAGGCAATGATTCACGGTGCACCAGTACTTTCCAGTAGCGCCACATGCTTGCCAGAGGTCTACGGCAACGGCGCCTTATACTTCGACCCACACAGCCCCAGAGAGTTGGCCGATTTAGTCTGTAAACTAATGTCGCACCCAGGTCTCAGGCGAAACCTAATCAAAGACGGCCAAAAACGTGCGTCTGAGTTTTCTTGGGCAAAAATGGCAAAGCAAACCCATGAGATATACATGTCAGCGTTGGCTGACAACAAATAACTGGCGCTCTTTCGGGAGCGCACTCCATCGTCTTTTTTGACAGCAAAAATGACATAAAAACTGCCGCCACGCCTGCCTGACGGTAGACAGGGACAAAAACACTACTAAGAAATAATAAAACTACACTGAAGCCTGCCTGCCGGTAGGCAGGCTCTCAATCAGCTAAAGCTGATTCGTTTATTACTATAGAAGTAAACGAATATAGTTCGAGCTTATTGCTTAGTGTAGTTTTATTATTTCTTAATCGGTTTTCTTTAGTGTCGGTAGCCAGCCACAGCCCAAAGTCGAGGGAAGAGCTACAGTTAAGTCTTCAACATTAAAGAAAATCGATTAGTATTAGCGAATTATGAGGAGTAAATCGCAAGAAGCGTATTGACTCAGTGTACATATAAATGTACATTAAGATGCACAATTAATAAGGTGAACCATGGGCACTAAAACAATCGATGCGACTACACTGAGAAATAACCTCTCTACTACGCTTAAATCCTTAGCTAAGGACGACCTCCTCTTCATCAAAAGCAGAGGTAAGCTAACCGGTAAAGTGATTATTGATGATGAGATACTAGAGGATTTGCTTCTTCTGCAAGACGAGCAGTACCTAAAGGGTATTGCTAAGGCTCGTGAGGAAGCGAAAAACGGTGATGTTTACACTTTCGATGAAGTATTCGGCGACGTTCTGTAACAATGAAGGTAAAACTTGTTTTCACTAAAAAAGCTGAAAAAGAGCTTGGCAGATTAGATGCTCAAACACGTAAGCGAATCGCAATGAAATTGCAATATTACCTAGAGCAAGAAGACTCCTTAGAATATGCTCGCCCCTTGGTTCACTCTTCCCTTGGTAGCTTCAGATTTAGGGTTGGTCACTACCGCATAGCTTTCGACAAAGAAGGGTTAAAATATATCGTTGTCTCTGTAATCCACCGCAAGGATGCATACAAGAAGTAAATCGTTCTTTACCAAAGAACCAAATGTCCTTGCTGTCAAAAAAGACGATGTAGTGTACTGGCAGAACAGCACTGCATATTACTCATGGACCAAAATGGCCCGTGAAACCCACGAAATCTACCTAGGCGCTCTTGACCAAAACTAATCACTTTGTAGTACGGCTTCAAATTATATTTTATATTTTATACTTCTACCACACTCCCAACATCAGATTTAAATATGATTTAAATCTGATGTAAGAGTCGTCAATTCTAATCTGTTAATTATCCACTTCTTATTCTACTGTTACGTTCGACAGATCTTTCAGCTTCTTTTTGAACTATCTGGAATTTCCGGATAGTTGCTTTTTCTTTTAGCTCATGTGACTTGTAAATATTCGCTAGATGCCCATTTACGGTTCGAACATTTACATCAAATACGTCCGCTACCTGTTTTGGGTGGCCCAACCAGTATCACGCTCAAAATTTCCGCGAAATTCTATTGCTCCACTCTTAGGCTGATAAATCACCAACTCTTTTTCGTCTCTACCCATGAGCGCATTATGCTTTTTTCCTTTTGCCAAAGAAAACTCATACTTCGTGGCTCGCAGCCTGTGGTTTCTTCTTTGATATCAATTAGTCTGCTCTCCGCGTTTCATACCGACATTAAGGAAAACCGAAAAGGGTTGTTGCAGTTTCTAGTGAGTAATGAGCTTGCGTTTTGTCCATTCGCTTCTTTGGATAAAGAGATATTGTGTTTTGTACGAAAGTTTTGTACAATTCTTTCGTACAGAAAGGAATATATGACTACAAAAGTAATAGATTCGTCCAATTTTCGCAAAGACTTGTCTGCTGTCTTAGATATGATCAAAAACGATAAAGAAGTTGTGCTGGTAAAAAGACACGGGAAAGTTGAGTCTGCAATGATAAACATCGATAAGTTTGAAGACATGCTTGCTGCTCAAGATCCTGAATATCTTAAATCTATTGCCGACGCACGTAAAAGCAAGGAATGGTACACACCGGAAGAAGTTTTCGGTGATTTGTGGACTGATGAGAAGTGAAATACAACCTCAAAATAGAGAGTCGAGCTGCTAAGGATTTAAAGAGCTTGGATGTTCGAACACAAAAAAGAATAGTAAAAAAACTGAAATTCTATCTAAGCAGCAACGATCCGCTTACCTACTCTAAGAAGCTGGCAGATTCGCAAGACGGGGATTACCGGTGGCGAATTGGTGACTATAGAGCCGTTTTTGATGTTCAAGAAAACACGATAAAGCTCCTCCGCGTTCAACACAGACGCAAAGTTTACAAGAAATAAAGTTCCTAGTTCCTAGGTGTACTAGGAACTTTTTCAATGTTCGTTTCTTGTCATCGATTAGTCCAGCGTCTTGAATTTATTCCCGACATTAAAGAAAACCGATTAAAAAATAATTAAACTGCACCGAGTAATGAGCTCGAACTATATTCGTTTACTTCTGAAGTAACAAACGGATTAGTGAAGCTATTTGAGAGCCTGCCTACCGGCAGACAGGCTTCAGTGCAGTTTTGGTGTTTCTTAGTAGTGTTTTTGTCCCTGTCTACCGACAGGCAGGCATGGAGGCGACTTTTAAGTCATTTTGGTCGTTCAAAATGGCAAAATATTTGGTTCTTTGGAAAAGAACATTGTCCTTGCTGGCAAAACAGCACTAAAGATTACTCTTGGGCAAAAATGACTAAGCAAACACACCAAATCTATATGGCGGCCTTAAAGGCTAGCTAATTACTCATCTCACAACTACTATTTCCTACACTAAAAACTAAAGCTTCCACACCTCCGACATCAGATTTAAATCTGATGTCAGAATGCGTCATTTTCATCTGTTATTTACCAGTTTACTACTCGACTGTTACACTCTTGGCCAAGTTCCTAGGCTGATCGACGTCAGTTCCACGCTCTACTGCCATATGGTATGCCAGCAGTTGAAGTAGTACATTCATCACCAGTGGCGCAGTCCAATGCGACGACGTTTCTACAAATATCACATGCTCGTCTTTGTCGCCTGTATAGCCCTTTTCATCTGTAATTGTCACTACTTTACCGCCACGCGCCTTCACCTCCTGTAGGTTACTAAGCGATTTTTCGAACAGCGGTCCTTTTCCAAGTAGGTTCACTACTAACATTTCTTTATCAATAAGCGCTATCGGCCCGTGCTTCATCTCGCCAGAAGAATACCCTTCTGCGTGAATATAGCTAATCTCTTTTAGTTTCAAAGCACCCTCGAGAGCTATTGGAAACAATGAATCTCTGCCGAGATACAGTGAATTCTTGAATTTCGACAGTGTTTTGGCGACTTTCTTAACTTCTTTGCTGAGTTTCAGGGCTTTTTCGACTTCTTTTGGTAACCTCTGCAGGGCGTTAATAATTTCTTTACCTTCCCAGGCAGAGAAGTTCTTCCTGCGGGCAATATGTAGACCAACCAACATCGCTGCTAGCACCTGCGAAGTGAAGGCCTTAGTCGAGGCCACCGAAATTTCTGGCCCCGCATGCAGGTATATCCCGCCGTCTACTTCCCGAGCGATAGTAGAGCCTACGACGTTTACTAGCCCCAGCGTGTGAACGTTTCGGCGTTGAAGCTCATGAAGCGAAGCTAAGGTATCGGCGGTTTCGCCAGACTGCGTTAAAACTATTCCAAGGGTATTAGGGCTAAGTACAGGCTCTCGATATCGAAATTCACTGGCTACCTCTACGTCAACTGGTAAACCTGTCATTTTCTCCAGCATGTATTTGGACAGCAGGCCGGCATAATACGCGGTGCCGCAGCCAATTATCTGTATCCTATCCAGCTTATCTAACTGCGCACCAGAGATATTCAGGCCACCAAGGTGGCTATCACCTTCTTTTCCTTCAAGCCTGCCACGCAGCACAGCCTCGATGCTCTTTGGCTGTTCCATAATTTCTTTTAGTAAGAAGTGATCGTAGCCTTGTTTTTGCATGGCTTGGACTTCCATGTCTAGTTTCTCGGCTTTGAATGGCTTATTGTTTCTCTTTAAGTCGGTTACCTCAAATTTTCCAGGCGTGACTACAGCCACTTCGTCTTCACCGAGATAAACTACTTCATCAGCCCTACCTGCCAGCGCTGTTGGGTCGCTAGCTACAAACATTTCATTACCACTTCGACCAAGAACAATTGGGCTACCCCGCCTGGCTGCAATCAGTTTCTCTGGCTCATCTGCGCACATTACAACTATTCCAAACGCACCTCGAACTACTGACAGCGCATCATACACTGCCGTTTCAAGTTCGCCCGATTTCACGTAATTTTTGTTGATTAGCTGAGCGAGAACCTCAGTATCTGTCTCTGATTTGAACTTTACCCCGCTACCAAGTAGGTTTTCCTTAATGTCTTCATAGTTTTCGATAATTCCATTGTGTATAAGTGATATCTTGCCAGCCACATGCGGGTGCGCATTTTGCTCTGTAGGGCCTCCATGTGTCGCCCAGCGGGTATGGCCCATACCTGTAGTGCCTTTGAGCGGTTTACCGTTAATCTTATCTTTTAGATTCGAAAGTTTGCCCGAAGCCTTAGCCACGCTAACGCCACCATTGATTACAGCAATACCCGCAGAGTCATATCCGCGGTATTCCATACGCTTAAGACTACTGAGAATTATAGGTTGAGCCTGCTTCTTACCGATATATCCAATAATTCCGCACATGACGACCATTCTACACCCAATTCACCCCGCTTTCTACTTCATACACACCTTAAATAACCCATCAGCCCCGTCCCTGAAAAAACAAAATTACAAACACACAACACGCACTCAACTACTACACTCCTAACATCAGATTTAAATATGATTTAAATCTGATGTCATTTTTGTAGTGTAGTTTATGAATCCAAGTAGCTTAGCGGTTTGGAGCGTCTTTTACGATGATAGTCTTACCTTTGTGCTCCAAAACTACCTTCTGACCTTGTCGCCATTTCAGATCTCGAATCATATTTACTGGCACGGTTATGGTGTATGTGCCCGTGTTGTTTTTCTGAATCACCCTCTCGTTCCAATATTCATATTCTTTTGTAGCCATATACTCTCCTGTGACCAGTTCACTTATTTAGCACTTTAACATTACCACAAATCGACATCAGATTTAAATCTGATGTCAGTGTCGAAAGGTTTACGATAAGAATGTGTCGGTTATGTAAATTAATTATGCGGTACTTTCAGATGCTATAATTCGCTCATGGTTAGGAAAAAATCTAAAACAAAAAAACCACTTACTCTTTTTGGTAAGAAATTTAGTCGCTCCACTCTGATTATTGCAGTCGTGGCGTTTATGGTGGTTGGGTTTGCTCTCTACACCGCCATTGCAAACGAACTAGACCGCCGCAAATTCGCTCAGATTGAAGAAACCGTCCTTGAGCTAACCGATAGGATAAATGCTGAGTTCGGTACTGAAACGCTAAATATCGACAAGAGTTGTTCACGACCAAGAGAGAAATATGGCAAGGGGGCTTTAGGATGCTTAGTTAAAACGCAAAGTTCTCAAAAATATATCGACCACAGTATCTTGTCGCAGTTTGTTGAAGCACAACAAGACCTGGTAAGTAACATAACCTCCTCTGATGAGAATTTTAGAACTGTTCGTTTCTTACCATTTGTAGATAGCGTAAGCTGCTCCGTTGAAAATGACTTAATCTACACAGCTTCTCCGTCTAAACGTTTGGAGCTAAAAAATGAGTACGTTACTACCGTAAGTTGTGGTAGTTTAGCTCGTATTTCTCATTACCCTGTCGTTGAATAAATTTATCCATGTTATATCAAAGCAACGCTAGTCTATAGATTGCTCTGCTCTCCGCATATTTAAGATTCTTCGTTACTGCTATAATCTGCTCATGGTTAAGAAAAAACCTAAAACAAAGAAGCAAGTTGCTCTTTTTGGTAAGAAATTTAGTCGTCCTGCTCTACTAGCTG
>CAZOFP010000004.1:0-65082 GCA_964579475.1 uncultured Candidatus Saccharibacteria bacterium | reverse complement strand
AAAGCGAGAGCAATTGCGATGCGTATGCTCATCAGTGAGAAGTTACCACTGCAAGGTTTTAACAAAGCTAGAGTTTAAAAGACTGGAGGAGCAAGTAGCTCCGCTACTTGGCAGTCCAGTCGGTCGCGCTGTCTGACTAGCCGACGCTGCGATAGACCTCTTCAATCGTGGTCTCACCTCTAAGCGCCATCAGCACCCCTGACTGCAACATACTCACCATGCCCTGATCTGCAGCGGCTTTTTCTAAAATTTCTGTTGAAGAATCTGACGAACCGCGGCGTAGGATTCTCTGTATAGCAGGGGTAACCTCTAGCTGTTCCATCAAAATAACCCGACCTGTATAGCCAAAAGGATTTTGATTGGACTTGCCTGGCTGATACAGTTTCAGATTCTCTAAGTTCGGCCGCTCCACGCTGTCTGGAAGCGACTGAATAACTTTCGCTATTTGTTGTTTCATTTCTTCGTCTGGCTGATATTCTTGCTTCAGTGTGTCATCTAGCCTTCGGACTAACCGCTGGGAGATAACTAGCCTAATAGCCGAAGAAAATAGCGGGTTATCACCAATGCTGTCGAGCATCCTGCTCAGTGCCGATGCAGCATCGGCTGCATGAAACGTCGAAAGGACTAAGTGCCCTGTTAGCGCAGCCTGGAGTGCTGTTTTAGCAGTATCGACATCACGAATCTCGCCAACCATAAGGACATCTGGGTCTTGGCGAAGCACTGCTCGAAAGACCTTGTCGAAAGATTTGCCCTTCCGAGTATCTACTGGGATTTGACTCATGCCTTCAAAACCATACTCAACCGGATCTTCCAAGGTGATTATCTTCCTAGTGGTGTCGTTCAGCTCATCTAGAATCGAATACATAGTGGTCGTCTTTCCCGAACCCGTAGGACCAACTACCAGCACCATGCCGTGCGGATGTGCAATCAGGTCTTTAATGTTCTTGAGTTGTCTGTCGTTTAGACCGAGTCTTTCAAGATTAATCAGGTTTCGGTCGACATTAAAGAGCCTTATCACTGCATCTTGGCCGTGCAAAGTTGGAGCGGTCTCAATACGCATGTTGATTGTTTTGGTGGCCTTACCATTCTCGTCAACCAACTTGTGAACCATGTGTCCAGTCTGTGCATCTGGTGCAGTCGTTGAGATGTTAGCTTTTATCGCAATCGAAGACTGGAGTTGTTTGTATTTGGCCTTCGAGAGTTTGGCAATGTTGTGCAAGGCGCCGTCTACGCGAAAACGCATTCTGACATAATCTTCTTCGGTTTCAAGATGAATATCCGATGCGTTCAACTCATCTGCCTGAGTTATCAAATAATCTAAAATGTCGTCCGAACTGACCGTTTCTAGTGTCTTTGATACCTGAGCTAGGGTATCGCTAGCACCTTCGGTACTTATCTGGATATCATCATAATGCACCTCTGGTAGCGGGTCAAAACGAAGCATAAAATCCTTGAACCCGGTGTTTGAAATGAGCATGAAAGTCACATTGTAATCAGAGAATCTGTCGCGGAGCTGGGTTATAACCTGTTGTGGCGTGGCAATGGTAATTGCAAATTCCAGATGTCCTTTTGTCTGCCGAATCGGCACAACACTACTCTTGTACATTTCCTGCAAGGTCAAAACATCTTTCACTAGTGGCAAATCGATAATCATGCGGGCATCTTGATACCGTGCCCCTAATATTCGAGCTCTGTTCTGGGCTGACAACTCTTCGTCTTGGCGCGCTTGTTGATCTTGGTTCATCTAGTTAATCATTCTAAACAAAGCGTGAGCATTATGAAAGGAGTTGACCAATTTCACTGACTACATAGAACGAACCTGTGACCAGCCAAAACTCAGATTCAGAATCGTTGATGTAGTCAAACACAGCTTTTGAGTCGTTAATGACTGTAGTGGGTAGACTCTCAATCTCTATATCACTGAAATCTTGAGCTGCTCGCTTCATATCGCTCTTTCGTGCAGAATAGGTTGTGAAAATAAATTCACTCGCTATTGGGTGCAGTATTTCTAACAATTCTCTCCAGTCTCTATTCTTTGCACTTCCGAAAATCACCGAGAACTCTTTCCCTGGATATTGTTGTTTAATCGTAGACACCAAAGCCTCTAGCTTTTGACTATTATGAGCACCATCCAGGATAATCGTTTTTCCAAAGTGTTCTCTCGTTTCAAAGCGCCCAGGTAGTGAGAATCCAGCGATTGCTTTTACCTGAGCTTGCTGACTAAACTCCCAATGATCGCGTTCAGCCAAATTTTCGACTGTTTTTGTGGCTAGAGTAATGTTACCTGCCTGATGCTCCCCAACAAGGCTAGTGTTTTCTAGCGACAGTGCCCTCGGTTGCACCAGTTCTAAAGAGGCCTGTTTTTGTCGGGCTATACGCTTGAAGACAGCGTTAACTACTCTTTCTTGGCTGAGGACAAGGACATCAATACTCTCAGTGATAATGCCAGCTTTTTGCTGGGCTATCTTTTCAAGTGTGTCACCAAGAATTTCAGTATGGTCTAGACCGATTTTAGTAATCACGGCTACTTTATCTTTGCGACTTATTAGGTTTGTCCCGTCAAGTAGCCCTCCAAGTCCAGTCTCGACTACCAAATAATCGATTTGGTGATTTTTGAACACCAAGTACGCCAAAAGTAGGGTTGCTTCGAAATATGTAGGATAAACCTCGTCCTTGGCCAGCCCAATAAATCCAGCTCGAAGTTCCCCTAGGGCTTCTTTTACCTCGCTTTTCTCGACAAACTCACCATCAACCAAAAAGCGTTCTCTAAGGTCGTAAACATGTGGCGACATAATCGTTCCGACACTTTTACCACTCAGCAACAGCATGTCGGAGGTCAATTTTGCAGTAGTCCCCTTGCCCGAAGTCCCAGCTATATGAACTGAAGGGTAATCGTCTTGAGGATTACCGAAAAACTCCAAGATACGACGCATCTTTTCCAGACCCACCTCACCTTTGAAAATTTCCTTGGAAGTTCGTGGTAGTTCGTAGTAAAGCCACTCTACTGCCGCCTCGTATGTTTTAAACTCATCTGCCATAATTACCTTCGATATGAATAAGATTGTTCCCATTCTACACAATATCCGCTCACTGCATAACGTTGGTTCAGTACTACGAACCTGTGATGGTCTAGGAATAAAGGAGCTTTGGGTCAGTGGCTACACGCCTTACCCAGCTTTGAAAAACGACCGACGCCTACCTCATATCTCTAGACGTGCCACCAAACAAATCACCAAGACAGCGCTTGGCGCCGAACGAAATATTCAGGTGCTCCACTTTGACACGTTTAAAACATTGGTAGAGCATGCTAGATCGCTAAGGTTTTCTCTGGTAGCTGTTGAGCAGGCGAGTGGAAGCATAGGCCTTGACGAGTTTGAACCTAGCGGTAACGTTGGAATAGTGTTTGGTAACGAAGTGGATGGACTTGAGCCGGGCGTTTTAGGGCTCTGCGAGCAAATCGTGGAGATACCAATGAAAGGTAAAAAAGAATCTTTCAATGTCAGCGTCAGTGCAGGAATCGTTTTATACACAACCCTAAACCGACTTTAGATTGCCACTGAAAAACCTAGTCGTTATACTGATGGCATTCAACAGTAACGGTGGGCAGATTTAAGGAGGGTTATGCGAAAGCAGAACATCCAAGCCCAAGGCTGGATACTCATAAAAACATTAATCATTTCGATTGTCGTAATGACAGGCCTATTCGTGGCTAACCAGACATATGTCTACGCACACGAAGGCGAGGATGCCACCCCTGCTGTGGTCAGCGAAGAAGAGACCATAATCATCGATACTACTGGAGATACCGAAATGGCGGTAGTTCCCGACAGCTACCAGTACATCGTCCAGCCCAGTAACAACATGTCAATACTTGCCAGACGCTCGATAACACTTTATGACCAAGCCAACGACACCATAGAACTTACCGAAGCACAGGTTATCTTCATTGAGACTAATATTGTTCAGGAAATGGGCCCGAGACTACTAGACGTCAACGAAAACTTCGAAGTAACCAAGGACTTAATCGAAAAATACGTTGCCGAGGCTCCAGGTCTGTCCGAAGCTACCTTGGCTGCGTGGGACGGATATGCCCAAAACGCTACATTTGAACTTTCAGACATAACACCTACCAACGTTCCGCTGACCAACAACGGAAACCTAGATGTCACCTACACACCAACAGTCACCCAAGACGTGCCCGACCAACCTGCCGAAACCTCTTCGACCCCTGCCTATTGGTGGATTATCGGCCTGGCTGCCATTGTCGGAGTGACCATTATCCTGATGCCCAATCAAAACAAAAAATAACAAACACTAAAACAAACTCAACCCACTAGACCCTCGACATAAGCACCGAGGGTCTTTTTATGTGTTAACGCTAGTGGTAAACTATATATGGATGCAGTTTGTCAAAAATCTACTGATTGCCACCAAACAAAACAAATACAGACCTCACATCATCAGAAGACACGGTCTAGCTTTGTCGTTAATGCTCATCATTGCGGTGCAGCTGATTTATGGCGTGCAGCTGCGGGCTAGCAACGAAGGTGGTGTGCTGGGCTATGCCACAAACATCAACCAGACCGATTTATTTACTTTGACGAACGATAACCGAGTAGCCAATGGTCTGCCGGCTTTTACTTCTAACTCCAAACTCACGATTGCAGCGCAGAACAAAGCCAATCACATGATTGCAAATGACTACTGGGCTCACATAGCGCCTGACGGTACAACACCTTGGTACTTCTTCGACCAAGCCGGCTATGCCTACCTTGTCGCTGGGGAAAACTTAGCCTACGGCTTTGACACTAGTGCCGGTGTCTTAAATGGTTGGATGGCTAGCCAAGGCCACCGAGACAATATTTTGCTGCCAGCTTACGAAGAAGTTGGCTTTGGGATAGCCAGTGGTGCTAACTATCAGGGGGGCGAGAACACTGTCGTGGTTGCAATGTACGGCGACCCTGTCGTTAGTACTAATCCAATAGCAGCACCTGTACAAACAGCTCCGCCGCCAGCAACTGAGGTTGCACAGGCCACAGCACCCAAAGAGTTAGTCGTTGAAACGGCTCCAGAAACCACTCCTGCAAAAGAAGATACTGGCGTTGTAGACCCACTAACATACCTGCCTCAAACCCAAAAACAAGTTACCAACTTCGATGCACTGATAAGAGGTGACGCCAGCTGGGCTATGTACACGACGGTTATGATTCTAGGACTCCTGACTTTTGCCTATCTGTACAGACATATAGCTTTCATAAATGCCGTAGTTGCTCGGGGTGAACACCTGATAGTCGCCCACCCGCTACTAGAATCTAGCGTAATCTTCGCCGCCCTCTGGCTGTTACTAAGTGCCTCATACGGGACAATACTCTGATGCGTAGAAGTTATTTACTGCCAATCCTCGCGATACTCCCTCTTATGATAGTCATCTATTTGGTTGCTCAATCAGATAGTGCAAACTCCCCGGTTGTTATCGGTGCAATTATTGCAACCTATTTAGCCGCCAACATCATCTACAGCGTCGCGAAGAAGACCTTTCACGTATCGATACTGGTCGAACTTACCCTCGTATCTCTAATCGCCTATTTTGTGCTGATAAACCTTACTTGATAACTACCGCTTCGTCGCTAAGAAACTCCCTAAGCTCAGTCGCAAG
Organism: uncultured Candidatus Saccharibacteria bacterium; assembly: GCA_964579475.1. GTDB lineage: Bacteria > Patescibacteriota > Saccharimonadia > Saccharimonadales > CAYOYH01 > CAYOYH01. The sequence goes on along the minus strand of CAZOFP010000004.1, from coordinate 59,426 downwards.
TCCATTTGAAATATCTACTTTAAAGGGTAGTTTAAGAGCGTTTTTATTCTCGCCGAGAACAAGAATAGCCTCGCTGTCTCCTGGATGTTTATTTAAGGTCTGCTTGAGCTTGAACAGCTGCTGGGTATCTTCCGAGTCTTCTATGCGAATAAACACTCGTTCTGCTCGACTGCCAAGTGGCCTCGAGTAGCCTTGTGGGACGCGTTTAGTTTTCTTGCGGGGAAGCTTTACCGACTTGCCAGTGGATGTGAAAGCTTTCACATCTTCCTCGCTAAGTATCGAGGCGTCGTCCAGAAGCATCTTGAGTTCACCGGTGTCTTTGCCTTCTCTATCTTTAGAGTTCAGCTTGCCAGACACTTTGATAACCGTGTCTGGAACGAATAAATCAGCTTTTTCGCCGTAGACTCCAGGGAAAACAATTAGTTCTAGCTCGCCGGCAAAATCTTCGATGCCGACAAATGCCATCTTCTGGCCTTTTTTAGTAACGATTTCGCGGACAGTGGTTACTAAGCCGCCAACTTCCACCTGAGCGCCATCCATTTCTACTGTAAGTTTTGCAATCGGTGCGACTTTCTCGTCGAGGTAAACCCTGTACGGCTCTAATGGATGATTCGACAGGTAAAGTCCAAGCAGTTCTCTTTCCCAGAGCAATTGTTCACGCTCCGGCGTTAATGATGGCGGCTTTTCCATCTCTAGCCGGCTCATTTCCTGCAAACTCCCGCCGAACAGGTCTGCCTGGCCACTGTTAACATCTTTTTGAATCTTTGAACCAAAGGCCAGTATCTTATCCATGTTGTGAAGTATGTGGTCTCTCGGGTGAAAACTGTCGAAAGCGCCTGCCCGAGCCAGACTGTCCCAGGTTTTTCGGTTGACCGACCGTGTACTCACCCTTGTCGCAAAATCCTCGATAGAACTGAATTTGTCGCCGTCTTCGCGAGCCCGAATCATTTCCTCAACTGCGCCTTTGCCGACGTTCTTTATAGCAGCCATACCAAATCGAATTTGTTTGGTCCCTGGCACCACGGCAAACTCCAGGAATGATTCATTAACATCTGGTGCTAGAACGTCGATACCCATTTTGCGACATTCTGCTATATCTATGGCCAGCTTGTCGGTGTCGCCATAATTGCTGGTCATTAGAGCCGCCATAAATGCTTCTGGATGATGAGCCTTCAAATAAGCCGTCCAGTACGAAATCATCCCATAACAAGCCGAGTGAGATTTGTTGAAAGCATAGTCAGCAAAACCCTCGAGTTGTTTCCATAAATCCTCAACGAATTGCTTGTCGGCATTAGACGTCTTAATCGCCCCTTCAATGAAATCTTTTTTGAGCTTGGCCATGACATCGCGCTTCTTTTTACCGATGGCTTTACGCAGTGTATCGGCTTGGCCGCCAGTGAAACCACATAAGTCTTGAGCAATACGCATAACCTGTTCCTGGTAAACCAACACACCGTACGTTGACTCCAGTGCGTCACGTAGTCTCTCGTGCTCGTAGGTGACAGCTTCTAGACCATTCTTCCTGGCAATATATTTATCGGTCAGTCCTGCTGTAAGTGGCCCTGGGCGATAAAGCGCACCCATGGCGATGATGTCCTCGAAAAAATCTGGCTTCAACTCACGCAAATAGCGTTTCATGCCGCTCGATTCAAACTGGAAAACCCCTGTCGTATCACCACGGCCAAGCAAATCAAATGTCGGCTGGTCGTTAAGTGGAATTTCGGTGAGCTCTATTTCCTCACCCTTAACTTTCCGGATTATCCTAAGGGCGTTTTTGATTATCGACAGGTTACTTAGTCCCAAGAAATCCATTTTTAGCAGTCCTAGATCTTCAATTGGCCCCATGGAGTATTGGGTAGTAACCGAGCCCTTCTGTGACATTTCCAGCGGTGTAAACTTCACGATGTCATCTGGAGCGATAACCACTCCAGCCGCGTGAACACCGTGAGAACGAATCGTTCCCTCAACTTTTATTGCTAAATCAACAACTTTTTTAGCTTCGGCGCTAGATTCATACTCGGCCTTGAAATCTGGATCTTTTTTAATCGAGACTTCGAGTGGCACGTGTCTACCTTGAATTGGTGGTGGCACAAGCTTAGCCAATCTATCCGCGTCCGCATAGGGCATCTCAAGAACCCTAGCCACGTCACGAATCGCCGCTCTTCCAGCCATCGTGCCAAAGGTAACGATGTTAGCGACTTTGTCTTGTCCGTACTTTTCTACAGTGTACTGGATCACCTCGTCACGACGGGTGTCCTGGATGTCGATGTCGATATCAGGCATGCTTATTCGATCTGGATTCAAAAATCGCTCAAACATTAAGTCGTACTTTATCGGATCGAGCTCGGTAATCTTAAGTGCATATGACACTACCGAACCAGCCGCAGAGCCTCGCCCTGGACCAAAAACAATTCCCCTGTCTTTCCCCCAATTAATAAAGTCTGAAACAATCAGAAAGTAACCATCAAAGCCCATTTTGCCTATCGTGTCGAGCTCGTACTCCGAGCGCTCCAGCATTTCTTTTGACAGGGTCTTCTTAGCCTCTTCCTGGCTCAGCTTCTTTGACTCTTCTTCGCTAACTCCACCATAGCGCCAAGCCAAGCCTTGATAAGTAAGCCTATGAAGATAACTCCGCTCAGTCTCCTTCTTCGGTACGTCGAATTTTGGAATCAGTATCTTGCCAAGCTCAATTTCAATATCACACCTGTCGGCAATCTCTTTTGTGTTTCTAATCACCTCTGGGTGTTTCTTCCAGCGCTTTATAACATCCTTAGGGTCGCAAACGTGCAAATCATGTTCGAGAAGACTCATGCGATTTTCGTCCTCCATGAACGCGCCTGTTTGCACGCAGAGCAGCACCTCATGTGCCTCCTGGTCTTCATGGTTTAGATAGTGCGCATCACTAGTAACTACCGGTTTTATCTTGAGTTCTTTGGCTAGTTTAAACAGTAGTTTATTAACCTTAACCTGCTCCGACCATTCACTGTCCTGTATCTCGATATAATACCTATCGCCAAATACTTTCTTGTACCATTTTGCTGTGGACAGCGCTTCGTCGTATTGCTCTCGACGAAGCGAATCACCGACCTCGCCGCCAATACAGCCCGAGAGAACAATCAGCCCTTCATTATATTTCTCTAAAAGTTCATGATCTATCCTCGGTTTGTAATAAAAACCATCCAGATTAGCGATACTTGAAAGCTTCATCAAGTTCTCGTAGCCCTTGTTGTTCATGGCCAGAATAATCAGGTGGAAGTTATTTTTGTCCTTTTGCGGATCTTTATCGGTGTGACTGCGCGCCGCCACGTATTGCTCGATGCCAATAATCGGCTTTATGCCTTCGTCATTCGCGGCTTTATAAAATTCGATGGCACCAGAAAGCGTGCCGTGGTCGGTAATCGCCACCGCTTTCATACCCAGATCCTTAACTTTTGCTACTAACTTCGGTACTTTAGTCAGGCCATCGAGCAAGCTGTAGTGCGTGTGGTTATGCAGATGCACATAATCCGAAGGCTTCAAAGACTTTGAGTCAGTCTTAGAACTACCAGATTGTTTTGCCACCTCTGTTTTCTTTGCCATTTCACCACTTCTTATTTGCTGTAATTATAGCACACGAAAAGAGCCGCCCGAGAGGCGACTCTGTAATCTGGCTAATTCTAACGATTACTTCTTCTTAGAACTCTTCGAAGCTTTCTTCACAGTCTTTTTTACGACTTTCTTAGCTTCTTTTCCGTCCTTACGCAATTTAGCAGCAGCACTATCTTTAGCGCTCATGGCTTTGCTCTTCATTTCATCACGTGTTTCTTTACCACTCTTGGGGGCAAGCAACATTCCTGCAACTATGCCAGATGCGACGCCAATTCCAAGACCAATTAGACCCCATTTCAGTGAACCCTTATTCATCTTCTTCCTCTTTCTCCCCACCCTTCATTGATTTTTCGATAACCGATGTAATGATGCCCGCAACGAACGATCCCGGACCACTGTTCGTAGCGGCCTTGCTGACGGACTCAATACTGTTGACTACGCTGCCAGCCTTTTTTGTGATATCACGCACATCTTTTGCGGCTTTTATGAGATACGTGGTCAGTATAATAGCCAGTACCAAGAAAACGGCAAGTGTTATGCTCAAGATTATTACCAATATGTCGTACGAATCTATATTCATGTTCACTACTCTACCATAAAAGTTTACTTTTGTACAGTATTTTTACTGTGTTTGCAAATTCTCTTCTCGAGATATTCTCGGACTGGCTTTTTCAGGTTTGGGTCGGCTAGTGCACTCTCAATGATTGCGTAAATATAGCCCTCCTTATTGCCGGCGTCTCGCCAGTGACCATCAATCTTCACACCAGACACTTTGCCGGCTTTTGCCAGCTCGTCAATCGCCCATTGTATCTCAAGTTCGCCTCTACCGCTGAGCGGAATCTTGCTCAGCAGCGGCAAGACCTCAGGATCAAACAAGTACCCGTGCACAGAAGCTAAGTTTGATGGTGCATCCTTTGGTAGGGGTTTTTCAACAATACTCTCAACGTCCAGGACTGTCGCCCCTTCAGGACTCGAGGTTGCCACAATCCCATAACTGGCTGATTTCTGCTTGTCGATTTCGATCAAAGGCAGCACTGTCTTGTTGGTTTTTTGATAAGCGCGCAGCATTTGCTTGGCTGCTGTCTCTTTACCTTCGAAATAATCATCCGCATAAAAGTAAAAGAATGGTTCGTCATTTAAAAGATGTGCCGCGTTCACTAGGGGTACGGCATTCCCAATGTGTTCGCCCTTCTGCCGAATGTATACAAAGTTTGCCATGTGGGCGATTTTGCTGACTTTTGCGGCTGCTTCATCTTTCCCGCTAGCTTTTAACTTTTCGACTAGCCCTGGATCTCTATCGAAATGATCTTCGATAGCCCGTTTTTTTGAGCTAGTGACGATGATTACATCTTTCACGCCTGCCGAAACAGCGTCCTCGACAATTTTTTGAATAATCGGCTTGTCAATTATTGGTAGCATTTCTTTGGGCATAGCCTTCGTTTGCGGCAGGAACCGTGTGCCCATACCGGCTGCTGCTATAACTGCTTTGGTAACCTTTTTAGCCATCTATACTCCTAATTGTTTTTTAATCAGTTCTTGTGCCATTTGTGGATTAGCCTTGCCCTTTGAATTCTTCATCACTTGCCCAACCAAAAACCCAATGGCTTTCATTTCGCCATTTTTTACATCGTTGGCGGCTTTTTCATTTTCTTTGAGCACCTGAGCGACAATCTTTTCAATTTCTCCAGCATCAGACACTTGTATTAAGCCTTTCTGACTTGCATAACCTTCAACGTCGCTTGGTGAATGTTTCAGCATAACAAGTTCTCGTAGTAGCTGCTTTGCATTGGTTGAGTTCAATTTGTCAGCCATTACGAGATCATAGACTGACTTAACAGTGTGTAGTATTCGTGCATTGTCAGTAATTATCATGCCTTTCTCTCTTTGCAATGGTCCGAAAATATTCACCACCCAATTAGCATATTTTTTAGCCAATTCTTTATCATCTCTCAATATCTCGAACACTCCCAGGTACGAAACTCGCTCATCTTCGGCGTCAAACGCAAGCACCTCTTCGATTACAGGCTTATCTAATCCAACAGCAGTTAACTCCTTACGCCACTCATTAGGCATTAACGGCATATTGCTGCGAACTTTTTCTATTTCGTCGTCTGTTATAACTATCGGCGGTAAATCTGGCTCTGGGAAGTAGCGATAATCGTGCGCATCCTCTTTGCCGCGCTGGGAAAGAGTTTTTTGCTTGGAATCGTCCCAGCCGCGAGTTTCTTGAACAATCTCCTCACCTTTCTCCAGAAGTTCAATCTGTCGTTTTATCTCGTATTCTGCCGCTTTTTCGACTGCCTTGAAAGAGTTTATATTCTTGACCTCGGCCCTGTTGCCCAGCTCTTTGGAACCTTTCTTCGCCACCGAAACGTTTACGTCAAAACGCATGTTTCCATGGAAAAGATTCACATAGCTAACATCGGCGTATTTCATCAGATAATAAAGTTCCTGGGCGTAGGCTCGAGCAGCCTTGGCAGAGTGAATATCTGGCTCAGAAACGATTTCCAGAAGCGGTGTTCCGGCACGGTTTAAATCTACCAAAGAATAATCAGCACCGGCTGGGTGAGTAGACTTTCCAGCGTCCTCTTCCAGGTGCGCCCTGGTAATACCGACTTTTATAATTTCACCGTCGAGCGGAACCTCAACTTCACCTTTGCCGACTATCGGCTGGTCAAACTGGGTTATCTGGTAACCCTTCGGTAAGTCGGGATAGAAATAATGCTTGCGGTCAAATTTTGAGAAGTTCGCTACTTTAGCGTTCAAAGCATGCCCAGCTTTTATCGCCAGCTCAACTACTGCTTCATTCAGTACCGGCAACACCCCTGGTAAACCAAAACAGATTGGCGAAACTACGGTGTTGGGCTCCTTGCCAATTGCGTCATTATCGACAGCACTAAAAAGCTTCGTCTTGGTTTTAAGCTGAACATGACATTCAATACCAATCGTCGGCTGATACTGGTCTATCACGTCTTTTTTTAACATGAGTGCTCCCAAATTCTAGTATCTATCGTCTGTCGTCTGTAGTCTAAACTCATAGCGCGCCCATTTCTTTAAGCACTTTTCTATAAGTAATAATCGCGAATTTCATGTCCGATTTCTTCGGCTTCATATCGGCTTCATGAACTAATTTATTTCGAAGTTTGTGTGCCGTCCACAAGTTGTTTATGTTCGTTAGATAGTTGGCGCTTTTCATCCGCTCGCCCATGGTGTCGCCAGGAACGTTGGTTTGTTTCAAGGCGTGATCGACAAGCTTATCGGCGTCAATAACTGCGATACGCATACCGCTATCACCATGGCCGAAAGTTTCTTCAATCTTGTTCCAATGACTCGAATAATATTTTCTATCTAAGCCATGCGACTGCTTGGAAACAAATCTCATCAGCAAAACGAGTAAAATCAACCCTGCCAGTACTGCAAATATCTCAAGCATTTTGTGCCTCCTCAATTTCCTGAGCCACCGAAAGAGCCAGTTTGTCAGCCTTTTGTGGCGCTATTACCTGCAAACCAACAGGCAAGCCTTCGGACGAAGCTACCGGTACGCTAACTGCAGTGTTGCCGACTAAGTTCATGCCGACTGTCATAACGTCGCTCAGATACATCTGCAAAGGATCCTCGGTGTTCTCGCCAAGTTTGAAAGCCACGCTAGGTGCAGTTGGCCCAACCATGACATCCACATCTTTGAAGGCTTTTTCGAATTCCTGTATCAGTAGTGTCCTGACCGTCTGCGCCTTTTTGTAGTAAGCATCGTAGTAGCCGCTAGACAGGACGTAAGTTCCAATCATAATTCGGCGCTTGTTCTCAGAGTTAAAGCCCTTTGAACGCGTGAGGTCATAAACTTCACCTACGTCTTTGGCGTCTGGGTGACTATAGCCAAAGCGAACACCGTCATAGCGACTAAGGTTTGAACTAACTTCTGCCGGCATGACGATGTAGTAGCAAGCCAGCGCCAAATCGAGCGACGGAATACTAACTTCCTTAATCTCGGCACCAGCTTTTTCAAGCTTTGCTATAGCTTCGTTTACAGATGATTTGACGCCTTTTTCCACGCCTTCACCGAAGTGTTCTTTAACTACGCCAATCTTCAGTCCTTTGAGTTCCACGCCAAGCTTAGAGTAATCATCTTCACTGCGTTCAATCGTTGTACTATCGCGAGAGTCACGACCGGCCATAACGTCAATCACTAGCGCACTGTCAGCCACGGTATTAGTTATCGGCCCGATTACATCTGTTGAGCTGGCCATGGCTATGACTCCAAAACGTGATATTAACCCATATGTTGGTTTAACACCGACAGTTCCTGTGTAGCTGGCAGGCAAGCGCACTGAGCCACCGGTGTCTGTGCCCAGCGCAAACGGTACCAAGCCTAGGGCGACTGCAGCAGCCGAACCACCAGACGAACCGCCAGGCACTCGAGTTTTGTCGTGGGGGTTCTTCGTTGCTCCAAAATCACTGTTTTCAGTACTCGAGCCGTGGGCGAACGAATCTAGATTAGCCTTGGCGACCATTATCGCACCCTCGGCTTCAAGTTTAGACACAGCAGTCGATTGATACGGTGGAATAAAATCTTTCAGTATGTTGCTGGCTGCGGTGGTCTCAACTCCCTTGGTTAGATAATTATCTTTGGCAATAAACGGCACACCCGCCAAACGACCAATCTTCTCGCCTTTTTTTACCCGCTCATCGATATCTTCAGCTCTCTTCTGCGCTTGTTCTTTAGCTACAAGTAGCAAGGCACCGTATTCTTCCGACTCCTCAATCGCCTCCAGGCTCTTTTTCACAAGTTCAGTGGCGGTAACTTCCCCAGAGTTCACTTCTTCAGCCAGTTCGCTAATAGGTCTCCAGTCGTTCTTCACTGCGTAGCTCTCCCATCCCGCAATGCCAAATGAAAAATGGAAAATGTTAATTGAAAGTTTTTCATCACAAAACTTTCCTAACTTTAATGTAGCCATCTTGTTGGTCGGGCGTATTTTTTAGTAAATCCTCACGCGATGTACCATAGTCCTCTTCCTCGTCTGGTCGCATTTGATTCACCAACCCTGTAACCTGACTAGTCGGCTCGATTCCCTCGGTATCGACATCTGAAAGCTGGTCAACATAGCCGAGAATTTTCTCAAGTTCGGCGCGCAAACTCTCTGCCTCCGTTTCATCTAGTTTGATACGTGAGAGGCTAGCGAGCTTCTTAATCTCGTCAAGGGTTACTTTTTTCATCCGCTTAATTATAGAAGAGCCTGTCGACACTAACAATAGTACCTTTAGCTTAACCTCCAGTCTGAGCTTTTTTTCAGAAATGAAGCGCGAGGAAGGATTGAGTAGCGCAGCAAAGTGTAGGAGTACATGAAGCGAGCAACTGAAAACCTGACGAAGAAGGGCTGGAGCAAGTAGCTTTGCTACTTGACAGAGTCCTGACGATTCGCCCTGAAAAAAGCTCAGGAGAGCTTGGCTTCAATTTCGGCAATTGTATCACGCAGCTCCGCCGCCTCCTCAAACTGCAAGTTCCTGGCGGCTAAATCCATCTGAGCACTGAGGTCTTCGATAAGTCGTTTGTATTCGTCTTTTGGAATGGCGTTGATGTTGAGGCGCTTCTTTTCGGCTTCTGGGTCGCCCTTACGCATCCGGTCGCCGACAGCCTTGTCGATACCACGAGGGGTGATTTTGTGCTTTTTGTTATGCGCCTGCTGAATATCACGACGCCGATTAGTTTCATCAATAGTTCGTTGCATGGAACCAGTAATCGTGTCGGCGTACATGATGACGTGTCCTGATTCATGCCGAGCAGCACGCCCAACCGTCTGAGTCAACGCTTGCTCACTTCGAAGGAAGCCTTCCTTGTCAGCGTCAAGTATTGCTACCAAGCTTACCTCTGGCAAGTCCAATCCCTCGCGCAGAAGATTAATCCCAACCAAAACATCATAAACCCCCATGCGCAGGTCTCGTAGGATATCGCTTCGCTCCAAAGTGTCGACATCGGAGTGTAAATACTGCACCTTGACGCCTAAATCCTTGAGGTAATCCGTCAAATCCTCGGACATTCGTTTGGTTAGTGTAGTCACTAGCACCCGTTGACGTTTATCGACGGTGTCTTTAATCTCGGCAATCAAATCATCAACCTGATTTTTCGTTGATCGAACTTCAATCGGCGGATCCAAAAGTCCCGTTGGGCGTATTACCTGCTGAACTGGCTCAGGACTACGGCTGAGTTCGTACTCGGCAGGCGTAGCTGAAACATAGATAACTTTGTTTATGTGCTTTTCAAACTCTGTGAAGTTTAGCGGTCGGTTGTCGAGTGCACTCGGCAGCCTAAAACCATGCTCTACTAGCACTTCTTTTCTGGCTCTGTCTCCGTTATACATCCCCCTTAGCTGCGGAATTGTCATATGGCTTTCGTCGATAAACATCAGGAAATCATCTGGGAAGTAATCGAGTAGAGTTGCTGGCTGTTCACCTTCTTCACGGTCAGTCAGATAACGAGAATAGTTTTCGATACCTTTTACAAAGCCTGTTTCCTCTAACATCTCTAAATCAAAGTTGGTTCTCTGCTCTATCCGTTGCAGTTCCAGTAGCTTATCATTCACCTTAAAGTATTTAGCTCTAGCTTCTAGTTCGGTACGAATTTTATCGATGGCCTTGTCGAGTTTTTGTTTAGGAGTCACGTAGTGAGAACCAGGATAAACCGTCAACATCTCTGGTGTGGCTAAAATCTCCCCTGTGAGTGGGTCGAGTTTGATGATCTTCTCCAGAGTATCTCCGAAGAACTCGAATCTATAGGCTATTTCTTCGCCGACTGGAAATACGTCAACCACATCGCCACGAACTCTGAAGGTTCCACGGTGAAAGTCGATGTCGTTGCGTGTGTACTGTAAGTCTGTAAGATGTCGAATGAATTTGTCTTGCTTGCGCCGCTCACCTTTCGTTAGCGCAATCGCCATATCCCCGTAGCTCGAGACCGAGCCAATACCATAGATACAGCTGACACTGGCAACGATGATTACATCCTCCCGCGACAGAAGCGAGCTCGTGGCTGCGTGTCGCAATCTGTCGATCTCTTCGTTAATCTTCGAATCTTTCTCGATGTAAGTGTCGCTTCTGGCCATATAGGCTTCTGGCTGGTAGTAGTCAAAATAGCTGACGAAATAGTGCACCGCATTATTCGGAAAGAACTGTTTGAATTCGCCGTAAAGCTGAGCCGCTAGGGTTTTGTTATGGCTAAGGATGAGCGTTGGCTTTTTCTTCTTGGCAATGATATTTGCCATAGTGAAAGTTTTACCCGAGCCAGTGACACCGAGTAGAGTTTGTTCTCTCTCGCCTGCATCTAGGCCATCGAGAAGCGACTCGATAGCTTTCGGCTGGTCGCCAGTCGGTTTAAAATCACTGCGAAGTTCAAAATTTGCCATAATCTATCTATTGTAGATCAAAATCAAAAATCATGTCAGCTACAGTTTTGGAAGCTGTTACTTTAGCTTATCGCAGAATCCACAAACTTCCGCCTCGTCATACAGGCTCTTGTCGTCGCCATTCTTGCTATCTAGAATATCCGTCAGTTTTTTCACTAGGCTTGCGGCATCGTCGTCAAACACCACGTTTTCGTCGTCTTCTTTACCAGAAGCCTTCAAAATATCACGAATTTCTGTACTAACTCCGCCTGCACCCTGTAAAAAGCCAATTGGCTTCTTCATTTCCATGGCGATGGTGAACTCGTGAAGTGTACCTATTCTTCCACCAATAGAAACAACTGCATCACTAGAGGCGATGAGCAGACTGTCGCGCCCAATGTAGTGAAGACCGGTGTAGAGTATCGTGTCGTAACAACCCGTAGGCAGTCTGTACTTCTTTACATGCTCAATCTTACTGGCGGCTGGTGAAAGTCCTACAGATTTACCACCGGCTTTTTTAGCACCATGCGCCGCATGGTCGGGCAGCCCTGAGGTTGCGCCAGTCATAAGCACATGGCCACTTTTGGCAATGGCTTTGCCAGCTAAATGCGCTAATTCTTTGCCTTGTTCGACGCTCTTGCCTTTGGCGGCGCCAGATACACATATTTGATACATTAGAACTTTCTCACGATTTCGTATTTCAGGAGTTTGGTTTTAGTGAGGTGCACGAGGATTTCTCCGAAAGAAGCGTATCGATAGGATACGATGAACGAGGAAAATACTCCTGCGACCGCTACAACAAGGTACCGGGGTGCAAAATGGCGAGAAAGTTCTAACATACTTATAGATTCTCCGGTTTTATCATGTCATTGTCCAGTTGGTTTAAGACTTGTTGCTCCAGCACACCTTCGCCCATATACCTTACAAACACTTCGTTCCATAGAGCTTCACGAAAATGATATATTTCCCGTTTTTCATACGGTGTTTCGTTAGTGTAGCTCGCGGCCACATCCATCATGTTGAACGTCACTGGCCGGTCGTCAAACATCAATCCAACGTAGTCAAGATCTTTCCAGAACTCAAGTTCAGGATCGATAAGACGTAGTGATTCTTCCGCCCGGCGCCAGTGCAAATCCTCTGGTTGCACATGCGGTTCGAAAACCTCTGGGTGATACTCTTTTTCAAGCTTCCCAAAATAGCGTTGAATAACTCGCCAATGGATATTCTGCCCAGACATTATCGGTCCCATGTCAGGGTCAGCCAGAAGTGTGTTGACGAATACTTTTCCAAAATCTGGTTGTACTTGCTTTAGCTTGAAGAATGCGCTGTAGAGTCTAATCTCGTTGATATAGTGAAAAAGCAGTGACCCCACCCAAATCGACATACCCGGGAGATGGTCAGTCTTCACCGGCAGCATCAAAATCACACCAAGTTCTTTTAGGTGAGTGATGTTGTGCTTCTTTTTCTGGATAAATGACTCCGAAATATCTGCCCAACGCTCATGGGGCATCATAACAATCTCTATATCACGGGTTTCGAAATCAGAGGGTGTTAGCGACTCGTAATTTTCATTAAATTTGTTTAGCCATTCGCTATCTTCTGCAAACCGAAGCGCTCCGTAAATCTCGAACAGGTTTTCTTTTTTCAGCATACTGTCGACTGAACGGTAGCCTAATTTCTTCATAATATTTTTGGGTGGGGTTTTGCGCAGGAACTCTTTGGCTACAGGCTTTCTAAGCACCCAGCATTGTTTAGGCACGTCTATTTCGTCAACCGTTGCCTTGATTTTAGGAATGAGAGTTGTTGGATTCTCGTCAGCACTGCCGCCCATTTGTTTTGCCAAGTGCTCGTCGTGCTCTTTGATTTTGACAACAAGAGCTTTGTAAAGTTCCTTGCCGGTTGTGTCTTTGGGATCTAGACCTAGATTCATCATAGTTTTATGAGCTTTATCGAGTATTTCTGTACCCAGTTTGATATCCATACCTTTGTTGCCGCTAGCTTTCTCGAGCTGCCTCAGGCTAAGCCCAAAAAGCGGTTCTTTGGCGTTCAGTAGTTCTGAAATCAGTTTCATCTAGAATTCCTTAATTTCCATCGGCATGTCGTGCAGCTGTTCGTGGATGTGCAATATTCCGGTCTTGGCACCAATTTTGTTAACTACAGATGTCGAGTTGGCGCTTGCTAGTTTAATTGCCGAGGCTAAATCGTCACCTCTTGCTATAGCTGCGGTAAAACCCGAGCCAAATGCGTCACCGGCGCCCGTTCTGTCTATGACTGGAACATCTTCGTACATACCTGCTTTTATAATCTGCTTTCTGTCAGTTGCTACAACGCCGTTTGGTCCATCGGTCATGATGGTAATCGGGGACATATCAGATGCATGCCTAACCAAATCATCATCTGTCTCACCCTGCACAAGTTTTTGGAGCTCCTCTTTATTGACGCTCAAAATATCTACCTTGTGCAGAAGCGACTTCAGCCACTCTGCTTCGACAAGTTCCCCTTTGCCCGGGTTGATAGCAATCTTAATTTTCTTTTCTACGGCAGCATTGATTATTGCTTCTAGTGCTTCCATGTTTCCAGACAACGAACTGATATATATCCATTCGCTATCCATATTCACTAGGTCAAAATCATCTATACGAAACACATTAGACGCTCCACGATAAGTTAACACCGTCCTACCTCCATCTGGCGAGAGCAGTATCACTGAATAACCGGTATGGTCATCTGTACTTTTCACCAAAGACGTATCTATATCTTCTAAATGTAGTTCATCCATCATTGCTCTACCCGAAGGATCATCGCCAATCTTGCCCATATACATCGCATGCAAACCTTGACGCGCAAACGTCACAGCCGCATTCGTGGCTCCCCCGCCAGTACTGAAATCTACTTTATCTAATTCGTACTTTTCGCCTACTTTAAACTCTTCCTGCCAGTTGCCGTCCTCATAATGAGGCGTGAATATCGTGCCACTCAAGAACACGTCACGCACTGCAGCACCGACGGCAATTATACGTAATTTATCTTTTTCCATTTATACCTCTCAAGCTACTGCTTTCCCGGCGGAGCCAAACATATCAATCTTCTCCTCGACTACTTTTTGGACAGCATTTGTTACCTCGGCCATTAGTTTTATCACGGCAAATTGATCTGGATTTTCTTTAAGCTGTTCTTCGAGAGATAATCTATACGCGATACGCATATCAGAATTAATATTTATTTTTGAAACACCGATTTTGGCAGCCTCTTCAAAATAATGCCCTGGGGTTCCAGAGCCGCCGTGCAGGCTGATGTTGCACTCAACCGCATCGCGAACTCTCTGTAAAAGCTCTAGTTCTAGTTCTTTGGGCACTGGATACTTACCATGCAGATTACCAATCGCTGCCGCAAACGTATCAATTCCCGTAGCTTCACAAAACACCTTGGCGCCTTCTGGCGTTGAAAAGGTTTTCTTTATCTCTTCAAAATCAATATCTTCTTTATGAAGATTCGAACTACCCGCAAAATAATGTAGTTCGCTCTCTACCAACGCTCCTGTCCACTTAGCATATTTAACAACCTCTAGCGTTCTTGCTGTAATTTCTTCCTCACTAGCATCGTGGTCAGCCTGAGATATATCGATGTGAATGAACTCAAAGCCTTCATCAACACCTCTTTTAGCATCCTCGACTGTTGGAGAGTGATCAAGATTAATGTAAATCTCTATACCATATTCTTTTTTATAGTTGTCCACCATATCACGAATGTTCTCTAGTCCCATCGCTTTAACCTCGCTGTGACTAACCTCTACTAAAACAGGTGACTCTTTATCTTGCGCTGCCCGACAAATCGCCACCAGCGTATCTTGGTTATCTACATTGAACGCGCCGACGGCAAAATTCTGTTGCTTCGCCCGTTGCATCAAATGCCTAGCTCTTATGCAATTATCTCTAATCTCTCGGATACTCAAGCTCATCTTTACTGCCTCCCCATTTCTATCATTAGTTCGTGAACTTTAGCTGCTATGTGTTTGGCTGTTAGTCCAAATTTCTTAAGTAGCTCGTCTGGTTTGCCCGATTCACCAAATCTATTCTGGACACCAATCCGCTTCATAGGTACGGGATGGTGTTCGGCGGCAAATTCGGCAATTGCACCACCCAGCCCGCCGTTTATTTGAGCTTCCTCGGCTGTCAATACGGCACCGGTTCTTTTGATTGAATTTAGAATAGTCGTCACGTCAAGCGGTTTGATAACTGGCACATGCACAACCTCAGCATCAACGCCTTCGTTGTAAAGCTGTTCCGCAGCCAGTAGGGCTTGGAAAGTCATGGTACCAGTCGAGATTATCGAAACGTCTTTGCCGGTACTGAGCACATACGCTCGATTCAGACTAAAAGGCGTCCTAGCACTAGTAAAAACAGGCGTCGCCTCACGCGCCAGGCGCATATAGGTCGGCCGCGGGTCTTCGGCTATGGCCAGTGTGGCCTTCTGAGCTTCCAGGGCATCGCCTGGAGCCACAACCACCATATTCGGTAGCACGCGCATCATGGCGATATCTTCAAGCATTTGGTGAGTGCCGCCATCTGGCCCAACAGAAACTCCAGCGTGTGACCCGATGATTTTAACCGGGTGATTGTTCATGCAGACCATGGTTCGTATTTGGTCAAAACTTCTGCCTGGGTGAAAAGCTGCATAACTGGAAGAGAACGGTATTTTCCCCATGGCTGCCATACCGGCGCTAAGCAACGTCAAGTTCTGCTCGGCAATCCCTGCCTGGATGAATCTCTCAGGAAACGCCTCAGCAAATCCGTCCATCTTCGTTGAACCTGTCAGGTCAGCACAAAGCGCAACTACGGCTTCATTTTGTCTACCAGCCTCAACCAATCCCCGCCCAAAACCAGAACGAATCGGCTCCTGGACAATATCCTTGTTATCGATATCTTTTACCAGATACATACCGCTACTCATGTTCACCTCGAATCTTGCCGTCTAACGTTCGCAGTTTATGCAGCGCTTCCTTGGCTTCCTTTGAATTTGGCGGTTTGCCATGCCACTGGAAATCGTACTCCATAAAATCAACTCCCTTACCAGGAATAGTATGGGCGATGATGACTGTTGGTTTTTCAACGATGGCTCGTCCCATAGAACAGGCATCGATGACGGCTTCGATATTGTGTCCATCAATCTCCAGCACATGCCAACCGAAGGCTTCCCATTTGGCTTTTAAGTCCTCAAGTGGCATTACGTGTTCAGTTAGACCATCAATCTGAATATTATTTCTATCTACAATCGTTATCAGGTTGTGCAGTTTATTTTTGCCAGCAAACATAGCCGCTTCCCAAACGACACCTTCGTCAAGCTCACCGTCGCCCATGATGCAATAAACCCATCTTGTGTGGTCGCCGTCCATCTGCATCGAATAAGCCATACCTGCTGCCTGCCCAAGACCATTGCCTAGTGGGCCGGATGTAGTCTCAACCCCTGGTAGCAGCGTTCTTTCTGGGTGACCCTGCAGTCTACTGCCGAGTTTGCGTAGAGTCATTAGCTCCTTCTTCGGGAAAAATCCTCTCTCGGCCATGGCGGCGTACATTACGGGGCACAAGTGTCCGGCCGACAAAACAAGCACATCTCGTTTGTCCCAATCAGGTTTTTTTGGATCAATGTTGAGTATGTCGAAATAAAGTGCCGAAAATATATCCGCCAAATCCAGCGGACCGGCCGAATGACCACTGCCGGCTGCTTCCAGCATTTTGATGATATCTTTTCGAAGCGTGTTGGCCATCGCTTCAAGCTGAATTATTGTCATTTTTTTCTTTGGCATTATTTTAGCAGCCCCACCATGAGTTTTACTGATGTATCTTACGCTCCAGTATAGCATAAGCAGCTTGTGGATTGTCTGACTTTTGGATAAAGCCACCGACGTTAAGCACATCCACGCCAGCTCGCATTAACATTTCGGCATTGTCGGCATTCACTCCGCCATCCCAGCCAATCTCAACGCTAGGGTTAATTTCTTTTACATCTCTAATCTTGGTAAACAAAGATTCATCGACTTTGCCGCCAAACTTGCCCAAATCCCCGCTGAAAATAAGCACATGATCAACTGCTTCGATAAGCTGTTTGGCATCTTCAACCCGTGTCTCTTTGAGCAGAGCCACGCCAGTCTCAATACCGGCTGCACCAATATCGTTAAACATCTCCAGTAGCTCACCTTCCGCTTCAGCATGCAGAATTATCATGTTTGGTCCCATATGAATCAACTGCTCCAGTTGCTGGGACGGGGTTTTATACATCAGGTGGATATCCACATCCATACCAGCAGGCCAGTAGGCTTGTACGGGATTTATGGTATTAGTTGGGGCAAATTCACCATCAGTAAGATCAATTTGAATTCTCTTGGCAAATTCTTCGATACGTTCGAGCTGTGTACGATATGTATGCGCATTATCTGCCAGTATCGTTGGACAAATCACACTCACGAGATACCTCGCGAGCAGTAGTAAGTACGAGGTAACATAGTTATATAATTAATTATATAATTGATGATTCTTCCCTCTGTTATTTGTTTAAGCATGCTACCAAACTTAGTTATATAATTAATTATATAACTTATTCCTTTCCGGTATTGTTCGCTTGTTCCTTCTCATACTTGATGCTTTCTACTAGCTACTTACTACTGCACCGCTGGTGCCTACATATTTGGATAAAATTCGTCAATTTCTTTCAGTCGGCGGACGTGTCTAGGCGAGCCGGAAAATTCTGTTGTAAGCCAAGTCTCAACTATGCCATAGACTGCTTCTTCATTCTCTTCAAGCTCATCTGCCGAGAGGCTAAGAACATTAGAATCGTTATCGATACGGCTCATCTTTGCATCATGCGCATCGGAAACTACTGCAGCTCGTATGCCTTTAAACCGATTGGCGGCAATGGCCATCCCCTGCCCTCCACCGCAAATAAGAATTGCTCTAGTGTCGCCGTCCTCGGAACCGAGCACCTTTATGGCTGCTTCTTGGGCGAATTGAGGGTAGTCATCATCCGGGTTAAGTTGTTTGTCGCCGACATCCTCGACGTCGTAATCGTGTTTGCTAAGGTACGCAAACAACTTAGTTTTTAGTTCAAAGCCTCGATGATCTGAGCCGATATAAATCTTCACGAACCAGCTTCTCGAAGATTAGAAGTTGGGAGTTGGGAGTTTGGAGTCTGCTTTTTCATGTAATTCTTTCGTTATTATTCTACCATCTAGCTTCTGTCGTCTGTCGTCTAAATTACTCCCTCTGGAGTAATTTACCTGTGTCAGCGACTAATTCCGCTAGGCGGTTGCTATAACCCCACTCATTGTCGTACCAAGCTACTATTTTGACCATGTTGCCACCAGTTACTTTGGTGAAGCTCAAATCGACAATTGCCGAGTGGCTGTTGCCAACAATGTCGCTGGAAACGATTGGGTCTTTGGTAACTTCTAACACGCCCTGGTAGTAAGGTTGCTGGGCGGCGTTAACGAAAACGTCGTTTACTTCCTGCTCGGTGACATCCTTTTTCAGAATTGCCACAACGTCGATAAGACTACCCACCGGTACTGGTACTCGTATGGCCATGCCGTCAAATATGCCTTGAAGCTCAGGGATTACCTTGCCGGTAGCGATGGTTGCTCCAGTGGTAGTTGGAATGATGTTCAGTGCTGCAGCCCTGGCGCGGCGTGGATCGCGGTGAGGGCCATCTTGTAAGTTTTGGTCGGCAGTGTAGCCGTGAATCGTAGTTAGCATTGCCTTTTCTATGCCAAATTGTGATTGCAAGATGTTTACTACTGGACTAACGCAGTTAGTGGTACAACTGGCGTTCGAGAGCACATCACTAGTATTACCTTCTAGGCTGTCTTCATTGGCGCCAATCACCACGGTGTGAGCGTCGTCTGCTTGGTCGCCCTTGGCTGGAGCAGAAATGATAACTTTCTTGGCTCCCGCTTCAACGTGAGCTTTAGCCAGTTCAGGTTTAACGAAAAATCCAGTACTTTCAATTACTACGTCGACTTCAAGTTCTTTCCAGGGCAGTTTGGCGGGCTCTTTTTCGCTGAGTATTTTGATTTTGGTTTCATCGACGGTTATACCTTCGTCGTCAAACTCAACTTTGTGGCCATACATGCCGTAAACGCTGTCATACCTTAGTAGGTGTGCTAACGTCTCGTTATCAGTCAGATCGTTAAGCGCAACTATTTCTATATCTTTTCGCTCATAGAGCACCTTAAATACATTTCGGCCAATTCTTCCAAATCCATTGATAGCTACTCTCGTCTTCATGCGTCCACCCTCTCAGAAGTTTAATTGTTTACTTAAACATTGTATGCGCCCTCGCTTGTCTGTGCAAGTGACTAAAAGTATGGCGCACCTATGTTTTAAGATTGTACCTCTAAACCATTAGCGTGACCAGCAAAAGCGCCACGATGTTGAGAATCTTGATCATTGGGTTGATAGCTGGGCCGGCGGTGTCCTTATACGGGTCGCCGACGGTGTCACCGGTGACTGCCGCCTGATGGGCAAATGAACCTTTACCACCATGGTGCCCATCTTCAATGTATTTCTTGGCGTTGTCCCAAGCACCGCCACCGCTAGTCATAGCAATCGCCATGAACAGACCAGTTACGATTGAGCCAACCAAAAGTCCACCAACCATCTGGGCTCCAGCCTCATCTGAAGCTAAACCTAGACCTACTACCACCAGCACTACCGGCATTAGAACTGGTAAGAGTGCGGGCACAATCATCTGGCGAATTGCCGATTTGGTCACAATATCAACTGTCTTGCCGTAATCAGGCTTTGAGGTGCCAGCCATTATTCCTTTATCGTTCTTAAACTGGCTCCGCACCTCAGCTACTACTGACATAGCAGCTTTACCGACAGCTTGCATAGAGAAAGCAGCGAACAGGTAAGTTACCATCCCGCCCATAAACAATCCGACTAAGACGTATGGATTCTCTAGTGAGAAATCAATCGCCACGCCGTTGTTGGCGATGGTTAGTTCTTCAGTAAAGGCGGCAAACAGCACAACAGCAGCTAATCCTGCGCTGGCGATTGCATAACCCTTAGTTACGGCCTTGGTCGTGTTGCCAACGGCGTCTAGTTTGTCAGTAGTTTTTCGCACTTTGCTCGGAAGTCCTGCCATTTCGGCAATTCCACCAGCGTTGTCTGTAATCGGACCGTAAGCGTCAATGGCAACGATTATTCCCGCCATTGAGAGCATGCTCATAGCAGCGATAGCAATACCGTAAATATCAGCCACTAAATAAGAGCCGATTATGCCAACACTGATGATAATCGCTGGTATAGCGGTAGACTTCATGCTTACTGCGAGCCCAGCGATAACATTAGTACCGTGGCCAGATTCTGAAGCTTCAGCAATACTCTGGACTGGCTTGTATTCGGTAGCGGTAAAATATTCGGTTATAAGAACCATACCAGCCGTCACGCCAAGCCCAATCAGTGCTGCCCAGAAGATATCTAGCGTGTCGTACAGGCCATTACCTTCCATCATGTTCTCAGTTACAAAGTAAAACGCCACTGCAGAGAAGGCTGCGGAAACAGCTAGACCCTTGTAAAGTGCACCCATAATGTTCTTGCTCTTGCCAAGCTTGAAAAAGAAAGTTCCGACGACTGAGCCGATAGCTGCCACACCGCCAAGAACTAATGGGTAATAGATTGCATTTTCAAAGTTATCGAACACTAGCGTGCCCAGGAGTATTGCCGCCACCGCCGTGACCACATACGTTTCGAAAAGGTCAGCTGCCATACCAGCGCAGTCGCCAACGTTATCGCCAACGTTATCTGCGATAACTGCAGGGTTGCGGGGGTCGTCTTCGGGAATACCTGCTTCAACCTTGCCCACAAGGTCAGCACCAACATCCGCACCTTTGGTAAATATTCCACCACCTAGTCGCGCAAAAATAGAAATTAAACTTCCACCAAATGCTAACCCTACCATTGCCTGAGGGTCTTCAGTGATGAACCAAAACCCTGTGGTCACCAGCAGAGCCAGCCCAACCACCAATAGTCCCGTCACGCTTCCACCACGTACAGCGACTTTCAGCGCCTTGTCCATTGAAGTTTTAGCCGCTTCAGTCGTTCGTACATTCGCGCGCACAGAGATGTTCATACCAACATAACCAGCAATGGCGCTGGCTACAGCACCAACTACAAACCCAGCCGCCGTCGCACCGCCAAGTGCAAAGTACAGAATTGCCGTCACCACCACCGCCACCATAGCCACTGTTCGGTACTGGCGATTCAGATAAGCCTTGGCACCTTCCTGAATAGCGGCTGCAATTTCGCGCATTTTTTCGCTACCGTCTTTTTGTTCCATTATCCACTTAGCTAAGTAGACCCCGTAAATCAGTGCTACAATCGCCGCACTAAAAGCGAATAGTAAATAATTATTCATGCTTCTCCCCTTCTTGTTTATGAAGTTTTGTAAATCTAAAATATTTTAACACATGAGGTGGCGCTGACTACAGGATTTTAGGCGCATTTTTCTGCTATCATGCCTACATGGCAAAAACAAACGACTTAGAAATCTGGGCACACCGTGGTGGTGGAGGCAAAAAATTCGATGAGAATTCAATCGAGGCAATAAAAAACGCCTTGCACAGTAAGTACAAAAAAATCGAATTAGATGTACGGCTTAACGACAACGTTTTAGTGCTCTCCCACGACCAGCCGCTAAACCATGGGCGACCCTTGCTCAGTGACGCCCTGAAACTCATCGACGGTAAAATGGAAATTTATTTAGATATCAAACACTCCGAAGCAGCACTAAAAGTACACGAGTTAATAAAAGATGAGTACATAGCACACTATGACAGCGTGGTCTTTGCCTCGTTTGAGTTAGAGGCGCTTAGGCTTATCAAAAACAAATCTGCTGCCGCTAGACTGGGGCTCAACTACCGCGGCATAGACGACCACTTCATCGACCTTGCTCAGGAACTCGACGTTGATTACCTTGCCATGAACTGGAAGCGCGTCATACCAAACTATTTCAATCTCAAACAAGCCCGACAGGAATTAGACGTCAAATACCTAGCCTACACCGTAAATTCGCCGATTCTAGCTGGCATGATGCAGCGAATGGGAATGAGTGGCATCATTACCGACTGCCCCAATAAAATTGTTGCTTCAAACAAGCCGCCGACCTAGGCTACGTGGATAATGTATAACCAGAGAAAATCTGTATGAAGATTAAAGATTTACAAGATTGGGTTGCTAAGGATTGGAAACAACACTCAGCCAGCACCCCAACCATAGAACTGCAATTGCTCTACATCATAGAGGAACTCGGCGAAGTCGCTGAAGCTATTCGAAAAAACAAGGGCATGAAAACACGCACAAAAAAAGATGTTGACCTAGGATCAGAAATTGCCGATCTTATTATCTCTATAACTACACTGGCTAACCATTTCCAGATAGACATAACTAAAGAACTTGCGCTGTTCCAAAAACGCATGAATGATAGGCATGAAACATAGAGTCTGTCTGTGGATACGTAATCCATGGAGGCGCCCGGCGTCTGCTACAATGATATGGCGAATTTTAGAAAGGTAGATATGGACAAAAAAGTAACAGCAATTATAATTTTGGTAGTTGGCATCCTACTTGTCGGGGGTGGAATTTTGTTCTTTGGCAACGAAGTGGAAGCACCGACGACTCAGCAAGAACAAGATGGAGTCACTGAACCCGAAATCGTTACTTACACTACCACCGAGGTTGCTACTCATAACACTCAGACAGATTGCTGGACAATAATTGGCGGCTCTGTTTACGACATTACGTCATACATTCCATTCCATCCGGGTGGCAATGAAATTTTACGCGCTTGCGGAGCCGACGGGACTGCACTGTTTAACTCCAGAACTACTGACAACGGCGAAAAAATTGGTTCTGGAACGCCGCACAGCTCAGACGCATATTCCCAGCTTGGCCCCTTTTTCGTAGGTAGTATCGAGTTGTAAATGACAAGACAGATTAGCGTATGAAATATAGTATTGAAGTCAGTAACATCCATAAAAGTTTTGGCAAGCTACAGGCGCTTGTTGGTGTTAGCTTGAAGGTTGAAGCTGGTCAGATTTATGGTTTACTCGGGCCAAATGGCGCTGGTAAAACTACATTGATTCGCGTCATGACCACCCTGCTTCACCCAGAAAAAGGTCAAGTAGCTATCGGTGGAATTGATGCTTTGAAATATCCCGACGGCATTCGGCCAATCATTGGACTATCCGGCCAAAGTACTGCCGTTGACGATTTTCTGACTGGTCGCGAAACGCTCCATATGATTGGTCGTTTATACCACTTACCTATGGCGACCGTCCGCACTAGAACTGACGAGATTCTCGAGCAAATGGGTTTGACCGATGCCGCCAATCGTACTATCAAAACCTACTCCGGTGGTATGCGACGCCGACTAGACCTCGGAGGCAGTTTAGTTGGGAGACCGCAAATTCTTTTCTTGGATGAGCCGACGACCGGGCTAGACCCGCGTACTCGACTAGGGCTTTGGGATGCCATCCGTGAGCTCGCAAAGCAGGGTACAACCATTATGTTAACTACTCAGTACCTCGAGGAAGCAGATGAATTAGCTGGCAACATCGGCGTTATAGACAACGGTAAAATGATTGCCGAGGGAACTGCCGACCAGCTTAAGACTAAAATGGGCGACGATATTGTTGAATTCACACTGTCTAATCCTGGGAATCGAGAAACCGCATTAAAGGTGGTTACTCCGCTCACATCCAAAAAACCCACCTACAAAGAAGATACGAATACGGTTTACGTCCCAGTAAGTAGTGGCGCAGAAGACTTGTTCAAAATCGTCAAAGCCTTAGACCAAGCTGAAATTCAACCAACTCAACTCTCTTTACACCGTCCATCTCTTGATGAAGTCTTCCTAAGTCTAACCGGCAAAAAGTCGCAGTCCAAGGTTGTGGTTCCTAAAAAATCTGGCTCTAGGAAAAAGCGATGACTGCAAAGAATTATCACCTTTCAATCAGTAAGCAGCTAGTTTTCGCCTTCAAAGACACGGTGACTATGACCAAGCGTAATATTCTCAGAAATTATCGTCTACCTCAGTTGATTTTCTTCTCAACCATCCAGCCGATAATCTTCCTTTTGCTCTTCAATTACGTCTTTGGCGGCGCCGTAAGCCAAGGTAATGGTTCGGCGTACATTAATTTCTTGCTACCAGGCATCTTGGTGCAAACCACCCTCTTTGGCTCAATCCAAACTGGAGTTGGCTTGGCAGAAGATTTACAAAAAGGTGTCGTTGATCGCTTCCGTAGTCTACCGATGAGCCGAGTGGCGCACATCGCTGGCCGTGTCTTCGCTGACACCATGCGTAACATCTTAGTGGTGCTACTGATGATTTTGGTAGGTTTGTTAATAGGTTTCAGGATACACAACGACTGGTTCGTCGCTATTTGGACAATTCCTCTAGTTCTAGTGTTCAGTTTTGCATTCTCATGGGTAGCATCGTTATTTGGCTTGTTTACCAAGGACAGCGAAACAGCTCAAGTCCTCGGCTTTATGATTGTCTTTCCGCTGACCTTTGCCAGCAGTATATTCGTGCCACCGGAAACCATGCCTAGCTGGCTCCAGGGTTTCGCCACTAATCAGCCTGTCAGTCATGCGGCCGATGCCGTGCGGGCTCTAACCCAGGGCGGTGCACTAGATTCAGTTTGGAAAACACTTGTTTGGACGATAGTAATCCTTGCCGTAGCTGTCCCGGTCGCCATTCAAAAATACCGCAGTACTGTCTAAGCTCCATAGCTTACTTCGTTACAGGCTTCTTTATTTGTTCAATCAATATATCTAATCGAGACACTAACTCCTCGGGTGCTTGTCTTCCTCGTAAAACTTCATTTATCGATTCATACCACCATATTTGGTCTTGCTTGCTCTTGGTCGTGAATATGTCCCAAAGCTCGTCGCCTACATTTTCGTAGTCGTCAACGATAGACATTAGATTGTGAATCTTATCCGCACCGCTAACAATGACCGCTTCGTCACTCGCACTGTGTCGCAGACGATGCAAATAAGCCTCCGAACGCTCTTTCCAATCAGCCTTCGACTCATCTTTGGTCACATCTTTAACTATGCCTAAAACATGCTCGCCAAATTCGGCACGCATTTTATCTTCGTTGTAGATTTCTGGGTTTTTTGTAGTGACATCTTCCAAGATGTCGTGAAACAAGCAAGCGATTAATACATCTTCATCATCCGTTACGTTTGATGCAACCACCATCACTCCAAAAGGGTGAATGACATAAGGAATATCTTTGCCACCCTTTCTGTGTTGCCCCACTTGCTCGTGCGCCCAAGCTGCTGTTTTTATTGCCCTATCTAATCTCTGTGTATATTTTATCATCCAATCAACTATAACAGAGGTAGTAGTCGATTCAAATTATCGGCTCGCTTCTTTCTAGAAGCTAGATTACGGGAAACACCACGAACAGGCTACTTGGACAACTGTTCAATACTCACGAATTAGTGGCACAAAGATAAACCCAGGGTGAGTTAACCTTTCGTATTCAGTTTCGTCTATTCGGGTAATCACCTGTATATCATCGAGCACGGGAATTACTAATTTGCCACCAATCTTAAGTTGACTGAGCAGTTCTTCTGGCAACTCTTCACTGGTAGCACTAACAAGTATTCGGTCATACGGAGCTTTCTCGGGCAGACCAAAAATCTTGCCTGCCTGAAAAGAATAAACGTTCTTCACGCCTGCTCGTTCACAGTTCTCTCGACCAAACTCCACTAGCTCTGGAATTCGCTCAACCGCATAGATTTTTCCTGTTTTGCCGACTATATGTGCCAAAAGAGCCGACGTCCACCCAGAACCCGAACCTACGTCTAGGACTTTGTCACCTCTCTTAGCGTCCAGCCACTCCAGCATCGTATGGACAGTGTATGGTTGAGAATTAGTTTGTCCATAGCCTATGGGTAGTGCCGTGTCTTCTTGCCACCTTTCAGCCACTGCCTCTGGTAGAAAGTTTTTCCTGTTTACTGATCGAAATGCTTCATCAATCCTACTCATTGCCAAGCTCCCCCACTTAACACTTACATTTTACACCTAAGGTCTATAGTTGGTCATGTCACGCGGCACACTATAGAGTATCTTCGCTTCGCAGGCTTCGATCTTCAAGAGACCCCTGCACTACTCTCCCTGAAATTTTTGAGATATTCTTCGTCACCACTTCTTCAAGACTAGATTCAGCGTAATACTGGGCATAAAGGGAAACGAACAAATTCAATTTACCGCACAACTCCTCGACTACTTTGTAATTTCCTATACCGTGTCCTGCCAATCTGTCCGCTTCTGCTACAGGACTAATGGCGTTTGATAACATGATACAGATATGTGGCAATGTTTGGTTTGGCATCAATTCCAAATCAATATCGTCTTCGTGATTTACTAAGCTCTCGACTATATAAGGAAACTGACCTCTAGGAAATAGCTCATCACGCCTTTCTATGCCTTTCTTCACCTCTTCGTCGATGTGGCTAAGTGAAGGATAGCGAACCGCTTGCCCATAAATCTCCAACATTTGATGAGAAGTGCCCTTTTCTATGTCAGCTCTAGCAATGGTCGCGCAAGCCGTAGCGCAAAAAAGGACATCACCTAGTTCACTTACAAATTCGTCAGTGTGCTCCTTCGAACCTAGATTAGCTTGCATTTCCTCAAAAGCCTCCAGACATTCAAACAACTCTTCCTGAAGCTTAAATACAAAACGTTGTGCTGATTCGGGCTCATCATGTGGTTTGCGCCAATCTAGTGCATTCCATAATTGGTAAACAACCAGGGGCATTTTACTAACTGACTTCTCGTTCTCAAAGTACTCCTTAGTTATATGCTGTATCACATCGTGTGCTAACGTTGCTTCGCTCAGTTTTGCGTCACCAATGAAACTGTAGGTTTCAGGATCTAGTTGAATACTGCTTAAATAAGGTTGGTGGTTGCCATCAACCTCAACAGAATTGAAAATTATTTGGGTTACCAGCTCATCTGGTAGACCATCATTTCTACGCATCAAATAACTTCATAATTTTCACATCATGTCAATATTTTGGCCAAAATACAAGCATAAGCATGACCTAGCGCATCACTAATCACGTCTCAAACTTCTCTTTTTTACTTCTACCTTCAGAATTAATTCTGAAGCTGTATTATCAAATCTGCAATCATAAGTATAGATATAAAAGCTTCCACTGGTTCGAGATTACATAGTTTAGTCTTCTATATATTCACGGATTTTCAGCGCAGCTGTGGCGCCTTCACCAACAGCCGAGGCTATTTGCATGGTAGCGCCGCTTCGGACGTCGCCCGAGGCAAAGACACCTTTCATATTCGTCATCAGATTTGCATCGGTCTTAATAAAGCCGACTTCATCGAGTTCGATGTTGCTGCCTTTCAAAAACTTGGTGTTTGGGTCAAGACCGACAAAGATGAACACGCCGTCTGTTAAGAACTCTCGTTTTTCACCCGATTCTTTTTCGGTTCCGATAACCTTTTGCACCATGCCGTCCTCGCCAGCAACAATCTCATCGGTAGTTGTTCCGAGATGAACGGTAATCTTATCTTCTTCTTTAAGTTTATCTATGAGTACTTCTGAAGCTCTCAGTTCGGAACGCACTAGCATATCTATCTTGCTAGCAAAACGGGTCAAAAATAACGCTTCTTGAACCGCTGAGTTGCCGCCGCCGACAACAACTAATTTCTTGTCTTTATAGAAAGCTCCGTCGCAGGTCGCACAGTAATGCACGCCTCGCCCGTAATATTCCTTCTCGCCAGGTATGCCTAATTTGTGGTAGTCGCTTCCAGTAGCTATGAGCACAGCCTTGGCCAGATAGTCGCCATCGTAGGTCTCTACCCGAATACGGTCGCCGTCTTTTTCAAGGCTCTTCACCTCGCCTAGTTCAATCTTAGCGCCAAAACGTTCAGCTTGCGCCTGTAACTTCCCGGCCAGCTTCAAACCTTCGATACCTTTTTCAAACCCTGGATAATTATCCACCATATCGGTTATAGCTGCCAACCCACCGATAACGCCTTTTTCAAGCAAAACCGTATCAATCTTCTCTCTGGTTGTATACACCGCCGCCGCCAAAGCCGACGGCCCAGCGCCTACCATTACTACATCATGTTCTTTTGCGTTTTCGGACATTAGACATTTTCCTTTTTACTATTAAATCTGAGGTATTGTATCAAATATCGTGTTTAAGTAAATACTTAACTCTAGGCTAAGGCGGAGGAAAGCTGAGATGGATTATAACCAACGGTTACGTCCTTAATTCCGTCTCCGTTTTCAATGACTGTCACTGGCACAGTCATAACGCCGCTAAGATCGACAGCTTCTTGTCGTCGTTCTGGGTGTTCATCCAAATTAACTTCATTAAATTCATGGCCTTTTATCTTCAAAAACTTCTTTACCATGACGCAGTAAGCACAGGTGTTAGTCGTGTAGATAGTGATTTTTTTGGACATTTTTGTTCCTTTTTCGTTACTTTATATTTTATATCGCTAGTGTAGGTTAGTCAAGTCCGAACGCTATATACAGTGATTATTGAATATCTAGCAGCTCTACTTCAAATACTAGTGCTGAATTTGGCGGTATTGAACCATCTGGGGTACCGCCAGGGCCATATGCCAAATCTGACGGAATCACGAGGCGTCTTTTGCCGCCAACTTTCATACCGGGAATACCTTCTTGCCAGCCTTGAATAACTTGATTGAGTGGAAAGGTTGCTGGTTCACCTCTTTCAACTGAGCTATCAAAGACCGTACCGTCTGATGCTAGCCAACCTGTATAGTGAACTGTCACAATATCGGTAACCTCTACCGCCTTGCCTGTTCCAACCACTAAATCCTCGGTAGTTAGAGTTGTTACTGAGCCTTTTGGTAGATATCTGTCCACATTATCCTCCTGTTTTGCTGCTTGGTTACTAATATCTGTAGCCTGTGAACCAATCGATGTGCCGCTTCCTTGGCTTAACAATAAAATTCCAGTACCAATCGCACTAAACACCATTAAGCCCACTAAAAAATAAATAAAAAACTGCTGTTTCGTCATTTCTATTTCCCTCACTTACTTGAAAACTCCAAGTATTATATCGCGCTACGGCGAGCTAGCAAACAACTTTATCAATAATTCTTTGGTAGACTATCTGCGCCTGCGTTTGGCTGTAGCTGGCTACCAGCGTTGCCACTCTGTGGTTGAGAACCCTGACTCTGCAAACTGCTCGAGCCCTGAATCAAGTTGATGGTTGAAGCCGGTAGATTGTTGCCTTTTCTGACCTCAAGCGTAGAGGTGTTTCCACGATTGTTGCCACTAGTCGGAATAACCGCGTTGTCACCTGCGCCTAGCAAACCAGCCAGACCGATAAATACAAACAACACGCCAATTGTTAAGACTATTTGCTTCGAATTCATACCAGACATCACAGACTCTTTTTTGTACCTGTTAATTTAATCACTTGCTCACTGAAGCCTTCTTCTAAATCCTTTTCAAGCTTATGCGCCACGTTGCGTGGATAGAAGACCGAATCCTCCAAGGATCGTATTTCCAACCACATAGGCTGGAAAACGTTTTCGCCTTTCGCGCTTTCGATGGCTTCTTCGGATTTTGGATCAAGCGCTGGTTCGCCAGAGAGATAGTCGCAAAGAAAGTAGTAGGTCTCGCCGAATTCTTCGGTTCGCTCATGATAGACCTCGCGCGTTGCCTTGCAATCAACAGAAGCCTCCTCTCTGACTTCTCGCTCTGCGGCTTGCTGAGCAGTCTCACCTGGGTCAATACCGCCACCGGGCAAAGTAAAGAACTTCTCACCGTACTTGTCGCGCTTCATCACTAGAAGTTGGTCGCCTCTGATAATGATAGCTCGGGCGACGCGCCTCATGCTAACGCCTAAAAATGCGTTTAGTTTGTCGGTTTATCCAGGAACCAGTGTTGTCAGCCATGACGTAATAATACGGGAAGGCGACTATTACTAACAGTGTCGCGCTGATTAATCCAAACATAATCGTCACTGCCAGTGGCTCCCAAAACGGATCATACACAGCCAAAGGTAGCAAAGCTACAACGGTTATCGTCGTCGTGGTGATTAGTGGTCGGAAGCGCTCCTTGAGCGCAATCGACACCGCTTCGACGGCGTCTTTGCCTTGTTCACGCTCTTGGTTGGCGTAGTCGACCATTAAAATGGCGTTGTTCACTACAATACCAATCAGACCAATCAAACCAATCACTACGAAGAAGCTCATCGGGTTGCCCGTCACAGTTAGACCAAAGAACACCCCAAAGAGACTAAATGGTATGGCGATAAATATTATCAATGGTTTGATTATCGAGCGAAACTGCAGAGCCAGCAGAACGAACATCAACCCTAGTGCTATAGGTATAATCAACAGCACCGAACTAAACGATTCAGCATTGTCCGACTCCTGGCCAAAGTCAAAGGTCACGCTTTCGTCCTCGTAACTAAACCCATAATTATTTAACTCTGACTCACCAAATTCCTCTTCGACCATTTTTTGCGTCGCTTCGACCAATGCCGAAACGTTATTTTCATCATATCCAGCGCGCACCTCAACGTATCTCTTACCGTTGACTCTCTCGTATAGCTCAGCGTTAGCCAGGGATACTTTAGTAATATTCGCTGTCTTACCGTTGGCCATGGTTACCTGCGCCCCGTCTAGAAATTTAACAATATCATTGCCAAGAACCGCTGCCCGGACAGTATCTTCACCGAAAATCTGCATCTTAAAAGGTGTTTCCTCAGACGGAGGTCCGGCTCCAATCTGGTAGGTTCTGACGCTTGCCTGGCTGTAGCCATCCAGGTTGGCGTCGATTTTGCTCAGTAGTTGCTGACTGGTGATTGAACGTTCTCTGAATGGTGTCAGTTCAAAAATTACTTCTGTCAACCTGTTGCTCGGTTGAACTTTCATACCATACGTCATTCCCACTAAGATATCATCGCCAATCAGCTCTGATACCTGGGCACTCAGCTCATCGGCAATTACCTGAGCCTGGCTCAGTGGAGTGTTCGGCAAGTACGAAATACTCAATGCGATATCATCACTGTCGTCTGCCTGGGGGAAAATGTTGAAATCAAGCCCCTTAGCTAGTTTTACTGCACCAACCACCGACAGAATACTTATACCCACCATCACCGTAGCCACCGCAAGACCCAGCCTTCGGCGTTTTTTAAGTAGCATTGGTATGCCCGAGAAGAACCTGGCTAACGCAAGCTCACCTTTGTTGACAAAACTGTACTTACCAATACGTTTAATGCTCGATTTCGACAGCAACGTATAGCGCGAGAGAAACGGAATTAGCGTCAGCGAAAGCGTCAACGAAACTACCAAGGCGATAATCACAGTTATCGGAAGTAGGCGAATGAACTCACCCAAAATTCCTGACAAAAACAGAAGTGGCATAAATACTAAAACCGTAGTGAATGTGCCTGCAAAGCTGGCCATGGCGACTTTGAATATAGAATTTTTGATAGTTCTCTCAGGACTCTTCTCTTCTTTGTCTGCATCTATCGCTTCGGTAATAATCGTGGCGTCATCTACAAAGAGTCCCAGAGCTAGAACCAGTCCAAACAGTACAATTGTGTTCAGTGTATAGCCAATAATCAGTAAAATTGCTAGCGTGGCGCTCATCACCGCCACCATGAACACTGCAGTCGTCAGCGAAGCCCGCCAAGAAATAAACAAGAACGTTATGAAAGCCACTGCCAAAAGTGCCGTTAGCATGTTGCTCTGAAGCGAACTAATCTGGCTTTCAATAACTCGCGATTCGTCTGCCGAGACGACAGCCACCGCCCCCTCGAGTTCGGGAGCTTGGTTGATTTCACTAAGCGCCACGCCCATGGCATCGGCAAGCTCCAAAGTCCCCACATCTTCGTTGGCTAACACTCCGATGTTCACTGCTTCGTATAGAATAAATTCACCGTTTGCGTTAAATTCTCCAATTCTCCCGTATGAAGTCTGCTGAACAACTGGTTGTCCTGTACTAGGGTTTCTTCCTTTAGAGACCTGCTCGATTGCTACTGCTTCACTGATGTTGTTAGTGTGTGGCAACTTCTCAGCTACATATTTTGCTGCCTCTGTTAGTTCAGCTAGATTCTTTGATTCATCTGGGCTATATATCGCAACCAACGCGTCATATTTATTATAATATTTCGACGGGTTTATCGGCTCGACATCAATCTGCACCTGCGGTGGCAGTCCGGCCTC
Source organism: uncultured Candidatus Saccharibacteria bacterium (assembly GCA_964579475.1). Classification (GTDB taxonomy): domain Bacteria; phylum Patescibacteriota; class Saccharimonadia; order Saccharimonadales; family CAYOYH01; genus CAYOYH01. Next base: position 27,216 of record CAZOFP010000004.1, on the reverse strand, counting down.
TTGACTTACAGCTATAGAAATTCTCTCGATTGCTTCGTCGGCGGTCATGGAATCATCGGTAAAGACGATCGCCGTGAAGAAGTTGCTCTGCGCACTAGTAACCACAGACTCAACACCTTCAAGCTCACCCAGTGTCTTGGCTACAGGTATAGCTGCCTGGGTGTCTACAACCTTCGCGTCGTTTACTAAGTAGACACCTTTGACTAGAGTTATCGGAACATCAATAGTCGGAAAACCTTCCCGTTTTAGAAGGGTCGTGTAACTTAGCCCCCCAAAAATGAGTATGGTCAACAGCAGAATCGTAGACAAAAACTTGTGCCTAAAGAAAAATAAACTAATGGACGCTAGCAAATTACGAATCCTGGAATTGTCTATATTGTCACTGTTTTTTGACATCTTGGTATCTTCCCTCCGAACGTTTTCAATTTATTCTACAGCACTACCTCTCACGAACTAAATCGTATTGGCTCAAAGCCTGCTTCAGTTCTTCTGGCGGTGTGTTTTGAAGTTTTAACAACTTGGCATAAATACCATTAGTTTTTGCCAGTTCTGTGGGCGAACCGATTTCGTCAACCTTGCCTTTTTTCAGTGTGACGATAGTCTCGACATGCGCGATAGTTGACAGTCTATGAGCGATAATCATTGTCGTCCTGCCTTTCATTAACCGAGTCAATGCCTCTTGAACCTGAGCCTCGGCTTTCGAGTCTAGCGAACTGGTTGCCTCGTCCAAGATTAGAACTGGCGGGTCTTTTAAGATGGCGCGGGCAATGGCTACTCTTTGTTTCTGACCACCCGAGAGTTTCAAGCCGTGTTCGCCAATCTCGGTGTTATAACCATCCTTAAACTCCTTAATAAATCCATGAGCGTTGGCGGCCTTGGCGGCTTTAATCATCTGCTTCTCGCTAGCACTAAACTTACCATACATAATGTTTTCCCGAATCGTACCGGAAAACAGTGCTGGTTCCTGAAAAACTATTCCAATGTTTGAACGAAGCGATTTTTGTTTGACTTTGGCAATATCCTGTCCATCAATCAGTATTGCGCCACTTGTGGGGTCATACAGTCTAAGCAGCAAATTCGAGATGGTTGTCTTTCCTTCGCCGCTCTCCCCGACCAGAGCAAGTTTGGTGTCTGGCTCAATAGTAAATGAAATACCCCTAAGCACATCCTTGCCCTTGTCGTACGAAAAGTTAACGTCTCGAAACTCAACTTTTGGTGACCTAATGTCTAGATTATTGGCATTGTTGATATCTTTTATCTCTGGCTCAATCGCCATCGCTTCGAAAAAGTCCTTGCTTCCAGCAACAGCTCTTTGGGTGCTATCCACCAAGAAGCTCATTGAAAACAACGGCAGCCTTATCAGAGCTGCATACTGTATCAACAAAATCATTTCGCCGACGCTGAGCGTCTCGTTGACACCTTGCATAAAAATAAACCCATAGATAAACAGGAAGATGACGTTTAACACCAGACGCCTGCCGATGTCTCTTTGGTGCCAGCCCAGTGATTGTTTTTTAGTTATTTCGATTATTTTGCTAAAACGGCGATCAAAATTCTTTAGCTCGTAACCTTCATTGGAATAGGCTTTTACCGCTTTGACCTGCGAAATGCTCTCTGCGAAACGACCCGTTGCACTGTCGGCGTTGTCGTTAATTGCTTCTTGGTGCCGTTGCCAAGCCATAGAAGTGCGAGCTGTCATATATATGAATATCGGATATAGCGAACCCAACAGCAGAGCCACCGGCCAAGAGAAATAGGCGACAATTACGAGAGTGAACACTGTAGTAACTACAAATTGTAAAAGGTTGTTAGCCAGCAGATTTAGGAAACGGGTCAGCTCGGTTATGGTTCGATTCAGACGGTTGATAATCTTGCCTGTTTTCTCTTGGTCGAAGTACGACTGCGGCAACTCAAGCAAATGCTCGTAGTATTTAAAGCTCAAAAACCGCTTCAGTTTTGCGGCCATCACATCACCCAGATAACCTGACACATTTGACAGAAGCGTTACGCCAACGTCTGCGGCAAATATCAAAAAGACAAAAATCGCTACTGAACGAACATCTACGTCTACACCTTCGATACTGCCAACAACCGCATCAACGATTTGTTTTATAAATATTGGCTGAACCTGGTTCAAAAGAGCCAAAACCACCGTAAAAAAACCAATCGCCGCATAATACGGCCACAGCTCCCGGCTATAGGCAATAATCTTCCAAATTTGTTTCACTAGCTATAGTCTATCTGATAGTAAATTAATAACAAAAAAGAACGGACAACATATGCCCGCTCTTTGGAAAGCAGTGTTACCACCTCACTCTTTCCTCAGACCAATATTACCACCATGAACATGCTTATGGCAAGCCTTTTCCTGGGGCTGATTAAGCTAACACTTAAACTTTTATTCTTTACTTCTCTAGCCAATCGACTAACAAAAAGTTACCCCAAATTGCCTTTTCTCATAAAAAGCGAAACCAGGTCACGAAGACCTGGTTTCTAAGAAGTACGATGTTCTCACCTCACACTTCCTGACTACATTTATACGCTACGCTCATATTCATTGCAAATACGCAATACAATTTTACAACAAACTGTGGAAAACTAAGTAGCTTGCTAATAATCTTCCACTAGCTCTGCAAAATCTTTTCCAGATTGTCTTGTGTATTTTCCTAACGCTACGACAACCAATTCAGCTTCGCCTAGTTTGTAGCCTGTATTGCCATCTTCGTAGTCAATCAACCCTACGCTATCTATTTCAAGTGCAGCTCTGGTCAGTTTATCCAGATGAGCTGGTCTACTGCTAGTTTGAACTGCCCCAAGAACAATCCTTCCAGCGAACCTTTCTGCTCGTGATGAGAACTGTTTTAGGATTTCAACTCCAATTTTGTGTGGTTTATCGTCAATAAATGCATAACCCCCTACAACACTTTCGGCGCGTTCGATAAGTGACTGCGCCTTATTCTCTTCATTACCTGCAAAAACCACTGAATCGTTTGTAAAGTGCCTCTTCAGCCCAGGTTGCCTTTTAATCGTACTTCGCGTTGCAGTCTTTCTTGTTATATACCAGGCGCCTTTTCGTATTGTCAGAATTTTTCCAATTCGGCCTCCACCATCTTCGAAGCCAGCCAGAAATTCATCATAACCTTCTCTCATTGAAAGAGGCCATTTGGTCCAATTTCGCCAATGTTTCATTCCGTACTTTTCTACCGCTGTGCCGTCGAAATCTGTATCCAGAAGTAGCTTGTGTTGTTGAATCTCACTCATTATTTCATAATGATTGAATAGTCATTTTGACGCAAGCATAGGCGCTACCGCAGTATTACCAACTACCACCACCGCCGCCGCCGAAACCTCCACCGGAAGACCCCCCGCCAGAGAAACCACTACCAGACGAACTGGAAGGCTTCGAAGATAAGGTTGTATTCATAGAATTCACACCGTTACTCATGACGCTTACCAGTTGGGCGGTATTGAACGTTTTCCAGTTACCCGTGTACCAATCGGGTGGTTCGCTGTAGATATCCTTGAATTTTGAAGCCCAAGATTTCTCAACCCTCATAACGATTGCATACGGTAGTAACCTCTCGAATAGTTCAACGTTAAACGTAGGGCTAGTTGTATCCCCGATGTATCGACTGTCGGCACCTTGCATTACCTCCAGTCTATCTTTCTCGGCGAGTTCCATATACATTTTCATGCCTTCGGCCCATATCTGAGTCTCAGCCCCTTTAATAGTCCTCTTTGGCATAAACCAGGCGGTAATCGCCACCACTGACCCGCTCAAAACTAAACCCAGTGACCAACCAAGATAACTCGCTTCGGTAGGCCCTAGACTAAAGAAGCCGACAAGCGCTATACCAAAACCCAGTCCCAACATTACATTCATCTTTTTCTTAGGATGGGAAGCGAAATAACCACTGTCTACCAGCGAGGAGTACAAATCTGACTTCACCTGTTCCGAGATTTTGTAGAACTTATTCTTCAGACTATCCATCTTGACCGATGTGCCTTTTTTGAAATCGCTAAACATCCCTTCGAGGAACAGCTTTTCATATTCTTTAAGGTCTTTCGTGTCGGTACGAAGCAGGTGGAATATGTATTTGCGGTTCTTTGTTTTCTCCCGCTTGGTTGTGTCCTCTATCTTAATATAACCCCTTATTGCCAAATCAATTATTATCGCTGAAATATCGCGATTATCTGCGGTATAATCGGCTATCGTTCCTAGTTCTGCCGGTGTTAAGCCGTCTGGCGGGGTATACTGCGGAACAACCACTCCTCTGTTTTTGGGATCCTTGCCATACTTCTTCCAATACTTATAGCTTACGAGTAGCGCCACAAGAGGAAGTAGTATTCCGATATTACGAAAAATCACACGACTCCAATTTTCCAGAAAAGTAGGCGGGGTAAAAATACCTTTTTCAAAAGCGACCACCAGGGTCAGATTTTCGTAGTTTACAAACGGCCTGTTTGATGCAACCTCGACTAATCCTGTCGACTGATCGTAAGTTATTTCACAATCACTAGCGCTAGAACCTTGCCCGCCAGTAAAACATTTCACCCCTTTAACACTGTCTCTCATCGATTCCGGCACATGGACTACAGCCGCTACTGCATCTGTTGCAGCTGGCCAATTGGTGCCATTTACATCCCAGTACAATTCATCATAGTTATCGAAAAACCGAATAGCATTTTGCACAGAATAATCTATAGAATAGTTCACCTTACCTGATACAAACCTGTCGGCATCACCAATCTTTAGACGTAAATTATCGTTAATTTTACTCTCTTCGTATGTATGCGTAACTCCATTTAGAGCATTTGTAACAGACAGAACCTGCACCTTCAAATCGACACTTGGTTGTAGCGCTCCTCGGTCGTAGAAGGTGGGAATGTCTCTATAAATCCCATGTTTAAGAACCGTGAAATTAACGTCTATCGATTCGTTAACCGTCATAGAACCATCAGCCGACGCATCCAGATAGTAATCCGAGCTAAACGATTGGATAGACCAGTCTGCCGCTGCCTGAACGCCAGGAAAATAGCCAAGAAAAACTACTGTAAAACTAAAAACTGCCGCACTCATGGTTGCGACAGTTATTATTCTTCTCACGGGTTGCCTACTCTTTAGCTTCGGTTTCTTCGTTTCCTTCTCCGTCGCCTTCAGAACTTTCTTCACCCTCTTCGCCTTCTTCGCCCTCTTCGCCTTCTTCACCCTCAACTTCTTCAGGTGTGTCGTCTTCAACAACCATCTCGCGAATTTCCTCAGCCTTAAAGACTGTGGTTTCTGGGTCATCAAGGATTGTCACGTCGTCGTCGACAATGATGTCGTAAATATGCAGCGTATCACCTATTTCCTCGATAGCTGAAATATCTAGCTCAAAGTGATCTGGCAACTTCGCTGGGATACACTCAACTTCCACCATTTCTACGTTTGCAGACAACTGAGCTCCCTTAACGACAGCAGGTGAATCACCAATGGCCTTAACTGGAACTTCTGCTTTAATCTTTTCGCCTTTGACGATTGCATACAAATCGAAATGTCGTATGTCTGAAGTTACCGGGTCAAACTGCACTTCCTTGAAAAGAATATCCTGGGATTTTCCGTCAATATCTAGCTGTACTATTCGGTTGCTGCCCGCTTCATTGAATAATTTCGTAAGTTTTACCCTGTCTGTAGCTACAGGTGTAGATTTAAACTCCCGGCCATAAACAACGCCAGGAACAGAAGTATCACCAAGCTCGGCCAGACCTTTTTTGCCCGTACCTCTAGTTGTTGCTGTAAGCTTTAGTTCCTTCATCTCTTCCTCTTTTCTTTTCAGCTGGAAATTATAACAGATGAACAACTATATTTCGAATAGAAAATGTACGATGAGTTTTGGGTGATGAGCGATTGGATGGTTGGGGTGCTCTTTGGGGTAGAGAGATTCGTAGGCCTCCCTACCCCGTGTCATGCGTACTGTGCTCGAATCGGTCGAACTCTGATGTCTCAAGCCTGTCGGCCTGCGCCTTAGCTCGACGTTTCTTTTCCCGCTGGAGCAGGATTGTTGCCACAACAGCTACCGTGATAGTAATCAACATTGCTCTGCGCCAGTTCATTTCCTTTCCCTATGCCACCTGGGCGCTTTGTTACGCCTTTTCGCTTCCTCGGCCGAGGTCATCATCGGCTCTTCCTGAGACGTATCTCGTCGCAGGTAAGTGCGTACGCTCACGCCATACAGCCGTAGAACTACAAGTAGTTGCCTGAATGGCATCGGCAGCTTGTGCAACCTCATATCCCTTCACCTCAATGTTCGTGCGCCGTAGCGCAATTTCACTCATCGTACTCTAGTACAATACAATTTTCTTGCTTATTCTACAAATTAGATTCGTTTTAACTTTAGCCTTTTCTCGGTCTTTTTTACGGCGCTGTCGACAATTTGGCTTATCTCATCCGCAGACATGGTTTTCTCGATATTCACAAGCTCCAGATGAAACGTCAGGTTTCTGGTTTTAGAATAAGCATATTTTTGGTAGGCATCAGTTGGTCTTATGGACACTCGCAGGTTCTTGGCTGAAATGTTTTTCTCGAACTCAGCTATTATCTGCTCGAACGTAACTTCTATTGGTGTTTCGAAAGTCACATCGTGCTCGGTACCTGGAAATTTTGGCAGTTGCCGATAATTCTTTTCTTTACTTTGCACCAAAAGCACGGGGTTTAAATCTAGCTCAAACCCAGCCGAATAATCGGGCACTTTTAGTCCTTTGCGTGCTCTATGTGTAAACTCCCCGATAACTCCAATCACTCTTCCATCAACTATGATTTTTGCTCTGCGCTTCTGCGCAAGCAAACCATCAATATTCGGAGCAGATTTTCCTTTTTCCTCCTCGTAGCTACAGTCTCCCGCACCAATTTTGCCCATAAGGTACTCCAGATACACTTTGGCCTGGAAATATGGTGCGCCGGCATAGTTTTCTTCGGCGGTTTTCTTGTCGGCAGAGAACACCAGACCAAGTCTTTCATATTCAACCGGCAATTTGTCTTTGTCTATGTCTGTCTTGCTATGGCCTTTACCTATCTCAAAGAGAGCCAAATTCCCATAGCCCCTCCGATGGTTCAAATGAACCTTACTAAGGAGACTCGGCAGCAGCGACGCTCTCATGTATTCCAGCTCTGGTGATACAGAATTTCGTAGTTTATAGAGTGGCTTTACGGTCAAATTTACTTTTTCCATCAACTGCGCAGAGACGCCGCTATACGTCAGCACTTCGCTACCACCAGCTGCTACTAATGCACTGCGCAACCTCGACTTCAGCTTTTCCATATCGCTATAATCAACAGCTCTAATATCACGTTTCGGCAGCGTTGTGGTTATCGAGTCGAAGCCACTAAGCCTACCCACTTCTTCGGCTATATCCTGCCAAATGTTCAAATCCCGACGCCAAAATGGTGCTCGCACCTTGCCACCATTTACCTTAATTTCCACGTTCTTTAAACGCCTTGTTTGCTCATCTGTAGCCATTTCAGTGCCTAGCAGTTTGTTTACATCATCAAAATTCACCATAATCTCTGTTTCTTGGGCTTCCACGCTGTCGCCAACTATTGCCGTAGCGACTTTGCCCTCGCCAAGATCTTCGGGATGGTTTAGCACCTCGCCAAGTACTCTCTGGCACAGCGCCAGACTCTGCCCGCGCATAAACCGCGTTGCTGCATCAGAGAAGATGCCGTGTTTCATGCTGGTTGCCCGTATGGAATACATATCAAAATTCGCACACTCTATGACAATGTTTTTCGTGGTTTCGCTTATCTCGCTGTTGGCACCGCCCATGACACCACCAAGCGCTATCGGGCCGTTTTCATCACAAACGGTCACCGCTTTTTTGTAAATTTCGATTTCTTTGCCATCGAGCAGCGTAAGCCTCTCGCCTTTTTTTGGATAACGAACGGTAATCTTTCCACCAGCAACTTTGTCGTAGTCAAAGGCATGCAGTGGCTGGCCAGTCATCACCATGTAGTAGTTCGTCATATCAACGATATTATTTATCGGCCGCACACCAACACGACTAAGATAGGTCATCAGCTGGACTGGCGACTGCTGAATCTTTATCCCGCTCAGGGCAACGGCCAAATACGCTGGGCAGTCTTTTTTGACCTCGTTGCTAACGCTCAGTTTTAGCGAATCATTACTCTTTGGTGTTTGAACAGTACTCGTCAGCCAGGCGGGTGATTTAAACTTCAAGTCCTGAATTCCGGCGACTTCTCTGGCAAAACCAATCAAGCCAAAACAATCGGGCCTGTGCGTTAGGGTTTTATTGTCGATATCAATGATTAAATCATCCAAATCATAGGCTTCCACCAGTGTTGTCCCGGCTGGTTTGTCAGTATCCAGCTTCAAGACTCCAGCCTGGTCGTCGCCAAAATCGAGCTCCTTGGCTGAGCCGAGCATGCCGTTGCTGTCCTCACCGCGCAGTTTTACTTTTTTCAGTACAAACGGCTCGTCATCATAAAATGTTGCTGGCACGGTTAAGCCAGGGGCAATATGTGCTACTTTGTTGCCCTTTTTTAAAGTTTTATCGCCGGCAACTACTTGAATTGTTTCCTTGCCATTAAATATCTGGTAAACACCCAATTTGTCAGCATCTGGATGAGCTTTAGCTTCTTTTATCTCGGCTACCAAAATTCCTTGGTATTTGTCGGCCAGCTTCTCTACGCCTTCGACTTCGGCCAGTCTGGAATGAATGCGGCTCTCTATCTCTTCGTTACCAAGTTTAACTCTAGTCAGCTGTTTGATGAGGTTTAGACTTACTTTCATTTAAACTGCCTCAAAAACTCTAAGTTACCACTCATGAAATGCCGAATATCTTCAATACCGTATTTGAGCATCACCATGCGCTCGACGCCCATGCCAAAGGCAAATCCAGAGTATTTCTGCGCATCGACGCCAGCCTCTTTAAGAACGTTGGGGTGAATCATGCCGCAGCCCATTATTTCCATCCAGCTTTCACCCTCGCCTGGTTTTTTTAGCGCTTCGGGCTTTTTGATTAGAAATTCCAACCCAGGTTCGACAAACGGGAAGAAGAATGGTTGTGTTTTGTACTCTACACTTTGTCCAAAATACTCCTCAAAAAACGCCACAATTGTACCAATCATATCGCCCAAGGTTATGCCTTCATCGACGTAAACTCCCTCGACTTGGTGGAAGGTATGCTCATGTGTGGCATCGAGGTCTTCGTTACGAAAAACCCTGCCCGGTATGACTACTCGTACTGGTACATCGTATTGTTTTAGCACCCTGTTTTGCATGGTTGAGGTGTGGGCTGGCAGTATCAGCCCCTCTTCGGTCATGAATGTGTCGTAATCGTCCCTCGCGGGGTGGTCTTTGGGAAAATTCAGCGAGGTAAACATATGATAATCGTCGTCTATTTGGCGGCTTTCTTCGACGTTAAAGCCCATTCTCAGGAATATGTCTTTGATTATCCCAAGTTCTGTAACTACTGGGTGCTGTGAGCCAAGCTCTGTTGGCAACAGTCTGGGCTTCATATCGTCTGGTACGTTGACATCAAAAGGAGCAGTCAAATCTATCGGTGAAACGTCTTGGCTGTGCGCTTCGTCTTCTTTGCTCTGCACCAGCGCTAAAAGCTCGTTCTTTAGTGAATTAATTTCCTGACCAAATTTCGCGCGGTCGCTAGTCGGTAGGCTAGCAAGCTTCTTGAAAAGATCTCGGAGCTCAGGCGCACGCAGAACCGACCGAGGCTCGTCGGTCTCTTTTACTCTTTTAGTCAGTTCCTTGCGGACAATATCAATATCGTTGCTGTCTTTACTCATACTTGACGAAATTATACCTCAAGCGCCCTCTCTCAGCTACAAACCGTCCGCAGTCAGCTATGCATAAATGCATCTTTGTTCTTAGTTATATGATTAATTATATAACCTTACTACCTAATACATCTATCCACGTAACAGTGGTCACACCGTATAGTTATATAATTAATTATATAACTATACTGCTCTGTATCTTGATCGAATAACTTGATAATTCTATCTGTTTTTTCCTGGAGTTATTTCCGACACTAAAGAAAACCGATGAAGACCATCGAGAAGTGAACGGCCAGAGCCGAGGAGTGTCTGAGGAGTGATTAACGACGAGCTGTCGCAGGCTCCGTTCAATGAGAGGACTGGGTTCATAGTGTTTTCGTCCGTGGAGGCAGTCTTTATGTTCTTTTTGCTGCCAAAAAGAACGATGCGGTGCGCTGGCAAAACAGCGCCACCACCAAATTTCTGGTAAAATACCTAAATGGCAAAGAGTTATTCATTTGACGCAGTCAGCGACTACGACGTAGCTGAGATGAACAACGTCGTCGATCAAGCACGCCGCGAAATACTCACTCGTTATGATTTTAAAGGCACGAGCGCTGGAGTAGATTTCGCCTCTGGTGAAAAGGACTCTTTGAAGATAACCGGCGACACTCAGTACCACTTAGACGCAATTATGGACATGCTCCGTAAAAAGGCCGCCCAACGCAGCGTCAGCCAGAAGGTTTTCGACACCTCGGCCGAACCAGAAACCTCCAATCTAAAGATGACCTGGATAGTTACATTCAAAAAAGGCCTAGACAAAGAACGAGCCAAGAAAATTACCAAACTACTTCGTGACAAACTACCAAAAGTGAAAACCCAAATTCAGGGTGAGGAAATCCGAGTTTCCAGCCCTAAAAAAGATCAATTACAAGACGCCATGACCGCTATCAAAGAAGCCAAGTTCGACTTCCCTGTTGAGTTTACAAATTTTAAATAAAAAAAACCTCAGGCAACAAACTTTTGTTTACTTGACTAAGGTTTTTTCGGAAAGGGTGTCGCAAGGGTTTGGTGCTTTCACAGCCATACTCTTGGACACCCCTCCCGGTCGACGATCTACTCGGGGATGGTGGCGGTTCTGAAGAACCAAACCCACCACACCCAGGGTATCTCGTCTACGATGAACGATTCTTCCTCAGGGAAGTTGTCCTCGATGAACTTGGGTGTGATTTCGAACGGGTGTTCTGCTACGTACTTGCATGCACGCACGAACTTTTCGTCCTGATCACGACTACACGTCATCGGTTCCCTCTCCTTCGCTCATCTGGAAATCTGATTGCTCGAACGGTATCCCAAACCGTTCATTCAACCTTTGTTTCCGTCGCAGCTTCCTGGCGCGTTGCCGTCGTTCCCGACAGAAACAGCCATAGAAACATTGGTCAGAATAGTATCCTGACCTAAAGATGCCTTCCTTAATGCATGAACTGTGCATGCACCTACCTACCCGCTTGATATTCGCTATGAGTCCCTGCCACTTCAAATGCTTTGAGCAATCGACGTAGTGGGTGCCTCTCGAAAACAAGCGACGCATCCGTACTTCTCCTTCTTCGCGACTACGCTGGAATTATTCCCAACTACCGCATATTATACATGCTTAGCACTCATTCGTCAAGGTGTTAGCCTCCCGCGTTCATCTGTTGTATTATCTTTCTATGCGCAAAACGCTTTTGCTTGAGAAGGCAAAAACAGTACTAAAGGACAACGACCTCGGTAATTGGACGCGGCCTGCTGAAGGTCTGTACCCACACCAATGGCTATGGGACAGCTGTTTTTCAGCTATCGGCATCTCCCACTACGACACCAAAAGAGCCAAAAGAGAGATAATTTCGCTCATCCGCGGACAATGGTCAAACGGCATGATTCCGCACATGATATTTGACGAACAATCCAGTCCACTAACTGGAGCTAACATCTGGCAATCCCACGTATCGCCGGTAGCCCCGCCAGGCATTCAAACTTCTGGCATTACCCAACCGCCAGTTATTGCCGAAGCCGTACTAAGGATTGGCGAGAAAATGAAAGCCGATGAGCGCGAGCGTTTCTATGAGGAAGTCTACGCAGCACTGCTACGCTACCACGGCTGGCTCTACCGCGAACGTGACCCACGCGGCGAAGGCCTGGTAGTGCTTGTCCACCCCTGGGAGACAGGTCTAGACAACACACCACCGTGGATGAGTGAAATGCACCATAACGCCACGCCTGTTTGGATTAAGATTGTCGACTGGCTTAATTTGGACAAGGTTTTTAATCTGTTTCGCCAAGACATTAAGCTTGTACCAGCAGCCGAGAGGATATCGACTAAAACTTCACTACTGCTGTTTAACGCTCAGAGGCGCCTTCGTAGGAAGGAATACGATTCTAATGAAATAATCAGACGGGCGCACTTTGCCATCGACGATGTCTTTTTCAACTCAATACTGATTCGCAACAACCACATCCTGGAAGAGATTGCCGCAGAAATTGGCGAAACCATACCAAAAGACCTCCGTGAATCGTTCGAGAAGGCCGATAGCGCCCTAGAACAACTGTGGTGCGAAGAAAAACAAACTTATTTCGCTCGGAACTTCGTCACCAGAGAATGGATTCATGAAGAATATATCGGTTCGCTGATGCCGCTATATTCTGGTGTAATTTCCAAAAAAAGAGCTAAGAAATTGGTTGGAATAATGAAAAACGAGCTCAAATACTGGCCGAAATTTCCTGTCCCTAGCGTGCCACTGGATTCTAGCTATTTTAACCACCACCGTTACTGGCAAGGTCCGACCTGGATAAACACTAACTGGTTAATAATCGACGGGCTAAAACAGTACGGCTACGAAAAAGAAGCCGGGCATATCCGTGAAAAAAGCTTAGAGCTAGTTACGGAACATGGTTTTTTCGAGTATTTCTCGCCAATAGGTGGTTCTGGCACTGGTGGCAAGAACTTCTCTTGGACAGCGGCTTTGGTTATAGACCTCATTGAGCGTAAATAGGTTTTTCCTGAAACTTCTTACGCTAAACCTATTTTCTACAATCTTCTTGACAAACTATCATAAGCGTGTTAGTCTATGTGTACGATTAACCGCTGAACTAAAAATGAAAGCGCGAAAATCAAAACAAAAATATCAAAAACAAAAAAAGGACTCCAATGCATAAGCCAATCGCCTACCAACGTGAAAAAGGTATCGAACTGAGAACCGTTGCTATAGCCGTACTTAGCGTCGCAATTATCGTCGCAAACGTCTCAACTATAGTATAATCACTAGTAACAAACCGCCTGGCCTTCCCGGACTTGGCGGTTTTTACTTATTTATAAATATTTATATATAAGAATCCGTTGTCTTTGAGTCGCTTGGGCGCTAAAATAGCATTAGCTTTAAAACAAAAACCTCTAAAAACTCCCAATCAAAGATAATTCGTGAACGAGGTTTAGTGAGGAATATATTTCGACGCTCCTATGGGTATAACCCGAGGGCGCTAGGAAAAAGAAGAGGTGGGATTGCAACAATTCTTGATCCTCTTTCTGGCCGTGAAAAACTCATTTATGGTGGTGGTCTGCTGTTTATTTTAATAACGGTCACTACAGTAATCGTTAGGGCAAACATTAGCGATGTTGGCTCAACTATGAGCTTCCCCGCAACTCAGTGTTCGGCAAATTCCGGCTGGCAAAACCCAGAGCTCGCCCAATCGCAACCTGACGTCGCCTTCGACGGCTCACGAGATCAAATAACCGAAAAAAATGCCGCAAAGCTAGTAGACGCCGACGGCGTACTAACCTGTATTGGCTACAAAGATACAAACGACGTCAGGACAGCAACTGCATTAAATATTTCCCTGTCAGTAGCAGAGGTCGCTGAAACCGCAGAAGAACCAAATGTGCCAACCGAACCCCAAACTGATCAAGACGCTGTACCCGCTTCCGAGGAGCCAGTGGTCGAAGAGACCGTGTCTGCACCTGAAGTCGTTTTCAGTGAAACTTCGTTTGAACCCCTGAAAGTCGATGGGCGCGTCGACTCAACTTTGCCGAACGTCTTTGGTAGCGAAGAAACCCAGGTCGATAATCCAGTATTTAAGGTCGAGATATCAGGCGACCAAGGCGATACCTGGTCTACACTGCACCTAATCACCCAGCAAGAGCTTTCAACTTCATCGCCGCACATATCAATCCTAATCCCAGATGGTGTTGCTGAAAGTTTAAGCCAGTTTGCCTTCAGACTCGAACTCGTCGACGGCGCAGAAAACTATACCGCTCTCGTAGATAGCATGGCAATTGTTTACGAAATCGGTCTGGACAAAGAAATTGCGGTCAAAGCCCTCGACGGTACCGGCGAAATTATTGAAGATAAAATTCCACTGCTAGCGGCCGACGAAGAAATTGTCTTCGAAATCAGTGCTAAGGATCCTAACGACGGCGTCGTACAGGGTATTGTCAGTAGTGTTACGTCTGCCGTCAGGAGTAACCAAAGTGCACCGGGCGCTAACGCAAAATCGGTGATAATCGACAGCGATGGTGTAGTCGTTACTAGCGATGACGTTGAAGCTGAGTGGAAAGATGTCGACATTTCTAACACCGACAAGTGGGACGTGCCAATAAAGATGCCCCGCAGCGCCAACCCTGGCATTTACACACTAAAAATGGAAGTCACCACCGAAGACGGAGCCCAGCAGCGAATCAGCCAAGATTTCTTGTGGGGTGTACTTGCGCTAAACACCGACAAAACAATCTACTCGCCTGGTGAAACAGGCCGGATTATGATGACTGTCCTAAATGAGCTGGGTGCCACAGTTTGTAAGGCAGGTCTGGTGCTGACGATAAGTGGACCCAGTGGGACATCAACCCTTTCGACAGACAGTTCTTCGATAACTCGAAATGACAGCTGTGAACAATACGGTACCCAAATTACACCTGACTTTGAAGCAAGCTACCAATTCGCCGGACCCGGTGAATACACGCTTGATCTTACGGCCACCACCTCAAATGGCCAGTACCAAATCATTGACAAGGTTTTCGTGGAGAGCACACCTCTTTTCGACGTCACCAGAAGTGGCCCAACCCGTATTTACCCCGTGGTTGACTACCCAATAACACTAGACGTTGTCGCCTCCCAAGATTTCAGTGGAACTATCATCGAAGAAGTTCCTGCTAGCTTCAAAATCTCCGCCGCCGAGTTCGGTCGAGTTTACAGCCGAGTCGCCGTTGCGGGTGGCGTCAGAACGCTTACTTGGGATGTCAGTTTGAAAGCAGGTCAGAAAATAACTCTTGGCTATCGTTTCGATGCGCCAGATATTTCGCCAGAATTTTACTTACTAGGCCCACTCAAAATGAACGACGGTAACGATGTCGTTTGGCAGGAGACAAGGAGTTGGCAAATAGCCGGTGACGCGCTCGATATTATCAGAGTTACGACTTATGAAATCGAAGCCGCAACTTTCACCGCAGCGACCTATACTCTAACCTTAAATAACGATTTAGCCAGCGATTATTACACAGTTATTGCAGGTCCTTCTTCGGCAACTGCTAGCCGTGGCGTCGACCAAGATCAGGCACGAATTACGGGTGATCCACACAGCAATTTCACTACTGTCACTGCCGCAAATCAAATCCAGCTTTCGCGTGGCGCTACCACAAATGATTGGGTTGGTTCTGTATCAATAGTCGAGTGTACCGCTAATTGCACCACCGACGGCTTTACACTCTCAGAAGTTGTCGAACACACCATGGCGGCTGGTACGGCTAATACCCAGCAAACAACCTACGCCACGCTGGCGGCAAACCACACCGCAAACACCGTACCTTTTGGCGGCCGTAATGGTGGTGGT
The DNA here is from genome assembly GCA_964579475.1 of uncultured Candidatus Saccharibacteria bacterium. Classification (GTDB taxonomy): domain Bacteria; phylum Patescibacteriota; class Saccharimonadia; order Saccharimonadales; family CAYOYH01; genus CAYOYH01. Next base: position 11,588 of record CAZOFP010000004.1, on the reverse strand, counting down.
ATTTCCAGCACGAGTAGTGGTTCGAACGAATACTCCGTAACGGCTGGTGTCAAAATCAGCAAATCAGGCACTAATCAAATACGATACGATCGCTATGGATCGGAAACCCGTGTACCTGGTGCAGCTACGCTAACGACTTACGTCATTGATTGGGGAAGTACTTGGACCGTTCAATCAGCCAACGTAACTGGCACGAGCAGTGGTTCGGGAATAAATAACGTCAGCCATTATGACAGCGCTATAATTACCAGTGTAGTGCGGGCAGATACATTTGTTTGGGGCTCAGGATTTACCAGAGATGACGGGCTCGGTGATGGAGCGCTCGGTCAAGTTTTTACGCTTGGAGATGGCGTCACACAAAACGCGAGCGAAACCAGTGTGGCTGTCGGTGGCGAAGGTGCACTAATAACACCTGGACGTGATTTTGAAATCTACGCAATCGAAAATCCGACGCTTTCTGCCGGATACTACTTCCATGTTAGAGGCGATACTGGCGCTGCAAGTGGTTACCAAGAACTCAATGAAACTGTAACGAGTGCTGGTGGCGCTGAGATATACGATAATATTTCAACATCAGTACGCTTCACACAAGGTGACCGCCTACCTATAATTTCAACTACATCCGGTGGAACTGGACAAGCCTATTCCCGTACTGGAGCCTGGGGGGCAAGGTTGACTTCGTCGACTAATCTTCTCTGGTGGCGAGCTTATTCTGGCCAGCCCGTTACTGCCTGGCTACAAGTTGTCGATTTTAGTGGCTTCAGTATTGGTTTTCCTGATTCGCAACAGCTCCACTACCGCTGGCGTGACGACACCACTGCACTGAATACCACTGGCGGGTGGCTGGCGACGGAAGATACCGACCCGACAAGCGTCAACAAGCTAACACCAACTAGACTGCGTATTTCTGTGGCCAATCAAGGTGATGGTGCCGAAGATGCTGCACGCACCTACCAGCTTCAATTTGCCAGTAAATCAGGTTTTGCTAGTTGTAGCAGCGTCACTACTTGGACTGGTGTCGGCAGCAGCGCAACCGACGCTGTCGCCATGTATAACAGCTCTAATATCAACCCGGACGGCACACTAACGACTGGTGGCCTACTGGCAAACACCGAAAGCTACAGCTTCCTGAGCGGTGAAGGTCGCAAAAGCGCTGACACTACTGGCTCTATCGGTCCTTTGCCTGTTAGCTACTACACCGAGCTTGAATATGCCATTGAAATGACCGAAGATTCCATCGGCGGTGAAACTTATTGTTTCAGACTCTATGACACAACCGCTGCCGCTGCACTCGACGGCTACCAGGTTCTTCCTGAGCTTAGCGTTTCGACCACCAAAGTTGTCTTCTCTACGCTCGGTGAAACAGGTTCTTTTGCTTCGGCTGTCGATGGCGGTTGGACAACAATCACTTTTGCTAGCACCTATACAACACCCGTCGTTGTTGGTACGACCAACACTCGTGCTGGCACGCCGGCATTGGTGTTTGAGTCTAGAAACGTTACCACTACCAGCGCCCAGATGCGTGTCTGCGATTCACAGGGTTCAACGGCCAACGGCTGCGATACTCACATCTCGGAAACCGTCGGTTACATGGTTATTGACGCAGCAGTTGCCGCGACAACGACCGGTATCGAGGCTGGTACCTTCACGGCCAGTGGCGCAGATGACAGCTCCAATTACACAATCAACTACGCTGGTACATACGGTACAACGCCTCTAGTTTTCTCTAATGTCAACACGGTCAATAGCACAGAGTTCCCAATAGAAGTCGTCATCAACAGTACCACTACCACCAATTTCAATGCTGGAATCTGCGACCAGCTGCTAGGCAATAACGATGCTTGCGACAGTGCTCATGGCAACGAAACAGTCGGCTGGGTAGCCGTCGAGCCTGGCAACGAACCTTTCTTGGGTGAGTTCGACAATGGTAGCTGGTCTATTGATACCGATTCTGATTCTTGGGCCTCTGTCACCTTTGCCCAGCCTTTCTCGGCTATCCCAATCTTAATTTCGGCATCACAAACCGACAACGGTGGCCAAGATGTTGAAATTGACGAAGCTAAAGATGTAACACTTACAGGCGCTAAGGTTCATTTCTGCGAAATTGATACCACAGACACCTGTGACACTCATGCTGCAGACACCAATGCTTGGCTAGCCATTGAATCTGGCCCTCTAGAAAATGCCCTAGTGCTCGACCAAGACGGTTTCCGCTGGTATGCCGGACAAAATAGCGTCACTCCAACAACGCCGCTTGGAAACGAAAATGAAGACATACTGAATGTCGCGACAAATGATGTCATACGCCTGAGGATGGCTGCTCAAAACACAGTCTATGACCAACCTGTAGGCAATTTCGACCTAAAATTACAGTATTCTGCCGCATCTGACTGCGCAGCTGCTGGTACGTGGACTGACGTTGGCGGCATCGGCAGTGGCATAATTTGGCGTGGTAATAACCAAGGTGGACCAACCACTGATGGCTCGACTCTACCCAGCTCACTGCTCGATGGCGGAGTTAATGTTCTCATGACCTACGAAGAATCAAACAATTCAGCTACCAACCCAAACGTAATCCCTAAGAATCAACGAGCTGAGTGGGACTGGGTTGTTGAGAACAACGGCGCACCCGCCGTAACAACTTATTGTTTCCGCGCCGTTAGCACAAGCGGCAGCGTAATCCAGTACACCCGTTATCCAAAAGTTACAACCATCTCTACTGAAGCGCCGCAAAACCCAAATAGCCCTACTTCACTAGACCAAAAGAAGACAGACGATACCAGTATTGCTGTTAACGCTTTCACCAACGAAACTTCCGTCAAATTCACTGCTAGTGTTAGCGACGGAAACTCTAGTGACGTGCTTAGTCTCTGCGTCGAAGTCCAGCAACTCGGTACAGCGTTTACCAATACCGAAACTTCATGTGGTTCCAACGTTAATTATTCCGGCACTGCCGTACCAGCCGACGTAACAATTTCTGGTTTAACCACTGGGCAAGATTACCACTGGCAAGTCAGGGTCAAGGACGCCCTAGGTGCTTATTCAGCCTGGATTAGTTTTGGTGGTAACGCCGAGACCAGTAGGGACTTTGGTGTTGATACTACGTCACCAGCTGGAACTGTCTATGACGGCACTACCACGGGCGTCGATGTCGACTACAACGATGGTTCTCTAAATACGCTGTCCGCAAACTGGAATATAACAGACGCAGGATCGGGAGTCAGCAAGTATGAATACTCAATCGGTACCATCCCGAGCACCACTAACATCAAGACTTGGACGGACGTGGTGTTGGCTACCAGTATTACCGATAGCTTGCTAACTCTAAATACTTCACAGCCATATTATTTCAATGTCCGTGCCACCGACAGTGCCGGCAACCAAAGCGTCCAGAGTTCAGACGGCCAGCTGATCGCGCCAACTCTTAGTTTCATTAGCTCACCAATGACCGTCCAGTTCGACAATCTAAACAGTACCAATAGTTTTACTTCAACCAAATCAACCACCCTTACGACAAGTACAAATGCTTACAACGGTTACACCGTCCGAGCCTATGCTTCCGGACTTTTGACGAGTGGTGGATTGGACACTATACAGATGTTTAACGGTGGAACCTACGTCTCGCCAGACACCTGGCAAGGTGGTGACACAGGGTATGGCTACACTTCAAATGACAGCAGCATTCAAGGCTCAAATCTATTTAACAGCGCTCCTTGTGCTGGCGGTGGCAACCCTCCCTGCTACGCTCCGTTCTCTCTAGTTGCACCTGGTGATATCGTGGCCGACCACACCGCAACTATTTCTGGAACTTCTGTTGCCAACGAAAACTTCATCATTACCCATAGAGTTACGACCAGCTCAAGCCAAGAAGCTGGCGATTACCAAACTATAATAATCTTCACCATAACGGCTACCTATTGATGCGTAAAATAACTTTACTGGTGGGACTAGCAATACTGACATTCATTGGTGTCCCTCGGCTCGTTTTTGCGGCTGAAGCCGAACAAGAAATCGGCCTCGCCCTTAGACCAGCAATTGTTGAGCTCGCCACAGAACCCGGCACGACAGTCTCAGCGACAATATTTATTCAAAACATCTCTGGAACCCCCGTCGGCGTGGAAGTCGGTGCACAGTCTCTGATACCAAACGACCCCGACATTAACCAACAAAAGCGTAAAGACATTGATGCATCAACCTGGCTCATAGACAAAGGTAGAAAATTCTTGCTAGACGTTGGGGAGCAACGGTCAGTTGACGTTCAGTTTCTAGTACCGGAAAATGCTGGGCCTGGCGGACACTATGCTATGGTCACCTTCACAACTACTTCAACTCAACAACAGTCAGCTTCTGGTTCAATAGTCACACCGACACTTACTTCGCTAGCATTTATTAACGTCGCTGGCGATGCTCAAGAGGAAGCTACTATCGAGCAGCTAGACACTCCTTTCTTTGTCTTTGGCGAAGATCAAACCTTATCTTTTAATATCGCCAACACCGGGAACACTCATATTCTGCCGACTGCAACAGTCAAGCTTTACGACCGAAGCGATCGATTAGTTGACAGTATTTCTGTGCCACCACAACTTATATTGCCAAACACTACAAAAAGCTACGATGTCAGATGGTCAACTGGTGGCCGAGTTGGCCTACATCGAGTCGAGATTGACCTGTCCTATGGTTCGCCAACCCAGTTCGCTTCTCTAGACACTGGAACGATTGTGTTTTTACCAAACTTCGTAAGTCTGATATTTTTCCTAAGTCTAATGGCTGTATCGGTGCTTGTTGCCGCCTTCATACTCAAAAAACCCATCAGACGTTTACTTTGGCGCTTCAAGGGTATTCGTATCGGCCCTCGTATCCTCAAAAGAAAGCACAACGAATCCGAGAACAGACCTCAAGACATGGCTCGACTTTCCATGGACTCAAGTAAAATCGACGATTTGCTTAGCGGCACATCTAGTAGAAAGCCTGACCACGCGCCAAGTCCACACCACGCCCAAAGACAAAGAAAAAGGAAAATTATCATAAGATAAACCAAGCCAGTTATCCACAGCTAACTCACAGAGGTATTGAGCAGTTAGTTGCGACATGGTATAAATTACTTATGCTTTAGCCCTCTCTCGACTAGCAGTGGGCACCGCAAAATAAAAACAACAAAACAAAAACAAAAAGGAGAACGCCTATGAATAGGTCTTTAGCGTTGGTAAGAAAACGCGTAATTCAAGCAGTAGCTTTAGTGGCTACGGCAATGATGATTTTTGGTAATGTGGCATCTGTTTCGGCAGCAACACTTACCTCAGCATCTGTAGAGCTTGGCGATTCACGTACTTCCACAACATCAACTTATACGACTACAGCTTCCGGCTTCACCACCGGAACTTCAATAGGCTGTATTGAAGTCGCCCTTAACGATCAAGCAGATGGCGCAGGAGCTATTCCAGCTGGTATCACTACTACTAGCTCAACGCTAGATTCATCAACGCTTATCACCACCGGCAGCTGGACTGTAGCCAACGGCACGAACGGAACCCTTAGTATTACCAACGCAACCGGTGAAACACCGGCAGCAAACGGCAATGTAGTTTGGGGAGCAGTAACCAACGGCAACACCGACCAAACATATTACGCCCTACTCACTACCTACACAGATGCATCTTGTACTGGCGGCAATGAAGTCGACACCGTAACTATGGCTTTTGCCTACAAGGACGGAACCCTCGTCTCTCTGACAATCGAACCTACTCTAACTTTCGTAGTTAACGCAGTAGCTTCTGGTCAACTCGTAAACAGCGCTACTACTTCTATCCTCTCAACTGCAACTGGCATCGATTTCGGCACGGCAGTTACGACTTCTGCCAACGGAATTGCAGCTCATGACTTAGCAGTAACAACCAATGCTTCAGGCGGCTACAACGTCTACCTTAGACACACTGGTCAGTTAACTAATGAATCTAGTGATGTAATCGCCAACCACACTGGTACCAACGCTGCACCGACTTCCTTCCCAGCAGCTGGCACCGAAGCTTGGGGCTACACCACGGAAGATGCTGATCTTACTCAGTTCACAGCTAACACCTGGGCTGGTTTCACTACTTCAAATGACCTAGTGATGACCAACGCAGCAGCCACAGCTGGCACCGATACCGTACGTGTCGGACAACAAGTCGGTATCGCTACTGACACCCCTGCTGGTACGTACAGCACCACGATGATTTACACTCTGGTAGCTACCTATTAGACGATAGATACTAGAAGTTAGAATCTAAAATGCAGACCCCGGCTCAATTGAGCCGGGGTTTTGGTTTATTTAGCAATATTTATTGAGTTCTACAGATTTTAATAATTATTATCTCGTAGTGTTAATTGTCCACAAACTAGCCACAGGGGTGTTGAGCGGTGCAAATAACCGTGATATAAAGTAGTTACGCTTTAAGTCTGCAAACAGCAGACAGCAAAATAAATAACAACAAAACAATTAAGGAGAACACCTATGATTAGGTCCACCACGTTCCTTGGTAAGCGCGTGCTGCAAGTAGTAGTCGCAGCTGCCACATTAATGATGGTACTGGGTAATCTAGCATCAGTTTCAGCAGCTAGCTTAACCTCAGCATCACTCGAACTCGGAGATTCACGAACCTCCACAACGTCAACATACACGGTTGGAGCTTCTAGCTTTACTACCGGTACTACGATAGGTTGTATTGAAGTTGCCCTAAACGATCAAGCAGATGGCGCAGGAGCAATACCAAATGCCATCACTACAACAAGCTCGACGCTCGTTTCGTCTACTCTTATAACGGCTGGTAGCTGGAGTGTAGACAACTCTTCCAACGGCACGCTCAGAATTACTAATGTAACCGGTGAAACACCTGCAGCCAACGGTAATGTAATTTGGGGAGCTGTAACCAACGGCGATACCGATCAAACTTACTATGCGTTAATCAACACATACACTGACGCTGGTTGTACTGGCGGTAACGAAGTCGATACTACGACCATCGCTTTCGCCTACAAAGATGGAACGCTTGTTTCTTTGACTCTTGAGCCAACCCTTCTTTTCGTAGTTAACGCAGTAGCTTCTGGTCAACTCGTAAACAGCGCTACTACTTCTATCCTCTCAACTGCAACTGGCATCGATTTCGGCACGGCAGTTACGACTTCTGCCAACGGAATTGCAGCTCATGACTTAGCAGTAACAACCAATGCTTCAGGCGGCTACAACGTCTACCTTAGACACACTGGTCAGTTAACTAATGAATCTAGTGATGTAATCGCCAACCACACTGGTACCAACGCTGCACCGACTTCCTTCCCAGCAGCTGGCACCGAAGCTTGGGGCTACACCACGGAAGATGCTGATCTTACTCAGTTCACAGCTAACACCTGGGCTGGTTTCACTACTTCAAATGACCTAGTGATGACTAACGCCGCAGCTACCGCTGGTTCTGAAACAGTACGTGTCGGTCAACAAGTTGGTATCCAGAGTGATACCCCTGCTGGTACATACAGCACAACGATGATCTACACCATAGTAGCAACCTACTAAACAGTTAGCTCTTTGTTCAAAACCCGGTTCTTGGTCGAGCCGGGTTTTTGTTTTCCCAAAAACCACAGCTAAAAGACTTGAGAACTAGAGGTCAAAGGATTAAACTTTATTACAACATCAATTTTGGAGGAGTAGATGAAATACAAGTTACATCTTTTGGCGGTGGGCGCCCTAGTCTCAACTATGGCGATTTTTGCAGGTCTAGCACTGGCACAGCAAGATACAAGTACAGTGGCTCTAAGTGTGAGTCCACAGGTCTTTGAGATTAGCGCCGATCCAGGAGACATCGTCACAGAGAGTTTCAAGATAGTTAACGGCACAGATATCGACCTAACTCTTAACGCCACACCAAAGAACTTTACACCAGCGGGTGAAGACGGTGGCGTAAACTTAACCGAAGACAGCACATCGTTCTCGCTGGCTAGTTGGATTACTGTCAGCCCAACGAAGGTCACAGTTCCAGCCCGTGGTTCACAAGTTTTCGAGTTCTCAATAAACCTCCCAGCTGGTGCAGAACCAGGCAGCCACCTTGGCTCAATCATCGTCCAGACTGATCCGATAGACATCGACGGATCTGGCGCAGCAGTCAGCCAAGAAATTGGACCATTGATTCTAACCAGCGTATCTGGCGACCTAGTAGAAGGTGCCGAAATCGCTAGCTTCACCACCGATTCGTTCTGGGAGAAGGGTCCTGTGACGTTTGAAACACGAGTCACGAACACTGGTAACGTTCACTTCAAACCAAGCGGCACTATTGAAATCAAAAACTTCTTCGGTAACGTTGTCGCCACTATCGACCTAGAAGAAAAGAATGTCCTACCAACCTCAACCAGAAAACTAGTCAACGACTGGGCACCTAGTGGCTTCACTGTCGGCAAATACACCGCCGACCTAACACTTGTCTACGGTGCAGATGGCACAATCCTGACCGACAGCACTTCGTTTACGGTTTTCCCTTATAAGGTGATTATTCCAGTGACTTTGGGTGTAATACTGCTAGCGTACGGTGCTGTTAGATACCGAGGACGTTTGTCTAAAGCTGGTAAAGCCCTTTCTGGCAAATAGCCCATACTGACGCGGATACGTAAACAAAAATAAGTAGTGGTGGTAACTTGAAAAATCTGTTTATTAGGCTAACTCTAATCGTCGGTGTACTTATGTCACTGAGTGTATTCAGTAGCTTAGTATTTGCAACCGGCGACACCACCACCGTTCCTAGTGGTGTGCCAACAGAAGCCCCAGGTGAACCAGTACAACTTTCTGTTCCTGAAGGTACCCTGACGGTAAGCGGCTGCGCCTCACCTAGTGCTTTTGTAACCATTTTTGAAAACAACACCCCTATCGGGACGGTAGTAGCCAACAATTTTGGCTACTTCTCGAAATTTATTGGCTCGCAGAGCTACGGCCTGCAAAAACTTCAGATCTTTCAGGAAGACAGATTCCAAAATATCTCCTCAACTGCCGAGTTTAGCACCTCGCTAAACGCCCATGAAGACAACGCACTCGATGTATTTCTGCCACCAACCGTTTACCACGACAAAGACCCGGTCATCATCGGCGACTACCTGACGTTCCGTGGCTTCACCTGCCCCAACGCCAATGTTAATCTGAACATCAACAACAATTTCACCCTAGTGTCCAAAGCTAACGAACTGGGTAACTGGTGGGTGATTGCCGACACCTCGCTGTATGCATTAGGTACTCATACCTACTCTGTAGTCTCGGAGGTAAACGGGCAACTCAGCAAAGAATCCGACGACTATATTTTTAGGACTGCCCGGCGCTTCCCCGGCGACCAAGGCAATCTCTATCCTAGCGAGCTGACCACACCTCAAATCACCAGTCCCAAAAACCGCAGTCTAACCAGCTCCAAAGAAGTCACCGTTAGTGGTATCGGGCCGGCGAATACTCAAATAGAACTCTTCGCCGACGGCAAGCTTGTTGGCTCGGCGTTCTCTAACCCGCTAGGCGACTGGAACTTTATTTTCAACATGACCAACACGCAGAATTCCTTAACCGCTCGTGCCTGTGTCGACGGCACCTGTACAGAGTTTTCCGAACCGGTGCTCGTCTTCTTCAGTGGCGATATCACGACCTGTCGACCACTGCTGGAGCTGGAGAACGTTCGTTTCTGGGGGCTGAGGCGTAACGATGGTGTCAACCTGGAAATGATTTTGAAATCTGGCAACCCCGAGTATCAAATACTTCTAGATTGGGGCGACGCCACCATCGAGAACATTACCCTTTACCGCGACAACAACACTTCCTATCACCACGTGTACAAAGACATCGGTCAGTACAACGGCAGCCTAGCAATCACCGACGCCCAAGGCTGCGAGGACGTTTATTATTTCTCTGTTTCGGTCACCAAAGATTTTCGTACCATTCCTTGGCTACTAGTCATCATCGTCGCTACACTAATCAGTCTAGTTGCAGCGCTCGCCTACTATATCCGCGACCAAAAGGAAGAAAACGAAACCCTGTCTCAAACGGTCAGCCGCATGTTATCCCGACGATCTGGAAACTCGCCCGACACCAAGCCTACTCCACCTGAGAAATAGTCTGGTAAACGAATTCCAGCTTTTTGCTGAGTAGCTCACTGCTGCTGGCTTCGTCTGCCAGGGCATCATTGAAATACTCTGTGTACAGCAGACTATAAGTTTCGGCAAAATCCTCGCCGGGTGAGCTCATACTGTAGCGACTGACGAAACCGTCGCGTGGGAAGTACTCTTTGCTTACTGCTACATCTTCTCCATATGAATAATTACTGTCTAGGTCTTTCCAACCGCTGTCGCGATCAAACCAGTAGCCATAGACCGTATACGCCAAGAAATGAGCTACTTCGTGGTGAATAGTCTGTTCGGCAACCGTCGCTCGGGAGTATTCGCCCTCAAGCGCTACAGTGTTTAGATATATCTCACCAGCCAGCGGGTCAGAAAACCCCAACACAGGTTGACCAGCTCGATTTCTTATATCGTCGACCAGTATTACCTGGTTCAGACCAATTTTAGCTAGATACTCCGCTGAATATTCCGAAAGCTCACGGTTTACAAGATTAGTCATATTAGCAGTTTCATCACTTCTGGGGTTAGTCCAGACGTAGCTTCGATTACTAAAAGTCCTAGGAGACGTCAAAATAGCGACACTGGAGCTAGCGGTAGTTACAGCCGCCGAATCATCTATTCGCGGTGAGGTAACTCTACCTGTGGCCGTTCTTTGTGGTGTGAAGTTTATTTCAACCACCGAAGAATTGACCAGTGAATTCATCCATAGGCTAAGGAGTACCACACAACTAGTTATGAACATGCCTGTTACTAAGCTCTTTACGTTCACCACAAACCTCTCTGTTACGCAACCATTGTTGCATATTTCCATGATTTTGTCAATTGCTTACAGGTGTTAAATTTAGTGCTGAGTGGTTTTCGTGGTATTTTTATTGCATAAGTTAATTAGGAGGTGTCGTATGTCGACAAATAATATTAATAAGGGAGCTTTGGTTGCCGAGTTTATCGGTACTTTTGGGCTGGCTCTCGCGGTTTTAGTCTCTCTAAACGGCTATTTCCCGCTTATCCCAACCCCTGTGGTTGCCGGTTTTGCGCTAGCACTCTTTGTGCTATCAATTGGCGCAATTTCTGGCGCTAATATCAACCCTGCGGTCACCATTGGCCTGCTCAGTGTCAAGAAAACTGATCTTTCCAACGCTTTTGGCTACATTGTGGCTCAAATCGCTGGTGCTCTGACCGCTTGGGTGACCATGAGTCTACTACTAGACGGCAATCTAACCGCTCAGGTAACGGCCGTAGCCGACGCACGGACGTTCTCCGCCGAGGCACTAGGTGCCTTTATCTTCGGTTTCGGCATTGCAGCTGCTGTGCATCATAAATTAAAGGGTTTCGACCAGGCTTTCGCCATTGGCGGCTCCTTTACGCTAGGTATCATTTTCGCCTCTGTGGTCTCAAATGGCGTGCTCAACCCAGCCGTAGCCATGAGCATCGAGTCGGTTAACTGGGCTTACGTGCTTGGGCCGATTGTTGGGATGATA
>CAZOFP010000003.1:0-65297 GCA_964579475.1 uncultured Candidatus Saccharibacteria bacterium | reverse complement strand
ACGGGGATATCTTTGCCCCAATCACTGGCTCGCATGCGTTTTAAAACTTCATCGCCAGCAATGGCTGGAACCATTAAATCCAAGAGCACTAGGTCTGGTAACTCTTTTTGAATAATGTACATCGCGGCTATACCGTCATACGCTAAGACGCATTCGTATCCCAGCAGCTCCATGCGAGTTTTATAGATGTCTGCCAGCTCAACATTGTCTTCAACGATTACAATTTTTTTCGATTTACTATCCATGTGCCTCTTTTCGCTTCAAAGCAATTTAATTAAAGCTATTGTAGCATTTTATAAACCGAGCCTAATACCCTGTGTCGGTCATTGACGAAGCACCGCAACTTGGCCGTGGTCGATTTTGATTAGTTTTGACGGGGTGGAATCGATCAAACCACCGTCGATATACACTTCAACCGCACTCCCAAAATATGCACGGGCGCTATTCGCTGTGTTTGCTGGCGGTTTGCCTTCAGGGTTGGCGCTGGGCGCAACCAACGGCCCTGTTTCTTCTATCAATTTAATTAATTTCCTATGTTTTGGCAGCCTAAAGGCAACGCTACCTTCTCCCCGATGAAGGTATTGGTAATCCTCGTTCTGACAGGGTAGCACTACGCTAACCGGACCCGGCCAATGTTTATTTAGCTGACCAAGCACGAACGAATCCATTTCGATGCCAAATTGAGACAATTGTGAAATCGAGCTGATAAGAACAATGAAGGGTTTCGATGGACTACGATGTTTGAGAGCGTATATTTCCTCAACAACCTCGGGCCTATTAGCCAATCCAACGACACCATAAATGGTATCGGTTGGTACGACGGCAATTTTACCCTCTTTAATCACCCTGGCAGCCGCTTCATATTCCATATTTGTCCAAATACCTAGAGTAGCTACTTAGTCTCTAATGATGTTCCGCCAAGTCTGCTTCGGCTTTGGTTTCGTGGATTGTTCCGTCTTCATGCTCTGGCGGAGTATAGATGGTGTATAATCTCAGCTTTTCTGAAGTCGAAGTATTAACGACGTTGTGTTCGGTACCTGCCGATATAACCACTGCGTCATCTGCTTTCACCGCTGTTTCCTCACCATCAAGCACCACTTTGCCTTGGCCTTCCTCGAAACGAATAAACTGATCGACATCACCGTGTACTTCCATGCCTATTTCTTCACCTGGGCGCAGACTCATAACCACCAGCTGTGAATGCGGGGCGGTGTAAAGCACCTTTCTGAAATTTTCGTTCTTTAGTGTAGCTTCTTCAATATTGGTTATGTACGACATCGTTCCTCCTTGATAATTTTCTAGTATTTAAGTATAGACCAAACGTACACAGAGTAACCCAGGAACTGACGTGATATCGCAGGGCTTCTGCTGGCCTCCAGTGGTGACGCCTCGTGACAGTTTCAGACAAACAGACAGACTAAATAACGCCTATGATGGAATAACTACGGAGTTACTGGCAGACAATCAGCGTCAAGTGGCGGATCTGCAGTTGCGCAGTTCGTAGTTAACTCTGTGTTTCTAGTTTTGAGAGCTTCGTTGCTGTCAATCAAAGCCTTGTTCTCAGCTGTTAGTGTTTCGATTGTCTTGTCTTTTTCTTCCAGCGTATTATCAGCTGCAGCCTTTTTTGCATCAGTCAAATCTTGGTTAAGAGTGTCTATCTGGCTTTGCATGGCTTTTGTTTCATCCGAGTTTGAACTAGATGACTGCCACAGATAGACACCACCGGCGCCAATTACTAGAGCAAGCACTACTAGAAGCACTACTAGCCAAGTCTTCATGCCGCTTTTTGGCTCTTCCTGCTGCATAAGGGGCTCTTCGTGCATAGGCCTTTCTGGCTCTTGTGCATCATTATCTTCGTGTATTGGTTGTTTTGGCGCTGACGTAGGTGGTCTATGCTTTGGCGCAGATCCGGGTGCTCTAATATCATCCATAATCTTTTCCTCCCTTGGAAATATATTTACTAATCTAATTTTAGCATAAGCATCCAAAATTTGAAGTTAGAAGCTAGATGATAGAAGCTAGAAAAAACAACAAGAAGTACCACTAGTTCCCGACTCCTAACCCTTGCGGTATTTGCCCTCAGACAATGCTTTGGTCAGCTGAAAACCCGCCAGAAGTATCTGTGACTCATAATAAACCCAGGCTAGCACCAGTAGTACAGCGCCAAATGCAGAAGTCACGGACGACAAGCTGAAGTTGCGTATGTAAAATCCTATCACTATCACCCCAAGGTACATGAAGAAAATTGTTATCGCCGAGCCAAGTAGGGAATGTCGCCAGCCAACTCTATTCGTAGTTAAGACCCGTATCAGCCAAGCTAAAGAGAAAACCAGCAAACCCCACGATACAGCAGTCGTGAAAGTGTTCGAGAGCAAATCTGTTACTGGTCCGTTTAAGTTTAGGAAATTCTCTAGTCCTTCAACTACCGCTTGAACGGTGAGAACAATCACTAACATCAGCGCGACACTGAGCACTGTCACATACGAAAATGCATACCTCCTCACGGTGTTATGCAAGCCTTTTTTGACTGGCTTACCCCAAATCATGCTGACCGAATCCTGAAGAGCTATCATCGCAAACGAAGCCGTAACTACCAACGCCCCGAGACCAAACAGTCCCAAGCTTACAAATCCATCAGTTACTGTTTCTGTTTTCAGCGCGCCACCAATGATATCTGCCACCTGAACCGAATCAGCACCAAACAGTACCAAGAGTTGCTCTTGGAGAAACTTGATTACTTCGTCGGCTGGAAAAAGTAAACTAGCCACAACTACAGAAATCGCCACCATCGGAACTAGAGAAAAAACTACGTAGTAGGCAAGTCCAGCGCCAAGTCGTAGAGTGCGATCGTTGCGCCAGTTGCTATACGTGGTAACTACTAGTGATTTAAACTCATCAAAAACATTCATCTGTCTTTTGTCCATGTATGAATTCTAACGAACTAGAGCGTATAATGACACCAAAAGAAGGGAACCTTACTATCTAATGGATTCACTACAAGACATACTGCAAAAAAAAGCTGACGACATCGACCTAGAGGCTAAAAAAACCGATTTGGAGCTCGCGCAAGCAGAGCTGGACAGACATTTTGACGGCAGAGTAGTAGTAGACAAAATAACTCCTAATGGGGTTTTACTAACTAAGCTCCGGAGTTCGGAGGTCGCTAGTGAACTGCGCTTCACCCAAATCCAAATCATCGAGGCTGTTAACAAAAGCTCGAAGCAAAAAATCAAATCAATTCGTTCACGTGTTAAATAGCTTGTGCTTGGCTAGTATCGCTTCCTAGTGCAAACTATTAGCCAATGGAAAGTGTAAACAGGCACGAGGTTGAGGCCGATAATGAGGCGCTTATTGGCGTACTTTGGGAACTGGTGGACAGAATTCCATACATCGCACCCGGCTCATTGAAAGAATTAGTTGCAAACTTCGATAAGATTGATGTTGAGAGGGAGCTAGATTATGTTCTTGGCAGACAAGAAGTTGAGCACGGCAGCTCACATCAGTTTGAGTTATTTGCCATACCCGAAGACACTGGCGCGACGATTATGATACATATCCAAAGTGATGTAGAAAATAATAGTAGCTTTGGCAATGAAGGTCCGAGGACGTTTATGGAAAAGGAGTATTACTGGTTCATAATCTCCCATGACGAAGAAGGTAAAATTGGTTTAGCCACAGAATACTCGAGGAGCTACACGAAGGAATTTGCAAATGGAAAGCGAATTACAATCGACAAATGGAACGGCGTCATCACTGGCGATAGGCTTCTCAAGCTGGAATTTTTGATTGATCTTGGTAAATTCGATGACGCCTTTGACGCTGAACAAGCAGGTATGTCCAGAGAGCTTGAATAGTGGAAATTACTTACCGTGCCTTATGGGATGATAAATTCAGGCCTCGCCAATGATTAAAATATAGTATGCTTCTAGTGTGGGATACCAAGTAACCAACACCGGCTTTAGCATTAACGACAATCCATGCAAGGATAAACTAGCCTTCATGTCTAAAAAAGAAGCCAACGCCGCACGGATCCAGGCCGACTGGGAACATGACAACCAGGACCTTAAGGCCTACCTCTGTGACAAATGTAACTTATATCATCTAGCCACTGAACGAGACGACGAGTAGTCTGTTATAATCTTCACGTAATAGGGAGTTCAATCAATGCATATCGAAGCCAGCACTAAGCTAGACTTTGGCGATGTTCTTCTGCGCCCAAAGCGCAGCACGATGAACAGCCGCAGAGAAGTGAAGCTAGAACGTAAGTTCAAGTTCTACCACAGCCCAAAGAAATGGCAGGGAATACCAATGATGACAGCCAATATGGCCAGTTGTGGCACTTTTGAAACGGCGCACATCCTCAGTGAATACAGAATGATTACCGTGCTACATAAATACTACAAACCAGCTGATTACAAGAAATTCTTTAAGACGTTCGACAATCCTGACTACGTTTCCTATACCCTGGGTATCCGCGATGGCGACGAAGCACAGCTCAAAGAAATGATAAAAGCCAAGCTCATCGACAACTTTTCTTTCATAACTGTCGATGTGCCAAACGGTTACGTCGACCGATTCGCTAAAGCCGTTACAAAAATTCGCAAACTCTGCCCAAACCACATAATCGTCGCTGGCAATGTTGTCTCTAGAGAAATGACTGAGGAGCTGATTCTAGCGGGGGCAGATATAGTGAAAGTTGGTATCGGCCCTGGTTCAGCCTGTACAACGCGCAGAATGACTGGTGTTGGCATGCCTCAGCTTAGCGCAATCATCGAGTGCGCCGACGCCGCTCACGGTATCGCTAACGACCAAGGTGTTGGACTGATTATCGGCGACGGTGGGCTAATTTATCCAGGTGACGTCGCAAAGGCATACTGTGGCGGAGCCGATTTTGTAATGAGTGGGCAGTTGTTCAGCGGGTTTGAAGAAAGCGCCGGCAAGACTGTGACCAAAAACGGTAAAAAATATAAGGAGTATTACGGGTCGTCGTCCAACAAGGCCCTAGAAGTTCACTACGGCAAAAAGGAATCACACCGTGCGTCCGAAGGTCGCCATACCCTTATGCCACACAAAGGCTCCATTCACGATGCCCTTCAAGATTATTTAGGTTCGCTCAGAAGCACTGGCACCTACATTGGCGCGCGCAAACTCAAGGAGTTCTCCCGTCGCGCAACATTTGTCCGGGTTAATAACCAGCTAAATACATCCCTCGCCCAGTACGACACTGACAATCTTTAGGCCCAATAGTTGACCTTCTAGCTAATGTGGTACTATATATTTAACCAACAAAAGCTCGTGAAATTAAAAGTTTGACAAAAACTTGGGTGGCCAAACTAATTAGTAGGAGGTGTCATGTACACGAGAATTCTTAAGAAGCTCGGAAGAAAGCTTCAAACATTATTAGTGGTGCTTGCAATAGTCGGGCTAAATATCGGGACTGCTTCGGCGGTGATTGCAATTCCACCCAGTGGTCCTCCGGGTGGCGGTGGTCTACCACCCGGTGGCCCACCTATCGGTACAGTAGTAACTCGTACATCAACAACCCCCGAAGCATACTTTCCGTCTATCCAAGCAGCAATTGCCGATGGTGGAACTTCAACTGGTGACACATTGCGATTAGACGACAACATACCAACTACTTCTCAGGTTAATGTGAATAAAGAGGTGAAACTAAACGGGAATGGCAAAACAGTTACGCCAACATTTGCAAAAACTACAAACTCTAATAACTCTGTATTTGGTGTATCAGCAAATAATGTACAAATCTATAATATGGCAATCGATGGTGCGAGCGGCACCAATCTGCATGGAATAAATGCTTATCTTGTTGATAATTTATATATAAACAACGTATCCATAAACAGTAACGACAGATATGCTGTCGTCGTAAACGGCTCTTCGGTCACAGTAAATAACGCCTCGACCTCAGGAAACGGTTGGGGTAGTATGAACGTTGACCAAGGTGGTGGAGTCACTAATCCAGCAGTACTAACAATTACCGGAACCAGCTCACATACTGAGCTAAACCAGATATATTTAGACGACATTACCAAGAATGTGACATTCAATGATTCTTCTTCACAATATATTTTTATTGACCCACCCGGTACTCCCGCCAATGATAGAATGTACTACCTAGGTACTGTAGATACTACCGCACCACAGATGAGTAATCTGAAAATGTTTGTTAAGGATAGCTCTGGAAATTACAATCCAGCGTCGTTCGTGAGAAGAGGTGACATGGTTAGAATAGAAGTAGACGCTACCGACGCGAACTCCGGCATGAAGGATGTTGAATTTAGGATTCAAGCTTTAGCTGGCGACTATGTGACTTCTCGTGATTGGATAAGTGCCCCCTTTAATGGCGACACCTACCGTTTCGAGTTCCAAGTGCCTACCGACGGCAAGTATGTTAACACCCACGCACTGATGAACGAAGACCCGAGCGGACACACTGTCTGGGCTAGAGCTACCGATAACGCCGGAAATTACAATAACGGTGTCTCAATGAATTTTACCTACGACAATACCGCCCCCCAAATGAGCAATCTCAAAATGTTTGTTAAGGACGGCTCGGGGATTTATGTCCCTTCGGCTTTCGTAAAGAACAACGATATGGTGCGGATTGAAGTTGATTCAACAGATACTAGCTCGGGCATGAAAGATGTTGAATTCCGCATCCAAAATGTCAGTGGTGGAGATTATGTAACAGCACGCGACTGGATAAGTGCTCCTGTCACTGGTAACACTTATGAATTTGATTTCCAAGTGCCTGCCGACGGCAAATACATCAATACTCATGCGCCAATGACAGAAGATGTTGGGGGCCACTCAACTTGGGTAAGAGCAACTGACAACGTCGGCAATTATAACAATGGAATAACTCAGCTCTTTACCTACGACAACACAACACCTTCTGTGCCAGTACTAACATGGCCTATCGGCGGAGAATTAACCAACGACAACACTCCGCTCATGCAGTGGGATGATTCGACCGATGACAATGGCATTGCAGGATACTTTTACCGCGTTTATTTCAACTGCACAGACGAAGGCGATGTCCCTAATAGCTGTTCTAACCTTTACCCTAATACAACTGGCGTGTGGCGCAGTGCTTCAGAATACCAAGCTGGCCCAACTAATGACGGTACCTACTTTTGGCAAGTAATGTCGCAGGACACAGCCGGTAATCAAAGTGATTGGAGCGGATTAGAGAAAGTTGTAATTGACACAGTACCCCCCGCTCAACCCGCTGACCTACGCTTCACGAGCGTAGATGGTAGTCAGACTTTCCAATGTGGAGTGTTTTTACAACGGCAGCCAGTGGTGCCTATATGGAATGCTAGTAGTGACAGCGACTTTGACTACTATGAATACACCTCTTTTTGGCCTGATGGAAGCACTGGGCTCGTAAGAAAGGTGTTGACCAATCCAACGTTACCAAATAATTGGATGCCCCCAACAGAAGGCGCGTACGGTTACTCCGTGCGCACCGTAGACTCTGCAGGAAATATGTCTGAGTGGTCATTAACGAGTGAAACATTGGCTGGAAGTTGCCAAGTTATCTACGACGATACCGCACCAGACGTCACCATAGATTCCATAGAGCTTATTGTATCGTCCGGAACCTACTACACCACCGACTGGAAAGTTAACGACAACACCCCAACACTAGTTGGAACTGTTTCTGACGACATTGAAGTTGCATCTGTAAGTGTCAACGTCAATGGAAATGACTACACTGCAACAGTTACTGGGAACGATTGGAAGGTAGATGTGACGGACGTATTGCCCGATGGCACACACACCATCACTGCCACCGCTACAGATACAGCAGGTAATACCACCTCAACAACCCAAGACGTCTTCATTGACACAGTTGCACCAAGCGCCGTCTATACTCAGTATAAGAACGGGGTAGAGATTACCGAAGAAATCGCCTACGTACAAAGTGTCACTGAACTATCGTTCTCTGGTGAAGTAACCGACCCAGACCCATCCGCCGGCTTGCTCTACGATTCGTTCGTAATCTTCCAAGCGCAGGATGACGGGTCATTCGCTTTTGCCAACAATGGCAAACTCTCATACTGCAGTTGGAGAAGTGCACCAAATCTAGTCAACTACGACGGAACAAACGCATTTACCATCACGCCACCCGTTGACTTTAGTCTCTGTACCAACACACTGGAAGATGGTGAGTACTACATGACTCACCAGGTTTATGACGAAGCTGTTAGAAGGGATATCCCGAGCATCTATCAGTTCCGCGATGTACTAGGTCTGCATTTCATCGTCGACAACACCGCACCTGAAATCGCGATAACATCGGTAAGCGAAGATCCAATCTCTGGAGAAGTAACCATCGAAGGTACTGCCAGCGACAACTTCGGCTTGATGCCGCTTCGAATCAGCTTCCGCCAAATTAATGACGACGGCTCGGTAACAAACCCTGTTTTGACCGTTAACCCCGATTCATTCGACGAAGCAGGTACCGGAATCTGGTCTCTGACGCTCGACACATCAACCTACCCACAACTAACAGATGGCAACTACCGTATTGTTGCCCGAGCCAACGACCTAACAGGAACTGGCTATCCTGGTTCAAAAACAAGCGCTGACACAGAAGACGTGACTATCGACAATACCGCACCAAACATAACGCTCGACCTACCAACTGACGGCGCTGTTCTCTCCGGTGAGATTGATTTAGAAGCTACCTGCGACGAAGAGTGTGACTATGTAAACTTCTGGTGGCGAGCCGACGGAGAAGGTTATTCAAATAGTTCACCAGAGCGAAACTACCACTACGTACGCGACAACGGGACTAGCTTTACTTGGACTCTAGATTCACTCAATGCTGAGCGTTGGGCACCAGACGACCCCTACTTAATGACTGACGGAACTTACTATTTCAAGGCCGCCGGTAAGGACGTGGCTGGTAACTGGGCACGCACAACCGAGACAATGATAATAATCGACAACACCGCCCCCGAACAAGTCTTGGGAATGACTATCTACAAGGGTAACGATACATCTGGCGACAATCTTGGTTGCTCTGGATTCACTAATAATCGCTGGATAACTGTAGATTGGAACGACAATGCTGACCCCAACTTTGACTTCTATAGATATATGACAAAAAGCGGCTGGGATACCACACTCGTGCCTTCCGAAAGACCTGGCCAGATTTCCGATTTAGATGGGGAATACAAATACCAAGTACAAGCAGTGGATAAAGCCGGCAACACAGGGGAGTATTCGGACTGGTGCTTTGTAACATTGGACAGGGAAGCGCCTGATGTCGATTTAACAGCCCCTATCGGCGGCAATACCGTCAGTGGTACCGTCAATATAGAAGGAACTGTAACTGATTTGAATAATCACCACTATTGGCTGGTCGTTCAAAATTCTTCAAACACTACTGTTGCAGGGCCAAGTGTGGTAAACGACACCGATGCGAACATCTCTGTTTTGCTAGCATGGGATACTACTGCTACCCCCGACGGTGAATATACCGTCAAACTTGAAGCACGCGACGCTGCCGACAATAAAGATGGTGGCTCAGTCGAATGGGCGACAGTCACAGTTGACAATACTGCACCAGTTTCCTCGGAACTTACTTCACCTGTAGACACCAGCTTCTGGGGAACACCGATTACAATCACTGGTGAGACTGCCGACCTTAATGGTGTCGACTTCGTAAATATCTATTACCGCACCGCAGGCACGTCGGATCCATATGTTATAGCTAGTGTCTCACCGATAGACAACCCAGCAGATGATTCACCATTTGCCTGGACAACTGACTGGACACCGCCAACCGAAGGTATTTACGACATCAAAGCTGCTGGTGTAGACATGGCTGGTAACGAAGAATCGAGCGTCTATGCCTTGAACGTAACTTACGACGTAACCGTACCAACCACGGTAAATGCTGGGCCCGACAGGGGAAACCAGTCAGCACCGTTTGCGCAGACTGGAACCGCTTCGGACAGCAACAGCGGTATCTATATGACAGTTTGGAGCCAAACCTCTGGCCCAGGCGAAGTTCTGGCAACGGGAGAAGACACTCTAACCCCAACATTTAGTGCCACCACAGATGGTATATATGTAGTACGACTAACCGCCACAGACAACGCTGGTAACTCAGACTTCGATGAATTCACCTTCACTTGGGTTACACCACCACCAGATGATGAGGGCGGCGGGACTGTGAACCCTGGAACACCACTACCACCAACTGGAGAAGTTGAAGGAGCAACAGATAACGCCTCAGGTAGTAACGGGATTGTAGCAGGGGATAGCGATAATGCCATAACCCAAGGCGACAGCGAGAATGATGGTTGCTTCGACATCCTCGGTCTCTGCTGGTACTGGTGGGTAGTCATTGTTGCAGGCACTGGTCTGGTCTATTACCTATACCGAGTCTTCAGGGAAGAGGAAGAGGATGAAAAGAAGTAGCAAAGACTAAGCTTAAAATAGCTCCCGCACTGGGAGCTATTTTTTTGTTAAGCGATATTTAGTTTATCTGGCGCGTAAAACTCGGGCCATCTGGCACGTTGCATTGTTCTGGATAGATCTCAAGAACAGGGTAACCAGCTGCCACACAGTCTTCAAAGCTCTCAATCGCTGCTTTATTCTGGCTGTTTTGGAAAGACACCAGGGCGACAGTTGCAAGGGTAATTAACGCTAGTAGTAGCAACACTTTCTTAATCATATCTTGACGTATTATGCATCTAATTAGCGATTAAGTCAAACTCGTAGGTACTGTATACTTAAACTATATATGAACAATTTTCAGGAGGAATACAAAAGTCTTAACGACGCCCAAAGAAGAGCCGTCGACCACGGCAAAGGCCCGGCGCTAGTCGTTGCCGGTGCCGGAACAGGGAAGACTAAGGTCATAGTTGATAGAATACTCAAACTCATAGAGCGTGGTGAGGCACCAGAGAACATCCTGGCACTGACTTTCACCGAAAAGGCTGCTGCCGAGATGCTCGACCGTGTAAACGAACTGCGTGGTGGATTCACTTTTGATATCACTATCTCTACCTACAACGCATTTGGCTCAGAAATCTTACAAACGTATGCACCAGACATCGGGCTTAGCCCCAACCAAAAACTAATGGGCGAAACAGGGCAGCTTGTTTTTTTAAAGGAGCATCTGGACGAACTAGGTTTAGACTACTACGCTCCAGTGTCTAGTCCAGATAGCCAGCTGAAAAACCTAAGCGACTACTTTTCTCTGCTTAAACAACAAGTAATCACACCTGAGACGTATGAAAAATATGCAGACAAATTTCCCGAGAGTGACGAAGAGACAAAACTCGAAAAACAAAAACACCAGGAAGTCGCAAATGCTTACGGTAAATATATTCAGCTCTGTAGGCAAAACTCCGTCATCGACTATGACGACCAGATTTACCTTAGCCTCGAACTCATGCGCAGGCGCCCGAACGTACGAAAAAAATTATCAAACAAATACAAATTCATCCTAGTAGACGAATTCCAGGACACGAATCCCATGCAATCAGAACTACTCAAGCAATTAGCCGGCAGTGAACAAAATTTGATGGTAGTGGGCGACGACGACCAAAGTATCTACGGCTGGCGCGGTGCAACTCTTAAAAACATTCTCGAGTTCAAAAAAACCTATCCAAAAGCCAAAGGAACCACTTTAATCGAAAATTATCGATCCTCGCAGGAGATACTCGACGCCGGCTACGAACTAATCCAAAACAACAACCCTAACCGCCTTGAGGCAATCAACAAACTAGACAAGAAGCTTCATTCCAACATGCTAAGTGGGTCAAAACCGAAGGTGATGCATTTCGCTTCACTAGATTCTGAGCTTGGCTGGCTGGCAGAAGATATTGCTGGCAAACTCCAAGACGGCACTCCGCCCGGGGAAATTGCAGTACTTTCACGACGCAACGTTGTGGTGAGGAAAATCCATGAAACGTTGGAAGCTAACAATATCGAGCATGTTGTCGCTGGCATTAAATCCGATATGTACCAGCAACCCGTCGTAACAACTGTCATAGAAGCACTAAAAGTCGTTAGCGACCCCCAGGATGACGTAGCTCTTTTCCATACGCTCGGTAGTGTATTGTTTGACATTGATTCCAAAACACTTAGCGAGACTTCCTCGGCCGCTAGTAGGGTTCACGGACGCCTGGTTGACGAGCTAGAGCAACTTGATAACCCAAAGGTTAAAGTAGCGCTAGAGCAAATAGACAGATGGCGCTCAAGTGTCCATGAAAAAACTGTCGGCCAAGTAGCTTTCGAAATCCTCGACGACAGTGGTTGGAAAGACAAACTCTACCTAGAAGCTACCAGCGACCCTTTGGTGGCTCACCAAGTCCAAGCGCTTAGCCAGTTCTTCTCAACGTTAAAAGAATTCGAACGTATCGCAGATACTCCCAGCACACTCAACTACCTGAACAATCTTCCTGCGCTAAAATCTGCTGGTGCCGACCTTAGCGATGACAGTATGGCGCTATCTGACGTGGCGGTAAACGTTCTGACTATCCACAAAGCCAAAGGTCTGGAATGGGAGCACGTCTACGTTGTTGACCTGACAGAAGGTTCGTTCCCCATGCGCGCCCGCCCCTCCTCACTTGAACTGCCTGAAGAATTAAAAGTTCAAACTGCAGCCGACGACCATCTAGCAGAGGAACGTCGACTAATGTATGTTTCGATTACCCGAGCCAAAAAGAACTTAACCCTAAGCTACAGCGACACTCACACGGGTGTAACTAAGCGCAGGCCCTCCCGTTTCCTAAACGAAATTCCTGAAGCAATGCTAAGCCACGAAGACAGTTCTAGTGAAACTCTAAACCAAATCGGCTTGGAGCTTTTTTCCGGAACTACCAGCAAAAAAGAAGTGCCGCTTCCAGCCAGAATGCTCGACGGAGAAAATGTCGTGCTCAGCGCCAGCCAAGTCGGCGATTTCCTGCGTTGTCCGCTAGATTTTTATTATCGACACGTTCTAAACGTACCCCAAGCACCGAACCCTTCCAGCTCATATGGCACGCTCATCCACGAGCAGATTCAAAAAATTCATCTAGGTATGATAAGTGGCACCGTTCCAACACTCGAAGAAATCCTCGAATCTGTCGAGGGACAGTGGCCAGTAGCTGGGTACCATTCCGTAAAGCAACGAGAACGTGCACATCAACAGGGTGCTAAAACTCTAGAAAAAATCTACAAACGCCTGGTAGCTGAATCTCCACCGAGCAATGTCGAGGCGCCATTTCGTGTACTGATACCTGACACTAAGTTAATAGTGAAGGGAAGAATTGATGCTGTTTTCGAAACCGAGGAAGGCGTAATCATAACAGACTACAAAACCGGAACCACCGCCAACACCGAGAAAAAAGCCAAAAGTAGAGCTACTTCCAGTATGCAACTTAATCTTTACGCCGAAGCCTGGCGTCTTATGAACGACGAGATGCCCAAGCTCTTAGTGCTCGATTTTGTCGAGACGGGACACATCGGTTCGGTCAAGAAACAAGAGAAAACGCTAGATAATCTGGAGAAGAAATTAGCCGAGCTACCAACCAAGATTAAGGCAGGGGAGTATGAGCCCCTGGGTGACCACAAATACTGTCGCCATCCCATCGGCCAGACTGAAACTAAATGACTGAGAAAGACGCAATAAGCCAGCTAAAAAATGAATACCCGGGAAAGACGATCATTAAAATACCCGAAGACAACCCAACAGAAATCATTTGTGAGATTGAACCGACTAAAAGACATAGTGATTACAGTAAGGCTATAGCTGCAATCAAAAGCTCCGCCCCGCACTATCACTTGAAAGCTGTTGAGGATTACAAGGTCATTAGCGGTACACTAAACCTCTTCGTAGACTACAAACAAATAGTACTTCAAGTAGGTGATTCCCACACCATAATGCCCAACCAAGTACATTCGGCAACAGGCGAATTTGCACTGGTTTGTGTCACGTCAAAACCTGGGTGGACGCCAGAAGATCACATTCTCTCAACATAATTATATAACTATGGCGGCGACTATGATCACCGCTTTTACCTCTGTAAATTCCGAGAGTTATATAATTAGTTATATAACTATGTTTTTATAAGGACAATAGTGCAGCCGTAAGAAGTGCGGTGAAAACTGACACCATTAAATTGTCAAAACCGCCGCCGAAGAAAGCTTCAACACCCGTCAGAAAAAAGGAACCGCCAACAACCAGTAACCATGTGGTCGCGTCCGCGTTCGGTAGAGAAATCAGGACGAAACTCACAAGTATGAATAGTGTGGTCACGAAAAAGACTGTATTACCCACTAAACTCTTGGTACCACCCCAGACCTTATAGCCTTTACCGCCGTACTTCTTGCCGATTAATCCAGCAAAACTGTCAGAAATTGCCAAGACCAGAATGCTTATACTGTAGATCCTAAGGTCAGCAAACAATAGTACAATTAACGCCCCAGCGAACGGGTACAGAAACTCACCTACAGTCCAACGTTTTACAGCGTGAACCGCTTGAAATATATGTAACCAGCCAGTTAACACTAAAACCGCTACGAAAAACGCTAGGTTTGTTAGAAATACCTGTGGCCGAATCATAAAAATAGGCAACGTCGCTAAAAGCATGCCAGCGAAAATATGTATAGATTTACGCGCTAACTCTGGGTGCAAGTGTCCGCGATGGCTGAGCAGCTCGACTGTTATTAGGAATATGCCCAGTACTAGCCCGATTAGCAGAATTTCAGCTAGTTCGCCACGTGTCAAAGATAGTGTGATTCCGTTCATGTGAACAATGTATCATAACGGAATAGCACTAGCACTATTCGCCCCGAGACGGTATACTCATAAATTATATAAGGGGACGGATATAAACATGGTTAAAGATGAAGTAAAAGACGAGGTTGAACCGAAAGACGAGAAACCCGTTGAGACTCCAGCAGATAAGCCTGATCAAAAAACAGACAACAAAGATGAAGAATCTAAAGTCGGCGTAGACGAAACCAAGGATGAAGAATCTAAAGTCGATACCGACGAACCCGAAGACGACGTCTTGAAGTCTGACGATGAAGGGACAGAGATTGAACCAGAACTAAGTAACGAATTTCGTCTACCTACTGCTGGCGAACAGCATCCCCTAAACCATAAGAGTACGAAGAAAGTTATCGTTGGTGTACTTATTGTCGTTGTGCTGGCGATTATTGGTGCAGGTGCATTATGGCTAACCCACGACACACCTGTAAGCACAAATGATTCCGAAATTATCTACACCCAAGGTGCAGCGGTCACCGCTGTTGAAGGTGAGGTTGAGTACAACACTGGAAATGGCTGGAATTTGGTTGAGTCTGGCACTAATCTTCAGGAGGGCGACAGCCTGCGTACGCTTGATGCATCTAGGGCAATCATAACCCTCGACGAAGGTAGCGCCATCCGACTAGACGGCGACACCGTGGTGACGCTAACCAAACTCACGGCCGAACAAGTGATTGTCGACAACGAATCTGGACAGGTCTACACCCGTGTCGTTCCATCTACTACCCGTGTTTTCGTGGTCACGATTGGCGACCAATCTTATGAAGCAAAAGGAACTGCCTACATGA
Organism: uncultured Candidatus Saccharibacteria bacterium; assembly: GCA_964579475.1. Taxonomy (GTDB): domain Bacteria; phylum Patescibacteriota; class Saccharimonadia; order Saccharimonadales; family CAYOYH01; genus CAYOYH01. Next base: position 49,703 of record CAZOFP010000003.1, on the reverse strand, counting down.
CTATTAACCAGGAGGATGAAAAGGGCGTTGAAGTCTACCAAAGCAAAGTCGACGTTAAAGACAAGGCCGAGGTAAGTGAGGGCGAGGCATACTTTACCAGCACCAAAGACGCAGCTAAGAAAGAAAAAGTCGCCAAGCTCGACTTGAAAAAGCTCGCTGAAGACGACTTCTTGAACTGGAACAAAGCTAAAGACGAAAGCAACTCCGAGTTCGCCGACAAGCTTGGCTTTATCAAAGATCTGGGCAAGAAAGAAGAACCCAAGCCAGACCCAACTCCAGCACCAGAACCAACCCCTGGAGCGAGTGTTGGTATCTCGCTCAACGGCTCCCAGGGCACAGACGGTGTTAATCTGAACTGGAGCGTCGAGGGGCTGAGCGCAACAGATGGCTTCAAAGTTGTCTACGCTGTAAACGACAACACCCCAACTTACGGCGAAAACTCTGCCAGCTACCAAAAAGCTGGAACTTACTCCACTGTTCTTGGCGTGATAGACGGTAACACTTATTTCATCAGAGTTTGTATATACAACGACGGCACATGTACAAATTACAGCAACACCATACAGGTGACTGCACCCATTATTGCAGTAGATATCGGTACAACTACTGCCGCTATCGATGGAGCAAATTTAACCTGGAGTTACACTGGCACAGCACCTTTTGGCTTCAAGATAGTCTGGAATACCAGTGGTAACCCAACGTACCCCACAAGCGGTGACAATAGTGGCTACAAGTACCTATCAAGCCCCCAAAGCAGTAGTTTGAATCTAGCAGACAAGATTACCGCTAGCGGAACTTACTTTGTTAAGGTATGTAAATACAATAAAAATTTAAGTGCCAATCCAAACAAATGCTTAGCTTATTCAGAAGAAGTCACCTACACAGCTCCTTAAAGACTACTGTAAAAACTCTTTACAAATATCATAAGACGTTGTAGTGTATTATCCGAATTTGCGGGGTTTTCCTTGCGGGTTTGAGATGTCGTGTTTACACGACTCCTAGCTGTAAATCACAGCAATCACCAGAAGGTGACTTAACAACATAGAGACAAGGAGAAAGTAAGCAACACTTCGAGGGGTATCTAGATTCATCGCTCGCGACACACGAGCTTGTTTGATTGGAAAAATCATGGAGAAAATCCTCGCAATCGCATGTAGTGAAATCGATCAGAACCAGCTGATCGGTCACATGCCTATTGGAGATGTGATTATCATTAGTCACTTCTTCGGTGGGGTACTTGCATTACTCGACGAACAGCAACCAAGCGTGCAAACAACAACCTTCCAATACGAAATCCTACAGGCTCTTCGCTCACTCAGACAAGACGATGCATTGTTTCGCAAGAAGGACAGTGTGTCGGTGTTGCTCGCTGGGAGTCTGGGTTGCCAATGCCTGCACACTTTGCTTCCTGACATCGAGATCAGTCATCTGGACTCTTTTCAGGCAGAAGGAGTGGTCAAGTCGCTGCTATGCAATGGGGGAACACAGATCGAGAGGCTGTTGCTTCAAAGCAAGAAGTGCACACCAGACTTCCGTTACTTGGTTGTCTGACAACCCCCTACGACTAGCGGTCGTCGGTAGTTCTTCGGAACTTTCGGCGACCGCCCGTGGTCACCCATCTCCAATAACTTGTCTCTATGTTCATCAAACTTGAACTTATTTTCTAACAACTAACTCTAATGAACCGTCTGTTAGTACCATTAGTGTCCCTACTGTAAACATTGTTCTTGCAGTATAGAAAAGTGCTTCGGCATATTCACGCTCATTATCATCCAAATCAGGAATCACTTTATCCGATGTTAAGACTTTCGCAACTTCGAATGTGCGCCAGATGTCGTAGTTAAATGCTCCCACTTCATCTCCTTGAACATGACTAAACCTATCTCTATGGAAAGTGGTATCTGTGACATAGTTAACAATTACTAGCGCTTCTTTGTGGTCACCATCGAGTTCACTGACTGAATCTTTGTCGTGCTTCATCAGCTCCGCTAGTGCTTCTGATTTGTTCTCAAAATACTCGTCTTGTGATGCCATGTAGAGCGCTTGAGTTACCAAGGCATTGAAAGCCTTCTCGCTATACTCCTTCCCGAGCATGGCTTTAGTGAGATTCTGCAGCTCTTCTATTCTTCCAGCCTTTGCCATGATAGCGACAATTAGCTCCATGTTGTCTATAGCTCCGCAGCCCGTCTTTTCCTTTGACTCGGCCGCATGAGTATCGCCATGTCCGCCAACTTTCAACTCGTTCTCTTCGAATATCTCTGTTATCGCTCCTATGTCTTTGCCTAGATTAGCCTCGCCCCTAGCAGCTACTAAAGGCTTTTTGTCCATCCCGACTAATTTCTTTCCCTTTGATAACAGCTCACCGTCTAATGCCTGTAGGGTCATCCTAAACGTTAGTCCAGCACCAGCAGTGCCAGCTGCAATCATTGGTCCTAGTTCGCGGTCAGACATCTCTGGATTGTATTCGTTGTAGTGCAAAATACATCTGCCATCAACGCAACGACTCCGTGCAGTATGTGATGTCTTTACAAATAATGGGCCAGTTGTTGAATTGATATTCTCTAGACCGTATTTCTCCTTGTAAACTACAGCTTCTTCCTCCGTAATCTTTCTGCCTGCATGAGAAGTAAGGATGCCTACTGCAAAATCTATCTGACTAGTGAACAACTCTCCTGTAGCTAACCGATCTTTCAATGATATACTGCCGTCCCAAGCACCCTCTGTTAATGGACCGACTCTGGTAATCTCTATCTCTGACGTCATTAGCACCTCCTTATTTTCATTGTTCATAATCATATTTTTTAATGCTTCTGGCGTCGTTTAATCCCAGCAACTTTTAAGCGCACTGTTTGAGTACTGATTAGCTGATGAGCCTTGTCGAGACTTATTTGGTCTTTGGCGTCTTTAGCCAGTTCCTTGGCTCGTTTCAAAGCTTCCTCGGCTTCTTTTTCGGATATTTCATGGGGGGCGGAGGCTTCATCAACTAAAACTCGGACGCGTTTGTGTGGAGTAACTTCAACCACACCGCCATTTATAGCAAAGTGTTCCATCCGACTGTCGGTGTCTTCTTTGCTCCGACGAATACTGATGACACCTGGCACAGCCAGAGAAACCAGCGGCATATGGTCAGGAAATATCGCAATTAGCCCATCTGGCGTCGGCAAAATGACCTCATGAACTTCTTCAGAAAACTTAACACCTCGAAGTGTTACTAGCTCCAGAGTTGGCATAATTCTCCTTCGTTCGTCGTATTTCGTGATTCGTATTTCATAGTTTGTAGCATTTATTCATTTCTTTCTCCTAGCTGGTGATGTCTGTCGTTTAGTTTCTAGCCCTTCACTTCTTTTATTGAGCCTTTCATGTAGAAAGCTGTTTCATTCTTCTTGTCGTGCTTACCGTCAAGTATTTCGCGGAAACCTTTTATCGTATCCTCGAGTGAAACGTAGGTGCCTGGCGTACCTGTGAAGACTTCCGCTACGTGGAATGGCTGCGTTAAGAACCTTTGAATCCGCCTGGCGCGGCCAACCGTCTGCTTGTCTTCGTCGGAAAGCTCTTCCATGCCTAAAATTGCAATGATGTCTTGCAAGTCTTTGTATCGTTGAAGTACTCGCTGAACTTCGCGGGCAACGTCGTAGTGTTCCTGACCAACGATTTCAGGGTCGAGAATCGTTGAGTTCGAGTCTAGTGGGTCAACAGCAGGGTAGAGACCAAGCTCTGTTAGCGCACGGCTAAGAACGATGGTCGAATCTAAGTGGGCGAAAGTCGTCGCTGGAGCTGGGTCAGTTAGGTCGTCCGCTGGGACGTAAACAGCCTGAACCGAAGTAACAGAACCAGATTTAGTCGAAGCGATACGCTCCTGCAATGCACCCATTTCGGTGGCAAGGTTTGGCTGATATCCAACCGCACTAGGTAGGCGACCAAGCAAAGCTGAAACTTCCGAACCAGCTTGAGTGAACCGGAAAATATTGTCGATGAAAAGAAGCGTATCCTTGCCTTGGTCACGAAAGCCCTCGGCAATAGTTAGACCAGAAAGCGCCACGCGTAGCCGTGCTCCAGGCGGTTCGTTCATTTGGCCGAAGACTAGAGAAGTCTTATCCAAAACTCCAGATTCTTCCATTTCGTAGTAAAGGTCATTTCCTTCGCGGGTTCGTTCACCAACACCGGCAAACACTGAGTAACCACTATGGAATTTAGCAATGTTGTTTATAAGCTCAGTGATAAGCACAGTTTTGCCGACGCCAGCACCACCAAAGAGTCCAACTTTACCACCTTTGGTCACAGGAGCAATCAAATCGATGACTTTAATACCTGTTTCGAGTATCTCTGTCTTTCCTGATTGCTCATCTAGCGATGGGGCTTCGCGGTGGATAGGTGAGGTCTGTTTGACTTTCATTGGCTTGCCGTCAATTGGTTCGCCAACAACGTTGAACATTCGCCCAAGAGTCTCTTCGCCGATAGGCACGCTGATTGGTGCTCCTGTGTCTGATACTTTATCGCCGCGTCTTAGACCATCCGTCGTGCCTAGCGAGATTGCTCGAACACTGTTGGCACTAAGATGTTGCGCAACTTCTAGAACAATTTTTTTGCCATTTATTTCTGTCGTTAGTGCGTTATAAATAGCTGGTACGAAATTGTCGAACTCTACGTCAACCACAACACCAACTACCTGAATTATCCTGCCTTGTTTATTCTTAGTGACTACCATCGAAAAATACTCCTTCTTTTTTTACTCCATTTACTTCTAGACCAACGCCTGCTTCCTCTGTTAATCTCGCCAGATAGTCTTCGGCAAAGTCTTGATACTTCTGATTCCGCAACCTTTCCTTGTCTGTAGATGTTAAGCCATCATCGCGTTCGTAAACCCCCTGTGCGCAAACTACCTGCCATTTCACAATATTCGCAGCATTCATCACCTGAGTACCACACAACTCCTCAAGTTCAGCCACTCGTTTCTTGTCGCTGGAATTATAACCAGGTGCAAGCAGTAAGTCTGCCACGTTAAACACGTCTCCAAAAAACTTTTCAATTGAATAGTCCTCTGGTCGATTAAGAACGTCAATGCCATGTGAATCAATTCCTTCACCCCTCATGATATCGCCTCCGCGCCACCGCTAATCTCGGCCAACTCCTGGGTAATTGCTGCTTGACGAGCACTGTTAAACACTAGTGTTAAATCGTCTATCAGGTCTGATGCATTATCCGACGCGCTTTTCATGGCCATCATCCGCATACTATGCTCGGAAGCCTGTGATTCAAGTATCGCCTGGAAAAGCTGCGACTTAATCAGGCGCGGGGTAATGCCTCGAACGACTTTCTCTGGCGTTGGTTCAAAATCAACTGCCCTTAAATCGTCCGGACTGGCAGCTGGTTCAAAGTGGGCAGGCAAGAGTGTCTGTACGCGCACTTCCTGGTTTAGCGAAGAAATGTAGTCTGTAAAGATAACATCTACTTTGTCGACTTCTTTTGACAGGAACTTGCTCGTCGTTGTCTCTAGTACTGCCTGAACATCTGCGCCAGTTGGTTTATCGGGGAAGTTCTCATAAACTCCTACGATCTCAAGTCCTTCAAGCGATGCACCGAATCTTGCTGCTTGACGACCAATGAATATTGCTTGGGTATTTACTTTATTAGACACGTCTTTCTTAAGCTCCTGGGTCAATTTCTTCATGACGTAGCTGTTGTAGGCGCCGGCAAGACCGCGATCGCTACTAATAACAATGAGCAACCTAGTCTTTGTGTCACGTTCGGCATACAGCGGCTGCTTCGATACATCGGTCAGCTTCGCTAGTCGAGTAAGTAGTTCGCGCGCAGTGTTTCGGTAAGCACGACTAGCAAGCGTGGATTCCTGAGCACGGCGCATCTTTGAAGCGGCCACAAGCTCCATAGCCTTGGTAATCTTTTTAGTACTACTGACAGAGCGAATCCGACGTTTAATTTGCTGGGTCGATGCCATCTATTTTTCCTCTGACTCTTCTTTTACTGCGTGGTCTTTGGCGACGTCTCTGGCTACCTTCAAAATAAGTTTCTCCGTCTTTTCCGTGGCCTTATCACCTTTGTTTAGCTCGTTCATTTCTTTTTTATACTGGGAATGAAGCTGCGAGAACATGCTGGCCATAGCTTCTTTGACTTTATTTACTGGAATACTGTCAAAAGCGCCATTGGTTCCAGCTAGCACCACTGCAACTTGCTGCCATATCGCCAGTGGGGTGTACTGTGGTTGTTTCAGAATTTCAGTCAATCTACGGCCGCGTTCAATGCGTTGCTTGGTTTCCTCGTCCAAATCGCTTGAGAACTGGGCGAATGCGGCTAACTCTCTAAACTGTGCCAAATCTAGTCTCAGGCTTCCAGACACGCTTTTTACGGCTTTAGTCTGAGCTGAACCGCCAACACGAGAGACCGAGAGTCCAACGTTTACCGCTGGCCGAATACCTTGGTTGAAAAGATCAGTCTCGAGGAAAATTTGTCCGTCGGTGATTGAAATTACGTTTGTCGGAATGTACCCCGAAACGTCTCCAGCTTGAGTTTCAACAATAGGCAGGGCAGTTAGCGAACCACCACCTTTAGCATCACTAAGTTTGGCTGCACGTTCTAAAAGTCTTGAGTGCAGGTAAAACACGTCGCCGGGATATGCTTCACGTCCTGGAGGACGTCTAAGAAGTAGCGACATCTGTCGGTAGGCGACAGCGTGCTTGGACAGGTCATCATAAATGATTAACCCATGCTGGCCATTGTCTCGGAAGTACTCACCCATAGCTGCGCCAGAATACGGCGCAAGATATTGCATCGATGCAGGGTCGGCAGCACTGGTGGCTACGATAATCGTGTTGTCCATGACGCCATCGTGGTTCAATCGCTCTATAAGACGAGCGACTGTGGCACTTTTCTGGCCAATGGCTACGTAGATATTTATAATTCCAGATTTCTGCTTAGTCTGGTTAATCATGGTGTCTAGTGCGATGGCAGTTTTACCGGTCTGTCTGTCACCAATGATTAGTTCACGCTGACCACGTCCAATCGGAATCATGGTGTCGATGGCTGCAATGCCGGTCATCATTGGCTCGTGAACACTCTTTCGGTCGAGAACACCTGGGGCAGGTTGCTCAACTAGGCCAGTTGCCTTGGCTTTAATCGGCCCTTTGCCGTCCAGGGGATTACCTAGCGGATCAACCACTCGGCCAACCAGTTCTGGGCCAACAGGAACTTCAAGAACTCGTCCTGTCAACGAAACCTTTGCACCGGCTTTCACTAGTGTGTCGCTACCAAGAAGTACGGCACCAATTTCATCTTCCATCAAGTTCAATGCAAAGGCCGTAACGGTCGAACCGTCTGAGGCTTCGATGTCGATCATCTCGGCAAATCCACATTCGCTTAGACCGTAAATCCAGGCTATACCATCACCGATTTTTGTTACGACACCAGTTTTCGTGGCGCTCCCCGTACTTTTAAGGTTCGCGATGGCCTCCTTGAGTTCGTTCGATAGTTCTTTAACTGAAATACTAGACATTCTTATCCTCCTTTTAGTTCGCACTAAGTGCTTTTAGCTGCCTACGAACCGATAGATCAATCTCTAGAGAGGGGGTGGTAGCGATAATTCCCCCAATCAGAGACTGATCAACCGTTTCGTTCAGCTTGACCGACTTGACACTTGTTAATTGTTTAATGGTTTGTTCCAGCTCGCTTCTGACACTGCTACTCAGCGCGTGGGCGCTAACGACATCTACATCGCTATAACCTAGGCGTTCCATTTCTAGAGCAATGTCGTTTATCAGCAAATCAACTTCACCAGTCCTGCCTTGCTCAACCAGATATGCTCCAAGCTGTGAAACTAATTGTTGATTATCGCTATCCTCGAGAAGCATGGGGGCTATTTTTCTAGCGAGCATTCGTCTAGTCACTTTGCACCTCACTAAGAGCTTTTTTGATAAGCTGCTCGTCCTTTTTGAGGTCTATCTTCTCACCAAGAACTGTGCTGGTCGCGGTGGCTACTAGTGTTAGTAGTTCGCCTCTCAGCTCCGACTTAGCCTTTTTCACATCTGCTTCTAGTTTGGCTTCAGCCTCTTTTAGCATCTTGTCTTGTTTTTTGGATGCAGCCTCTTCGGCTTCCTTAATCATGTCGGTGGCTTCTTCGTGAGCCTTAGCTACTACCACTTCGGCATCCTTCCTGGCTTTGGCGACAATCTTTTCTGCTTCCTTGTTCGTTTCTTTGGAACGCTTTTCTATGTCATCCGCTGTTTTTATACTCTCTTCAATCTTCTGGTGACGATCGTCTAGAGTTTTGACAACTTTACCTAGAGCGTACTTCTTGAAAACAAGGTAGAGAATTATGAACGCGCCTGCCTGAAGCAGAATCACCTTCCAATCTAAGCCTAGAGCACCAATACCGGTAACGTCTTCGGCTGCAAATGTGGTTAATGTGTACACGTTCATTTATTCTCCTCTTTACTAAAACCTAAACCAGCAAGAAGGCGGCTAGTAGAAATGCTAGTAGAGCCGTCACCTCGACCATCGCCGCGATAATGATGACTTGACCAGCAGCTTTGCCTGCCTCTGGATTACGACCAAGCGCCTTCATGTAGGCAGCACCGATCATTCCGAGTCCAATAGCTGCCGCACCCAGGGCGAGACCCGCCATAAATCCTTTAGCCATTGTTGTCTGCCAAATAACTTCGTTTTCAGCAGCAAATGTTGTTATTGTTGGAACCATTATTTACCTCTGCCCCTAACTTTACCTTGGTTCTTGTTCATCACGACTGCGCTCCGCTGGGGCTTAGCTGAGCTTGTTCGTGATGATCTGTTTCGTGCTCACCGCCAGGGTGAGAAATAGCTAGCGCCAGATAAGTGGCTGCCAGTACGGTAAATACATATGCTTGAATTAAGGCTATTAGTATCTCGAAGACTACAATAGGGAACACCGTTAGCGATGCAAAATAACCGCCGACAAAGGCAAACACTACGATCAGTATTTCGCCAACCGCAGTATTTAGAAACAACCTCAATGAAAGACTCATAATCCTGGTGAACTCACCAATAACTTCGAGTATCCCAATGAACAAATTCATCGGATTAAGTGGTTTATCGGTGAAATAGTGCCTAAAATGACCAAGAATACCTAGCTCTTGAATGGAGTAATACTGGACTATCAGGATGGCTATTATCGCCATGGCCACCGTACCGTTTAAGTCGGCAATAAAGGCTCGAAACACCGGTGTTTCATTATAAGTAATACCTTCGCCAACGTACGGCAGAATTCCAGTGATGTAGGTGACCACAATGAAAATAAAGAAAGTTCCGAAAACTGGAGTGTACTTGATGGCTTTTTGTCGATCGCCGAATATACCTTCCATCATACCTACCAAGCCTTCAGTCAGCATCTCGAACAGAGCTACTGCACCACGAACAGGTCTTATCTGCGTGCGATTGGCTAAATACACACCTACTGCGATTAGTACTGCGATGATAACTATTCCATAAATAACAGAGTTAGTAATTGCTACACCGCCAATTTCGAATAGGTGGTCGGCCTTCAATGTAATATGTGGACCTTTGGCTTCTTCCTGGGCTAAATAAACAAGAGGATTCATTCTCCGGAACCTCCGAAAGTTTCAGGGAAGTTCTTTTTCACATATATATAAACCACCGCTGTCGTAGACATGATTGCGAGCGCAAAGCCAATCAGTGAAAAAGCTGGTTCGCTGTTTAGTGAGCGATCTAGAAATATACCACCTACCGAAAACGACAAGAATGACAAAGCTACACGCCAAGCCATTTGCGCCAGATGCACACCAAATTTATCGGAAGTCGGCGCATTCATAGTGCTCGGCCCGTCTTTAGCAGAGGTCGTACTAGTATCCTTAGTTGTTTTACCCATGTATCACGCGAGAGTATAGCAGTTTGAAATAGTTTTACAACCGCAGTTTGGGCATCAATATTTAAGACTTGCAAGAAAGCGTGCAAACACGTATCATTTAAGTAATCACTTAAATTCAAAGGCGAATATGTTTGGTACAAAAAAAACTACTACTAAATCAAGTAAAATGGTTCCTAAATTTGCCGCACTAGGTGATCCTAACCGATACAAGATAATGAAGATTCTCTACCGAAACGAAGATGTGTGCGTCAGTGAAGTAGCAACAAGAATCGGCATATCCACTGCAGGAGTGTCCCAACATATGCGAATACTCGAACAAGCAGGGCTAATTAAGAAAACCAGAAAAGGTCAGAAAATCTGCTACCAAGTCGATGAATCTAAGCCAGAAAATAACGAAATAATTAAAATTGTAATTGGCAAATAGGGGACGAGATGTCAGCTTCAATCACTATGTATACAACTCCAACCTGTGGCTTTTGCCATATGGCTAAAGAATATTTGAAATCGAAGAAAATCGATTTTGTCAGCAAAGACATAACCGCAGACGCCGAGGCCTATAAAGAAGTCTTGGACAAGTCTGGTCAGCTAGGGGTACCCGTTCTAGATATTGACGGCTCGATTGTCGTTGGTTTCGACCGGCCGAAAATCGATGCCGCCCTCAAAAAAAGTAATCTAGTCTAATCTTAAAAGTAATCTTACCCAGAAAGTACCTGCACTAGACCCACCTCTTTAATGCTTTTGCAAACTGTCCAACTACGTGGATTACAAACACAAATGACGCAGTGTTGATTAGGTGTTGCGCATACCCCGAGCGTAAGCTCGCGGGTAAGCATTGTCCGCCTAAAGGCGGACGGATTCGTGCGTAGCACGGATGCGAGTCAAGAAGATACCGCGAGTGTTAACTCGCGGGGATTCATTTAGCTCGCTATAAATATTTTGCCAGCTTCGTCGCCATCTTTAAAAACCAGCTCACTACATAAAAAATAAATCCCACAGCTAGACGTTGTCATCAACAAGCATTACTCTTATAAACATGAACTTTCTTGAACTCGTCGGCGACAGCATCATTATTACAGGTGAAATCCTAATTGCTTATACCGTCATCACCGTTCATGGGCGAGTTCGTAAAGAACATGCCCTAGACAAAGCTGTCTATAAAGAAATGAAGAGAGAGCATCTGCTGGCGATACTTGGAATAGTGCTGCTAGTTGTAGGGTTTATCATTCGATCGATAGCAAAACACGCACTCTAGTCGTTTAACCTGGCAGATTGTAACCAAGCTGTTTCAACAACACATCGTAAAGCACAGTCGCCGCGACGATAACGAAAACCATCACTACTACTCGGTACTTGAACTTGTGTTTCTTGTAAATCTTCCTGTCTTTATGCTGGACTTTATCGATCAATTCATCGCCAAATATTACCGACATGAACGTACCGACAGCCGACAAAGCAATTATCGACCAATACGGCCACGGAGTTTCAAGAATTTTCTTGAACACTTCCAGTAAATCGGTAGAAGAATACAACTCTGGTTTAAATCCGAGCGCTAGAACGTTAGCGGTAATCGCCATCAGCCAGACGATACTTTCAGAAACTATCATCCTGACGCCAAGTAACAGCCGTAAAGGAAAGTCCACTAAGAAACCAGCATCAGCTATCGGAGTCGACAGAACAAAAAACGACCAAGTTAGAGTTGTCACATAGAATCCGTTTTCAAAACCTAAGCGCCCAGCCACAAAAAGAAAATAACCCGCAAACACCAAAACAACGGCAATGAATTTTACAAAAACCTTGCGTTTCGTGGGGTGTTTTACTAGTTCATGATGTTTTGGTTTATTGTCTACAGAAAACATTGTTTATCACACTTACGTATTGAGGGTTAGTATACTCTTATTTGCCGTACGTAAGGAGAAACTACTTCACTGAGCCAGCCTTTGTACTATACTTAAACACACATATGGCGTATGAGGATTTCAAAACCAAAGACAGTGTAATTATTGTCTACACCGGGGAAGGCAAGGGTAAAACCACCGCTGCGCTGGGCTTGATGGTACGGGCGCTAGGGTCTGGTAAGTCTGTAGCCTACGTACAGTTTATAAAACACTGGGAAGTCGGTGAACACGCCTTTATTAAGGACGTACAGGAACTATACGGCGACAAGCTCATACTACACAAAGGCGGCAAAGGCTTCTACGACGCTGGAGAACACAGCGCAAAGGGGATAAGTGATAGAGACCATAAACAGGCTGCGCATGACACGTTCGAATTCGCACTCAATGCCTCAAGCAGCGGCAAATATGATGTGGTTATTTGCGACGAGATAAACAATGCCGTGCACGACGGATTACTTAGTGCTAGCCAGTTAGAAAAAATAATTGACTCCAAGCACGAAAAAACCAACCTGTGCCTAACCGGTCGCAACTTTCCCAAAAAACTCCTAAAAAAAGTCGATATCGCCACGAACATGACCAAACTCAAGCATCATTTCGACGAAAAATACCTCGCAAACAAAGGAATCGACTACTGACAGTTAGCACTCTTGACATGCGAGTGCTAATTTTTTACAATTTAAACACCACTATTAATCATCAAAGGAGGTAGCTATGGTTAATCTAACAAAATGGGATCCGTTCCAAGAAATGGACGATCTAAGACGCCAAGTTTTCGGCGACAATTTTGTAATGTCGAATCTAGGTATGACACTAGCGACTACTGATGTCTATGTAGAAGACGACAACTACTTAGTAATAGAGGCTCCGCTCTCTGGCTTCGATGAAGACGACGTGGATGTCAGCGTACACGAAGGCGCGCTTGAGATTCACGCCGAAAAGAAAGAGAAAACAGAGGATAAGAAAAAACGCAGGTACATAATGCGCGAGTCGTATTCTAGTTTCCACCGAAGCGTCGTCTTGCCAAAAAATGCCGACACCAGCAAAGTCGAAGCTCATATGGAAAATGGGGTGCTAAAAGTAACTGTTCCTTTCAAAGCTTTACCAAAACCAAAGAAAATCGCCATTAAGGCAAAGAGCAAAGGGAGGAAGTAATGAACCCCGAGCAGATGACTCAAAAAGTTATCGAAGCACTCAACGAAAGCGTGGAGTATTCGGTCGAGAATAATTTGACCGAGCTCCACCTTTCGGTGCTGCTAAGAACCCTTTCACTACAAGAAGATACGGCCTTCGTCGGCCTGCTCAGAGCCTCGGGCGTATCTCTGGGTAATTTCGTAGCTTCACTAGATTCTCTAATCGCCGACTTACCTCACAGCACTACCGCGCCTTCAATCGATCAGATAAGACCTAGCCAAGAAATAATCAAAATACTAAGCCAGGCTAAGGCCGAAGCAAAATCTCTTGGTGATAGCCATACCAGCACCGAACATTTACTTCTTGCTGCTTTGAAAGAGTATCCAGAGCACGAAGCTTGGACAAGATTCGGACTCAAGTATGACGAAGTTAAAGCTAAGATAAAACAAGTGAGGGGCAACATGAACGTAACCGATCAAACACCAGAGAACAAGATGCAAGTTTTAGAAAAGTACGGTCAAGATCTGACGGAACTGGCTGAAAAAGGCGAGCTAGACCCAGTTATTGGACGCGATGAAGAAATCCGACGTCTCATGCAAGTGCTTTCGCGCCGAACCAAAAATAACCCGGTTTTAATCGGTGAACCTGGCGTTGGTAAAACAGCTATTGCCGAGGGTTTGGCTCAAAGAATAGTTCATGGCGATGTTCCCGAGGGGTTGAAGAACAAGAAAATCATCAACCTAGATATTGGCTCGCTGCTAGCCGGTGCCAAGTTTAGAGGCGAATTCGAAGAACGTCTAAAATCTGTCCTCAAAGAAGTTGAAGACAGTGCCGGTGAAATACTATTGTTTATCGACGAACTCCACACCGTCGTTGGTGCTGGCGGCTCAGAAGGCGCAGTTGATGCCGGCAACATGCTAAAACCACTCCTAGCCAGAGGTAAGCTACACATGATCGGTGCGACTACATTAGACGAATATCGCAAATACATTGAAAAGGACGCCGCCCTAGAACGACGCTTTCAGCCAGTTTATGTCGATGAACCAAACCTGGAAGACACCATCGCAATCCTGCGTGGACTAAAGGACAAATACGAAGTCCACCATGGTGTAAAAATAACCGACGACGCTATCGTGGCGGCAGCTCGACTAAGCGACAGATATATTCAAGACCGGCAAATGCCCGACAAGGCCATTGATTTAATCGACGAGGCAACATCTAGTCTGAGAATCCAGATTGATTCCATGCCAACCGAGCTCGACCGTGCCAAGCGGCGCATTATGCAACTAGAAATCGAACTGGCTGCTATTAAAAAAGATAAGTCGACCTCCGCCAAACAGCGCAAAGAAGAAATAAAACAAGAAATTGCTTCGCAAAAAGAGAAAGTCTCTGGACTTGAAACTCAGTGGAAACATGAGAAAGATTTGATTAACCGTCTGAAAGAGGCCAGTGAAAAGCTGGAATCACTAAAAACTGAAGAGTCTCAGGCTGAACGAGACGGAGACTTGGAGCGTGCCGCCAAAATCAAATACGGCGAAGCACCAAAGCTCGAGGAAGAGATTGCCGAGATACTGGGCGAGTTAGACAATATCCCCCAAGACAAGCGGCTACTCAGAGAAGAGGTGACCGAAGATGATATTGCTCAAGTCGTAGCTCGCTGGACTGGTATTCCTGTCAGCAAACTCATCGAAACCGAAACCGAGAAGCTTAAACACATCGATAAAGAGTTAGCCGAAAGAGTAGTCGGCCAAAAAGAAGCCGTGCAGGTCGTTTCCAATGCAATCCGTCGCTCGCGAGCTGGTATATCCGAGCGCGACCGCCCAGTTGGTTCCTTCCTGTTCCTAGGCCCAACTGGTGTTGGTAAGACTGAGCTGACTAAAGCGCTGGCCGAGATACTCTTTGGCGATGAACACTCACTGCTGCGAATCGATATGAGTGAGTACATGGAAAAACACGCCGTGTCTCGTTTAATTGGTTCACCACCAGGCTACGTTGGCTATGACGAGGGCGGGCAACTGACTGAAGCCGTTCGAAGACGACCATACTCAGTTATATTGTTCGATGAAATAGAAAAAGCACACTCAGATGTGTTTAACATACTCCTCCAAGTACTAGACGACGGGCGACTAACTGATGGGCGAGGCCGGACGGTAGATTTTTCTAATACCGTAATCATCATGACCAGCAATATGGGCTCAGATGTGATCCAAGCCTGGGACGGAAAAAACTCAGACAAGCTTTACGAAAACGTCATGGAAATCGTCAGAACTATGATGCGTCCAGAGTTTTTGAACCGCATAGATGACACGGTGTTATTTAAGCGAATCGACAAATCTGATATGCGAGCCATCGTCGACATACAGATAAATCGGGTGGCTAGAAATCTCAAAGACAGTAAAGACCTAGAACTAACAGTTTCTGATGACGTCAAGGAGATGCTGGCCAAAGAAGGTTACGACCCAGTATTTGGTGCACGACCTCTAAAGCGTTTAATTCAAAGCAAGCTACTAGATCTGCTAGCCATGGCGATAATAGACGGCAAAGTCAAAGAAGGGCAGAAAATCGCAGCCAAATTAAAAAACGACAAGGTAACCTTTAGCTAATACACCTAGAACCAACCTATCTCCGCAACTCTGGCGATGATAAACTGTTGATATGAACAGAAAATACCTACTGGGTGTTGAGTTACTGATCGTACCGATAGTCCTACTGCCGCTTTACGTCTGGGGAGCTCAGTTGAACTGGCGCCTTGAGTCCATAAGCTCTCTAACCGTATTCCCATTGCTTGGTCTTTTGGCGTTTTCTATTATGTGGTGGCATTTTTTGCTTGGTTTCGTAGGCGATCTAAACCCTTCTTTTGAAAAGATTAAAAGCCTGTATAAAACATCAACTTTTTTCGTTTTCCTCTTGATGGTGTTGCATCCGATATTGTTATCTGTATTTAGTATATCCAACAACTTACCGGGTCCGCCGGAAGCTTATTACAATTACGTCTCTGCACCTCAAGCAATATTTATAACCTACGGTATTTTATCTCTTGTTATATTTTTGCTATACGACCTAGCGCGGTGGCTAAAAAAGAGGCCTTGGGTAGGAAAAAACTGGCTAATTATTGACGCCATAGACGATATCGCCTTCGTTGCTGTTTTCTTCCACGGCCTGGCAATTGGTCAACACCTACAGAGTGGGTGGTTTAGATATGTTTGGATTTTTTACGGGGTGAGCGCATTAATATTCATCGGTTATAAACATTACCGAAGGTTCACTCGTCATGAGAAAAATACGGATATCGAAACTAAATAAAGGGTTAATCACTGCGTTGTTGTTTCTGTTGCTTATTGGCGCGGGAATCAGCGCTAAAGATGCCCAGAGCATTAGCGATACAGTCGTTGGTGATTTCCTGACGAGCGTACAGCCTGGGCTCTACGAGGTCGTCTATGTCAATGACGGCGACACTATTACCGTTCGAGCCAACAACCAAGAGAATAGGGTCAGGTTCATCGGCATAGACACGCCAGAGAAAAACCATCCATCGAAACCGGTGCAGTGTTATTCATACGCTGCAACCGATTATTTAACTCAGCTCATCGGCGACAGTGATGTCAAACTTGTAGCTGACCCAACGAATTCAAATCGTGACCGTTACGACAGATTACTTAGATACGTGTATTTGCCAGACGGCACACTACTAAACGCTAAAATGATTGAGGAGGGCTACGCCTTTGCCTACACTTCGTTTCCGGTGACCAAGATGGATGAATTTCTAGCTCTCGAACAAGAGGCTAGAGAAGCCAACCGCGGGCTTTGGAATGCCTGCGATATCGAATTAGACAATGGCTATATATCCACTAATCCGATTTAGTACTCAGCACGCTACCGTAAACTCGTTCCAGTTTTTTGACCTTTTCATATATATCGTGTTTTCTTGATGATTCTCTCGCGAGTTTACTCATCCTTTTTAGCTGTTCTGGATTTAAAATCAAATCCTCCATCGCTCTAGCAAAAGAGCCAGCGTCTCTACCTGACTTTATGGCAGCGCCTTTTAAAAACATATCTTCAAAATTTTCGTCACAATATATCACTGGTAGTCCCATCGCTAAATACTCCATAACTGCCAGCGGGTCCGTATCGAAATGGTACGACGTGAAGAGCGCAACATCAGCTTCATCTAGAGCTGCCTTAACGCTTTCACGTTCAACTTCACCAGTAATCGTTACGTATTCATCAATGCCTAAGCTCTTTATAAGCTTTTCGTAGTTTTTTCGCATTGGGCCGCCACCTACAAGCGTTAGTCTGTATTCGTGACCCTTGCTAATAAGCCTGGCCAGGGCTTTGATTGCAACTTCTTGGCGCTTCTCGCCACTTAATCGACTCGTCAGCACAAAGTGCAATATTTTTGGGTGCTGTGTCTTTTTGGTTGCTGGCTTAAACCAACTTCGATCAACACCATTTCTGATTATCTCTGTTTCAGTAGTAGACCCAAAATCTTCGACATAGGCTTTAGCATGGTTGGAATTAGTTATCACTAAATCACTATGGTCTAGTACAGATTTAATATATATATCTGTCCAGTAAGCAATCCTCTTTTTTAGCGGGAATGGGAAGGTAAGTAACGAACGGAACGCCTTCGTGTCATGGTAGTATCTCAGAGCTAGAAAATTGCCCATGACCACTGCCACCAAAGTCACTCCGGGGTAAACGTCAATCAACGGATGATAGGTTGTATGCATCGTTGTAATCAACTTCGTGCCATTCTCTTTTGCAACCATGTAGGCTGTGAAATTTGCTCCAGCCTGAGTGTGAGCGTGAATAACGTCGAGATCTAAATCTTTTATCGTCTTTAGAGTTTTTCGATTAGTCACCATCATTCTGCTAGTAAGCTTGCTAAAAGGCAGCGGATCATAGCTACTAACTCGGATTACCTTTCCTTTCGATTGATTGTGACCCGGGTATTTTGGGCAGATTATGTACACTTCGTGACCAAGTTTAGTCAGTATCTTTGAAATTGCATCGATATACACTACCACGCCGTCGACACGAGGATGATAATCATCAGTAAATAAACCAATTCGCATATCAGGCTATTATACCCCAAGAGCAGTCTAGCTGACTGCAGTAAGTTTGTGTTACGCTAATGCTTGAGAAATAATGCAGAAAAGACTAAAGAAGTTCATACAGTTCCTCAAACATATTTATCAACACAAAGTGGTGATTTTTTTTAAGCGTCACAAAATTTTGAAAATCTTGACCTTCATCTTCCTGTTTATTCTCGGTTTTATTCTGGTGTTGATGCTGGTCTACCGGCCAGATGGTGGCAACCAGTTCAAGAGACTGGGCTCTAGTTTTTCGATTAAATACGCCGAGGAACTTGGGTTAGATTGGCAAGAAACTTATCTGGCTCTGCTCGAGGATATTGATATACCATCGCTACGACTTATGAGCTACTGGGACGACTACGAGAAAGAAAATAATGTATATGACTTCGAAACGCTTGATTGGCAGATGGACAAAGCACTAGAGAACGGAGCAACTGTCAGTCTGGCTATCGGGCTGAGACAACCTAGATGGCCTGAGTGTCATCAACCAAGTTGGGCGGACAAGTTACGCTACGATGAATGGAAGCGAGAGTTAGAAGAGTACATCGGAGTAGTGGTAGTCAGGTACAAAGACCACCCAGCTCTAGAAAGCTACCAGCTAGAAAACGAGGCATTTAATCAGTGGTTCGGAATATGCAATATCCAGGACAGAAAGGTGCTGCGCGAACGGCTAGTAGACGAGTTTAACCTCGTCAAAAGTATCGACAGTACCAAGCCAATAGTTATGAGCTTGAGCGATCAGCATGGATTCCCATTCGGTGAGCCAACACCAGACATCTACGGCTATTCCATCTACCGTGTGGTCTACAACACTCAAATAATTCCATTTTACCTTGTATATCCAACTCCAGTCTGGTACCACCGAATGCGGGCGCAGGTTGTCGATTTATTAAAAGATCGTCCAATCATTGTCCATGAACTTCAGTTGGAACCGTGGGGTCCAAAACCTACTGTAGAGCTCAGCACCAAGGAGCAGAACCGATCGATGAGCCCAGCTCAGATGTATCGCAACGTCGATTTTGCTAGACAAATTGGTCTAGACGAAGGCTATTTATGGGGTGCTGAATGGTGGTACTGGCGAAAAACCGTAAAAAATGACCCCATTATTTGGGACACCGCAAAAGACATCGTGAATCAAGTCAATACAGGTCAAAACTTCGAAAAGAAAATTCGGTAGCGTTACGAGATCAATGTTCCAACTTTTTCGCCAGAGACTACCTTAGCAATGTTGCCGTCTTTGTTGAGGTTAAAAACGGCGATCGGCATCTTTTGCTCCATGGCGAGGCCAAGAGCCGCCTTATCCATTACTTTTATACCTGGGTTTTCAACCGCTTCTTGAAAAGACACTTCGTCGAACAACTTAGCGTCTTTATGATTGACGGGGTCTTTGTCGTACACGCCATCAACATTAGTGGCTTTTAGAACTATTTCACAACCAAGCTCTAACGCTACAGAGACAGAAACGGTGTCAGTCGTTAGATACGGCTTGCCTAGACCACCAGCAATAATTACCACGCGTCCTTTTTCTAAATGCCTAATAGCACGGCGCCTTATGAATGGTTCAGCAACTTGGTTCATGTGTATATTACTCTGCAATCGGGTTGGCTGGCCGTTAGCCTCAAGAGTGTCGGTAACAGAAAGACCATTCATGACTGTCGCAATCATACCCATATAGTCAGCTGTGGCTCGCTCAATATCGCCCTTGGCAAAATTGGCGCCTCTCAGCCAGTTGCCACCGCCAACAACAATCACTATCTGTGTGCCGCTGTCGACTGCTTGTTTCACCTCGCCAGACAGCCAATGTAGGTACTCCAAATCGATACCAGATCCGTTTTTTCCGGCAAGCTGTTCGCCCGAAATCTTCAAAAGTACACGTTTAAACTGTTTGGTTTGGCTCATCTTTGCCCAAGTCTACATACAGCTAGCCTTTCACGCAACCACTGCGTCGTTTATACTACCCTCATAGAACCGAGAGGGAGTTAGGATGAAAATATATTCTTGGAATGTAAACGGCCTACGTGCGGTGATGCGCAAAGGACTGTTCCTGCCCTTTATTGACGAGCATCAGCCCGATATTCTATGTATTCAGGAGACCAAAGCCCAGCCAGAACAGATTGAACTCAAACTTCCTAAATACCATATGTACTGGCACTCGGCTCAGAAGAAAGGCTACTCCAGCACCGGTCTATTGACGAAAGAAAAGCCGTTAAATATTATAAAAGGCCTCCCAGAACCAATCCGCTCCAAATATAAGCTAAAAGATAAGTATGGCGACACCACTACCGAGGGTCGGGTAATTGCTGCTGAATTTGACGATTTCTACGTTGTGAATGTCTACACTCCAAACGCAAAGGATGATTTATCACGCATCGCTATGCGAGAACAATGGGATCCAGCATTCCTCGAGTACTGTAAAGAGCTAGAGAAAAGTAAACCGGTAATTTTCTGTGGTGACTTTAATGTTGCTCATACCGAAGATGACTTGGCGCGACCTAAAGAAAATGAAGGCAAGAAAGGCTTTACCCGCGAGGAGCGCAATGGCTTCGAGGATATGGTGAACGCTGGTTTTGTAGACACCTTTCGGCTATTCACTCAAGGTAATGGCAACTACACCTACTGGAGTAACTGGGGCAAGGCACGAGAGAGAAATGTTGGCTGGCGTATAGACTATTTTATGGTGTCGAAATCTCTCAAGAATAGCATCAAATCAGCCCAAATACACCCAGAAGTCATCGGCTCTGATCACTGCCCAATAAGTATTGAGTTAAGCGAATGAAGAAGCCTTTCGCTGTATTCGATATCGACGGCACTATTTTTCGTTCTAGTTTGTACTTAGAAATTGTTACCGAACTGTCTGAAAGCGGCGCTCTGCCTCCAGAAACACTTGAAGAATTTCAGCCCGCTTTCGCTGCGTGGAAAGAACGTAGTCATCAAACAAGCTACGACGACTACCGCAACGCTGTTGTCGACGCTTACGAAAAAAGAATGGAGGGGCTAAAGGGAAGTGATTTCGATAAAGCCGCCAAAAATGTTGTCGAGAGATTGAAAAACCATACCTACGTCTACCCACGCAACTTAATTCGTAAATTAAAGAATGAGGGTTATTTTCTTATCGCTATTTCTGGTTCCCAGCTAGAAATGGTGAACGAATTTGCAAAATACTGGGGGTTTGATGCCTGGGTTGGTCAACGTCATCAACGCATTGACGGCGTAATGACTGGTAATACTCAAAAAACACATGAAGGCAAACATGTATTTCTCGATAAAGTCATAAAAGACAACCAGCTAGACAAAAAAAATAGCTTTGGTGTTGGCGACTCAATTGGAGACAAGGAACTACTAGAAGCTGTCGAAAACCCTGTTGCTTTTAATCCTGACCGAGAACTTTTTGAATACGCCATCGACAAACATTGGAAAATCGTCGTTGAGCGTAAAAATATGATTTATCATTTAAGTGAAACTAAAGGAAGGTACTTGTTGGAAAATGACTGAAAAAGAGATTAAGAACCGCAAGAATTCGGGCTATACTCTAAATAAGATTATGGTTATACACCTACTAATTCTACTAGCGACAGTAATAGTTACAGCGACCTTCACCTATGCTCTGACTTCACAGCAATATCTTGACGAAATAGACTCGCAAAACGATCAGATTCGTACGCTACAAAATGTAATTCGTAAATCTAACGGTTTGCCCGGAATCGACGAGATTCAGTGATGCACGATTTTTGGCAACGCCAGGAAAACAATCAGCCACTTTTCGAAGAAATAGTCTGGTCTAAACCCGAGAATAAACGACTCAGGAAAAAAATCGTGCTCGTCGGTGGTAATTCTCATGCATTCATGGATGTAGCCACTAGCTACCAACAAGTTATCGACGCCGGAATAGGCAGTTGTCGAGTCGTCTTGCCGGACATGCTTGAAAAAACCGTTGGCAAATCGTTAGATGACGTTGTCTACCTGCCAAGCAGCCAGTCGGGCGGGTTTTCAAGTAATGGGGTAGCGACCATGCATGAATACTCTCAGTGGGGAGACGGTGTATTCTTCCCAGGAGAACTAGGACAGGGCAGTGAAACCACTCTATTTGCGGAAAAATTCGTTGATCAAACCAAATCACCGCTTATTTTAAGTGGAGATTCACTAGAGGTTTTTTACGACAACCCTGAAGCAATTTTCAACAGAGAAAATACCTTGCTTGTGCTCGATTTAAAACAACTACAAAAAACCGTCCCGAAACTAAACATTATGCTACCGATAACTCACTCCATGGGGCTGGTCCAGCTCGTAGAGGTGCTACACCGACTGACGGAAGATCGTGAATCAATGCTAGTAACCAATCACGAGGGAAATACAGTGGTCGCCATGTACGGAGAAATTACCACTACACAGACTAAACGCAGTACTAATTGGCAGCTAGAGACCGCCTCAAAAGCTGCAGTCTACTTCCTTCAGCACCCCGAAAAACCATTCCAGGCTGTTACCACCTCGCTTCTTTAGTTTTACACAAGAATATTTAAGAATTACTAGAGTTAATAGCCTAAAGTATGCAATAATCTAGCTTGTCACGGGCGAGTGGCGGAATTGGTATACGCGCACGACTCAAAATTGTGTTCCTAACGGATTGAGGGTTCAAGTCCCTCCTCGCCCACCAAGAAAACCTTCTAGCATTCTTGCTGTAGGTTTTTTTGATTGGTGAGAGATTTGAACCCGAAAGGGGGAGTCAGTCCAGTGGACTGACGAGTGTTCTTTGCTCGACCGAGCGAGATGCTCCTAACCCTCGAGCGAGCAGGATAATTTTCCAAGTCCCTCCTCGCCCACCATAGAAAAGGTCTCCTCATTTGAGGGGGCTTTTTCTATTATGCAGCAAGGAAGGAGCTTGAATAGGCTGACTTAGGGGAAGCAGGGGGCTTGAACTCAAAGGGACTAAGGCATAAATCTTTGATAAGATTATAAAAGCATAACCATTGGCAATAAACCCTGGTTATAGCATTGTACAATTACTGTAAATATTGTAAAATAATGTAGCTAGAACTAAGGTATTATGGATCCAACAAACCAAAGCGACCAGCCAAATCAAAACAATGGGGCTGATTTTAAAATCCCAAATATTCCTGACAAAGGACCGTTGGATTCCAACCAAGCTGCCGACCTTATTCGGCAACAACTTAGCTCAATTTATGGACAACAGCCTGGCGCTGATACTACCCCAGTACGGCAGGATAACAGTGCACACTTCAACCCATTTAGCGAGGCTCAACCAACGCAGCCACTCGCAACTCCTGCTTCGCAACCAACACCAGCTCAAGCTCAACCTACTCCGCAGCAAGCTCCGGCGCCTCAACCAACGCCGTACTACAACCCTTATCACAACCCAAGCCCACAGCAGCCCACTCGACCTACGCCTCAAACCCAGCAACCAGGAGCAGCACCAGGCGCAGACAACTACCGCAATAACTACTCGAGCTTCGTCATTCCTGGGTCGACGCCACAGGCAGCACCACATACCCCGCAAGTGACCGAAGCACCGCCGACATCTATCTTATCTCAACCTCAACCTACTACAGATTTACCCACCCCCCAACCCATCACAGCTGCCGTTAGTGGCGACTTAACACAGCAAGTATCAATTGGTGAGCTGAAGGACAAAGTCGTTAAACGTGTTCAAAAAGCCAGTAAAAAGAAAAACCACTCCAAATGGAAACCACTTCTCGTGTCCCTAATGGTCGGGGTACTCTTCTTAGGCGCCAACTACAACGAAATAGCCGTTGCCCAGGTGAAACAATACATCAGCCCTGGCGACGCCATCAATACACCAGTAATCATCAACCCTGAAGAGGCGAACAATGTCGGTCCTGAACCCAGAATCATCATCCCGAAGATTAACTTAGATGTACCGGTAGTCTACGATGAGCCAAGCTATGAAGAAGGTAAGATTCAAACCGCACTTGAGCGAGGAACAGTCCACTACGGAAACACCCCGCTACCGGGCGAAATAGGCAATAGTGTCATCCTTGGCCATTCGAGTAACAACTACTTTAATTCTGGCGAGTATAAGTTTGCTTTTGTCTTACTATTTAGAATGGAAGAGAACGACACCTTCATCCTTAACTATGAAGGTACTAGATACGTCTATAGAGTCTTCTCCAAAAAAATTGTTGAACCTGATGATTTTTCAGTCTTGGCACCGTCAGATAAACCCATTGTTACGTTGATCACTTGTACGCCACCAGGAACCAGCTGGAAACGTCTAATCGTTCAGGCTGAGCAGATTAGCCCCAGCCCCACAGATGCAACTAAACCCGCTAACTCTGGAGCCAGCAACCAAGATCAACTACCAAGTACCGTACCTAGCAACGCTCCAAGCTTGTGGAGCAATCTTCGCGACAGTATCTTCTAATTAGTTTTCGCAACGAGCGAGCTAAAGTTCAAAATATCAGAACCCTGAGCACCTGTAGCGAAAGAGTACACACCCTCTATATCCGGCCTGTAGAACACGCCTAAGGATGCATCTGATTTAGTTAAAATGTGCGGGTTCAAACCGTCATAGTCCATAAAATATGACTGAGACTTGCTATCGATAATATTTAGATGAAAACCGTCGACCCAAGTAGCCTCGGTAGCTGCGGTAATCTCCTGACGAGCTGTAAAAGCTCGTTTCTCCTCTAGGTCGAAATCAAACAACCTAAAATCTCTGCCGTTTTGCGCTAACACAAACTGACTATTGGGCGAGAATGACAAGAACTTCGTGTCCGCACTCCGCAAAGAAGAGAGTAGTTCTGCGCCTTTACTGTTTTTCGCAGTATCTAAAACATTTTGATATATAAACGTTCTGTCCTGCACATTATCTGCAAGTGCAATATACCGCTCACCGTCAAAGCTGTCTATCTTCACAATATAGTCACTTACCGCACCCCCAAGATCTGTGAGCTTGAACAGATCATCACCGTCAAGAAGTGAAATCGTGGCTTTGCTGGCTACGCCATGCAGCACCACAACAATATCGTCTTTTTGGTCATACTGCGCCACGTTATTAATAAGTGCAGTACTAATCGTCCCGGCCCCAACATCTACCTTTCTGAAAGTCGAGTTAACAACCGCATAGAGCTTGGTTCTAGAGTTGCCTGCAAACCTGACTTGTGTGAGCGGTAGTTCATATAACGACGTCAGATTAATCGCTTCCTGAGGCTTCGTTACATCTAGAAGAATCAATTCTTTAGTCGTACCGCTAGTATGTTCCAAAACTACTGTTCGGCTGTCCTGTGCCCAATCAATGACCTTAAATGATGATGCTACGTTCAATTCCGTACCAAGTATACTCAGCGGCACTACCACTTCTTCCAGTTCTGACTCGATATCTTCAGTGTTAAACAGGGTTAGTTTATTGTCACCTATTTCTTCATGAATCAGTAGATACTTTCTGTCTGGTGTTTGTGAAACTAAATTAATGTCCTTATAGGCTTGAACGCTAACGGTAGCAATATCTGTTGGTATTAGCCTGGGGTATTGCAACCAGATAACATCAGAGCCAGTGATAGTAATCTTTTTCGCCCAGTCGAAGTAGCCGTCTCTCTTAAACTCGATATTATATTGACCAATAGGTAGAGAAAGCCTGCTAGAAGTAGGGTCGTTTTCGTTCTCTCCGTTGACATAGACGTCCGCGCTAACAGGTTGTGTCGTGGTCAGAACAAGACCATTTTGGATTATTTCACCCGTCTCGCGGTTTATATCATACCCGCCAGCAGCAAAAACCAGAGCAACAGTCACAACAACCACCAGAACCGTGATCGAGCTGTATTTGGCAATATTTAGAAAATTCTTCGTTTTTTCGGATTCAAAATCAATGTGAAACATAGCGATATACTTATACCACAGAGATTTAGTTTTTTACACTTGTACCGCAACGCTTACGCTAGCAATTTCATAATAAAACTATATTTTTCCAATTATAGCTTGCGCCTCGAGGGCGGTCATCTTAAGATAGAGTAGGCAACAATAAATCTTCTTTCACGAGGTAGCAAGTGGCGCAAAAACGCAACATAATTGAAATAAATGGTCGCAAATATGACGCCAACTCTGGTGAACTTATAAAAGACCATGTTGCCTCGAGCCAAAAGACTAGTCCAAAAGTCGATGGTTTCACAAAAGTCCAAGCTACTAAGCCAAAGGCAGAAACTTCATCTGCTGTTCTGACAACAAAGCAGGTAAAGACAGAAGCACATCGCCGAGTCAAACATGCCAAAGAGCTACACAAACCCGCAGCGAAGAGCAAAACACTGGTTCGCGCATCAACCAAAAGACCGAAAAGAACTTCATTTCGAACCAAAATTTTAACCTCTGCGACCGCATTTGCTGGAGGCCCATCCGATAGTGCGAAAAATGAGCTGGCCGAAACAGTTTCCAGGGAACGCCTGAAACAGGCTAAATTAAGCAAAAAGAGCGCTTCCATATCCAAATTTGTTGGTTCAGACATTTCATCACCAGCAAATAACAACCAATCAGTATCGTCCGTAGCTAAATCGATTAAGGTTTCCACAAAAAATTTACTCATCGCCAACCAACTAGCAAAAGTTGATACCACAAAAAAAGCGAACAGTAAGAAAAAATCCGGCAAAAGTCCGTTCAAAAATGCCACAAATTACGTCAAAAAAAGCCCAAAAATTACCACTATTGTTGCTACTTCACTAGCCGCTTTAATGCTCTTTGGGTACATTACCTACCTAAACGTTCCCAACATGGCACTTCGAGTAGCCGCTGTGAAGGCTGGTTTTAGCGCCAACATGCCCGGTTATAGCCCGAATGGCTACCGTTTTACGGGTCCCATTGCTTATTCTCCGGGTCAGATAACTATTCAGTTCTCATCGAACACCGACGACCGCGAGTACAACATCACACAGCGTCAAACCAGTTGGGATTCAAAAAGCCTCTTAGACAACTTCGTTAAAAAGGAAGTCAGCTCAGATTCGCTATATTCAACAGTTTATGACCGAGGTTTGACGGTTTATATTTATGAAGGTTCAAATGCATCCTGGGTCAACGGGGGAGTCTGGTATACCGTTTCAGGCGATTCACTACTGAGCTCCGAACAACTACTTCGAATTGCCGCCAGTCTGTAGCTTCGACAACAGAGACTAGTGTTCCTGAAGATTACAAAGACTACATAAGTTCATGTGGTAAGTTATAATTACTGCGAACAAGATAAAAATTCGCTACAAACAGGAGGTAACGATGAGCCGAGTCAGAACCAGGTTTGCCCCAAGCCCAACAGGCTACATGCACGTCGGTGCAGCCCGCACCGCTATATTTGCCTGGGCTTTTGCAAAGAAACATGACGGCGACTTCATTCTTAGAATTGAAGATACCGACAAGGCTCGCGAAGTTGAGGGTTCGTTCGAACACATTGTTCAGTCTCTCAAATGGCTTGAGCTCGACTGGCAGGAAGGCCCAGACGAAGGCGGAGAACTCGGCCCATACAAACAATCTGAGCGGCTAGACACCTACAAAGAATGGGCACAAAAACTAATCGACAAAGACCTAGCCTATGCTGATCCTTTCACGCCAGAAGAAGTCCAAGAATTTCGCACAAAAGCTAAGGCCGAAAAGAAACCATTTCTATTCCGTGACTACCGCCCAGAAACCGTAGACACACCCGAAGACTGGTACGGCAAAGTTCCGCTCAGGTTCAAGACAGTCGACCCTAAACGAACAGACTGGCACGACGAGGTTCGAGGAAGCTTGAGCGCTGGCCCCGAAGCGCTGGATGATTTTATCCTCATCAAGGTTGATGGCTACCCGACTTACAACTTCGCTCATGTCATCGACGACTACCTGATGAAGATTAGCCATGTTATGCGCGGCGAGGAATTTATAAGCTCCACACCTAAGTTCATCGCTCTGCACCAAGCCCTAGAGTTGCCCCTACCAAATCTGGCAACGATGCCACCGATTCTCGGCAAGGAAGGTGGTAAGAAACTTTCTAAGCGTGACGGAGCAAAAGACATTCTCAACTACCGCGAAGAAGGCTACCTACCGGACGCAATGATAAATTTCCTATCGTCTCTAGGCTGGAACGATGGCACCGAAGATGAAATATATTCACCCGAAGAATTAGTTGAAAAATTTTCCTTGAATCGAATCCAGCGAAAAGGTGCTCACTTCGACGAGACAAAGCTAAACTGGATCAACTGGAAGCATTTCGAACTGTTGATTAAGAATGATCTGGCTTCTACTCTCAGTGCAGTTAATCTCAAACCAAACCCCGACCTCGACAACACACTCGCAGCAGCACTTGCTGCTTCCAAGTCGCGTTCTACCACTGAGTTCAAGCAACAAATGGAAATATTCCTAGGCAATCCTTCGTTTACACTGACAGAAGATAACCTCAAACAAGTGGACAACAATCTAGATCTCGTAAATGCAAAAAAGTATCTCGAGTCGGCGATTAGCGCACTAAGTGATTGCGATTTTTCATCAGAGACAACAGAGAAGGTTTTGCGTGGCGACATGGAAAAATTAAACGCTCAGCCGCGGCAGTATTTAAATCTGGTCAGATGGGCTGTGAGTGGTAGGAAAGTCTCTCCAAATCTCTTTGACATGCTCAGCGTTCTCGGAAAAGAAGAGTCCCTGCGCCGCCTCAAGTCAGTGCTTTGACTTTTCCTTACTAACTACCAAATACGAACCCAGCTTCTATCTTCTAACCTCATACTCTATACTGTTATATGCTTATGTTAAACAAGACAAAGAAATCTTTAGGACAATTGGTTAACAAGACCAAAAAGTTCTACTCAACTCATAAGAAACCAATTCTGGTCACACTCGGCGTTATACTCGTAGCTGGTCTGGTAGCGGCAGTAGTTCTGTCGACACGCTCAGACACAGTCACCAGAACGGACCCAAATTCTACTGGACAAGCCTCGGAGCCTGAAATTGTTCTAGTGCCATCACCACTAACTGGAATCGAAGTTACCAAAGACCTCGCAAGCCGGCCCACGGTAGCCGTCGTCGTTGAAAATAGCCCGAAGGCGAGACCACAATCTGGCCTGACAAAAGCTGGCGTGGTGTTTGAGTTCATCGTTGAAGGCGGAATCACTAGATTCGTCGCAGTCCATCAGGAACAAATGGCTGATAAAATTGGTCCCGTCAGAAGCCTGCGTACGCAGTTCATTGACGTCATCATGGGGTACGACTCCGGAATCGTTCATGACGGCGGCGACCCTAAAGCTATTAGAGATTTCGCAGCCTTCGGTGGTCGCGATCTTGCAGGTGGTGGAATATATTGGCGGGCAAATGACCGCGTTGCACCCCACAACGAATATAGCTCTAGCGAAGGTGCCTATGGACTGATGGAGACCAGAGGTTTTACAAGTAGTGACTACGTCCCTTGGGAACGGAAGGCAGACGCCCCGCTTGAGGTGCCAACCGCCTCGAATATAACTGTTGATATTTCTTCGTTCCTTTACAAAGTAGGTTACAAATACAGCCCCACCACGAACACCTACGATCGGACCATAGCCGATCAGGCACATAAAGATAATGAAACAGGCAAGGTCATCTCACCAAAAGTAGTCATTGTCATGCAGGCACCACACCAGGTAATTGATTCCGCAGGTCATCAACAAATAGCCCTTACCGGCGCTGGCACTGCCTGGGTATTCCAAGACGGTGGTGTAACCAAGGGTAAATGGAAAAAAGCAACCAGAACAGATTCTAATTTTATTTTCGTTGACAGCGAAGGAAAGGCGATAAAACTGAATACTGGTCAAACGTGGGTGACCGTTATCCCGACTGACCGGACAGTCGACTTCACTCCGTGAACAATGACAAAAAGTACAAGATAAGAATCCAAAATCTCCTTTTAATTTTTAGTACAGTGCTCATTCTCATTGTCTCCGTAGTTTGGTACATATCACTCGAACTGTTTAATCTAGACACTCTTACTGCAGCCGCCATGGGCGTGGGTATTGGCTTAGTTATGAGCTTAATCTTCAGTACTTTCGGGCAGAAAATGCTCTCGAAACCGCTAGATAGCATCTCGTCCGCCATCAAACACGTCCAGAACAAAGAAGGCACGAAGACTATTGAGCCAGGAAAACTTGGCGCCGACTATGCTAAGGAAATTTCACAGCAGATATTCAACATAGCCACCATGGGTAGTAAGCACGCCAGTGAAGTTGATTCTAAACGAGCCTACATCGAGTACGTATTAAAATCGATACCGCTCGCTGTCTTTGTCTTCAACCAGGAAGGCAACCTCCAGTTCGCTAACGAAAAAGGTTTATCTTATCTAGATATTGACTACAAAGATGCCGTCGGCATGAACCAGTACAAGGTGCTACCCCTCGATTTCCAGTCAGACGAGACACTAAGTACCTGGATAGAATTCTCCAAGGAGAACAAGATTAAGAACGACCATTTCTGGGAGCGTGTTAGCCTTGTTCGCACCGACACCACACGACACATTTTTGACGTCACCGCCCATTACAGCAAGGACGATTCAGCTGGGGTAGAAACAGTAATCGTGCTCAACGAACGAACCGAAGAATACATGGCCGACGAGACCGAGCTAGACTTCGTGGCTGTAGCCGCCCACGAACTTCGCGGCCCTATTACTATCATCCGTGGATACCTAGACGTTTTCGAAGACGAGCTTCGAGAGACTTTCACAGTTGAACAACGTGGGTTGCTACAAAAAGCCACCGTGTCTGCGGAGCAACTCTCAGACACGGTTAATAACATCTTAAACATCGCCAGAATCGACCAGGAACATATGAATCTGCATATCCGCGAAACCAACTGGACAGATGTCATCAACGAAGCCTACGAGAACCTCCTTCTGCGCGCCGAAATACACGGGAGACTACTTAAACTTGCTGTGCCAGAGACTCTACCTACTATCGCTGTAGACCGCGGAAGTATTCTGGAGGTCATAAGCAACCTAGTAGACAATGCTATCAAATACAGTCCGGAGGGTGGAGTAATACTAATCTCCGTGAAACACGATGGCGACTTCATCAGCACCACAGTTCAAGATTCGGGTATCGGCATACCTAAATCGGTAATCGGTAATCTATTTAAAAAATTCTATCGATCCCACCGCACTAAACAGTCAGTTACAGGTACCGGATTAGGTCTTTATATAAGCAAGGTTATCGTTGATTCACACGGGGGCAATATCTGGGTTCGCTCAACCGAAGGCAAGGGCGCGACGTTCGGATTCGAACTACCGACATACGAATCAGTTGCCGAAGCTTTGAAGAAAGGCGATAATGACGGTCAAGGGATCAAGCGAAGTTCCCATGGCTGGATAAAAAATCATTCAATGCACAGGAGTTAAGTTAGAGTCTAGACAATAGATGCTAGAATCTAGAAGGAAGAATATGGAAAATAAGCCAAAAAAAATCTTAATCATTGAAGACGATCATTTCATCAGCGAGATGTACGCTCGCACGCTCAAGAAAAATGGGTATATCGTCGAGGAAAGCACCAACGGTCCAGATGGTTTCGAGAAGGCCAAACAGGGTGGTTGGAGTTTCATACTTCTAGACATCATGCTGCCGGACAAAACCGGCGTGGAAATCTTGCAAGAACTGCGCGCCGAAGGCGAAGACCGCGACACCACCAGAATTATTATTATGACCAATTTCGAGCAAGACGACGCCACCCGCCAGTCCATGGAGAAACTCGCCGACGGCTACCTCATCAAAGCCGAGATTACACCCCGGCGTATGCTAGAAATCATCCAGGAAATGGACGGACAACAAGCCACTGTTACGCCTGCCGATACACCAGTACAACCAACCGACCCTGAACAGGACGTCGAAGAAGAAGCAGAAACCGGGAATTCAACTCCAACTTCAACTCCAACTCCAACGTAGGCAGTATAGCCTCCAACTCATTGCCTTAATCTGTTACTATCTCCTTTGACCATGATAGTAAACATCGATATAGCCGAAAAATCTTTTGGCGATAAAAAACTTTATGAAGGATTGTCTTTCTCTATTGAATCTGGCGAGAAAATCGGACTAATTGGCAGAAATGGCACCGGTAAGTCAACACTTTTAAGCATGGTGTCCGGCGAGGACAACGACTACGACGGGGAGATAACTGTGCGCAAAGGTACTACGGTTATAGCCAGCCGACAAGAACATCAAGCTCACGACGAGAAAACAGTTATCGAGTATATAGTCGGTGACTTGCCGGAGTTCTCAAAACTCAAACACATCCTAGATACTTATCCGGAGACTATGGGTAATAATCCCGTTAAAATGCAGTCATACAGCAACGCTCTAGACAGGTTCAGTCAGCTCGGTTATTTTGAGGTAGAAGGCGAGATTGAAGAATCCTTGATACGCTACCAAATTGAACCCGACAAGCTACGCGGACCACTAGGTAATCTTAGCGGTGGTCAAAAAAGAATGGTTGAACTTGTGAAGGTGCAACGAGCAAATGCACATCTCGCCTTGATTGACGAACCGACAAACCACATGGATTATGCCGCCAAAGCATCTTTCATTTCCTGGCTGCTCAACACTAAAGAAGCAGTATTAGTAATAACTCATGATCGTGACGTTCTGAAAAATGTAGAAAAAATTATCGAACTTCGTGACGGACAAGCAGATATTTTTAAAGGCAACTACGACGATTACTTACGCCAGAATACAAGCAACATTACTAGTGAAATCAACCAATACAATGTTGTCCAGTCGCGTATTACTAATTTGAAAGCTGATGTTACACGCTTCCAGCGTTTGAAGGAGAAATCTCGTAACCCTGGAACAATCTCTAGATTCAAATCTCTCGAGCGAAAATCGCGTAAAGAGCTCGCTTTACTCGAAGGTCAGGACAAACCAAGTTTTTGGATAGATAAGGAATCTACCCAGAACATCAGCACTAAAATTACTGACTCATATGAAGAACACAAAACTCGTAACATACGTATATCCACAAAAACTAAATCCTCGCGTTCAAGCCATGTTTTAGTTGAGGCCAAGAAAGCAGAGCTTAGTTACACCGAAACACCACTATTTACTCCTGTTAGCTTTCAGCTCCGCGAGGGTGACAGACTGCAGTTCCATGGGCGAAATGGTGCCGGTAAATCCACCTTAGCTCGCCAAATTGTTGCAGTTAATGAACATCGACAGACCGAGGCTAAGTATATCTCTGGTGAAATACTCACTGACAAATCAGTTCGTATCGGCGTCTATGAGCAAGAGCTGTCGCCTGACTACCTCGATCTAACGCTAGCCGAAGCCATAGAGAAAGTATATCTCCAAAAGAATGTTCAAATCTCTGACCAGCTTATTAAAGGTCTACTCGGGGATTATCTATTCAATCCTGCTTTCGATGGACAAAAACCTCTTAGTCAGCTAAGTGGTGGCGAAAAGGCTCGTTTCCAACTCATAAACATGCTTACTGGCGACCCGAATGTACTAATTCTCGACGAACCCACGAATCACCTAGATCTTCCTAGTATTGAGGAGCTCGACGAAGCTCTGAGGCAGTATCACGGTGCTATTGTTTATATCTCACACGACAGTTACTTCACGAAAGCCATAGGTGGTAAAACTGTCGAAATAGTTCAGTCGAAATAATGAATCTTCGCTAGCTAACACTCGTAGCATCTTCTTGACTCGCATCCGTGCTACGCACGAATCCGTCCGCCTTCAGGCAGACTTGCGCTCTTCGGGTTGTTTGTGTAAATCTCTCGGATTGAGTGGCCAAGTTAGTTTACTTAGAGTCGTGGCGCAGGCCAGCCAGTACCATTGCCAACCAGGCAACTACAAAGAAAAGGCTTCCAAAGAAGAATATCTGCCCCCAAAGTTGCACACGGTAGCCTTCACCATAGTTTTCATTGAAATAGACAACCGCAGCTGTCGAATAGGTAGCTGCTGAAAGCAAAGCAGCAAACAACAGGGAAGTGCGTTTTCTCATCGCACCAGCCGTTAAAATCGGAATCACAAATAATATCGGTAGCGTGCTAGCGACGCCTCTCTCCCAGTAGACATTAAACCCAGCAAACAAAATTTGCGAAATCACCAAAGCCATAATCAAGGTGTTGTAGTAATTGTCTGACCCCTTACGTCTGGCCATATACCAAACAATGGCTGTAACTATTACCACCGCTATTGCTGATGTCCAGCGCCAGCCAACAGCATCTTTTGTCAGCAAGTTCCATGAATCAAAAATAATTGTAGCCAGTAAAAACACACCGACAAAGGCAAACCCCGTCCGCGCCACACGGATAGTCGCAATTTGTAGGTCGTACTTTTTAGCTTTTACTCGTTTCTTGGCTGGCATCTTGGAGGTAAGTATACAACATGTTTATGGTTTTTAGCTCAGTTAGGACTGAGAATTATCAATTATCATTTTACATTTCACAATTCAAGACAAGTGGCGGGCAACTCTTGTGAAAGAACAGGGGTTATGTTAGTATTTTCGTGCTTCAAAATGACAAATGAAAACTGAAAATTGATACTTGGAGCGCAAGCGACTTCGGTCCCTTCGTCTAGTGGTTAGGACACCAGGTGAGAACTGCTGGGAGCAGCTCGCAAGGAAACCTTCCGATGAAAACTTGTTTTCAATCACGAAGTTTCGGGGTCGCGGAACGTGACCTCACCCAAGGATGAGAACCTTAACAACTCAAGCTTTTATCAATAGAATTAGTTCACAAGCCAAACACGGTCCCTTCGTCTAGTGGTTAGGACACCAGGTTCTCATCCTGGAAACACGGGTTCAACTCCCGTAGGGATCACCAGTAAATCAAGCCACTTCTTGTGGGTGGTTTTGTTTCGTGGCATTTTTTTGATTATTGGATTCTTTGAGAATTTCGAACCCTAGGTACGAAGATAAGGAGCTAAAGTATCCCTAGACGAAGAATTATATTTTTATTGAAGATTTATCGCATAACTCGCGTAGGCAATTGATCAATAATCTACACGTTAAGTTTGACGTGGTAGAATTCAACAATGAGCAAGCAAAAAGAAGAGGCAGAAAAATTCGCTCGCGATAATAAGAAAAGGCTTGTAGGCGAGTTCTTTGCTTATGCTTCAGAAGGAAAACTGAAAGAAAAACTAGCGGTTTTTATGGCAGGCTGCCCAGGTGCTGGAAAAACTGAATATTCAGAGGAGGTGGTATCCAGCTTCTCAAAAAAACCTATCCTTATTGATCCCGACAAACTACGCCCAAATATCCCCGTCTACAATGGTAGGAACTCTTCTGTGGTGCAAGGAGCTATATCGATTATTTTAGAAAGAATTTTGGATGATGTTATTCGGAAGAGAAAAGCTAGTTTCATATTGGATGGAACGTTCAGTTCTCCAAAATCTATCAACAATGTTGACAGAGTATTGCGACATGGCTACGCTGCACACATATATTTCTTACACCTAAGACCAGATATTGCATGGGGGTTTACAGTCGCAAGAGAAGTGAAGGAAGGTAGGCATATAAACAAAGAAGTGTTCATCGACAGGTATGTAAAGTCTATTGAAAACGTCCAAGAAGTAAAAAATCATTTCGGCAATAAAATCAAATTGAATGTAATTGATAGAGACATAGAGTATGACAGTAAAGGAATTAAGCCATACTATAACGTTGACAATATTGTAGATCATGTTAAAAAAGTTTACACTCACAAGGAAATTGCTGCTATGATAGATGAGTATGAAGTTCCTACGAATTAGAGTTACTCCATCAAGAGATCCGAAGAGGAAAGTTGATGAAAACGATTTCTCTGATTTTTTTGTGCACGCAAATTCTAGAAAGCAGAAAAAGGTGATTAAATACGCTATTGATTCCGCAAACGAGAGACAGAAAGCGCTGCTTCAAGAAGTTGGACACCTAAAGAGAGCCCGATAAGATAACTGCTCAACAAATTCACTTAGTAAGTATTTGTTTATCTGAAAATTACATCCCGATAAATTTCAGTACTTCAGATAACGTATCTAATACATATGGCCGCTTCTAGGTGGGGAAGTAATTATATAACCATGTTACCACCCATGTTCCCATAATTTCCCTCTGTTATTTTACATAGTTATATAACTAATTATATAGCCTTGTTAGATACTAGACGATAGATTCTAGAAGCTAGAATAGAGGTGGCGATTGCGTTAATTCCCGACATTAAAGAAAACCGATTAAGAAATAGCTAAACTGCACTGAGTAATGTGCTCGAGCCTTCGCTCGTTTACACCTATGGAAAACTAAACGAGCCAGCGTAGCTGTTTGAGAGCTCCAGTGTAGTTTGGTTATTTGTTAGTAGTGTTTTTGTCTATGGAGGCAGTTTTTGTGTCTTTTTTGCTGCCAAAAAAGACGATGCGGTGCGCTGGCGAAACAGCGCCAGTTTGGTTTCCGCCGGCAGGCGGACAGGCTTTTGGTAAAGAACATCGTTTTGCTGTTAAAAGTAATGCCGGGGTGTGCTCCCGAAAGAGCGCGATTGAACAAAGCTCACTTCTCATGGATAATGGTAACGGTTAAATAACAGGAAATACTTTTTGAAATTCTTTCGTGCGGTAGCACCGCGCTGGTATGGTCATATGAACGACGCAACGCTTGCTTTGAGTGCACTGTTGATACTGGCGTACATCGGTTTTGAGCTAATATTCACCGAGGTCAAAGCCGAAATTGACCTCAGCATACCTGTTGCCACATTCGTCCTGGCAATTCTTGGACTAGTCTATTCACTGGCTATTTATCGATTCCTGGCTAAAAAGTCTCACCTTTTTGCTGGACTAATCTCGTATATTCTAATAACCACAGCCATCGCTTCACTGATAATCGGCTCTGGTGGGTTGCAGTCACAATTCGTTGCACTCTGGATGATTCCAGCAATACTTAGCTATATGTTCGGCATGCCAGTGCTAATCGTCGCCTGGCTCGCCACAAATGCGTATCTGATACTCATGGCTGTTGATGTGGTCAATTCTGGTAGCGACCTAACTCTGACTCTGCTTTATTTCATAACTATGCAGCTGCCGTTTATGGTTAGCTACATGATTTGGCGTCGTTCTGGGGCTAGTACTGAAACTAGTGAAGACAGCTCCGGCTTTAAAGACAAAGACCTGAGTGCAGATCTGCTCATCGAATCAATCGCCGAGGGTGTGGTGGTTGTAGATTTGGAAGGCACGCTAAAACTATTCAACAAAGCCGCCGAAGATATTACTGGCTGGAGTAAAGTTGACGCCATCGGACTTAACTACCGCTCTCTGCTGAAACTACAAGATGAAAAGGGTGTGCCAATCGACAAAAGCAAAGATCCAATTAGAATTGTTCTAGCTTCAAACAAATCTCTGATAAATGACGAGCTGTCTCTCAAGACTCGTTCGGAGAAAATCATCGAAGTCACTTTGGTAGTCTCGCCAATTAATGACAGAGACGGCGGAGTAAAGGCAGTGGCGGTCGTCTTCCGTGATGTGTCCGAAGAACGTCATCAGCAGAAACAACGAGCCGAGTTCATCTCTACGGCATCACACGAAATGCGTACACCTGTAGCCGCCATCGAAGGCTATTTGGCTCTAGCTCTAAATGACAAAGTTTCAAAGATTGATTCCGCGGCCAAAGGCTACTTAGAAAAAGCTCATGCGTCTACTCAGCATCTAGGCAAACTTTTCCAAGATCTCCTAACTGCTGCCAAATCCGAGGACGGCAGGCTAACCAACAACCCTGTGGTTACAGACATGTCAGCCTTCATGGAACAAATCGTTGAAGATATGCGCTTTACTGCAGAGAAAAAGGGATTGCAGGTCATTCAGTCGTTTGGCGCTGGAGCCGCAAAGTCTGGTGGAGGTGCAATGAACCCCGTGTATCTGGCCAACATCGACCCAGAACGAATGCGCGAAGTCCTAACCAATCTATTCGACAACGCAGTCAAATACACCGAGGAAGGCAAGCTAACCATTGGCTTTACCGGCAACCAAGAAACCATGACTATTAGCATCACTGATACCGGTGCAGGAATCCCGCCCGAAGACGTCGGACACCTCTTTCAGAAATTCTATCGCGTTGACAACTCTGCAACTCGCCAGGTAGGCGGCACCGGGCTTGGGCTGTTTATAACTAAAAAGATTGTTGAACTCTACCATGGGCGTGTCTGGGTAGAGAGTAAACTCGGTGAAGGCAGTACCTTCTTTATAGAATTACCTCGGTTAGACCAAACAAAAGCTGACCAGCTGAAGCAACTTGAGACTGCTCAGAAAACGCCACTTTCAACCGTCCAGAAGCCAACAAATATATAAAGGTAAAATGATTATGGTAAAATACTTGGTAACACACTAGAATAAGAGGGAATTATGGCAAAGATACTCCTAGTCGAAGATGACAATAACTTGCGCGAGATTTATGGTGCGCGCTTAATGGCCGAAGGTTACAAGATTGTTGCAGCCGCCGATGGCGAGGAAGCCCTTGCTCTCGCTGTTAAAGAAAAACCCGATCTCATCATCTCTGATGTGATGATGCCAAAGATTAGCGGTTTTGACATGCTAGACATCCTGCGCACCACACCAGAAACCAAAGATACAAAAGTCATAATGATGACTGCACTCAGTCAGCCAGAAGACCGCGAACGTGGCGAAAAACTCGGTGCTAACAGATATCTCGTTAAATCCCAGGTGACACTTGAAGATGTAGTAGCTGTTGTGCATGAAGTTTTAGAGGACGGTGGTGGTGCCGCCCCAATACCTGAGCCAACCGCAACGAACCCTGATGCCGTCGAGCCTCAAGCACCAGCGCCAACCCCGGCTCCTACACCAGAACCAACTCCAGAACCAGCTGCAGAACCTGCACCAGACCCAACCCCAGCTCCAGAGCCTACAACACCGGCGGCCGACCCAACCCCAGCTCCTGCACCAGACCCAACCCCAACCTCGCCAGATCCTGCACCAGCAACACCTACCCCTGACCCAGAGCCTACCGAATCACCCCCAAAAGCACCGGAGCCAGCTACTAAGGTAGCACCGGCTCCTGAACCCACCACGACACCAGAACCTACGCCGAAGATTGTCCAGCCAGAAACACCAGCTACCGCTAAAGTAGAAGAACCACCGGAGCCCGCCTCAAAAAAGAAGAAGATAATCAAACCGATAAATAACTTAGACGCTCCTAACATCCAGAAGCTCGCCGAGGCAGAAGAAGCCAAAGAAAAAGAAACTACTCCAGGCGCAGCAATCGACCCGCAAACAGGCAACACGCCCGATATTTCTGAAACTATTGCTCAGGAAAAAAAGGAAATGGAAGATCAAATTAAAGACTTCGTTAACAGTGAGGCTGGCGAAAACCCAGCACCTGTAGCCGACATGTCAGCGACGAACGAGCCTGCTAGTCCTGCGCTGGAGGTTGCAGCCGCGGAAGAATCTGCGCCTGCAGCCAGTGAGACCCCTGAAACAGAAGCCCCTACGACCGATACCACCCCAGAGCCAGCTTCAGAAACACCACCAGCAGACCCAAACGCACCGGACCCTAACGATATCGCTCTCTAGAAAATATCTGCTAGTATTCATACATGAATAAACTTATTCTTGCTTCTGGCTCTCCAAGACGTAAAGAACTGCTTGAAGAAGCTGGTTACAATTTTGGTGCCGAGCCGAGCGATTACGAAGAAGACATGACTCAGGAGCTTAGACCGAATTTTCTAGTACAAAAGCTGTCGAAAGGCAAAGCTTTGGATATCGCAAAGAAGCATACTAAAGGAGCAACTATAGTGCTTGGAGCTGATACGATTGTGGTTTTTGATGGGAAAGTCATTGGCAAGCCTACTAACAAGGAGGACGCCGCTGCAACACTTAGCATGCTTAGCGGTAACGAACATTCAGTATACACGGGCGTAACTCTGGTAGACACGACAACCTACGAGGCAAGTAGTTTCGCTGTAGAAACAAAAATACGGTTTAGAGTTCTAGCTGACGAGGAGATATCCGCATATATTGCAAGCGGTGAACCAATGGATAAAGCTGGTTCTTATGGAATCCAAGCAGGTGCCAAGGAGTTTGTCGAAAGTATTGATGGCGATATAACGAATGTCATTGGCCTGCCAATGGATGTGCTTACAGAACACTTAGACACCCTAGGCATTGTCCGTGAGACTAAATAAATACATCGCCCAAGCTACCGGCATTTCTCGCCGCGAAGCGGATAAGATTATTAGCGCCGGCAAAGTTCTGGTTAACGGTGTAAGGGCAGAGCTGGGCAACCCTATTATGAACGGTGACAAAGTGGAGCTGGACGGAAAAGTCATCAGCTTGCCCAAAGACTACACCTACTTGCTATTCGATAAACCAGTGGGAATCGTAACCACTAGAAAATCCCAAGACACTGCGCGTACCGTTTACGAATTACTACCAGAAAAATACCACCAGCTAAAATATGTCGGACGACTCGACAAAGAATCATCTGGTCTTCTGCTGCTAACTAACGACGGTGACTTTACCCACCACATGACTCACCCCAGCTTTGAAAAAGGCAAAACCTATGAACTACGTCTTGCCCGCAGCTTGAAGTCTGAAGACTTGAAGCACCTCAACGAAGGCGTCAAGCTTGAGGACGGAGTGAGTAAATTAAACGTTGAACGCCTCCCAACTCCCGACTCCCAACTCCCAACTACTGCTTATCAAGTCCGCATGCATGAAGGTCGTAACCGACAAATCCGACGAACTTTTGGGGCGCTTGGCTATGAAATTTTGGAACTTAAGCGAACGATTTTCGGCCCTTACTCACTCGATGAACTCGGTGGTCAGCAATTCATAGAGGTAAACAAGAGGTAAATCTGGTAAGCTACCAGGCGTAATGAGTAAGAAACTACCAATCGTTGCAATCGTTGGCCGAGCTAATGTCGGCAAGTCCAGTCTGTTTAACCGCATTGTCGGGCATAGACGAGCTGTTGTAGCACGCGAAGCTGGCACGACTCGAGATTCTATCGCAGAAGTTGTCGAACACGACGGATTTAACTTCTGGCTGGTTGACACTGCCGGGCTTAAAAAAGCCGAAGACGATTTCGAAGCTACCATCCAAGAACAAATCAGCGAAGCCGCAACTTCAGCCGATGTCATCATCGTCGTTGTTGAATCCAACGTCCAAATAACCGAGGAAGATCGTCGTGTAGCCAAGCTCGCACTGAAAACAGGCAAGCCTGTAGCTTTAGCTATTAATAAATCGGATAAGGTCGATGCCCAGGGCTCAGAACACTTCTTAAAACTTGGTATCAAGGAGCTCATCGCCACCTCAGCCGAACACAACAGCAGAATCGACGATTTACTAAATATAGTAACCAAACAACTCCCCAAAAGAGAGCACAAGAAATCAGACAAAGTCAGTGTAGCGCTGATTGGCCGGCCAAATGTTGGCAAAAGCTATCTTTTCAACTCGCTGGCCAAGAAACAACAGGCCATTGTAGCCGACGTCGCTGGCACAACGCGCGACGTAAACAAAGCCATTGTCCGCTACCACGAGCACGAGATTGAATTCATCGATACCGCCGGTATCCGCCGCCCAGGCAAAATCGAGCAGGGGATAGAGAAGTTTAGTGTTCTGCGTAGTCTGCAAGCTATCGAAATGTCCGATGTTTGTTTGCTACTCATCGACGCAGGCGAACCAGCAACTCACCTCGACCAAAAGATTGCTGGCATGATCAAAGACGCTGGCAAAGGTCTGGTGCTGGTTGTTAGTAAGTGGGATTCTATCGACAAAGATGCATTTACTCGCGACGACTTA
Organism: uncultured Candidatus Saccharibacteria bacterium; assembly: GCA_964579475.1. Taxonomy (GTDB): domain Bacteria; phylum Patescibacteriota; class Saccharimonadia; order Saccharimonadales; family CAYOYH01; genus CAYOYH01. The sequence continues at coordinate 8,016 of CAZOFP010000003.1, read as the reverse complement.
GCCCCGAAGATAATCAAAGCTTTCAATTTCGTTCCGTGGACACCGTTAATCTTCACCAGTGCGGTAACCGGCCAAAACGTAACTAAGATTTTTGATATCGTCATGGGAGTTGATACCGAGCGAGACAAAGAAATAAACACCTCAACGCTAAACAGCTGGTTGAAAGACAAAATATCACAACATCCACCAGCTGGGCTCAAAAACCGCCACCCACGTCTTAACTACATCACTCAAACCGGTACTAATCCGCCAGAGTTCACGGTTTTCGGCGCCCACACCGAGTTTTTGCACTGGAGCTACAAAAGATACCTCGACAGAGAGTTCCGAGAGCAATTTGGCTTCGCTGGCACAGCAATCAAATGGGAATTTAAAGAAAAACGAGTTAATTCCCGAAAGAAGTAGTTTTCTTTGGCAAAGAGGGTCTGCGTTGTTTCGCCAGCGCACCACATTATTTTTTTGCCAGCAAAAAGAACATAAAATTGCCTCCACTAGACAAAAACTTACTAAGAAATAACGATTTTCGCTGAGGCTCTCAATCAACCAAAGCTACCTTGCTTAAAAATGGAGGGGTAACCAGACGAATCTCGAGCTCATCATTCAGTGAAACTTTACTTTTTCTTAATCGGTTTTCTTTAGTGGAGAGAGGAGCCCCAAATTGTGACATAGATCACGCTTTTTGTGTGATGTGCGTCACGCTTCCACTGTTTTCATCAGATAATTTCGTTTTCTTTTAAACTCACCATCTATACACACCTGTGGGGAGTTGGGGTGAACCAGGTTTGGTAGCCGAAGCTACCGCACTCTGGTTCACCCCTTTTTAGGGATAGGTTATGACACCTCTATCACGACTTTGTCACAATGCTGCAAGCAGCGATCTGCAATTTGGCCAATGATCAAGATGAACTGCGCCCTATCTAACCCGTTGATGTCGATCTTGACACCGTGCTCGATTGGATCTACGAACTCGTCGTAGTACCATTCGGCGCGGCCGTCGACACTCTTCTTGGAGAACACCATCTCGGCAAATATTGCTAGTTGCTGAGAGGTGATCTCGTCTGACTCCAGTCCGAAACCGAAATCAGTTTTTGGGTTGATATATACACGCATCTCTCCTCCTTTTTCTCGTAAGAGATACAAGGTGAAGAGTTTACCCAACACGTATCCAGGCCATACGGGACCGAAAATGCCATAAGTTCACCCGAAGGAAAACTCCTACACATTTCGATGCCATTATCCTGTACGCGTTGACACCTGGGTGTTGGGCTTTGTAACCACACATGATTGTCCGCTCAAACGTCTTGCGACGCTCCTGCGACAATTGCCTTACGAGGGCAATCCTCGATTCCACAAAGAGTCCAGACTCTCTGCTTCATCTCGTAGCAACCACATGTTATAAGTGTGTTAGTTTTCACTGAGGAATGTTCTTGGATCATTTTCTCAGTGAGTACGGGCTCCTTCTGCACATACCGTACAATTTCCGATGCAGAAGATTTGTTATTTCGCATGGCTGCTCGATAACTAGTCAGATCCGAAGACCCAACACCTTTTGTCATGTTTAGACAAAACCAATTCACTTTATGAACTCGTTTCGTCTAAACATTCCCTTTCAACGTTCATCCAGCAGAAATTCCACTAGATTCTTATATCTTATCATGCTTATGCTAACTTGTCAAGTTTATGCTGATACACTCTCTTTATTTGGGCTGAAAAAACTATTCTCCGCGGGCATTACAAAGCTAGGCCTTGGTCGAGGTAGCTTTGATCTAGTGAAAAACTAGTAGCTTTTCGTCCTTTTGGACTCATCAGAATGAGCACACACTCATTGAAGCGGTAATGACAAGAAGACAATAGTTTAGGAAAGGTGAGTGGCACAAGAGCCAAACGCCTGGGTCAGCCCAAACTACTCTCTTCTTGTCACCACCGCCATGGAAATCAGTTTCTTGGTCAAACGACCGAGAAATACGGCATCTTACCAGGCAGAAGAGCCCACATCTTTTTGGGGAGTTGGTACTCGACCTGCCCGGTTGCGAGACCAAGTAGCATGAGTTGCTCCACCGTCTTATGAAACCCCGTCCACTGGTTTCCGTTCACATCATTGCATGCGTTGAGAAAGCTCCAGCCTCCACCTCCGCCGCGCTCGACACTCAGGAACTCATTGGGCAGCAAAGTCAGTATCTCGCCGACAGTCTGCTTATGACCCTCAAGACGTCTCGGATGAAAACCGACGTCGGTAGTAAGACCCTCGGCGATCACATGTCCGGATGTGTCCTCACCTTCCTTGAACAAGCAGTCCATGAAGATGGCTGAAACTTGCTCGGGGTCGATAGTCGTCATTGCGTCGGGCATAATTACCTTCCCTCGTCTTTGGCATAATTCGCCTCTAGCTTAGCTAGCGTATGTATCCTAAACACACAAGATGAGAATAGAACACACTATTAATAAACGTGCTTTATTCCCATCTTGTTTCTTGTACTTCTTGTCAAAAATCTCCCTCACGAAATTGTGAAAGTATACATACTCTAGCATATCTTTCGGTATTTGTCTATGCCGCGGCTGTAGTATACTCATACTTATGAAACTTGTAGTTGGACTCGGAAATCCAGGAAAGCAGTACGCAAAAACTCGGCATAATGCTGGGTTTATTGCGCTGGATTCGTATGTCCAAGAAAATAAGCTAGGTAAGTGGAAGTCAAAAGACAAATTTAAAGCTGAAATCCTTGAAACAACAGATGAAAATGGCGACAAGCTCATACTCGCCAAACCTCAAACATTTATGAATCTTAGCGGACGAACAGTGCAGGCACTGAAGGTTTTTTATAAACTTGAAAATGACCAAATTACGATAGTTCACGATGAGCTCGACTTACCATCAGGCAAAGTAAAACGGAAAACTGGTGGTGGTAGCGCCGGACATAACGGAATCGAGTCAGTGGCTACATATATCGGCAATAATTTTCACCGGGTGCGTATTGGTATAAGGACGGAACTCGCTGATAAAGCAGATACTACCGATTTTGTTCTTGGTAGATTAGGTGATGACGAAATCGCGGCTATTCAAAATCTCTCAGGCAACCTGTTCAAATAATTTAGTATCCATCTCTTCAAAAAGGCGCTGGGGATGGGTCAATAGAGTGTCATGTCGACCACGAACTTCTACAAAAGACATGCCGTGCTCACGAACTGTCGCCCCGTAATCTTCTGAGTGTGTCGTCACTCTATCTCTGTCGGTCACCACTACCATAATACGCTCGAGCTGGTCATTAGACTCACGCATTGCGTCCGCCCAATCCACCATGGAAAAGTCAAGTACAGCCTTGGCTAACTTAAAATGTGTTGGGACATTTTTTAGATTCATAATTTCACGAGTTGTTGAAGCAGCTATATGGTTAGTCCTCTCGCCATTAAAAGTCATCATGTTTGAAAAGTAGTCTGTACCTATGATTGCCAGTGCGCCAAGAGCTCGTGGCACGTATACATGCGCACTCTCACAGGGCTGCTTACCGTAATAAGTTTGTTGGGGCGCATCTCTGAAGTAATAGCGATTGGCCCTAAAGAGTAGAGTAGGCCAGTGCGTCCTTCGATTAGTTCGGCTGTTCTGTCGGGATCGGCAATAGATTCAAGCAAAGTTACAACATGAACTTGTTTGGCTCTCCCGGAGTCTTTAAGATAATTTTTAATCCTGCGACCAGCGCCGCGACCATTAAGCAAGCCTAGCTGTACAACAAACTCTTCTTCCGAATGATTTTCTGTTTCCATACCCTTATCTTTTTATTGTATCATACTTCTTATGCTTTTGCAAGTTTGCATCTGTTATTTTTTCTTCGGAGGGGTGTAGAATTGCTCGTTTTCAAGCTCTTTGGGCATGAAGCCTTTTTCATGTTTGAAATCAGCCTGCCATTTGTAGTCTTTGCCGTATCCCTCGTTTTTCATAAGCTCAGTTACTGCGTTACGCAGATGGTGGGGGACTGCAACATTAGGATATGTCTTGAGGGCTTTTTTTGCACTAGACATGGCGTCAGCCACAGCTCGCGATTTTGGTGAAGTCGCCATGGCTATTGCTGTTTGGCTTAGTGCATACTCAGCCTCTGGTAGACCAATCCTTTCGACCGCTTGAAAAGCTGAGACAGCCAAGGTTAGTGCGTAAGGCGCAGCCATACCAATATCTTCGCTGGCAAAGATGACCATCCGCCGAGCAATAAACTTAGGGTCTTCGCCGCTGGCTATCATCCGGTGCATGTAGTACAGCGAAGCATCAGGGTCAGAGCCGCGCATACTTTTTATGAATGCACTGATGGTGTTGTAGTGGTCTTCGCCGTTTTTGTCATATTTTAGAGCCGTTTGCTGCATAGCTTGCTCGACAACAGCAGGAGTTATAGATTTCTTGCCAGCAAGCCTAGAGGCGACCTCTAGGCCGTTTAGAGCCACCCTGGCATCACCAGAAGCCATGCTAGCTAGTACTTCAGTGGCTTTTTTGGTTATCTTGGCACCCGAAAGCTGTTTAACGCCAAGCTTAATAACCCTGATGATATCGTCCTCGCTAAGCGGCTTCAGTACTACGACTTTCGTCCGCGAGAGCAGGGGAGAAATAACCTCAAAACTAGGATTTTCGGTGGTGGCACCAATAAGGGTAACCGTACCGTCCTCTACATGCGGCAAAAAGGCGTCTTGTTGAGCTTTATTGAACCGATGAATCTCGTCGATAAACAGTAAGGTGTCTTCACCGAGACGTTTGTGAACCTTGGCGCTTTCTATTACCTCACGGACTTTGGCTACTCCAGTAGTTACAGCCGAAAGTTCAACAAAGCGCATATTGGAATTGCCTGCAATAATCCGCGCCAAAGTTGTTTTACCAACACCAGGCGGCCCCCAAAATATCAAGGACGTTGGTTGTTTTTTGTCGATAATAGTACGCAGAAACTGCCCCGTGCCAACGACATGCTCTTGACCAATAAAATCATCTAAATTATCTGGCCTTACTCTGTCCGCAAGCGGAACACTGCGCTGTGCCTTCTCCAAACTCATACAACCATTATACGCACACCCTGGCTCTTGCTTGGTATAATCGTAGTATGAAAAATGCATTGATTCTGCACGGCACTGGCGCAACTCCAGATTCTAACTGGTTTACATGGCTAAAAGATCAGCTTGAAAAACAAGGTTACAGAGTTTGGTTGCCTCAGTTACCAAACTCTGACCGTCCAAATATGCAGACCTACGTAAAGTTTCTACTCTCTAGTGATTTTAAATTCAACAAGGACACCATAATAATCGGCCACTCATCTGGAGCCGTGGCGACACTTGGACTGCTGAGCAAACTCAGGACACCCATAAAAACATCTTATCTGGTAAGCGCCTTTAAAGACTCACTCGGCTGGGACGCGCTTGACGATTTGTTCACGGAGAAGATTGACTACAAAAAAGCAGGGCAAAATGCTGAGAAAATCGTGTTTTTGCACTCAGACAACGACCCATATTGCCCTTTAGAGCACGCAAAGCACCTCTTAAAGCAAGTTGACGGAGAACTAGTGGTAATTAAAGGTCAAGGCCACTTCAACACCGAAAACAGCCCCAAATACACCAAATTCCCAGAATTACTCGATATAATGAATCTCCGCGAGTTAACACTCGCGGTATCTTCTTGACTCGCATCCGTGCTACGCACGAATCCGTCCGCCTTTAGGCGGACAATGCTTACCTGCGAGCTTATACTCGGGGTATGCGCGACACCTAATCAACCGTCGATAGGCTGTCTGTACTTTTCCGACAGTAATTTAATGTTTGGTTCGCCGAATTTGTCTACCGCTGCCTGAAAGGCTTTGGCATTCTCGAACCCAAAGCGTGATATCCGTTCTTTGTATCTTGCAACCGAGTTAAAAGTCGGTGTTTTCGAATGAAAATCATCTGCGTACATTACAATCTTTTCTTCGATAGTATCAGCAGTGTAGTCTCGTGGAGACAAGGGAAGATTTTGTGAAATCACATCATTTTTCGTTAATCCAACGCCAGTATGGTGATCAGCGAAACGACATATTGCCTCTGGATATCCTTCTTCCTTTAAAATTCCATGTCCTTTTATCCCATGAGTAATGTAATTCCTGCCGTCTATCTCTCCGGAGGGGAGAAATAGCTTATAAACGCCAACATCATGAACCATGCAGCCCACCTCAACTAATTGTTCATCAACTTTCAACTTCTTATTCCTGATGATTTCTTGGGCAATCTCATTAACTATCAAGCTATGGGTATACACCATCTCATAGGCCGCTACAGAGGGTGCGTATTTTTTGTGGAGCAACTCTATCTCGTCTTCACTAGGGTAATTCATCAAAGAAATTGTACCATGTACCGACCTAGCTCTCTTCGTTAATGCAACACAAGGAAACCACGAACAACGACGTCAAAACTGAGCTCTTTTCAGGAGTGAAGCGCGAGGAAAAGTTGAGTCGCGCAGCGAAGCATGAAGTGAGCAGCGGAAACCCTGACAAAGAAGGGTTGGAGTAGGTTATTTATCTCCTTTCTGAGCTGTTTTCAGGAGTACAGCACAAGGCGTGATTGAGTAACGGAGTGAAGTGTACTAGAGGTACACTGAACGAGTAACGGAAATCGCAACGACGAAGGATTAGGTGTGTCCAGCTCCACTGGACAGCAGTAATCCTGTTGCTGTGCCCTGAAAAAAGTTCAGAAAATAAAACAAGACTTTGCAGGGGTGGGCACCGCAAAGCCTTGATTTATCCCTTCAACCCACAATCACAGAGGGCGTTGACGCAACAGATGTACGCAGCCCGGCCGAAGCCAGTTATTTAACCTGTGATCTCCCACATAAGAGAGCCCACCTGACAAAGTCAAGGTCTAGTAGTTAAAGGGGTTAGTTTGCTGGTAACGCTGGTACTTTTGGGCACCTAGCGTAGAAAGTGGAGGGTAGATACTTAATAACGCACGTTTCCAGCAATCTAACAGTTTAAAACTGTTATTTTTTAGGACAAAGTCCTAAAATAGGGGGTATAATGTACATAAATCACATATACTGTGATTACGTCAAGTATCCTAGCACTTAATTGGCTTCATGTCAACTACGAAATAACTTATACTTATGAAAATCAAGTGTCTAAAACATAACTCTGATAAATATCCAGCTAAGCTGCGCAATATTGACTCAGCGCCCAAACAGCTTTATACCCTCGGTGATATAAATGATGACGACTCCTTCAAGGTTGCCGTTGTTGGCAGCAGAAAACCAACCAAGTACGGGCGATACGTAACAGAAACACTAGTGCAAGAGCTCGCCTCACTCGGAGTAACGATAATCAGTGGTCTTGCGCTTGGCATAGATGGACTAGCTCATCGGGCTGCGTTGAAATCTAAAGGTAAAACGATAGCTGTGATGCCGTGTGGACTCGACAAAATCTACCCTGCATCCCACAGAGGCCTAGCAAAAGAAATCCTCGCTGCTCGCGGAGCTCTAGTAAGTGAATACGAAGAAGGCATGCCGCCCCTGGTGCAAAACTTCCCAGCTCGCAATCGCATAGTCTCTGGACTGGCTGACGCCGTACTTGTTATAGAGGCGGCAGCTCGCAGTGGTACATCGATAACAGCTGGTTTCGCTCTGGAGCAGGGTAAAACAGTCCTCGCGGTGCCTGGAAACATCAACAGCCCAATGTCTGCGGGTACTAACAACCTTATAAAGACAGGTGCTTTCCCCGTAACCTCCGTAACTGACATCTTAAACGCTTGTGGACTTGAGGATCTCAAAGCTGATAAAAGCAATATCAGAGGAGATAGCGCTAGCGAACAAGCAATTCTTGATAATCTAGCTGAAGGCCCGAAAGATGGCGACGAACTCCAGAAACTAGCACAGATTAAATCTAGCGAATTCAGCCAAGCTCTAACAATGCTTGAAATAAAAGGCACCATCAAAAACCAAGGTGGCAACACCTGGTCGCTGTAGTCGCATAGGACTATACCGTATAGAACTCACGACCTTTGCAACATCTCAATAGGAATCTTCATCTGTATCCC
>CAZOFP010000002.1:59791-65548 GCA_964579475.1 uncultured Candidatus Saccharibacteria bacterium | reverse complement strand
ACATACCCTCAATTCTAAACGACTAAAGTGTCGCAGAGACTGGGGCTTAGTATAGCAAACTCACGTTTAATGCTTGACAAATAGAAAGTATGAGAGTATGATATGTCCATGAGTAAAAATATACCGACAATTCATCGTCGAAGAGACCTTACTGTGTCTATAGATAAACCAGTTGAAATGTTGATACCTGATATTGAAGCTCAACGTTACAAGGAAGCGGCCGAAACTTTGGGAATTTTTTCTGTCACAACAAGCGTAGAGGCTGGTGGAAAATATCAGGTAGAAACTACTATACGAGATTCTCAAGGAAAAAAAGTTCCACACGTTTTTACTGACCAAACTGTCCCTGAAGGATCCCAGGTTGTTGTTGTTGAGTGCACCGATGGAAGACCAATAGGAGATTTATCGGAATTGTATAGCGAACTTGACCAACGATAAGCAGAAAAACAGGACACAGCTTCAGAATAATAAATCGTAGGATTCGAGTAAAACAATTTTGCATTTTTGTTTGCATTAATATTTTGCGGACGAGTTAAGCTGGAAGTATCGGGTATAATCTGATGAGTGAATATTCTAGGAATTGAAACCAGTTGTGATGAAACTGCTGCTGCTGTGGTAAAAGACGGTAGCGACATGCTATCGAATGTCGTGGTGTCGCAGATCGACATCCACAAAGCTTTTGGTGGTGTCGTACCAGAAGTGGCGGCCAGAAGTCATATCGAAACCGTCCTTCCGGTAATCGACGAGGCCCTAGAACAGGCTTTTCCTGATGCAGTAGACAAATGGGCGAATATTGATGCCATCGCTGTCACCAAGGGTCCTGGCCTCTCTGGAGCTCTGCTTATCGGCACAATCACCGCTAGAACTTTGGCGCTAGTTAAAGATAAGCCCCTTTTTGGCGTGAACCATGTTTTAGCCCATGTGTATGCAAATTTTATTTCACCAGTCGGGGAAATAAAGTCAGGAGTTAGGAATCAGGAGCTAGGAGTCAGGAGTAAAAGCACAAAGAAAGCTACACTAGATGTTTCCGAGTCTCCCACCTCCCACGCCCCGTCTCCTAACTATCATTCAGATACTAGTAAAGAATGGATAGCTCCGAAATTTCCGGTGCTGGCGTTGATTGTTAGCGGTGGACACACGCAGCTAGTATTATTCCGAAACCACTTCGACTATGAACTTTTAGGGCAAACTCAAGATGATGCGGTAGGCGAGGCATTTGATAAGGTTGCCAAAGTACTAGGACTGGAATATCCAGGTGGACCGTCAATTCAACAATCTGTTCAAGAGGGTGGTAATCCAAACAAATATGAATTCCCCAAAGCTCGTTCCAACCCTGCCAAGGATGAAAGTCGGCAGACTCAAGCGACCAGCGGTCTTGGTCGATATGATTTTAGCTTCTCTGGACTCAAGACAGCCGTCCTGCGCCAAGTTCAGGTTATTTGCGGCAAAGACCACACATTTCCATCTTTTGAGCTGGCAGAGCTGCTAACTGACGAGCAGGTCAAAGACGTAGCGGCGTCTTTCCAGCGAATAGCAGTAGAGACACTTGTCGACAAGACGATGAAAGCATTTAACGAATTTTCTCCGAAGACAGTAGTTATCGCCGGTGGTGTAGCGGCGAACCTTGAGCTGCGTAGACAGCTGAAAGATCGTCTACCAATCGACATAGACTACGCACCGATTAACCTTTGTACCGATAATGCGGCGATGATCGCCTCGCTTGGTTATTTTCATGCAAAGAAGCAGGAAGCCGACGATCCTCGCACTCTAGAAATAAATACCAGTCTAAAGATGTGAGGTATCATAGAAAGCATGAGCGTGAAGAAGAACCTTAAGAAAATCATCCCAAAACGACTGTTAAAGCCGTTACTGCCTGTTTACCACTGGTTTAGAGCGGTAGTGGCTAATATTCACTACGGCTTCCCTGCTAAAAAACTTGAAATCATAGGAGTTACCGGTACCAATGGCAAGACTACGACGGTCAATATGATTGGGGCGGTATTAGAGGCTGCTGGCCACAAAGTTGGTATTCTCTCCTCCGCTGTTGTTCAAATCGGCAAAGACTGGCAGGATAGCGAGCTGACATTGACGACGGAAGATGTCAATGTGCTTCAAAAATACTTAAAAAGAATGGTTGATGACGGTGTGACGCACGTGGTTTTGGAGGTTTCTTCGCACTCTATTGCCCAGTCGCGTGTTTGGGCCGTCCCCTTCAAAGGCGCAGTTTTTACTAATTTAACTCAAGATCATTTGGATTATCACGGCAGTATGGACAAATACGCAGCAACGAAACTGAAACTTTTCAAGCGAGCTAAAGATTTTGTAGTGATAAATGGTGACGATTCTTGGTTCGAGTTTTTCAATATTCGAAATCCAGATATGACTACTGTTTACGGAACAACAGATAAAGCAGATATTCGAGTTCGCAAGGCTAAGATAACTAATCATGGATCGATATCAACACTTAGTACGCCAGACGGCAACATAGAGATTGAGCTTAATCTAACGGGTAAATTTAATGTCTATAACGCTATGGCGGCAGTGGCAGTGGCGCAGAAGATGAAAATTCCGCAGGTCAAGATTCAACAAGGTCTGAGAAATCTGAAAATGGTGCCCGGTAGAATGGAATCTATTGGTGAAGGTCAAGAATTTGGCGTGATGATTGATCACGCCCACACCGCGGACGCCCTACAAAATCTACTCGAAAACTTACGGCACACTACTGAAAAAGAATTGTTAGTTGTTGTCGGCGCCGACGGCGAACGTGACCCGTCCAAACGGGTGCCGATAGGCCGCGTGGTAAGCAAATATGCTGACCGTATTTATGTAACCGACCAAGAACCGTATGGTGACGAGCCAGCACCAATTCGACGCGAAATACTACGAGGAATACAAATGTCAGGTTTTGTTGATTTCGAAGAAATAGCCGACAGACGAAAAGCCATCAACTCAGCCCTCAGACGTGCCCAAAAGGGTGATATGGTGGTAATTACTGGTATGGGCAACCAGAAATATCGGGGCATGAAAGACGGCAAAGTGAAGTGGGATGACCGCGAAGTCGTGCGTGAAGAATTGCGGTCGGTGATAAAGCCGAAAAATAAGGAAACAAAATCTAACAATAAACCTGCAAAAACAACCGATACACCAAAGAAATCTGCGAGAAAAACTTCAAAGAAGCCAAAAATGAAAATTACTTCCAAGAAAAAATAATTCAAGCTTCACCCTGGTCTGTCTGAATCTCGACACACTGAAACAACAGAGAAAAATGAATCTCCGCGAGTTAACACTCGCGATATCTTCTTGACTCGCATCCGTGCTACGCACGAATCCGTCCGCCTTTAGGCGGACAATGCTTACCCGCGAGCTTACGCTCGGGGTATGCGCGACACCTAACCAACGTAAATCAGATTTAAATATGATTTAAATCTGATGTTAAGATTAGGGTGTTTCACCAGGTTGCAATGCATACTTGGATTATTTCTTAAGTAAGAATAAACTAATAGTAGTCATTGAGGGCGAAACAAAAATGTCTGAAATAGTAGGATTCGCGAGTGGGAACGATGAAAGAATTAGCTTTGATCACCAAACCTTGCAACCTGGGTTAAAAATAAGGCTCACATGGGAATCAAGACCTGGGCCACACAGTCGCGCATACACAGTTAGAGAGAAGTTTGTTGACGAAAATGGCGACAGAAGGATTGTGCTAGATGCTGAAGGGCATAGTCCACCCGCTGACTTCATAATAAGCATTTATGAAGAACTCGATCGAAATGGTTTTGATAATGTTGAAATCGTCGGGGGTTATTCAACTGAGTGAATCTGCACGAGAAGAAGCGTCAGACACTTAATTCCCCCGCCGGATTTTTTAAATTCGGAAATGTCTACTGTATGGACGCTGTAACCTCTGTCAGCAAGTTGTTTTTGGAAATCTTTGGCTTGCTTAGCTACTATCACATTTTTGCCGTCGCTAAACATGTTTAAGCCGAAACTTGTCGCATCTTTTTCGCCTACTTTTACCGTATTTGGGATATTCTTCTCGATAAGTTCTTTGGCTTCATTCGAAAAAGCTTTCGGGAAGTAGGCGACAGTTTGGTTGTCTAGGACACTAAAACAGGTATCGAAATGGTAAAAACGTGGGTCGACGAGCTCAAGAGGCACGACCTCAACACCCAGAAATTCACTTATTTGTTGGTACTCTTCGCGGCTGGAGCGAAAGCCGTAACCGCCGTAGAGTTTATCGCCAACGAATAGCGCATCACCCTCGCCTTCGAAGTAGGAGTTGGGAGATAGGAGCTGGGAGCTGGGAAAGTGGCTCTCAAGCCATTTCTTGAACACTGGAGTTTCGCCTTGTCTTTCAGCGTTTTTGAAGTTTGGCAGGACTACTTTGTTTTCATAGACTAGCCCGCCGTTGGCTGTGAAGACCATGTCTGGCAGCCCATCAACTGGCTCTATCAGTTCCACCTCGTAGCCAAGCGACTTATAGATTTCATAGAGATTGCTCCACTGCTTTGTAGCCACCCTCTTGTCTACGGGGTCATCAGGATGCATCCAGGTGTTAATTGCGTAGACAACGTCAAAGTAGGTGGGTCTGCACATCAATATTTTCATAGACACCAGTATGTTAGGGCTGGGCTGAACAAGCAAGCAGGAGAAGATTAACTCTTTGACAAACCCAACATAAGTGTTATAGTGGTATTATATTCTACTCTAGAAAGGAGAGAATCGGTAGTTGCTTGGTGAAAGACATCGAGTATTGCTACGTTTGAGATTATGCGAGACGCGATGGAGCAATCTATCGCCTTACTAGGAAGGCAGAGATGCCAAAATCCACCAACCCTTGGAAGCACCCGACACCAAAACCGGTGAAACGTGCAAAGACTATGAGGCTTCGCGCAGAAGAAGCCTGCAAGGCCACGAAGGCCTATCGCAAATGGCGAGATACGAAGAAGGAGCAAGCTCGTCAACAAGACGAAGATCGTCGAGCTCAACTCAACGATCGGATTCACCAGCAAGAAGTTGCCTCAGCAACGACCTGGTGTTTCGACGATACAGCTGAGTTCGAAGTCACCCCGAGGGTTCCCCTCGACGGCGTCTGGGACGGCGAACAGTTCATCCCTAGAGGGAGCGACGTTTCAGATGGGGAGATAGGACGACCTATCCCATTGCCAGAAGTAACTCCCGAAAAGCTTCGCGAGGTCTACAGTCTGAACTTCTCGTACCTGCCTGTCGGCGAGCACGGGGAAACAGATGAGGCGCCACTTCCACGACAAGATGGGTATGGCTTGTTTGACCACAGGTCACCTTTCACCGAGGATGCTTGGGAGAACATCCACAGAGGATAGAGACGGTTTGGGTAGGTTGGCTCACAGCTTCGGCCGTGAGCCAACCTACCCTACCACTTCCAAAGTGCATGATCTCAAACCTCAAAACAATGCTAATTTTGTAAAACCACTCCAAAAGGAGTGGTTTTTTGTTTGGATAATTTCAAAAAAATAGCCCGAGTGGATTTGTGCGCGTTGCACAGAGGTGTCCTCTCGGGCGGGCATATTGGATTGATGTTCCGTTCATGGGAAGAACGAGCTTGTCTTGCGGCTTGAGCTTTTATGAATACAGTCCATATGTGTATGAAGGGGATTGGGCTGGAGCGGGGATTGGACCCGTTACCACAGTTGTGCCTCAGCACGGTAGTACACTTGCGCGTACAACAACCGAATCTCTTTCACATGTTCTTCAGGAGACGATCACCTCTAGTTCTCC
>CAZOFP010000002.1:8506-59691 GCA_964579475.1 uncultured Candidatus Saccharibacteria bacterium | reverse complement strand
ATCTGCGCTAGGGTCGTCGATTGAACTCTTGTCTTCCGCCTCTGCGGAAGGTGTCACAGGTTTTGCTTTTCCTCCTGATACGACAATGATTGTGCCGTCATCAAGAAGATACTCGACTGTGCATAGTTCCAAGGGTTTTCCTCTCTCGGTAGGGTTTTTTCTACCGAATCCAGTCGGCTTTCGGGACAGATTTACTGCCGAGTACCCGTTTCAAACGCACGACTTCCTTTCGGAAATTCAAACGTCTACGAGTCACTTTGTCGGGAGACTTGTAAGGTCTCCTGTCGATGATTATCTCCTTTGTTTGTGAATGTGCGAAAGCAAAGCTCTACTTGAGACTTAAGTACCTTCACTTAAACGCTAATGTACAACTTTAATCGAATAATGTCAAAGAAAAATCTCGAGTAGTGGTGTAGTCATAAAGTGTGGGAGTGAGGTTATGAGCTACTACTCGAGATGTGATGCTTGTTTCTACTTCGGGGCGTGCGATAAACGAATAAATCACATAGGAAGGAAACAAGAATGGGCTGCCGATTACGACTGTGACTGTTGGGCGAGTGTTCGCTCCTCGAGAGGAAACGATATTCGCTAAGTGTAAGTCACGGTGTTACCGCAATCGGCAGCCACGCCAGGTCAATGAGACCGCAGAGTCTCTCGCCAGCGCTCCTGAGGGAGGCCCCTTGGAACCACCTCTCCCAGGAATTCAAAACTTAATGTTCAATCGATGCTTGCGACCATTAGGTCGGGTTTAGTACGGACTTCACTAGATGCACTGTGAGTGCATAAACACTTTAGCGCGCACTACATCTATTGTGACCAACCGACATCAAAGGTTCGATTTCGGGCTGTAACAGTACTAGGAGTAAGCATAAATGTCAAGCAATTAAATTGCGAATATGTCCAGAAACATGTTCTGATAGATATAGTATTGGTATACTATCAATGTCATGACTGGACCAGAAAGTAAAGAAGTTGAGACATTCACGCCGTGGAATCAGTTCTACGAGGCTTTGCTCGGAGTGTTTTCGAAGCGGCTGACTAAACAAGAAGTGCATCAGAACGTGTTTCCGACCTTTGCAATTACTCCTAGCGGAGGAAGAAACTCAAGTTTAAAGTACAGTTTTCGGCGCAATCAGAAAGAAACTGAAGAGGGAACTCAGAACAAGTACACGTTAAGAGTTGAAGTTACACAACCATCACAGAAAGTCGCCAACAGCATAAACCTAGCAGACATTGGGATAGCTCGAGCAACATCAGACAAAAGATATGAGGTAGTTCTTGAGGAGGTTATTGGAGAGAACGGCAGCTATTTGTCGAGAGTTGCTTTACTTGTTAATAACTACGACGAAAAAATGGAAGAACTGTTAAAGCCGGCCCTATCATAATTCACCCGGTTCCGGCTGATAAGCCAGTTGCCCCGCAAGAAGTCATAGGCGGTATATTTGACACAGCAAGCCTAGCTTTGAGTGGCAAAAGAGTAAATTAGCACTTGACGTATGAGAGTGCTAATTTATAATTGTTTGGGCAAGAATAATAATTTTTGGAGGAACGTATGGGCTTAAACATTAACCCCCTAGCAGATTGGGTAGTAGCCGAAGGGCTAAAGACCGAAGCCAAGACAGCTTCCGGACTGTATCTGCCAGACAATGCTAAAGAAAAATCAAAAGTTGCCACAGTTTTAGCTGTCGGCAAGGATGTTAAAACCTTGAAAAAAGGTGAGAAGATTCTTTATAAAGAGTACTCAACCACAGAAGTAAAAATTGACGGCACCGAGTATATATTAGTCAAAGAAGAAGACATCTTAGCAACTGTTAGTTAACAGTTGCAGTTTTCAGTTTCCAAAAAATGAAAATTGAAAAATGAGAATTAGTAAATAACGACAAAAAGGAGTAATTAGATGGCAAAGAAAGTATTTTATGACGAAGACGCTCGCACTCGCGTACTTGGCGGGGCTCAGGCGCTCTACGATGCAGTAAAAGTAACCATGGGCCCGAAGGGCCGCAACGCAGTAATTAGTAAATCTTATGGCGGCCCAACTGTTACCCACGACGGCGTGACAGTCGCCAAGGCGATAGAGCTACCTGAAGACGATGACGAAACCTTAGGTTATAGCGTTGGAGCGGAGCTGATTAAACAAGCCGCAAATAAAATGAACGATGTAGCTGGAGATGGTACGACTACTGTTACAGTTTTGACTTACCACATCCTAAATGAAGCTAACAAACTGATTGCAGCTGGTCACAACCCAATGGAACTACGCAAAGGCGTTGAAGCTGCTGGAGCCGACGTATTAAAGAAACTAACCACCATGTCTGAAGATATTGGTGGCGATAGCAAAAGAGTGGCTGAAGTAGCAACCATTTCGGCGGGTGACGAGATTATCGGCAAACTAATCGCTGATGTTATCCATAAGGTTGGCAAAGACGGCGTGGTGACTGTCGAGGAGGGGCAGGGACTTGAGCTAGAGAGTGAAGTCGTCGAAGGCTTTACTATGGATCGTGGCTTCGTCAGCCCATACATGGTTACCGACGCAGCCCGAATGGAAGCTGCATATGAGAAGCCGTTAATTTTGGTAACTGATAAGAAGATTTCGGCTGTCCAAGATTTTCTGCCAATTCTAGAACAAGCAGCTCAGGCTGGTAAGAAAGACTTGGTGATTGTTGCTGAAGACGTTGAAGGTGAAGCACTTGGAACTCTAGTGCTCAATAAACTAAAAGGCGTGTTTAACACCGTGGCAGTCAAGGCTCCGGCCTTTGGTGACCGCCGCAAAGATGTACTGCAAGATATAGCCATTTTGACAGGAGCTACCGTGATTTCTGAAGATCAGGGGCATAGTTTCGAGAATGCAACACTGGACATGCTGGGTACTGCGCGGAAGGTTATTGTGACTAAAGACGACACAACGATCATCGAAGGCGCTGGGGGAGTTAGTGAACTCGACGCCCGTATTAAGCAGATTAGCGCTCAGGCCGAGCAAGCTACTAGTGAATACGACAAAGAAAACCTCGATAAACGACGTGCTGCTCTAAGCGGTAAAGTTGCTGTAATAAAAGTTGGTGGAGCCACTGAAACCGAAATCGAAGAAAAGAAATTTCGAGTCGACGATGCAGTAGCAGCTGTTAAAGCTGCGCTGGATGAAGGAATTGTTCCTGGAGGAGGCGTCACGCAGGTAGGATTGAGCATGGTGCTTGTCAACAAGCATCTCAAAGGGAAAAACGAGGATTCTGTTGAGCTAATTGCTAATAACAAATCGATGATAACTGGTGACGCAGGCGTAGACATATTGATAAGAGCTTTAAGCGAGCCGTTTAAGCACTTATTAGATAACGCCGACCTTAATGCGAGCGGATACATCATAGAAGTACTTAATAATCCTGGTAACGGTGTTGACGTTTCTACGGGTAAAGTTGTTAATATGAAAAAGGCAGGAATTGTTGATCCAACACGAGTAGTGCGAGAAGCAATTCAAAATGCCGTATCGATTGCCGGTACAGCTATGACCATGGGTACGTTAGTAGTAGATATTCCCGAAAAAGAAGCGCCTGCTATGCCGGCTGGTGGTGGCATGGGCGGCGGAATGATGGGGATGTAGAACACTTTTAAAGGGAGGTGACCCCTCCCTTTAATGTTGCTTCGCTCCTGGATCCCTCCCAATTTGATAAAATGAACCGAATTCATTTCGGTTCATTTTCATTAACAACAACTACGTCATTTTCCCCTTGTCTAAGTAGTATAAATTGTGAAGTTTTTGCAAAGTTGAAATCGCTGATAAAAGTATTCAAACTAGTATTCAATGCGATATTTGTAAAATGCACAACATTGGCGTTTCAATCTGTCACGATGAAAATTTAACAGATGAGAAATCAAAAATCGTTGTTATTTTAAAACAGGTTGATTTAGATAAAAATTGTGTACAATATATGTACAAACAAAAAGTCGACTAGACTCGGTTTCTCTCGCAGAGCCGAGTCTTTAAATTTAGTTTAGCTGTTTTGCTTTGATTTTAGGTACTCTATTTCACTAACAATATTCAGCAGAGCATTGGCTCGAGCCTTCTCGTTTTTGATACCTTTGGCTGCTTCATAAGCTTGGCTGATGAGATTTGGGTCATCGTTTGAACGGATCATCATCATGACCGTTTCGTAGCGCTCCTCTGGCGATTGTTCAACATGTTCAATAAGTGGCTGAAGCTCGTCCAGGGCTTTCTTTTTGATGTCATCTAAGTCGCTCAAATCACTCGCTGGAGTAGTCGTAGATGAAGGCGCGGTAGCCTGGTCTGGTGTAGGAGGTGGTTGAGTTGGCTCAGAAGCTGGAGGTTCAGTAGATTGCTGGGTATCAACAGGAGTAGTCGCAGTGACTGGTGTCTCCGGTTGGAGGGCTTCGGGTTGCGGAGCATCGGGCATTGTTGCCACTGCATCGTCCGTGACTAAGTTTGTTTGTTGTATTTGGTCGTTATCCATCCCACCCCCGAAAGTTATTATGCTTTGAAGAAGAGTATAACATTCGTAGTCGTGTAAGGTGTACTTTTTCTCTTGAAAGACTTAGGATATGTATAAGAAAAACGAGGGGTAGATATGCTTGATGACCTACGAAGAGTTTCTCAATTAGACGCTGACGATGCGCTAGGTCTGGCCGAAAGACAGGTGTCACAACTGAAGTTCTCGTTTGACTTCGCTTTCGAGCCAAAAGGAGACATCCACAATATTGTCGTTAGCGGCATGGGCGGTTCAGCACTCGCAGCAAGTATGATTGTTGCCTGGCCAGGACCAAAAGTTCCTTTCGTAGTCAATAGGCAGTATTCAATACCGGCGTTTGTTGGCCCTGACACACTGTACGTTGCATCAAGTTATTCCGGTAACACTGAAGAAACTCTAGCTTCACTGGAAGAGGCAGAAGAGGCAGGAGCGCAGATTTTCATAATTACTGCTGGCGGTAGATTAGAGGAAATAGCGCACGAAAAAGATTATCCGATGGCTAAAATTCCTGGCGGTATGCAACCACGAATGGCCGCTTGGTACAATTATCGTGCATTACTTGAGCTTCTAGAGGCCGCAGACCTGGAAACTGGATTGACGGATGAGCTAGAATCAACGACTGAGCTGTTGCAGCAAGCAGCGTCACAGTGGCGGGCAGATGTGCCGACCAGCGACAACTATGCCAAACAAATAGCCGAGAAGGTTATGGGCAAGACCCCTGTTATTTTCGCAGGCCCAGGTCTTAGCGCAGCTGCCTATAAATGGAAAATTAGCTTTAACGAGAATGCAAAAAACCTAGCGTTCTATAATCAATTTCCAGAGTTTAACCACAACGAATTCTTAGGCTGGACATCGCACCCTATTGAAAAGCCATTTCAACCGATTGAGCTTTTCTCTGACCTTGAGCACGAGCGAATCAACAAGAGGTTCGAAGTTACCAACAGATTACTAAGTGGCATGATGCCAAAGGCTATCGAAGTTCAGACAGAGGGTTCGACGAAACTAGAGCATTTGCTATGGGCGATAATGCTTGGCGACTTCGTAACTCTTTACCTGGCGCTGCTAAATGGCATTAACCCGACTCCAGTTGATCTCATTGAGAAATTCAAAAAAGAGCTAGACAGCTAAATTATTCGTGCCTAAGGGCTTCGATTGGGTTTTTGCGTGCAGCTTTCATTGCTGGAACTATTCCAAACACCACACCGAAGGTAACAGCTGCAATAGAGGCAACAATTAGACTGCCAGGTGTTATTACTGGTGCAAAGTCAGTAGTTATACGTACCAGTAGTGCTATAAGCGCCGAAATGGAAATACCAGCAACTGTACCAAGCATCGTAATAACAATCGATTCAATCAGAAACTGCGACAATATTTGATTGTTGGTTGCGCCTATGGCTTTACGGATACCAATTTCGCGCGTTCGTTCGCTAACAGTTACAAACATAATATTCATAATCCCAATACCACCGACAAGCACAGATATCGAAGCGATTGCTACCACCGCCGTAGTCAGCAGGCTCAGAACCTTGTCAGTGATTGTCAAAAATTCTTCAGGCTTAGTGATGGAAAAGTCGTCATCGCCGCGGTTAGCAATCAGAACATTTGAAATATCTTCAATAGCTTCGTCAGTTTTGTTGATGTCAACTACTTTGACATCAATCTCTATCATTTGCACGATATTGTTAGTCAGTTGTTTCCCGGCTGCAAAAGGAATGTAGGCGTAGCTATTTAAGTCGCTACCGAACGACCCGCTAGAAAGAATCGAATCATGCTGTGCCATGACACCGATAACAGTAAAGTCTCGGTTTTTTATTTGCACAGTTCGCCCAATAGCTGAGGATACTTCACCGAACAAATCGGTGGCCACCTTCTTGCCCAGAACTACCGTAAAATCGTTTTTAATGTTGTCGTCAAGGAAACTCCCGTCCTCAACCTCCTGATTAAGAATAGTTATCATTTCTGGGGTTGTGGCGAGAGTAGATGAGCTGGTTGCAACCTTGCCGTTGGCCGAAGTCTTGCCAGAAATCATCATAATCCCGCTAGCGGTGGCAATGCTATCTAGGGCTTTAATATCGCTAAGATCTTTTTCAGTGAAAGGTGTTGCACCAAAAATTGCAGCAAAATCAAAATCTTCAATGTTGCCTTCTGCATCACGGGTCACTAATTTGCCGGGTGCTACCTGCAAGAAGTCATCACCAAACTGACGTATTTCATCTGTTACTTGGTTCTTGAGACCTTCACCAAAGGAGATGAAAGTCACAACAGACACCACCCCAATGATAATTCCCAGCATAGTGAGCGCTGCACGTAGTTTTGAGCTACGCAGGCTAGCTAGAGCCATTTTAATGTTTGTAAATAGCATCATTTTTTCTTACCCTTCTTTTTCCTTTTTTTGGGTTTTTTAGTCTTTTTCTTAGCTGTGGGACTTTTTTCTGCCTCTTCTTCGGCCTCTTCTTCGGTTTGCTGGACGGTGTTAACTATCTTGCCATCAATCATTTGAATAACGCGCTTCGCGTAATTAGCGAGCTTGGTATCGTGGGTAACCATAATGATGGTGTTACCCTTTTCATTTAAATCTTTAAGCAGTTCCATGATTATTTTTCCGTTTGCAGAATCCAGATTACCGGTTGGCTCGTCAGCTAAGATAATCGAGGGATTGTTCACCAAAGCTCTAGCAATAGCCACGCGTTGTGTTTGACCGCCGGACAGTTGGTTTAAGTGGTAGTACTCACGATTTTTCATGTCCAGTGTTTTTAGCACTGCAGAAGCTTTCTCGAGGCTTTCGGTGTGATCGTTGCCGCTATACATTAAAGGTAGGGCGACATTTTCAATGACTCTCATTCGGGGGAGGAGATTAAACGACTGAAAAACAAAACCTATTTTATCTCTTCTGATTTTGGCACGGGCGTTATTGCTGAGCCTAGAGACTGGCTTAGAATCAAGAGTGTAGTCTCCATGACTTGGCGTGTCCAGCAAGCCGATAATATTCATTAGCGTAGATTTACCAGAACCGCTCGGCCCCATAATCGCCACAAACTCACCTTTGTTTATCGACAAATTAACATCGTCCACAGCTATCGTTGTAGCGTCACCCAAACCATAGATTTTACTGACATTCGAAAGTCTAATAACCGCCATTTTTGCCTTTTCTTTTACTAGAGTTTACTACTAGCGAAGCGGCAATACAACAGATGAGGTTGCTATTTTTTCTGGCCGTACTTTACAATAAACTCTTCTACTAGTTCGCGTGCCTGGCGGTCTTCAATTTGTTTTGGCGGGTGTTTTTTGAAGAAAGCTGCCGGTGCCACTAGAGGTCCGCTGAGTTTGTTGTCCATAGCTATCTTCAGGCAGCGGATAGAATCTATCACTACGCCAGCTGAGTTGGGGGAGTCCTCGACCGAGAGTCTAAGCTCGAGATTCATCGGTACGTCGCCGAAGTGTTTTGATTCAATACGTATGAAGCAAATCTTGTTATCCTTTTGCCAGGGGACATAGTCCGAAGGGCCAACATGGACGTTCTCGTCAATAACTTCATGGTTTTTGTTATCCATCATCGAAGTTACAGCCTCTGTCTTTGATATTTTTTTTGATTGCAAACGTTCCCTCTCTAGCATATTGAGAAAATCAGTATTGCCGCCAGTATTGAGCTGGTATGTTTTTTCAACTTTCATCCCTCTGTCCATAAAAAGGTTCACAAGGTTCCGATGGACGATTGTTGCACCGACTTGGGATTTTATGTCATCGCCAATGATTGGCAGACCAGCTTCCTCAAATTTCTTGGCCCATTTTTCATCGGAAGCGATAAAGACGGGGATGTTGTTGGCAAAGCCACAGCCAGCGTCGATAGCTGCTTGGGCATAAAATTCGGTAGCTTTTTGTGAGCCTACAGGCAAGTAGTTAACTACAATATCGGCTTTTGTGTCTTTTAGGGTTTTGACTACGTCGACGGGTTTTTGCTTGCTGTCTACTGGAACTAGCTCCTCGGTGTATTTGTTCACACCGTCAAGTCTAGGGCCGCGGGAGACCTTGACCCCTGTTTTCGGCACTTTAGCAAAGACCGTCGTATTGTTCGGAGCTGCGTAGAGGGCTTCTGAGACGTCTTTACCCACCTTGTTGGTGTTTACATCAAAAACAGCCACAATTTCGATATCCTTAATATGGTACCCACCAAAATTCACATGCATTAGGCCGGGAATGAAGCCGTCGTCCTTGGCGTCTTTGTAATATTCGATACCCTGAATCAGGGAAGAGGCGCAGTTGCCTAGTCCGACGATTGCTATTTTGATTTTCCCCACGCTACCTCGCTTTCCATTTGTGAACATTAAAGTAATAGTTAATTTTGAAGAATTTGTTCAAAATCCATGTAGAAAGACTACGAAATTGTTGGTTATAAATCTAATATATAAACTGTATATCTTTATAAGATAATACTATAATGAGGGTTAGGCATGGATCACAAAATAATAAAGTACATGGCAGTGGTGGAGCATAGTAGCTTTACTGAGGCCGCCAAACAGTTGCATGTATCCCAACCAGCCTTGTCGGTAGCTATAAAGAAACTAGAACAAAATTTTGGTGTCCAATTAATCATTCGCAACGGTAACTTTTTTCAAGTAACTAAGGCTGGAGAATCAACATATGAATGTGGAGTAAGAATGCGAACTCAATTAAAGAACCTAAAAACCGAATTGGGTATGAAGTCTGATGAAAATAAACTACTACGAATTGGCATGCTCGATAGTGTGGCTGATAGATTATTTTCGTCTTCAATGGATATCGTCGGTCAGCTAGACGTAAGGATTGATAATTCATCTCGTCTACTTATGGCTCTTAAACACGATCAATTAGACATAGCATTCATCGTCAGTCCACTGAATAATATCGGCACTTCCTACAAGATACTCGGTAGTAGCGAAGAAAAATTTACAGCTGTATGTGCATCCAATATAGCCACTAGTGCTCAGAAAAAAATAAAAGAAGACCGAACAATAGATAATTTGCTTACATACGATAAGGCGTCAACTACTTTTCAGTGGATGAAAAGATATTTTACAGAACTAGGTATCGCATATTTTCCAAAATTTTATTCAACCAATCCAGAATTAATACTTAAAATGGCTCTTAATTCCAATGGTGTGGCGTTATTGCCGAATTTAAAGATAGAAGAAGACGTAACAGCCGGTAGACTGGCGCGATTGTCTAGCATAGACTTTAGGCGAACAATAATTAGCGTCGTATTAAAGGGAAAGAGTGTCGGCGAAGAAGAAAAAAAACTAGTAGAGTTGACTCATGCACGTTTAGCATAAATTAGCAAAAAAATAAAAAAAATGTTATTATTTTAGATAGATTCTAAGCCTTTTTTGGTTTGGATATGAACATTCACACTACTTACGACAAGACAAGAAGGTGTACAAAATGACAGCCAAGCTAGTGCTAATTGTGGTCGTCTTTGCTGTGGTAGCAACGGCCTGCAGTTCGGTGCAAAACACCGAGGGCGAGAACGAAGTGGTAGTCACAACGACCATGTTGCAATCTACCACCACAACGACTGAGAAGGTTGAGCTGCCGAATACAGTAACAAGCTTGACCACTACCACCACGACCACTACAACTACGCCGATTGCGTATGTTAGCACGGACGTGTTGGTGTACGGCGAGTCGACGGGGGCAGCAGGAGCAGCAGTTTCTGCGGCTCGCCGTGGTCGCCAAGTGACGATGGTGATTCAAACTGGTTACGTCGGTGGACAAAGCTCGGCTGGAGCCGTGTCGACGATGGATGAGTATCCACTCAACTCGGTGTTTCGCGAGAGTGGTCTGTATGGGGAACTGTATCAGGCGATGCTCGTTGAATACAAAGACACCGACATGAGTCGTTGCTACTGGAGTAGCGATTCGTTCTGTCCCGAACCGGTGAAAGTCAGGCAAACGTTTGAAACCTGGCTTGAAAGTTCCGGAGTTGACATCCTGACGGGTTACACGCCCGTTGATGTGTTGCAATCCGGTTTTACCGTAACGGGACTGATCGTCCAGAACGTCGACAGTGAAGAGTTGATCGAAATCACTGCTGATGTAGTTCTCGATGGTTCTGAGACAGGGGAGTTGTATCCACTGATCGAGGGGCTTGAGTACAGCGTTGGCAACGGTGTTTGCGTTCAGAAGACTACCTGGAACGTGGTCATGAACGAATACTTCTCCGGTACGGTTCCTCCAGAACTGCGACCAGAGAGCAACACTGAGGTGCTCATGAGAAGCTTCTATGGTGACGAGACAGTCGACGGCTGGATAAAGGCCATCAACAAAGAGATCAAGCCTGACGGCTTTGATGTCTTTCCAGGCTGGAGCGAGTACAACAAAAATCGCTCCAAGGGTCTGACGGTCGAAGTTACCAGAGGTTATCGTGGTCTAGCTGACAGCAGAGAACTGCCCTTCGGAGAGCCAAGAATAACTCGGACTGTCAACAACTATGGGTTCGTGGACAGCCCAGTTTCAGCCGAGGCAATGACCGAGCCTTTCGGGGAGAAATTCACCGAGGAGTTCATCATGGCCAAAGACCGAGCATACTTCTATCTTTACTGGGCATATTATGTGCTCGGGATTGAGAACTGGGGCATTTCTACTGACCAAGGCTATGATGAGTATGATCAGATGCTTTGGTCGGATCGTATTCCCGATAGGGTAGAGCAGCACTTTGCGGTGCAGCCGTACTTTCGGGAGCACCCTAGGATTGAAGGCGTGAGCCGGATGACCTGGGATATGATCAAAGATCGGTTACCAGGAAGAGGTATCGATATGTTCTCGGATTCAGTCATGATTGGAGGGTATATGACCGATCAGCATGGCTGCGCCGGAGCAGAGAAGCCCTTAGAAGATGGCGAGAAGTTGTCAGATTTCTTCTCGTCTTACGGCGCTTTCGATGTAGATCCGGGAATCTTCGTGCCAAAGAAGATTGACGGATTCATGCCAGCCATCCTGGCCGGTATGTCGATGGATCGTTTGGTAGCGGGTAGTCTACGCATGCAGCCCACCGAGCTGATTGGTGGTCAGGTTGCGGGAATGCTTGCGGCCATGGCTTCCGAAGAGGCTACACCTGTTCGAAATGTTGACACCCAGAAGCTTCGTCAGGAGCTAATCGATCTTGGTGTGGTCGTAGACGTCCCATAGTGTGAGTATACCCGCCCATCTAGTGCAACCTTACGGTTGCAACCAACTAGACGGGGCGGGTTTTTCACTTTCTAATACGAATACACCACATGAACATAGTCTACTAGTTTTGTTTTACTATGCGCCCAGAACCTCTCAGGTATAATTACCTGAGCTGGAGAGGTGTCCGAGTGGCTGAAGGAGCACCCTTGGAAAGGGTGTAAGCGGTGCAAATCGCTTCAAGGGTTCGATGAACGAACCCTTGAAGTAAAGAAAGTGTTTGTATTTACTTTGCGAGGAGCGAAGTGAAGAGGCGAAGCCGATATCCCTCTCTGTTAATAATTCATGATAACCCGTATTATTGTTCACACGGAAGGATGCTCGAGTGGCCGAAGAGGCACGCTTGGAAAGCGTGTGTGCGTAGCAATACGTACCGAGGGTTCGAATCCCTCTCCTTCCGCCAGAATTGTGAAGCGACCCATGGGGTCGTTCTTCAATTCTGGCTGTTGGGTGGTATTTGAACCCGTTGCCGCGAAGCGGCGGGGTTCGGTGGAGCGACTGAGCTCGCAGGAGTTTACTCCGAGAACGAACGAGCGGAAGAGGCGAAGCCGACACCCCTCTCCTTCCGCCAGTGTCTTGCTAAATTAAATGTTTAAGCGTATACTTAAACACATGAATAAGAAGCTACCTAATCTCACGAATTCGAGACGTACTCTAGAATCTCTTCGCGAGGCTATGCAGCCGCTCCGCTCGGCGAGGTTTGCTGGCTGTGCGCCACTGCCAAACAAAATTCAGTACAGTGTTCATTCGCGACCTTACGGCGCGTCTACTGGTGAGCTAACTTTTGATGGAGAACTCCAACTAGATTATGTGAAAGCTGAGATTCGGTATGAAAAAGATGGAGAACTTGTCTTTACAGTGGGCCTAGAAGGCGAGAACCAAGTCTCTTTGTCCGACAAAGTGTTCAAACTTCTAGACGACAGCAATTGTAATATTGTGCCCGACCGTGAAAAGATAACCGAAACCACAACCTTTGATATTAACCCCGAGATTGCAAAAAACTACGCTCAGGTGCAGCATCGTATATCCACAGTTTTAGCACGAGCTCAGGGGCATATGAATGGCTACAAGACTGCGGTAGCTCTGTGGCCTCACGGTTTTGATTTGTCTTTCCTTTGGTTCAAGAATGGACACGATGAAACGAAAGACCCACACATGAACTTTGGGTTTTCGCCGGGGATAGCCGAGGACGAACCGTATTTGTATTTCTATGCTTGGCCGACTCCACCAGAAATGCTCGCAAAGAAGCTGCCTGAAGGTGGCAAATGGCAATCTACCTGGAGTGCGCCAGGTGCAAGGTTTGGCTATTCACACTTACAGAAACAAGATAATCCAGAAGAATATATCGAAAAACTCCTGCTGAAGCTATATCACGACATAGAGCCGATTTTACTCTATGCAACTAAAGAGGCCAAACAGTGATAAGCATGGTAGCGGCAATGGGCAGAAACAACGCCATTGGCTTTAAAGGGCGTTTACCGTGGGGTAAGAGTATGAAAAGCGACATTCGACACTATTCTGGTCTTATTTCTGGTAAAACAATTGTTTTAGGTACGAAAACGTTTGCGCAGCAAGACCACGCACGCTCTAAGGCTAACGTCCTCGTGCTTTCTAGGCAGAGAATGGAGTTACCAGAAGGCATAGGGCAGGTACACTCACTCGAAGAGGTGCTAGAACTTGGTAAGGGTGAAGACGATTTGATGATTACGGGTGGCGGCGGAGTGTTTCATCTGATGATTGACTATGCAGACAAACTGTACATAACGCTAATCGATGAAAATTTTGAAGCAGATGTGTTCTTTCCAGAAATAGACGAGAACGAGTGGGAAATAACCAGTGAAGAAAAACATAAAAGTGATGAAGATAATCCATGCGACTATGTATTTAGAATATACGAGCGAAGAACCTAACTTTTTGGTAACATAAACACGATGAGAAATAACGAACAGAGCGGCTTTATCCTAATGATTGTAATCATGATTACAGTGGCAGTGTTTATCATCGGGTTCGCGGTATATAGAATTAATCAGGCAAATACCACACCAGAACCAGCACGCGAGAATGACCAATCCGTGCACTTTGGATGAATCCACAACAATATATAGCAGCTCGCAGAGACCAAAACCAGGTGGTTTTAGAGGGTCTGCATGTGCTCAAGCATGCTATTCGTTTCAAGGCAGAAATAATCGAGGCGATTACGCCAGACAAGTCGAAACTGCTTAAACTTTGCGACCGATTAGCGCCCAAAGAACGAACTGCCATAGAGGAACTGGTGCGCGAAGTGTCAGAGAGTGAATATCTGGCTTCTTCGCCGATAGCTATTAGATCAGGAGTCCTGGCCATAGCTAAGAGGAAGGCATATTCGGAAGACATAATAACTGACACCACAAAACCAATCGTGTGGCTGGATAACCCAAAAGACCATGAAAACGTTGGGGCGATAATTCGTCTTAGTGCCGGGCTTGGTGCGGGCGCGGTCGTTGCTTCCGGCACTATAGATGTTTGGAATCCAGGGGTGCTCCGCGGAGCGGCGGGTTTGAACTTCGCGCTACCTGTTATTAAAACAGAAGAGTTGCCAACAGCGTTTAACAAAAGTGTCTATGTTTTCGATGATTCAGGGGCATCATTCACAGACGCAACACTAGGTGTAACCTCAATATTTGTATTCGGAAGCGAACGCGCCGGTGTAGTTGAGAAAATAAAATTACAAGCCGACGTTGTCGCTGGTATCCCCATGGAACCAGGTGTGTCTAGTTTGAACCTGGCTACTTCAGTAGCTGTAATTTTAGGTCATCTCAGATTTTGACAATACGCGTATAATCAAACTTATATTAGCTGAGGGGTTCAACATGGATAAGAAAAATATAGTAATCGTAGTTTTGTCGCTTGCACTAGTGGCGTTGTTATCCGGTGGAGGTGTATATCTTTGGCAACAAAGCAACACTGGTGATGCAGTTAGCACAGAAGTATCAAAACAGATAATGGTCGACGAGAATAGTTCTAAACCAACAGAGACTTACATGTCGGAACCACTTACTGATGTTGTCGATGATGAAGGACAAATAACAAAAGCGCTAGCATTGCGACATTCAAGAAACGAAAACGAAGTGGAGCTGAGTATAGACGAGAAAACAGACGAGCATGCCAAAGGTTCGGTTAAATTCACGGGAGATATTGGCGGTGGCTGGTGGTTGGCTGCAAAGGTTGATAGTAAATGGGTTGTAGTCGCAGACGGCAACGGAACAGTTATGTGTAGTGATATCGAACCATACAATTTCCCAATAAGTATGGTGCCGGAGTGCTGGGACGAAACTGCTCAAGCACTAATAACAAGGTAGGCAAGCGACTGAATGGTACAATCTAGTTAAACGAAAGAAGGTTGGCGGTGCTAGAGACAATAAGTAACTTTTTCGTAACACTGACAGAGAACCAAGACGTCCCTCTGTATATTCTGAGGCTTTTTGTTGGACTGATATTTGTCAATGAAGCCCGAATTAAGCTAAAGAACATACCTAAGTTTGCTAAAAACGACGGACTGCCAATACCGGTAGCCTGGGGTCTAACATTTGCAGAACTTACCGGCGGGTTGGCGTTGATATTCGGCGTTTTAACTCAACCTGCAGCCGCAGGTCTGGCGTTACTTATGATTGGTTCGATGTCATTCCATATTTTCAAATGGAAAAGTCCATTCTGGGCCTCTAAGGGTGGCTGGGAATACGATTTGATGTTGTTTTTGATGGCGGTGATCATCGTCTTTACCGGTGGTGGCGACATTGGCCTCTATCCGTTTATTTTAGTTTAACCTCCAAAACAATCTTATGAAGCTTATTCGTCTTGATAGTCGCATTTATAATTTTATTAAATCGTAGTTAAATTGAGGACTTGTTTCTACGGCAATATAAATTACTTTTTAAGTTCTTCAACTGTTGAAGTGTACCGTGGAAACGACTCTTGGTGCGGGTGCTTATCGCCCTTGCGGATAACATGTATTTTTTCACCTGTTTCTTTGGCCTGACTCATAAGTATCTTCAGAAGTTTCTGGTTTTGTCTCGTGGGGCTCACCACCCCCTTCTCACCCTGGATAACGTGAATACGTACATCGTGTAAACGCCCTTCGTCATAGACGTCTTTTATATCACGGACTATTGTTGATCCTGCGATTGCATCTGCTGCACCATGAAGTAAGTATTCTTTCTTGGCTGCCAACATGTCTTTAAGTTCTTTTACGCCTTCAAATCCTTTGTCGTGAATTCCAAGTTTTCTAGCATTTTCCTGACCAAAAACTAGCTCATTTTCCTTGAAGTAGCTTCCTGCTGATAGAGAATCTATGATAAATTTTCCTACCAATATAGGTTTAGCTTGTTTTTTTAGTGCGTCGGCTGACTCCCATATGTACAGGTCTGAAACCCTCTCGGCAATTATTTTATCTAGATGCTTTAGCATTCCCATTTGAGAAGAAGCTCCCTGGGAACAACCTGCGACAGTCACTTGACGGTCGTTCCAATAATTTATGCCTCCAATTTCTTTGATATCGGAGATTTGTTTCCCCGCGCTAGCTAGTGCTTTACCTACTTCTGAAAAACTGTGACCATCTTTTCTTTGAAGATCCTCTATCTGTAAGGAGGTAAGACCATTCTCTACACCTTCATCATAACCAGGAAATCCAATCAGAATTACATCAGCACCGGTGTGTTCAGCTAGCGCAGCATGCCTTAGCTTGTTGAAATCCCTATGTGCCGAATCACTCCATGGAACATTAATTATGATAGTTTCTTTACTGACACCATCGCCAGGCACGAAGGCGGTCGATATTGTTTGTTTTCCTGATGTATCTTCATAATGTGCTGTGAATTCTACAATTCTATCCATTTTCCTGACCAATTTTTCGTGCGAGACAGGGTATTCGTCAAAGATAGGATCCCCTAGTTGTCGTGGTATGAGCTCGGTCATTATAAATAGAAAGTAACACAAATTCGTAAATAAGTCAAATTTCTCTTGAGGGCGTTGTTTTGTTGTCTATCGGAGAAGCAACACAAAAGAGTTGTTGACTTGACAGTGGTTCACAACAAAGTACAGACAGAGAGGTGGTTGGCCAATTGTAGGCAACAGTTAAACCAGCTAAACTTATGGTTAATGAAATATTTTCTACAAAGAGTTGAGGATGAGCTGGCAAAGTCAGTGGCTACACATTTAGGTGTTGAGCCCGAAGAATTGAGTATAGAGAAAGCGAATCCGAAGTTTGGAGCAGACCTGGCTATGCCTTTTTATGCCCTAGCTTCAAAACTAGCCAAGTCACCACAGGAAATTGCCAAGGACGCTCAGAGTGCCATCGAACACGAAGCAATTGTAAAAACAGAAACAACCTTGGGCTATTTAAATATTTGGTTAAAACCAAGTGTCACAGCAAAAGGTTTAGCCGAGGATTTAAAAAAGAGTGAAAATTACGGAGAAACAGATGAGGGCACAGATAAGACAATCATTGTTGATTACATTGGCCTGAACTTATCCAAGCCGTTTAGTGTTGGCCACCTGCGGCCAACTGTTCAGGGTGCAGCTCTGATAAATTTGTATAAAGCACTTGGTTATACGGTGATTGGCGACAGCCACCTGGGGGATTGGGGAACACCCTTCGGAATGTGGGTGGTTGGTTTTGAAAAATGGGGCAATGACGAGGCGCTAGAAAAAGACGGAGCGTACGAGCTAGGACGCCTATATGTTAAATTTCGAGAAGAACTCAGAAAAGACGAATCGTTACTGGACGAAGCAAAAGCCTGGCTCAAGAAGCTCGAAGAAGGTGACGAACAAGCTGTCGGATACAAAGAACGCTTTACTAAGATTTCACTTGAGCATATGAACACTGTTCTTGCTCGACTCAAAATTACTCCAGACGAAAACCTTGGTGAATCTTTCTATATAACAGAGGCAAAACAGTTGATTGATGAATTAGTTGAGTCGGGTGTAGCCATAGCCCAAGAGGACGGTTCAGTAATTGTTCAGCTAGACGATTATGGAATTGAAACACCAATTTTGTTGCAAAAAAGCGACGGTTCATTACTCTATGCGACGACCGATATTCAGACAATCAAGCACCGCAAAGAAACTTGGAATCCAGAGGAAATTATTTATTCAGTCGGCGCCGAACAACAATTTCATTTCAAACAAGTTTTTGCTTTGGCGGATAAACTTGGGTACACGATGAAGCTGTCTCATCCATGGTTCGGAACGATAGACGAACTCGACGAGAGTGGTAAGCGAGCTAAAATGAGTTCTAGAAAGAACACGGCGTTACTTGAAAATCTCCTAAACAAGGCGGAGGTTGTAGCCAGGGAAAAGATTCAGGGTGAAGGTGTTTCAGGTGAAGATATAAGCAAGATTGCCCTCGGAGCGATAAAATTTGCGGACTTCGCGCAGTCTAGACGAACGAATATACTTTTTGACTGGGACAGGATGTTTAATTTACAAGGGTTCTGTGGGCCCTATGTTCAGTACGCAGCGGTTCGTATCAACTCTATTCTCTCAAAACTCGAAGTAGTTGAAGTTCCCTTTGACGGCGAAGATGAATACGACTGGGAAGTGGAGGCACCACTACTTAATCTGCTGGCTCAGTATCCAAAAATAGTTCAGGATGCAGCTAGAGAATATGAACCACATAAGATTGCGCAGTATTCGTATGATTTGGCCAAAGAGTTTAGTAAGTACTACGAGAACGTTTCAATTAGCAAATCAGAAGGGGCCGAACGGGAGGCTCGATTGAAGTTGCTGTATTTGCTAAAATCGAATTTTGGACATGCACTAGGACTCTTAGGAATAGAAATTCCCCACAAAATGTAGCTTGCTTATGCTTGCATAACTACAGTAAAAAGGGTATGCTTTCGCGCGGTTATGACTATTAGTAAAAGTGAATATGAAAAACTGGATTCTGTTCATCAGGCAGAACATCAAGAAGGATTGATGAATATTTTCAATGAGGCATTTTTTAAGATTAGAAACCTGGACGAACGCAAGGATATTGTTGATTTAATCAATATTTATGCGGGTGTGAGATTTCAATCCCGATTATTTAAAATCGCAACAGGTTATGAACAGTATTATGGTATGTTCCCTATTGAGCTTGGCGACAAGAAGGAAACTAGCTATTTACAGAGTAAATTAAGCAATATTTTTCGATCATCTACAGTTATCTCTTCACCCGAAGATGTTGATTCAAAAGTTACTTTAACTTCGGACGAGATTGACGGCGTCATGGAGAATTTAACCCAAAGGTTTATTGATGAATCAATCACGTATGAAGATTTGAAAAGCGGACTAGAGTGTTTCATTCTCAAAGAAGCAGAAATTGAACTTCTTAGAATCTCTGGCAGGATCACAGAAGGTGGGATTTTGTACGAAGGAATAGACGCTAATTGATACAAATTAATTTGAAAGTAATTTGCTATGTCTCAGGTGCAACTCGGGGAACTAGGATCTCCAGAAGATGAACCCAAACTGGCGTTTTTCGCCGAACAACTTCGCAGCTCTATTACCAGCTTTAAGGATGATGCCGGAGAGGGTGATAGAAGAATAATCAATCAAGCAAACATGGCAATAAATAATGCGAGAGAATTGAAAGCAAATCTATTTTTTGACTTTGATTACTCGTACGAACCAATAAAGGAGCAATTGAGGAATATTTTTGATGACAGCAAACCCGTCAGAGAGGCTGGTGGATACCATCGAGGTGCTTTTGGCTTAAAGAGAATAGCAATGATTTGGGGGGGCTGACCGAGTGCTGAATGGCGAAACTTGGGTAGGGTTCGGCGAAGCTTTCAATCGAGTTTTAGCAAGACGAGGTAAGTTTGTCGACTCACACGACAGATTTTATATGATAAGAATCGATCATATTCCTGATGAATTTAGAATTATCACAAAAAGCATATACGATAGCTATACAACTTTACCACCTACATAAGTTATATTTTAATCATATAATTTGCTACAGAAAATAGACAGAGCTACCTGTAAAATAGAGAAGAAACGCAAGTTATACTTAACTGGGTGTATAATAATTTTTGCCTATAAAATCTGGAGGATATGAAATGTTAGAGACTGCACAGAACACTATTCGTAGAGCTGCAGAAAAGATGGGATTAGACGATAAAACCATCGAAGAACTTATCAAAACCAAAGCCGAACACATATTTGAGATAGAACTAGAAAACGGTAAGAAATTTAAAGGCTATCGTGTTCAGCACAACAACAAGCGCGGGCCACACAAAGGTGGAATTCGCTTTCACCCAGATGTAGATTTAGATGAAGTACGAGCATTGGCGACTCTGATGTCATTTAAAACCGCAGCCGTTGGTATACCTCTTGGTGGCGGCAAAGGCGGGGTGGTAGTCGATCCCAGAGAGTTGACCGAAGAAGAGCTCGAAGAATTATCCAGAAAATACGTTAGACATTTGGCAGACTATATCGGACCAGATAAAGATGTGCCAGCACCAGATGTGAATACAACAGCTCAGATAATGGACTGGATGGTAGACGAGTTCGAACAAATTACTGGCGACACCACTAAGGCTTCGTTCACTGGCAAGTCACTTGGCAAAGGTGGAAGCCTTGGTCGTGAGGCAGCCACAGGACGCGGTGGTGTGATTGCACTGACGGAAGTGCTAAAGAAACGTGGCAAAGCTGACGATGAGCTTACAGTTGCTGTACAGGGTTTTGGCAATGTTGGCTATTTCTTCTCTAAAATTGCCGAGACCGATACGCCACTGAAGATTGTAGCTGTAAGCGACTCGAAGGGGGCAGTGTACGATCCGGAAAACGGAATAAATATTGCCAGAGCGCTAGATGTTAAGAGACACGGCAATGCGATTTCAGCTTATGGCGAAGGCAAGCGCGAAGTTGAAGTCATCAGCAATGCAGAGCTTTTAACACTCGATGTAGACATTTTGGTTCTTGCAGCGCTAGATAATGCCATTACCGAAGACAACATGAAAGATATTAAAGCTAGAATGGTACTGGAGTTGGCTAACGGACCAGTCAGCGAGAAGGCACACGATTACTTGGTGAGTAAACACGTGACAGTCATACCAGATATTATTGCTAACGCTGGCGGTGTTGTGGTGTCGTATCTGGAGTGGCTACAAAATAAACAAAACGAGACCTGGGACGAAGATCGTGTAAATAAAAAACTAGAAAGAATAATGATTTCCGCGGTAAACGAAATGCACAGACGATCTGAGAGTGAGAACATTAGCTATAAAGAAGCAGCTTTCGAAGTTGCGATAGCTGAGCTCACCAGGTGATGATTGACCTCTAAGATTCGTTATCGATAATTTTATCTAGTTTTTTCGCCTCTTGAGCGCGAAGTTTCTGTCTGGGATGAATTTCAAGGTGTTTTACCCAGATTTTAGGAGTGAATTTGATGACATGGCCGTCGTGACGCAAGCGAAAAGCAAACTCTCCACCCTCGTGGTAGCGCAGGTTCTCATTGAACCCGTTTAGTTTTTTAAAGATATCACCACGAATATAGAAATGGCCTTCCGAAACCGAACCATGAACTACACGCTCGGTAGGCTCGAAAAATAAAATCTCAACATTGTAAGTGAATTTGAGAGCCAAGGGGCGAATTAATTGTGCAAAAAATTTAAAATGAACGAATTTAGTAACTTTCTCTATAGTTAACCCAATGCCGTGGCGGAATTGACTTTGGTGTAGACCGTAGTTGTAGGTCATCGGATAACCTTTTTTGTCCTCAATACCGCCGCCGAACATGGCTACATCGGGGTTATCGTCAAATAAGCTGATGATTGTGGGTCTTATGCCGGCTGTGAGTAGTTGCATATCGGCGTCTACGAACATAACGATGTCACCTTGCTTTAAGTGGGGGATGATGCGGTTTCTGTTACCACCTGGGCCAACGTTGTAAGGACCTTTTATGACTTTAACTTTGCTCCCGTAAGGTCTTAGCACATCTAGGCTGTCATCAGTCGATGCGTCGTCTAGAACAAAAATTGAGTCGAAGTCTTCTTTAAGTAGTTGGTCGAGGAGTGCCGGCAGGGACCGACTGTGATTGTAGTTTGGTATGGCAGCTATGAATCGCATGAGTACCTATATTATAATGCAACTATGAAGCGCGACATTGGTCGAGTTGCTAAAATCTTTTTACTGGGTTTGCTTAGTATTTTAGTAGTGTTCACGGTTGCTCTTTCAATTGAGACGGGCGGCTTAGAAATCCCTGAGGCTAGAGAGCAGAAGCCAATAGCCGTAGGTATGAGCAGCAAGATGCTAATGACTGGCGAAGTGTTCTGGGGGAGATACGCCCGCGATGCAGCTTTGGCTAGCGAGGAAGGCTATGGATATCCTTTCTCTGGTCTAAGCACTTTCGACAGAGATAAATACAACGCCTGGTTTGCACAGCTAGAGTGTCCGATTACCGATAACAATCTAACGTCCAAGGAACAAGAAGCTACGCTGACGTTTAATTGTCGACCAGAATTTTTGGCAGAAGCTTCAAAGTGGTTCGATGCATTTAGTTTGGCGAATAATCACACCGACAACATGGGTGGTCAAGCTGGCCTGGACGAGACAAGGGCGTACCTTGCAGATAACGACATCCAGTATTATGGGCATTTTGAAAATAGCGTAGTTGATGATTTGTGCGAAATAGTGAGTTTGCCGGTTGAAATTAGCTATTTACCTGTTTCGACAACGAAAGAAGAGTTTCCAGTAGCCATGTGCGGCTATCATAATGTGTTCAAGCTGCCGACTTCCGATCAGTTAGATGTAATAAAGCAGTATTCGAAGTACTTTTTGACAATTATCAGTCCTCATATGGGGGAGGAGTATGTAGCTTCTGCAGATCAGTTTAAGACCGGTACTTACCGCGGGATGATTGACCGTGGTGCGGATTTGGTGGTAGCTTCGCACCCGCATTGGGTGCAAAACACAGAAGTTTATAAGGGCAAATTAATTATGTATTCTATGGGCAACTTCATGTTCGACCAACAACAAGATGCTGAAGTACGCCGCAGTGCAGCGCTAGATATAGAGATCTCAGTTAGCGACAGGAATAAACTCACTCAGTGGTTGTCGGCAGACTTAACCTGTACAGAGTTTAAAGACAACTGCTTGGAGCAAGCCAAGCTTTTAAAGTTGGAAAAACCAAATTTTACACTTAACTACAAGATTGTTCCTTCGCTAAATACTAATTACGTGACGAGTTTAGCCCCGTCCGATATTTACCAGAGCATCTTAACTCGCTTGAACTGGGGACAAACCGCGAAACAACTGCCCGCAGACAATAATCTGCTAAACTAGCACGGTTAGAGGAAAAGATTTAATGGCTAAAAATAATTTTCCAACCAAATTGATTTGGATGGATTTGGAGATGACAGGGCTAGAGCCTGCACAGGACAGAATCCTTGAAGTTGGGATTGTGATTACCGATTTTGAGTTTAAAGAACTAGATACCTTCGAGGCGGTAATTTTTCAAGAAGCTAAGGTTATGGAGCGTTTAAAAAAATCGGATTGGTATGAATATCCTGGAGGCAAACGCCAAAAAATTGGTACGGTATATGACATGGCATCAAAAAATGGCTTAGTGGACAGAGTGGCGACAGGAAGATCTGAACCCGAAGTAGAGGCTGAAATAGCAAAACTTATCGGCAAGCATTTTGATAACCTTGCAGTTCTAGCTGGTAGTTCAATTCATCAGGATCGCAGATTCATTCGCAACTGGTGGCCGAATGTCGAGAAACTTCTACACTATCGAATGCTTGACGTTACGGCTTATAAAATACTAATGCAGGGAAAATACGGCATGGATTTTAAAAAACCTGATGATCATCGAGCACTCGGCGACATTCGAGGATCAATCCAGGAACTGCGTTACTATCTCAAGAAATTACCCAAGCTTCTAGAGGAGTCTTAGCCCCGCATTATCACAAAAACTATGTACGCTGCGTAGAGTGCTAGAAATAGTTTACCTTCGGAACGACTTATTTGGTGTTTATAACGGCTAAAAGTTAGGGCCGCAAATAGAATTATTGATACGGCGATGACAATACCAACATCGAAAACTTGCTGTGGCTCGAAAGTTAGCGATGAAAGAGAAGCGCCAAACCCCAACACCCAGAGTATATTGAAGAGATTTGAGCCGACAACATTACCAATAGCGATATCGACTTTCTTTTTACGTACCGCTGATATGGACGCTGCTAATTCGGGTAAACTGGTGCCAATGGCAACGATAGTCATACCAATCAAAGCGTCGCTAACTCCTAGACTACTAGCCACGCTGACAGCGCCTTCAACAATCCATTTACCACCCAGGAAAAGACCAACAGAACCGACGACTATCTTTAGAAGAGTAGGGAACACTTTTATCTGAGAGATTGTTTTTTTCTCGTCGGCAGACTTTTCTGGTTTGTTAGCTGTAATAGTTCTACGGAAAGTGTAGTAGAGAAAAATTATGAAATAAGAGATGAGTACCAAGCCGTCAATCCTACTAAGTCCTACGAAACCAGATGAATTACCGAGCAGGTTATCGGCCACCAATACGCCGAGCATCACGGCAGCGAAGATACCAAATATAACTTCACGCCAAACTACTGCGCGGTGCACTGCCAGTGGGGCAATAACCGCAGCTGCCCCAAGAACTAGTAGAGTATTAGCGATATTGCTGCCCAAAATATTACTGACTGCTAAGGCGTCGGCACCTTCACCTATGGCAAATAGGTTGACAATAAGTTCCGGAAGACTGGTTCCGAAGGCGACAATAGTTAGTCCAACGATTAGTTCAGAAACGCCAATTTTCTCGGCCAGCTTGGAAGCACCGTCGACCAGCCATTCAGCTCCGAAAATCAGTGCGAAAAACCCCAGCACGAAAAGTATATAGACCATATGAGAAGCAGTATTAAGTATTAGGCACTAAGTAGCAAGCATAAAAGAGTTATAGAAAAACTATATAACCATGTTAGGTGTCAAGTTACGGTTATTAACAGGGGAATATCCTATAAATTATATGATTAATTATATGACTATGTTGTATATGTTTTAGTGATTGTTGAGCCTACGGAAAAGTAAAATTACGATGTTGTTAGCACTTGATACTTAATACTTACTGCTTGATACTAAGCCTATGAAGCAAAAAGAACTAGAAGATATAATACTGGCAAAACCCGGCACCCGCCTAGATTATCCGTTTAATGAGACTGCCGCAACATACAAAGTTCACGAAAAGATGTTTGCCTTAATTGCTGAAGGTACTCAGCCGCTAAACATTAGCCTGAAATGCGACCCACAGCTCTCGGAAGTATTGCGGGAAAAATACGAGTCAGTTCTACCAGGGTACCACCTGAACAAAAAACACTGGATTACAGTAGTTCTAAGTGGCCAGCTTAGCGACGATGAAGTTGTCGACCTAATTAATCATTCGTATGATTTGGTAGTAAAAAGCTTGCTCAAAAACGTCCAAGAAAAACTACAAGGAAAGTTAAAGTAAACTAGCGTAATTAGCTATCGCGGTACTGGTTATTTCCTTTAGCTGCTCGGGCTGGGTCTCTGGGTTCAGCTGCTCAAGTAATGCTTCATTTAACTTCAGCTCAAAACGAATCGAATCGATGAAAACTGTGTCGAAATCATTTTGATTAGTCCTATCTGTCAGCTTGGCGATAGTAGAAGTTATTTCGGTATCTTCAAGCTGCTTCGCGCTGTACGTGCTGGAGTAAACGCTGAGTGTGTAGTTTGAAATTGCCAAAGCGTCACTTGTTAGAAGTATTTTTGCCTGGGTAGCGTATGTTTTTCCGGCGGTTGTGGTGAGCTCAGGCTCGAGCTCTTCGATTAACCTTAATACTTCAATGTTACGTGCAGAAACAGATGTCAAGGTAATTTCGGTGGCACTTTTTTGCCCTCCAAAGATCGCTGCAAAAATCATCATGAAGATAAAAAGCGCCACTAGTATACCGGTGCCGAGCATTATTCTTTTTTGCTTTAGGGTAAATCCATCAGTGTTATTTTGCATTGGCGGGGGTGAATAGATTGGTTGAATCGGTTGTTCGGGTTGCATGAGAGTAAGTATAAAGGCATAAGCAATATATTTGGAATGAATTTGCTTATCTTTTCTCTTTGACGGGTTCAAGGTTAAACTTATAGGCATGGATGCAAAAGATGAGGTTAAAGCGCGACTTAGTGTTGAGGATGTAGTTGGCCAGTACCTGGAGCTAAAGAAGGCGGGCAGAAGCTTCAAGGCCTTATCGCCGTTCACCAACGAAAAGACACCGAGCTTTGTGGTTAGTCCAGAAAAACAGATATGGCACGACTTTTCTTCTAATAAAGGCGGCGACATCTTTACCTTTGTTATGGAGATGGAAGGTGTGGATTTTCGTGAAGCACTAAATATATTGGCCAGAAAAGCTGGAGTTGAGATAAAACAATACGGAGATGGCGGCAAGACGGCAAAGACCAAGAAGAAAATCTACGAAATCCTAGACATTTCAGCTACGTATTACCAGCAGACATTGGTCAAGAATAAAACGGCGTTGGACTACGTTGTTAAAACTCGTGGTTTTAACAAGAAAACAGTTAAGGAGTTTAGGCTTGGTTATGCACCGAACACCGGAACAGCACTAACTAAGTTCCTCAGGAAAAAAGGCTACGACGAATCTGACATTAAAGCATCTGGGCTGACGTCTTCTCGGCGAGGTGGACTTAGCGATATGTTCAGAGGCAGGATCATGATTCCGCTCACAGACAGAGAAGGGCGAGTTATTGGCTTTACAGCTAGGTTGCTTGCAGACAACCCGAATGCACCCAAATATATCAATACGCCACAAACATTGGTCTACGACAAAAGCCGTCACGTTTTCGGACTTCACGAAGCCAAAGAAGCTATACGCACAAGTAAATTTTCGGTCATGGTCGAGGGTAATCTTGACGTAATTTCATCGCATCAAGCCGGTGTAAAAAATGTAGTTGCGACCGCGGGTACAGCTTTGACCACTCAGCAACTTAAAATGCTGAGTCGACTCGGGAATGAAGTAAGACTGGCTTTTGATCAAGACGCCGCCGGCATACGCGCTACTGAACGAGCAATTGAGATGTCACAGGGGTTAGAAGTTAACCTCTACGTCATAGATATACCAGAAGGTAAAGACCCGGATGAGCTAGTTCGTCGAGACCCCAAGCTGTGGAAGGAGGCGATTAACAGTCAGAAGTATGCCCTGGACTGGCTGATAAAAAGATACGAATCGCAGTACGACGTTAAGTCAGCAAAGGGCAAAAGAGAGATGACGACTAAATTTCTAAAAATACTAAGTATGCTTGATGATTCCGTTGAGCAAGATCATTACCTAGGTGAACTCGCCAAAGCTACCAGCACATCCTATGATGCGGTTAAATCTAAACTTGCTAATACCTCTAAAATGAAATCGACAATCTCACCGAAGAAACGTATGCGGAGCGACATGCAAAAAACTGGACCAGACCAGTATACGTATCAGGATAATCTACTAGCTATATGCTTATATTTCCCTGAAGGCAGGGTAAGCCTTAAAAAGCTTTCCATAGAGTTTTTGGACGGAGCCCAAAGACGTGAAATGTTTGAACTGATTCAGAGACTTGGCTCGAATCCATTTCGTTCACACGAACAGGAGTTGCACTCCTTAGATAATTATGTAAAAATTCTTGCACTGAAAGCGCAGGAATTGTACGGGGACTGGAGTTCGTCAGATAGAACAGTGGAAGCTATCGGACTCGCCCGCCGCGCCGAACAAGACAACATACAAAAACAACGAAAAGAGCTTACCGAAAAGATTCGACTACTCGAAGAGAGTGGCGAATCCGAGCGAGCGAAGAAATTATTAGCTAAATACAGCGAGATGCTTAAAGGAGAAAGAAATTGAAGCCAAGGAAAAGACGAACTAGAAGAAAAAAAGGTATTAGCTTTGAAGCTCTTGCAGACATAAAAGCCGAGCTACTGAAAGGCGCAAAGAAAAAAGGCTACATCGATCAGCAGGAGATATTTGCTCAGATTTCGGATACAACTGAGAATGCCGAGATGCTTGATGTTTTATATTCAGAACTTGCCGACGAAAATGTCGAGATTCTAAGTATCGAAGAAGAAGAGTCAGAGGAAGTTAAACAAGCTAATGAAAAAGCCGCAGCATTTGTTGATGATGTGGCGGATGATTCAGTCAGACTTTATCTTCGTGAAATAGGCAAAATTCCACTGCTTACCGCTGAGCAGGAAATAGAGATAGCAAACCGAGTGATTGATGGTGAAAAGAAAGCAAAGGACGAGATGGCCGAGGCAAACATGCGACTGGTTGTTTCTATTGCTAAGCGCTACGTTGGTCGTGGGCTAGACCTTTTGGATTTAATCCAAGAAGGAAATACAGGACTACTGCGAGCGGTCGAGAAATTCGACCCATCTAAAGGTTTTAAGTTTTCTACCTACGCAACGTGGTGGATTCGACAGGCCATTACCCGAGCGATTGCCGATCAAGCTAGAACTATTCGAATTCCAGTTCACATGGTTGAGACGATAAATAAATTACTCAGAACCCAGCGTCGTTTAACTCAGGAGCTGAACCGTGAACCAACACACGAGGAAATCTCTAAAGAAATGGAGATAGACATCGACAAGGTCGAGCACATTATGAAGATTAAACAGGACATTAGTTCACTTGATGCATCTGTTAGAGATGACGAGGAAGACTCTGTGCTTGGTGATTTCATTGAAGACGAAGACACGCCAAGTCCAGATGAATCTGCTACCACGCAGCTACTCAAAGAACACGTAACAAAAGTACTCGGCATACTAACCGAGCGAGAGCAAAAGATACTAAAAATGCGATTTGGACTTGAGGATGGCAAAAGCCATACGCTCGAAGAAGTTGGTCAGGAGTTTAGTGTTACCCGCGAACGAATAAGACAGATTGAAGCTAAGTCATTAGTGAAGCTACGCAAACACAAAGACTCTAAAAAACTACACGATTATATTAAGTAATATCCACGCCAAGCTTTTTACAGGTAGTCTTTATCTTTACAAGGAATTCTTTCATTGAACCACTATTATTGATGTACCAATCGGCATAGGCAATTGGTCCACCTTTCTCCATGTTTTCTATTTCGTCAATCTCTCTAGCGATAACATTTTCAATAGTATATTTTCTGCGGTTATCTTTTCGTTCACTGGCTCGTTTCCAACGTGTTCTTTTTGGCGCTACCACAGCAACAACTATAAGCTGTTCTCCGTATTTGGCTGCGAGATATTTATATTCAGTCCAAGTATAGAGACCATCGAGAACGATTACTTTTTCATCGGTTGCTAGGAGTTCGTCTACTTTTGATGAAACGCGTTTTGCGAGTACTGCTGGTCCTTCAAGGCGTCGCATGTCATGGCGAACGATTGTTTCGGCCTTGATTATATCTAAACCCCTTCTTTCAACCTCTTCGTAGACCATATTCCCGAAGTGGATTACTGGATATCCTTGTTTTTCTAATTCACTAGAAACTGTTCCCTTACCGCTTCCAGGCATACCAACGATGGCAATGATTTTCGCATCTTTCATTGCAACGAGTATACACGGAGTGTAATGGAGGTGCATAGAAGGTATAATCGTATTATGGCAGAGGCGAAAAAGCGACTAGTTGTTATTGATGGCAAATCAGTTTTCTATCGAGGGTATTATGCTATGCCAAATCTCTCCGCGCCAGATGGAACACCGACTGGCGGTGTCTATGGATTTGCGATGATGGCACTGGAGATTGTGAAGAAAATGAACCCAGACTATGTTTGCGTTGCTTGGGATAAAGCAAAAACAAACATTCGCAGACGACGTGAACTCTACCCAGAGTACAAAGCCAACAGAAAGCCAGCACCGCCTGATTTCTACGTGCAAATACCACTTCTCAAAGAAATGCTTCGAGCATTTAGTTGGCCGCTATATGAAATAGACGATCATGAAGCCGACGATATCATGGGAACTTTTGCAAAGCAGGCAAGCGATAAAGGTATTGAATCGATCCTTATTACTAGCGACAAAGATGTATTGCAGCTTGCAACGGACGACGTAACGGTCGCCATACTAAAAAAAGGCCTAACCAATGTAGAGAATTTTGATAGGAAACACCTACAAGAGGTTATGGGTATGACCACAGCCGAATTCATTGACTACAAATCTTTGCGAGGAGACCCCAGTGATAATATTCCTGGCGTAGCAGGTGTTGGTGAAAAGACTGCGACAACGCTCATAAATGACTACGGGAGCA
Source organism: uncultured Candidatus Saccharibacteria bacterium (assembly GCA_964579475.1). GTDB lineage: Bacteria > Patescibacteriota > Saccharimonadia > Saccharimonadales > CAYOYH01 > CAYOYH01. The sequence goes on along the minus strand of CAZOFP010000002.1, from coordinate 29,761 downwards.
TCGACGAAGTCTACGAACACCTAAACGATATCAAGCCAAGTTTGCGGACTAAGCTCGAAAAAGATAAGAAAATGGCCTACTTGACCAAACAACTGGTCACGCTAGACAGCGATGTGCCACTAAAGCTAGACTTTGAAGCGGCAGCAATTGAGAACCTTAACCCAACAGAGGTAAAGAACGTATTTGAGAGATTCAACTTTAGAACCTTACTTCGGCAACTGCCAAAAAGCATGGCTATAGCTGAAAAAGACATTGAAAGGGCAAGCCAAAATGAAGAGCTTGGGAAATCTATGAAGACAATAGTAATTCGTGATAAGAAGGCACTCAACGCCCTGCAGTTTGAGGTTGGCAAATATTTAGTGGTTCACAATGTAAAATGGGACAGCAAAGGCTTAAAACCTGGTAGCACACTGATAAGTCCCAGTACTAAGGAGACAATACTTTTCGATTATAGCGCGGCTTTAAGTTCCAATGATGTCGCCAAGAAATTAAAACCTCATTTAGAAGCTGGTAATGTTGAACTAATTGGGCATGATTTGAAACGCTTTATCAAAGCTTTTGCCGTGGACGGAGTGGTAGCCGGACCCGTGGGGCACGACACCAAAGTTGCAGCATTTTTGATTAATTCGCTCGAGAAAGAAAAGTCGCTAGATACACTGGCGAGGACAGAACTTAACTACCGAGGACCTGACATTGACTCGTTGCCACCAGAAGATATCGAGGTAAAAGCTCCGATAATATGCAGTGCAATATGGGCAGTATACGCCTCTCAGATTAATGACCTAAAATTACTGCCGAAAGTGTCGAAACTAGCCAAAGACGTCGAATGGCCAGTTATTAGCGTGCTTGCCAAGATGGAAGATACGGGGATTCTCCTCGACACCGGTTACCTCAAGAAGATGTCGAAAGAACTTGGTGGTTTGATATCTGACATCGAACAATCGATCTATGGGTATGCTGAAAAAGAGTTCAACATTGCCTCACCGAAACAATTGAGCGTCATTTTGTTTGACGACTTAAAATTACCCTCAAAGGCTATCAAGAAGACCAAAACCGGATATTCTACTGCGGCAAGCGAACTCGCCAAACTAACCGACGAGCATCAGATAATTAAACACATATCCAAATACAGGGAGCTGACCAAATTAAAGAACACCTATGTCGATGCACTTCCGAAGCTAACAGACGAAGAAAGTCGGCTACACACAACGTTTAGCCTAACTACGACTTCGACGGGGCGTCTTAGTTCGCACGATCCGAACCTGCAAAACATTCCGGTTCGAGGCGAGATGGGTCGTAAAATTCGCAGGGCGTTCGTAGCTGACACAGGGAATGTTTTCGTGACTGCAGATTACTCTCAGTTTGAGCTTAGAATTGCGGCAGTGCTGGCTGGAGACAAGGGGATGATTGAAGCCTTTAACCAGGACGTTGATATACATGTTCAAACAGCGGCGCATATGTATGGTATAGCCGAGTCTGAAGTCACTAAACAACAGAGGTATTCGGCTAAAGCAGTAAACTTTGGTGTGATGTATGGACAAGGCGTGCATGGTCTAAGCGAAGGCACTGGCATGGATTTTCAGGAAGCGAAAGATTTTATTGATAGGTATTTCGAATTGCGCTCGGATCTCAAAACTTACCTGGACGGACTTCGCGAACAAGCTAAAACCGAAGGATACGTTGAGACTCTACTTGGCAGAAGGCGACCCACTCCCGATGTAAACTCAAGCAATTTCATTGTACGCGAGGCAGCTAAGCGAGCTGCGATCAATATGCCCATACAAGGCACTGCTGCGGATATTATGAAACTGGCGATGATTCAAGCCGACAAAATACTCGATGCGGATTGTAAAATTTTGTTACAAATACACGACTCAATGATTGTTGAATGTCCGGAAGACAAGGCTGAGGGTGTGGCTGCGCAGCTAGTTAACGTTATGGAAAATGCCTATAAATTGGACGTGAAGCTAAAAGTAGATACCGACATTGGTAAAAATTGGGGTGAAATATAGACCAGCAATGATAGAAGCGATTATCTTCGATTTTTACGGGGTTATTTATAGTAATCTCAACTGGGATGTAGTCGACCAGCGTATTAAAACTGATAGTAAAAAGGCCGAAGAGTTCCGAAGAATCGTTAGCAGTGCAAACATTGGCGAAATAACTAACCTGGAGTTGCTGGCGCAGGTCAGCGAGCTCGCAGAAGATTCAAAATATCCAGAGCAATTAGCAGTTAACGTAGAGCCAAGTATTAATTATTCAGCACTTGGGCTAATTGATAATCTAAGGGGAAAATATAAGGTTGGTTTGCTATCAAACGGCTCAAGACAGGCCATAGACGAAGCACTTGCTTCTGTTGGTGGCGTGCAGGCGTATTTTGATGTTGTCCAGTCTTCATCCGATACAAAATTTATCAAACCAGCCAAAAATGCATTTTTGTTCATGGTAAAGCAGCTAGGTGGTACTTTGAGTACAACATTGGTAATTGACGACAGCCACCGTCACATTAAAGGTGCAAAAGAAGCAGGTCTAACAACGATAAAATTTAGTGATATGGAGCAACTACGAGTAGACCTGAAGGACTTAGGGGTAATATAAATGCCCGAACTACCAGAGGTTGAGACGGTAAAACGAGGATTAAGTAATTATTTGGTTGGACAGCGCATACTTAAACTCGATGTGCTAAGAAAAAAGTCGTTTCAAAGCGACAAGAGTAGCGCGAATGCTTTTTTGATTGGCGCTAAAGTGACGAGTGTTTCTAGGCGAGCAAAATTATTACTCATAGAGCTCAGCAGCAACTACACGATGGCGATTCATCTTAAAATGACCGGTCAGTTAGTTTATCGTTCGGAAAAAGGTGATAGATTTGGTGCAGGGCACCCAAACGATAGCCTTATCTCGTCGTTGCCAGACACTACAACGCGAGTTATCTTTACGCTCGATAAGGGCAAGTTATTCTTTAACGACCAGCGTGTTTTTGGTTGGATAAAACTAATTCCCACGCCCGAAATTGAGAATTTTGAGTTTATAAAAAAACTTGGACCAGAGCCGCTTGAAAAAGCGTTTACAAATGAAGTATTTATCAAACAAGTCCGTCGAAGAAACAAAAGTCAGATTAAACCAGTCATCTTGGATCAAACGGTTCTAGCGGGGGTTGGCAACATCTATGCAGACGAGGCACTATGGACGGCGAAAATTCATCCTCAGACCAGAGTTTATCAACTGAGCGATAGTCAACTAGTCAAACTCCGGAAGGCTATCGTCGAGGTACTAAATATAGGTATTGAAGCGGGTGGATCGACCGACAAAAATTATGTCGACGCCCAGGGCAAGAAGGGTAGTTATTTGAAGTTTGCCAAGGTCTTTCGAAGAGAAGACGAAAGTTGTCATCGATGTGGCCAAAAAATACGAAAAATTAAGGTTGCTGGGCGGGGCACTCATTTCTGCGCAACATGCCAAAAACCGCCAAAAGATACATAAGCAATTTCATTTAATCCCGCAAGCCAATACAATACTCATACGTATGTCAGTATTACTTATCCACGGCGAAAACGAGTTCGGTGCAAATGAATTTTATATGGCTGCACTAAAAGACTTTGTGGCGGCTAACTCCAAGCAGACACTTCAGGTTTTTGATGGTCAAAATGCAGCTGTCGATACAGTGGAGGAATCACTGAGCGCACAATCACTTTTTAGTACTGGCGACCAAATGATTGCCATAAAAAGGTTTGGTAAAAATAACGAGCTCAGAGACAGGCTAGCAGATTTAATCAAAACTATTCCAAGCGAAACACAACTAATAATCTACGAACCAAAGATAGATAAACGCTCGAAGCTGTACAAGATTATAAAGAAACATAGCTCGACGAAGGAGTTTAATAATCTCAGCGAGCCTGAGCTCATCAAGTGGATGATAGAGCGGGCAGGTGAGAAGATGGCAAACTTCGCACCAGGCAGTGCGAAATTACTTATAGAAATGACCAAAGGTAATCAACTCAAGATTGCATCGGAGTTAGACAAATTAGTTGGCTACGACAAAACGATTACTAGAGAGTCAGTCAAGCTGCTTGTGGATAGGGCACCCGACGATAATATCTTTGATTTACTAGATTTTGTAGCACGTGACGACAAAAAGGGTGCACTCAAAAAATATGAAGAATTGTCCGAAGCTCAGGTTGATGCACACTACATATTGGTAATGTTGTGCTGGCAGGTTGCAAACTTTCTGGCAGTAAAATCTGGCAACAAGAAGTCTGACAGAGAGATAGCCTCAGAACTTGGTATGAACCCGTACGCCATCAGTAAAACCCGACAAATAGTTAAGCAATTTTCCTTTTCGCGGATTAAACAAATGGCTTTGTTGACTCTTGAATACGATATAGAGCTAAAGACTAAATCTGTCGACCCAGATCAACTGGTCAGACAATTAATCGTAAAGTTGTAGTAGTTTATTTTGCAGTAACTTTTTTTGTGACAGATTTCTTAACCGGTGTTTTCTTGGTCTTGGCGGTAGACGCTGACTTTACCAAATCAGAATAACTAGATTTTTTTCTAGCTGCCTTGTTTTTATGAATCAAATTCTTTTTTACGGCCGTATCGTAAGCGCCGTAGATATTAGCAAGAAGTTCGTCTAATTTCTTCTTAGGCTGCTTCTCGGCAACGGCTGCCTCTAGCGATTTAGTGCTTTCGCGAAGAGAACGCTTGAATTGCAAATTACGCTTTTGTCGTTTTTCAGCTTGTCTAACTCTTTTGGCGGCTGATTTTATGATGGGCATCTACTAGAACTCCATTAATCAATTGTTGAATCGGTGGGTTACTATAGCTGATTTGTTATCAGTGGTCAACAGATGTCTGGATAACTTAGCAGCCTAACGATTTTGCTACGCAACAGCATCAAGTGGTTTGGCAGATAATTCAACTTGACTGACATCTGTTATTGTGCTAACGTTATTTACAGCAAACACCATTAAAACAAAAAGATAAAATGACATACGAAGAAGAAGACATTATCGCCGCAGTGCTTGATAGGTCGAAAACCCTTATAAAAGGTCTACTCGAAGACATTACTTAAGGGAATTTTATGGATCAAACTGCAAAACAACAGGCTGTAGAGAGCATTAAACAGGCAACGAATGTTCTAGTTACTGTTAGTTCAAACCCCTCCGTGGATCAACTTTCTGCGGCTCTAGGGCTGACATTAATGCTTTCAAAGTTAGAAAAACACGCCACGGCCGTTTTTAGCGGTATGGTTCCAGAGGCAATTAAATTTCTCGAACCTGACAAGACACTAGAAAGTAACGTAGACAGCTTACGAGATTTCATAATCGCACTCGACAAGGAGAAAGCCGATAAGCTTAGGTATAAAGTTGAAGATGACGTCGTCAGAATATTCATCACGCCCTACAGGACAAAAATTACCAAAGACGATTTTCAATTTTCACAGGGCGATTTCAACGTTGATGTAGTAGTTGCTCTTGGTGTAGAGGAGCGTGAAGATTTAGATAATGCGATTAAAGCGCATGGACGAATACTGCACGATTCGACAGTAGTGACAGTGAACACTGGAGCTACAAAAAGTAAACTCGGTGCAGTGAACTGGTCTGACGATGCGGCTAGCTCGCTCTGCGAGATGTTAGTTAGTGTTAGTGAGTCGTTTGGCTCTGGGCTGCTCGATCAGCAGATAAGTACAGCCTACTTAACGGGGATTGTTGCAGCTACAGAACGGTTTAGTAACAACAAAACATCTCCTAAGGTTATGACGATGTCAGCTCAGTTAATGGCGGCAGGTGCCAACCAGCAATTAATCGCAAATGAACTGCAAATAGTGCCCAAGGTTCAATCAGAAACAGAAGTAAGTTTAAAGACGGGTGTTTCTAACCAGCCATCAAAAGAGCAGGCGAATGAAGTAAAGTTAAGACCAAATGTCGCTTCATCAGCTCCGTTGCCACCTACTCCTGTAGCCAGTGACATTCCTGCCTCTATAGACTCGTCATCGAGGGTAGTACCGGAGCCAGGAATTAATACTAGTAAGTTAACAGACGAACAATCGCATAAATCCCTAAAAGACTTAGAGAACGAAATTGCAGCCATAAGTGGCAGTGCAAAAGCTCCGCCCGAGCCGAATCCGACGAAGCAAGAGTTATCTTTGCCATCTATTCAACCGTCTGAGTCTGAAGGTGTCAGTTCAGCCATGCCGCTGGCTACAGACACACCTCAAATCAACGATGTTAAGGGTCAGGGTAATATCATAGAACAGGAAGAAAAACCATTGATGGGTGGAACATTTAATGCGACATCATCAGATGCACATGATGAGACGGAAAAACAAAGACAAAAAGAACTAAGAAGCACAATTTTGCACCATTCGGACGGAGACACGCAAGAACCAGCAAGCCCGACAGCACAAGCGCCGTCGATACAGCCCAGAAACGGCTATCTGCAGGAAGAGGGAGCTGGTGCAGCTAATGTCGATGCCGCGAGAAATGCAGTAAGCAATGCCGTAAATAGCCAGCCGTTTAACCCGTCGAATAATCCAGCAGAGAACATCGGTTCCCAACCTATGCCACTAGAGGAACAATCTCAACAAATCAACATAGACGATAATGGCATGGTTAGTATGCCGGGTGCTCCAGGGCAGCCACCAGAAGACCCAAATACACCAACCGTTCTTTAGTAATGGAACAAACAATAGTGCCAAGTGGGTTCTTGCTTGCAGACAAGCCAGTTGATTGGACTTCGTTCGACGTAGTAAACAAAGTTCGACACACGCTTGCTGGCGGTTTAGGCGTGAGAGCAAAATCGATTAAAGTTGGCCACAGCGGTACGCTAGATCCGAAGGCGACAGGCTTGCTTGTCCTAGCGATCGGTAGTGCGACTAAAAAACTTGAGAAAATTGTTAAGAACGACAAGACATACGAAGTTGGTTCATTATTCGGAGCTACTAGCACTACCGGTGATAGCGAGGGCGATATCACTATTAATCAATCTGCCGAGCAGCCGTCCTTAAGCGAAGTACAAGACGTGGTAGCCAAGTTTGTCGGCGAAATAGATCAGACGCCGCACAAATTCTCAGCGGTTAAAGTAGATGGAACCAGGGCGTACAAGTTAGCTAGGGCTGGTAAAAAAGTGGAGCTAAGCTCACGCAAGGTGACTATTTATGAAATTAAAGATCTGTCTTATCGGTGGCCACAGCTGAATTTTGACGCGAAAGTATCCAGTGGTACCTACATTAGGTCACTAGTCGAGGACATCGGCAGAGACTTGGGTGTGGGTGCCTACATGAGTAGTCTTCGACGAACTGAAATAGGTAAATTTAACGTTATCGATGCTGTTTCGGTTGAGGACATTGATTTCCAGACGATTATAGACGGCCTATCACCCCTTGATTAAAGGGTTAAACTTTGCTACAGTTGGACACCGTATGATAAGCACTGAGGAAAAATCAAAGGTTATTAAAGACCTGCAAAAAGGTAAAAACGACACTGGATCAACAGAGGTTCAGATTGGTATTCTTACTGCACGAATAACTGAACTTACCGAGCATCTCAAGACGCACAAGAAAGACAACCATTCACGCCGTGGATTACTGCAGATGGTGGGTAAACGAAAGAGATTACTCAGCTACTTAAAAGAAAACGATTTCGCTGCACACGAAAAGCTCACAAAGAAGCTTAAGCTGCGCGGATAGATACTAGTAGCCGCCCTTTTACGGTAGAATAAAGGTCAGGTAGTAGTATTTAGCTACGAATAACAACTAGAGTTATAAGCGGTAGAGATTCAGTTAGGAAAGAACAAGAAATCTTCTCTGATTGACCCCTGTCTCTTATGGCTCGAAAGGAGAACAATGAGTCAAACAATAAACCCCTTCGGGAAGGATATTATCCGTGTCGAAACGCAGTTTGCAGGACGCACGCTTACAATGGAAACTGGACGCCTGGCGTTCCTAGCTCAGGGAGCAGTAATGGTTACCTGCGGCAATACCGTAATTATGGGTGTTGCAGGAGTCTCTGAAGACACGCCAAACCTAGGCTATTTCCCGCTGTCTATAGATTATGAAGAAAAAATGTATGCAGCTGGAAAAATCTCTGGCAGCCGTTTCATAAAACGAGAAGGTCGTCCTTCGGACGATGCTGTGCTTACGTCTAGATTAATCGATCGGCCAATCCGACCCCTGTTCCCAGACAGTTACATGAATGAAGTTCAGGGTATCGCAACCGTGCTTTCCGTTGACAAAGAGGTGAAGCCAGACATCATTGCTATGATTGCTGTTTCAGCTGCACTTAACTTAACAAAAGCTCCTTTCCGGGGCCCAATTGGTAGTATGCGAATTGGCCTTATTGACGACAAACTCATTGCTAATCCGACAAAAGCTCAATTGGAAGAGAGTAAGTTGGATCTAGTAGTTGCCGGAACAGCCGAAGCGGTGATGATGGTAGAAGCCGGAGCCGATGAAGTTGACGAAGCAAAGATAGTGGAAGCCCTGGAGTTGGCCCATAAAGAGATGCAACCAGCTATTGCCCTACAGGTAGAGCTCGCCAAAAAAATGAAAATCGTCAAAGATGAATACGAAGAACCAGAGGTAGACAATACTATCGCTGAAGAAGTCGACGAATTCTTGAAAGGTAAGCTAGGCGACAAGGTGCGTGGCAAGAACAAACTAGAGCGCGACGAGAAAGTGGCAACCTTAAGAGAGGCTATGCTTGAAGAATTAGTCGGGGACGACGAAGAGAAAGATGCTAGAGCTTACAAAGAAGCTTTTGGCGCAGCTATTAAGAAAGAACTCAGACGAGCAATCTTAGAAGAAGGTATAAGACCAGATGAGCGTGACGCTACAACAATTCGACCACTGAGCTCAGAGGTAGGAGTATTGCCAAACGTTCACGGCTCCTCAATATTTACCAGAGGTTCCACCCAGGCACTCAATATTGCAACACTAGCCCCCCTAAGTTACGCACAAATGGTGGATACAATGGAACGAGACGAGGAAAAAACATTTATGCACCACTACAACATGCCAGGCTTCACGGTCGGTGAAGTTAGACGACCACGCAGTCCGGGGCGACGAGAAATTGGACATGGATATCTGGCAGAGCGAGCAGTTCGACCGATGCTACCTAACACAGAAGATTTTCCGTATACGATTCGACTGGTTTCTGAGTTAATGACATCTAACGGTTCGACATCTATGGCCTCGGTTTGTTCTAGCGTTTTGACGCTTATGGACGCTGGTGTGCCAATCAAACGACCAGTATCTGGCATAGCCATGGGGCTCATGAGTGACGGCAAAGGAAAAATGGTAGTTCTGTCTGATATTCAGGGAGCAGAAGACTTTGCGGGCGATATGGATTTTAAGGTAGCAGGTTCGCCCAAGGGTATTACTGCTATGCAGATGGATATTAAAGTGGATGGTCTTAGCACGAAGACGCTCAAAGAGGCTCTTGAACAAGCGCGCGAGGGTCGTATCCATATACTAAAGAGTATGCTCGAGACCCTCAGTGGCCCACGCAAAGAACTTGCACCAACCGCGCCAAGAATAGTAACCATCGAAGTTCCTGAAGAGAAAGTCCGAGATATCATCGGCAAGGGCGGTGAGATGATAAACAAAATCATCGACGAAACCGGTGCTGAAATCGATATTCGTGACGGTGGAATAGTCAACGTTTCTGCCGTAGATAAGAAATCAATCGACGCAGCTCTTAAATGGATAAAAGACCTAACCGCAGTTCCTGAAGTAGGTAAGACTTACCCAGGCAAAGTAGTTAAACTGATGGAATTTGGTGCATTCGTGCAAATACTTCCTGGACAGGACGGACTGGTACATATTTCAGAGATGGGCGAAGGAAGAGTCGAGAAAGTGTCAGACATAGTTAGCGAAGGTGATGCAGTTGATGTTAAACTAACAGCAATAGACGATCGAGGGCGATTAAATCTCTCGATGAAAGACGCTAAAAAGTAACTAACAGAAAGGGTTTAATAACCCCTTGAGTGCAAAAAAAGAAGCAGCTTTGAACCAGCTTGCGGCAGACATTGTGAAAGATAATGTCTGTCCAGAATTGGCTCAATCAGCCAAGCAACTTGTAATGGGCGACGGAAACGTCGATGCCGATGTAGTTTTCATTGGCGAAGCCCCTGGAAAGAAAGAAGATGAAACCGGTAAGCCGTTTGTTGGTGCCGCAGGTAAATTTCTAGATGAAATGCTGGCCGAAGCAGGTCTTGAACGCTCAGACGTTTACATCACAAATATCGTGAAATATAGGCCGCCAAATAATCGAGACCCACTACCCGCCGAGAAAGAGGCGTTCAATCCGTACTTAGATAAGCAGCTGGCAATCATTGAGCCGAAAATTATCGTCACACTAGGCAGACACTCAATGGAACACTTCCTGCCGGGCATGCGAATATCCGAAGTTCACGGGCAACCAAGACGTAAAAAGGGAATAGTGTATTTACCGCTCTATCACCCAGCAGCAGCGCTTTACAACGGCGGGCTACGAAGCACTCTGATAGACGATTTCAAAAAGATACCAGCTATTCTCAAGTTAATTTAATTAGTTTATAAAAAATAATTCTCATAAGTACTTATTAGAAAGGTAATATGGAAAAAAAGAATAACAGCAACAATAACAACAAAGACTCCAGGTATAAGCAGGGAGCAAACAAACAACATAAACGTAAAAAGCCAGACACTTCAATCATGGCAGCAACTAACACGCGTCGCGGCGAGGTGTTCAGGGCGGCTAGACGAAACAGTGATTTAGTAAATCAGATGGCATCACAGCACATCGTGGATGTTCCGGTAAATAAATCCATTTATAATGGCTACAAGGGTCATCAGTTTACAACTGGCGATATGAGACGAGCCAACAAGCTACCAATCACCAAGGAAAAGACTTTAAAAGTTATACCATTGGGTGGTTTGGGTGAAATGGGGATTGGCAAAAATATGGCAGCCCTAGAATACGGCAACGATATTATCGTTATCGACATGGGTATGCTTTTTCCGGGAGACGATTACCCAGGAATCAACTATATGATTCCAGATGTATCGTACCTTGAAGCTAGAAAACACAAGATTCGTGGGCATATATTTACTCACGGCCACCTGGATCATATCGGCGCTGCAAAACACATTATTAAGAAACTACCAGCTCCAATTTATGGTTCTAAATTTACTTTAGGTATGTTGGAACGACAGATGTCAGAAGATCCTTCTGGCTACGTACCGCAGTACAACGTCATGAGCCCAGAGAAGCACGAGAGAGTGCAACTCGGCGACTCATTTAGCCTGGAATTTGTACGAGTAAACCACTCAATACCAGACGCAACAGCTGTTGTTATTCGTACACCGGTTGGTGTGGTTATCGATAGTGGAGACTGGAGGTTTGAAGAAAAACCTTCCGATGGTTTAAAGTTCGATTTTGATCGCTTTAAAGAAATTGCCGACAAAGAGGGTGTATTACTCTTTATGAATGAGAGCACTAACTGTGAAAATAAAAAACCTATTGAATTTGGTGAACCAGAGATTGCTGACACCTTTGATAAACTTATCGGTAGTTCGAAAGGCCGGGTTATAATCTCCGCTTTTTCATCACAGATTCATCGAATACAATCCGTTTTGGACATGTCCAAGAAGCATGATAGAAAAGTGGCTTTCGCTGGCTACAGCATGCTTCAGAATCTTGAAGTAGCGCTGCGTGCGGGTGTAATTAAGGTTCCCAAAGATACTATCGTTCGTATGGACGACATTATTAAGCTTCCGGACAATAAGATTGTGGTGGTTGGTACTGGATCGCAGGGTGAACTCAACGCGGTTTTAGCACGCATGGCTACTGGCTCACATAGGCACATTAAGGTGAAACCAAGTGATACTGTAGTGTTTAGTTCCAACCCAATCCCTGGTAACGAGAAAAATGTAGTACGAACAGTCGATGGGTTAATGCGCGAAGGCTCAAAAGTAATTGAAAATCGCACTAGAGAGCTTGATGGTTGCGGCCCGCTTCATATTAGTGGACACGGTAATTACGACGACCACGTAAAGTTGTTGAAGATTATTAAACCAAAATTCTACATGCCTATTCATGGTGAGTACCATATGCTAGTTCGTAACGCCGAGCTTGCAGTTAAAGATGGTGGCGTGAAACTTGAAAACGCTTTTGTTATGGATGGTGGCGACGTGCTTGAACTTACAGCAAACGCTGCTGCAAAGACTGGCAGAGTTAAAGTTGGTAGTATCATGATTGATGACTCGGGGAGTGAAGTTTCAGAGGTGGTGCTAAAAGATAGGCTTCATATGTCTACAGAGGGGATCTTCACGGTTATCCTAACTATAGACAAAAAGACTGGCCGTCTAGCGTCTAGCCCAGACATAATTTCTCGCGGGTTCATCTACCTCAAAGACAGCGAAAAACTGATGGGCAAAATTCGTCAGTATCTCAAGCAAAAAGCCGCCAGAGCCTACAGCAAAGGCGCTCCTAAAGACCTAGATGTTCTAAAAAAAGAGATACGAGAAGACGTAGCGCATATTCTGTTCGATGAGACTAAAGGTACTCCAGTGGTTATCTCTGTGGTGAACGAAATAGGTGCTGGCGGGGTGCGACCGAAACCAAACAGTTTAAAATCAACGGCGTAACCTTTATACTCTAGGGGTATGGCTAAGAAGAAAAAATCAAAAAAGAAGTCAACCAAAGAATCTAAGGCCACTGACTCCACGCATGACTTACCCTCGGGTTTTTGGCCTCAGGCACTGTCTGTGTTGCTTGGTCTGATAGTTGCACCGCTTATTGCTCTAGGCTTACTGGGCATTGGTGGCACACTTCCAGTAGCGCTTTCAGATGCCGCTTCGTATCTTTTCGGTGCAGGAGCAATTTTCGTGCCGATTATTCTGGCAGTCATGGCGCTTCGTCTGTTCAAAAGCGAAAATCATCGCCTGCAAGCTAGGGTGTATTTTGGAATGTTCTTGTTGCTTAGCTCAATCGGTGCGCTGCAGGAAGTCTTTTCGACAAACAATGATTCAGCGGGCGGCATCTTCGGGGGACTACTGGGTGGAGTTATTGACAGTGTGCTAATTACGCCACTAGCAGTATTAGTTTTGCTGTTCATCATAATCTTGTCGACGCTTTTTATATTCAAAGTTTCGTTCAAAGATTTACTTGCAAAATTTGGCATTGGAAAAACCAAAGTCATCGAGGGAGACTTGCAAACTGCGAAGGCTGAAACGCCAGCCAAGGGCGAGTTTAAGCTAAATGAAGGTGTGCCTATTCAAAAAGGCGGCAGCAAAGAAAAGAAAAAAGAAGTTAGCGGTAAAGCACTAACGACATTGGCTGATCCGAACTGGAAACTACCAGGGCTTGATTTGCTGAACGACAAACAAGATAAGGCAGACCCTGGTGACATCAACAACAATGCCGACATAATCAAAAGCACACTTCAAGATTTCAATATTGAAGTGAACATGGAGGGTGCCAACGTTGGCCCGAAAGTCACCCAGTACACCCTTCAGCCACCAAGCGGGGTTCGTCTGTCTAAGATAACTGCGCTTGAGAGCAATATTGCACTTAATTTAGCGGCTTCAAATATTCGTATCGAGGCGCCAATACCAGGCAAGAAAGCAGTTGGCATAGAGGTTCCTAATGTTAAAGCTGCGACAGTTCGAATGCACTCGCTCCTCAGTTCTAAGCAGTGGGACGCAGAGGGGTCGCCACTAGCATTTACTGTCGGCAAAGATATTGCCGGAGAGCCGGTTATTGCTGATCTCGATAATATGCCGCATTTACTTATTGCTGGAGCCACCGGTTCTGGTAAATCTGTCATGATTAATACGCTTCTGACCAGTTTTTTATACCGCAACTCACCCGCAGATCTAAAGTTGATACTAGTGGACCCTAAGCAAGTTGAGCTGAAACTATATGACGGTATGCCTCACCTGCTAACGCCTGTGATTACAGAGCCGGACAGATGTATCTCAGCGTTAAAATGGGCAGTCGCAGAAATGGAACGCCGATACGACAAGCTTTCAGAAGCCGGCAAGAGGAATATTGGCGCCTACAACAAACTCAAAAAAGAAGAAGGCATGCCTTATATCGTAATCGTTATCGATGAGCTAGCAGACCTAATGAGTGTTGCAGCTCGCGACGTAGAAGCCCTTATCGTTCGTTTGGCGCAGAAATCCCGTGCGGTGGGTATTCACTTGGTTCTAGCAACGCAACGGCCTTCTGTAGACGTAATAACTGGATTAATCAAAGCTAACATACCTGCTCGAATTGCTTTTACGGTGGCGCAACAAGTCGACTCACGAACCATACTTGACCAAGGCGGCGCTGAGAAACTTCTGGGGCAGGGGGATATGCTATTTATGACGCCAAGACTACCCAAGCCTAAACGTATCCAAGGTGCGTTTATAGATGAGAACGAAGTCGACGCCGTAACAAATCACATCCGAATGCAGAGCGCTCCTGAATACGACGAAGAAGTGGTTACGCAGCCAGTACAGATGCCTGGCGGTGGTGGCATAGCTGGTGCTAGCGATGGTGCAGACGATAGCTTGTATAAAGACGCTGTCAGAGTTGTTGTTGAGAGCGGCAAAGCCTCAGCATCGTTGCTACAGAGGCGCCTAAGAGTCGGCTACGGCCGCGCAGCGCGTTTAATCGATTACATGGAAGAAGCTGGAATTGTCGGCCCAGCCAAAGGTTCAAGACCGCGCGAAGTTCTTATCAGTAGTCTCGACGAGGCATTCGGCTCAGAAGAGTGACCCTTTACAAACAGGGGTGAGTGGGTTATAGTTTTTGACTACAAATAATAATTATTCCTCAGCTTATTGCTGAAGACGTAAATAGGCCAGACCACAACGGTTTGTCCAAGGAGGAAATAACATATGAGAGACTACGAATTGGTAGTACTTCTACATCCAGATCTAGAACTTAATCTAGACAGTCCACTGAAAAAAGTTTCAGAGGTAATTACAGGCAGTGGTGGTAAAGTAATCAACCAAGACATTTGGGGCAAGAGAAAGCTTGCCTACCCAATTGCAAAAGAGAATTTTGCGGTTTATGTCTACTTTGATATACAGTTACCACCAGAGGCGGTAGCCAAGGTTGAAGGCCTTTTCAATATTACCGACGAGGTTATTCGGTATCTAATTACTGCACCTGTACCTGTTGAGGAAGACGAGGAAGAATCGGAAGATGATAAATCAAAAGACAGCCCCAAAAAGACAGTGAAAAAAACTGACGAAGAACCCAAAGAAGATAAAAAAGCTACTGAAACAAAAGCCAAAGAATCTAAGGACGACAAGTCCACCGAGAAAGAAGGTTAAGATGGCTAAAGGATTTAACAAAGTAACTTTGCTTGGGAATCTTACAAGAGACCCAGAGCTCAGAACAACTCCAAGTGGACGATCTGTTTGCTCATTTTCACTAGCTGTAAATCGTACATGGAACAACCAACAGGGCGAGAAACAAGAAGATGTCAGCTTTTTCGACTGTACTGCATGGGGTAAGGCTGGTGAAATAATCAACCAGTACACCCAAAAAGGCCAAGCCCTGCTAATCTCTGGTCGCTTAAACCAGCGCACCTGGGAACAGGATGGTCAAAAACGCTCCAAAGTGGACGTCGTAGTGGAAGATTTCAATTTTATTAGCGACGGTACTCGCGGTAGTGGTAGCAGGGACGAGCAGACCAAGTCAGCTCCAGCAAAAACCAGCTCCCCTCCAGCAGACAACAAGAAATCAGACGACGTAGTCATCGAAGACATAGATGACGAGCCGGTAGACCTGAGTGACATACCATTCTAATTCTTGAGTATTTTTATGGTAAATTTCTTTGTTAAAACCTCCGATACTCCCTCGCAGTGCCGTAGCGCACAGCTCAGTAAGTTTCTCGGATTTTCCTCGAACTTTACTCATGAAAAAACACAAGAACTTACATCCATAATATTAACAACCGATAAATAAGTTAGGAAGGATATTCCATGGCATACTACAGACGAAAAAATGAGATTAAATATTTTGACTACAAAGACTTCAAGACTCTCCAGCGCTATATCACACCACTAGGTAGAATTGAATCACGCAAGAAAACTGGGTTACAGGAAAAGCAGCAAAAACAACTAGCGTCAGCTATTAAAAAGGCTCGACACCTAGGGCTCCTGCCGTTCGTAGTTAAATAGACGACAGACGACCGACAACTGACGTCAGACAATTTAGCAACAAAGGCGAAAAAGGAGCAACAGGAAAAGATGTCAGAACAGGATGAGCCGAAAAATAAAATCAGAGATTTCACCGACTTAATCGCTTGGCAAAAGAGTCACGAACTGGTTGTTTTAATCTATGAAATGACTAAGAAGTTTCCCGACAAGGAAAAGTTTGGCTTAATATCGCAACTAGAGCGAGCATCAGTGTCGGTTACCTCGAATATAGCAGAAGGTTTTGGCAGGAGCTACAATAAAGAAAAAGACCAGTTCTTCTCCATTGCTTCAGGCTCTCTTAGTGAAGTTGAGAACCAGCTAATGATAGCTCGAGACGTCAATTATATCGATACAGAATTATTTGACCAACTGTACAGCCGAGCTACAGAAGCTCATAAAGTACTGAACGGTCTAAGAAAAGCTAATAGAACGAAAGGAGTTTGACTCTGGAATCTGTCATCTAGAGTCTATTATCTAAGCCATGTACGGAGTTACAGATTTAAAAAAGGGAACCTTAATTCAGCTAGACGGTAAACCATATAAAGTTGTTGATTACGCTCAAAAACAGATGGGTCGTGGTGGTTCTATTGTAAATACCAAGCTCAAAAATCTTCTGGACGGCTCAGTAATTCCGAAGACATTTAAGGGACAAGACAAGGTTGAACCTGCTGACGTAAGCAATAGTAAATTGCAGTTTCTATACAAAGACGGAGCTACGCTACATTTCATGGACGAATCCTCTTACGAGCAGTTTGAACTTGGGAGCGAAGATGTTATAGGTGAGAAATTCCTAAAAGACGGCATGAGCGTTACAGCGCAGCTGTTTGGTGGTCAGGTCATCAACATCGAATTACCAGTTAAAATCTCGTTAAAAGTACTCAGCACGCCTGATGTGGTCAAGGGAGACACCCAGTCAACCGTTATGAAACAAGCTGATTTGGAAACAGGCACAATCGTCCAGGTACCAATCTTTATCAAGACAGGCGACAATGTAATTGTAGACACTAGGGATGGATCATATGTCGAAAGAGAAAAGCGCTAAGTACGTATCAAGGGCGGGTGACAAGCTTGCCTCTGTAGCAGCTGACTTAAAGTTGAATCTTAAAAACAAGGCAGTTCTGGATGTCGGATCATCGACTGGTGGGTTTACAGATTACTCCCTGCAAAGCGGCGCAATAAAAGTTGTTGGAGTAGAGCTTGGAACCAACCAATTACACCCAAAATTACGTGATAATCCACGAGTAGAACTGCACGAAAAGACAGATATTTTGAATTACAAACCGACAGAAAACTTTGATGTGATTTTGATGGATTTATCGTTTATCTCACTACGCAAAGTTTTACCGAGAATTGCTAAAATTGCCAACAAAAATACAGAAATCGTTGTATTGTTCAAACCTCAGTTCGAAGCTAAAGAATCTCAGAAGAACAGAGGTGTGATTAAAAATAATTCGATTCGCAGAGAGTTGATGAAGGACTTTGAAGCTTGGGTAAAAAACTTGTTCAATATCGTAAACAAAGCTGATTCAAAAATCGTCGGTAACAAAGGCAATAGAGAGCGTTTTTATAAGTTAAAAGTTATATGATTAATCATATAACTCAGTTGCTAAACTTAAACTCCACAACATCGCCGTCTTGCATAACATAATCCTTGCCTTCCATGCGGAGCTTGCCGGCGGTTTTGGCATCATTCCAACTTCCGGCAGCTACTAAATCGGCGTAGCTTACGATATCAGCCATAATGAAACCCTTTTCGAAGTCGCCGTGAATAACACCTGCTGCTTGCGGGGCAGTGGAGCCTTGTTTTATCGTCCAGGCGCGGGATTCTTTCTCGCCTGCAGTTAGATAACTCTGCAGCTTAAGTGTTTCGTAGCCAACGTGGCTTAATCGCTCTAGACCTGATTTGTTGATACTATACTCCTTCATAAGTTCTGTTGCGTCAGATTCATCTAGTTCACTGAGCTCAGCTTCTAATTTGGCACTGACAAAGACCACGTTATTTGTAGGAGCTAAAGATGCCAACTCTTTCTTCTTTTCTAAGTTGCCGATAGTCTCTTCGTCGACGTTGAAAACATAAATAAATGGCTTGGCAGTCAGTAGGCTCAGGTGATTCAATAAACCTAGGTCAACAGTAGTGTTTATAGCTAATTTGCCAGCTTCAAGTTCGACTTTTAAGTCTTCGAGTGCCTGAAGTGCAGGTTTCATTTTAGGGTCGCCTTTGGCTTGCTTTATGAGCTTCGGCATATGAGTTTCGAGTGTCTGAAGATCGGCTAGGATGAGTTCGGTGTTAATGGTGTCGATGTCACTTTTAGGGTCGAGTTTTTCATGAACGTGCTGGATGTCGTCGTCTTCAAAAGCACGAACAACTTGTGCTATAGCATCGGTCTCGCGGATGTGCGATAGAAATGCATTGCCCATACCCTCGCCTTTATGTGCACCTTCAACAATGCCCGCAATGTCGATGAAGGTCACGGTAGCCGGTATGATTTTCGCGGAACTGAACATTTCACCAAGCTTGGCTAGGCGTTCATCTGGAACAGGAACAATTCCAGTGTTTGGCTCGATAGTAGCGAAGGGATAATTTGCCGCTAGAACATTGTTTTTGGTTAGGGCATTGAAAAGTGTTGACTTGCCAACATTGGGCAAACCGACTATGCCGACGGATAAACTCATTGAATAAGTATAACAAGGTATTACTATCGACGTCGCCGAAACACGCACCTAAGATATCAAGAAGTAAGATTATAAAAACTAACCAGCAGTGAGTTTATTCTACATTAACTTACTGTTCGAAGTATGCATCTTGATATTCTAAGATAACATCTAGGATCTGACTTGGCGTAGCTTCAGTAACGCCATAGTAATCTGCAAAAAATGTAGGTAATTTACCTTCAGCTGCCATTATTGCTACTTCTTCAAGTGACAACCCTGATTCTTCTACTATTTTTTTCGTAACATTGTAGATTGCTTTATATGACTTGGTCTCGCTGGAAGTATCACCCTTAAGCACTTTAGTCACCAATTCAGCTGCACCTTCCTCTGGCAAACCAAAACTAGTGACGTCTGGGCCGGAGATGGTTATTGAATCAAATTTTATTGTAAAGCCTTCATAACTAATAATTACATCTCCAGAGGGTAAAGTTATCGGTGGGTCAGGAGTGAGAAGACCCAGGGCACAGGCGTGAAATATTTCATGAGTAATATACCTTGCAAACTCATCGTTTGTTGCTTCTTCTATTAACCATTCAGACATTTGGATTTCTGGAGGAGTGGTATTGGTGTCGGTGCGAGCAACAATAACATCTCCGAGTTCACTAAAACCCAAATCTTCATCCTCCCTTGAATTAATAGCAGAGGTAGCGCAAGCTAATTTACCGACATATTCTTCAAAAAGCTCTTGAACACGTTCGTTTGCTTTTTCTTCAGGACTAAGCAATGCCTCAGGCTGTGTAGTCTGAGTTATCGAAGCAGCACTCTCGTTTGTCGTAGCGGAGTTAGTTTCTATGGTTGTAGTGGGATTGTTTATTGCTTCATTTTCTGCCGTTACTGCTGAGCACGAACTCAAAGCTAATGCTAAAGAAACTCCAGCTGCAAACTCTCTATATCTTGACATACACCTATAAAACTATAAAAAGAATAAAAAGTCAAGTGCTAAGAGAGGTTGTTTTGTTTGTTTTTATATAATTATCATGCTAATGTTTACGATAGACATATCGTCAAAAACAAAAATTAGGAGAACAAAATGGATTTATCTACTAATAATTTCAAGAGTCTACTCGAAGCGTTGACCTCAGTGTACGAGGGAATAGAGAAGATAGTTTCGGCTCGGCTATCTTTTTTAGGGAATGACGGAGGTGATGTTAGTAAAGCTAATGAAGGGCTCCTAAACCTAGTAGCAGAATCAAAAGATTTAACCAGTAAATACCGCGAAGGAGATGGTCAAGGCTCTATAAGTATTGGTGCTATGTCAAAAGACGATGCACGCAAAGCATTTGAGCTTGCCGGCAGCTTGCAGGCATCATACGGAGAAGCTACCGAGCTCTTTGAGAGTAGCGAAAAAGGCGCAGATATGCCCAAAAATAAGAAAACGACCGTAGCAATTAACGGTACCGAGCAAGAGTTCTCAGTAGGCGCTCTAGAACAAGGCATTAATAAATCATTTAAAGAGATCACTAAACAGACTGGAGCTAAAGGCAACCAGACTAGTATAAATGTGGCGCTTGAATCAGTGTTCGGCGGCACACAATCTGGCGGTAACTTAAACGTAGATCATAACGACGATCGTCGACCATGGGCTGTAGCGAAAGAAGTCCAGGCTGGGAGCGAGAAAGAGGTTATACAGGCTGCTTTAGATAAATACAACGAAGAAAATGGTACGAATTTTGGCTTCAAACAGAAAAATGGGTTTCTGCAGATTTACGACGGCAACAAAGCTATTAATCCAGAGCAAGAAGACGAGTTGAATGGAATTATTGCCGGTATTGACCCAGTTGGCATCGATGGGTCATCTGGAGACCCTATTTTCGACAGGGCTGTTGAGACAAGCAAAGGTATAGTAAAAGACGATACCTCAACACCTGGTTCTTCAGAAGCAGGATTGACGGACGAGCAACGACAAATAATGCGTGATGCTACATCAGGGCGTGACACCTCAACACCTGGTTCTTCAGAAGCAGGATTGACGGACGAGCAACGACAAATAATGCGTGATGCTACATCGGGGCGCAGTGCTCCACACCCTGCCGATGATACAGGAATTGAACCTATCAATTTATTTAAAACACCTTCAACTAAAGGTATTAGTTTCATGGGTGACCCTTCCGGCTCTGTACCAGGGATGGCAGACGTACCGGGTGTTGCCAATGAGTCTAATTCAGTTTCAGACAATCCAGACGGAACACGCGAAAGAATTGAGGGTTCTGGAATAAATGGTGTTACTTTTAATAAGCCATCCAGTGAGCCACCCAGAGCAGTCTCTAACGCCGCCTCAGACGATGCCTCCACAAGGCCACAAACTGTCGTACCAGGGATGGCAGACGTACCGGGTGTTGCCAATGAGTCTAATTCAGTTTCAG
>CAZOFP010000002.1:7701-8406 GCA_964579475.1 uncultured Candidatus Saccharibacteria bacterium | reverse complement strand
GTGTTACTTTTAATAAGCCATCCAGTGAGCCACCCAGAGCAGTCTCTAACGCCGCTTCAGACGATGCTTCCACAGGGTCACAAACTGTCGTTGGCAGTGTGGAACCACAAAAATATAGTGGTAGCGCAAGAGAGTTCGTCGACATTCCTCCCGCACTTCCTGCGCCGTCTAGTTCCCCTAGTTCAAAAAAATCGAGAGAAATTAGAAGTAGGGATAGTAGTCACCATGGTGGACCTTACTAGGGTGTTACATTAAATGACAGACAATCCCACCACAGATGAAGAAATAGCAGAAGCTATTCTTCAAGATGCTGCGAATGCTGCCAGTAGGGTAATGGGAAGTGCCTATGATGATAGCCTGGGACAGCTAGTTGACTCACGTAATCCTGATCGTTCACGAATTAAAGCGAGTGTGGCATCAGGCGATGCCTCAACCAGATCACCTGAACCAAAGCTATCCGCTATCCCAAATCGCTCCACAGAAAAGTCTAAAGCTAGACGAGGTAACGTTAGTGGTTCAAGTGGCAGTACTATTAGACCTATAACTCCAACAGCCTCTCGCGCTGGCTCAGATGACGCCACCACAAGGCCTAAAACTCCAGCAATCTCTCGCGCTGGCTCAGATGACGATTTAACAAAGTCACCTATGCCACCAAAGCTATCCGCTATCCCAAATCGCTCCACAGAAAAGTCTAAAGCTAGACGA
>CAZOFP010000002.1:0-7601 GCA_964579475.1 uncultured Candidatus Saccharibacteria bacterium | reverse complement strand
CAAGTGGCAGTACTATTAGACCTATAACTCCAACAGCCTCTCGCGCTGGCTCAGACAAAGTTGTTGTAGGTAATATAGATCCACCGAAATTTGGCGGTAGTGTAAAAGACATCGTAGATATTCCATATGCGCTTCCTGCACCGTCTAGCGCCTCTGAACCATCCAGACCAAGAACAACTCCTAGGCGACGAAGCAGTGGCAGTAAACCTAAGTTCTTCTAGAAGCAACATTAAATGATAGACAATCCCACCACAGATGAAGAAATAGCAGAAGCTATTCTTCAAGATGCGGCAAATGCCGCCAGCAGGGTAATGGAAAGAAGAACTATCCAGCCGCTAAATAGCGGTAAAGCTACCGCCAAGGCTGCCGACAAAGGGCCGAATTGGATAGATTTAATGCCAGCTATACCGGGCTCTACGGTTAATCCTGCTGCTGACTCGAAGGAGAAAGAGCTTGCTGCCATGGAAGCAAGTGGTATTCGCAGGCCAGGCTACGACGCTGCAACTGACACGATAATTGGCGAAATCGCACCACCATCTACACCTGGTGGAATAGCTGGTGAGGGTGGTATGAACGGCAGTATAATGCCCACGAATTCCGCTTCTTCAAAGAGTAGTGGCGCTGATGCAGCTAAGAATTCGACTCCTAAGTAAATGCTTGAAACAAACCAGTCTAAAAAATTATTTTTTATGTAGATCCACTACAATTTCGTCGTCGTCAGAGTCTTCCTGAGAGTTATCGTCTACAGAATCTTGGGTTGGTGGCACCGGAGCGGGCTGAGCGGCTTCAGACATAGCGCCAGGCGCGTAGTTCGGGTCTACGATAGTGTGCGGGCTCAGAGTAGAGGGCTCTTGTTCGGGGGCTAATTGAGGAGGTGGTGTATTATTTTCAGACTCTGCGTTTATTATAGTGTGTGATCGCGCAAGAGCGTCATCGACGAGGTTGTCTTGAGTGTCTTGTGAAGCCTTCTCTGCCTCGATGCTTTGTTCGGCATTTGCATCTTCAATACCTTCCAGCTGGGCTAGATAATGACTAAGGCCACCAAGTTCATCGACATCAGTCAGGGTGCCTTTATCAAGTACGAACACAGTGTCCATTAGTGCTAGCAGAGCCTTGCGGTGAGTAACCATCAACACGGTCTTGCCTTGAATCATCTGCTGTAGAGAATCTTTGATGTAGTTCTCGCTTTTGGCGTCCAGGGCGGCTGTCGGCTCGTCTAGGCAGATGATGGACGAATTTTTGACCAACGCACGGGCTATGGAAACTCGTTGTCTCTGGCCTCCACTAAGACTGCCGCCGTTCTCACCAGCTGGCGTAGCAAGCGCTAGGGGCATCTGGGTTACAAACTCGGCTACATTGGACACAACTACAGCCTCCCGTATCTCTTCCTGGGTTATCTCTCTTTCGGTGTCACCGTCACGGATATTGCCCAAGATAGTATCGGTGAATAGCTGAGGCGTCTGCGCCACCCAAGAGATATTCCGTCGCAGACTTTTTAGTGATACGGTTTGAGTGTCGATGTCGTCGATGAAAACACTCCCTGAATCGGGTTCGATAAATAGGGGTATAAGCTTTAAAATCGTACTTTTACCGCCACCACTAGGCCCGATGATGCCTATTTTCTGACCAGCTGGAATGGTCATATTAAGATTCTCGAAAATAGGTGTGTCACCATAAGAATAAGTTATGTTTCTAAGCTCGATATTGCCTTTTATTCCAACAGGCATCGGGTGGTCGGAACGAAGATCTTCGACACCTTCGTGGTCGGTCATGACTTCATAAATTCTGTTTACGTCTATCTTCTTTTGGTTGCGCGAAGTCACTTGTTCGATAAGGTTTTCGACAGGACCCAGCAGGTAGGACATGTAGGTCATGAAGATAAGCAATTTACCAAGAGTCATAGTGCCTTCAAGTGCGGCAACACCCCCAAAATACATGACTGCAGCCGTAGAGATTACAATGAGTAGTCCGTTGGTATTAGTAAGCAGGTCACCCCACAGCAGAAGCTTGTTGCGTAGTTCGTAACTCTTGTCCCACAGCGCCACAACCTTGCCTAGGAGCTTGGTCTCAAGCGTGAACGACTGAACCGTTTCGGTGTTGTCTATCGATTCATTTATGAGAGCGGCCGTTTCGGAAGAGTTTTCCGTAAGACTCTGCGCATAGCCACCAAGCTTCGGGCCAATGACCCGCATAGTTACAAAAAGTAGCGGTATCAGCACGACGGTTATGAGTGTTAACTGGACGCTGAACAGAAGCATAATAATCAAAACGCCGATAATCATAACGACCGACTGAATAATTGATGACGTAGTTCCAAGAACAAGGTCTGACAAGCTGTTAGTCACGACATTTTGACGATAGACGTAGTCTCCTTTAGCTAGGCGTCCTTTATGGTACATGGGCAGGTGGAGAATGTGCCTGAATGATTCCTGCTTCACACCTTTATTTAGCCAGAAGCCAATCTTTAGCAAGAAATAGTCACGCACGGTACCAAAAAGCGCCCCCAAAATGAACAATAGCAGTGTCATGCCTGAAGTCCACAGGATTAGCGTGCTTGTACCAGTGTATGGTTCCAAGAAGCCTGGTGCTGGTACGTTGCCAAACACGGAGTCAGCTAGGATTTTGGTCGGCCAAGGCTTCAGAAGCATAATCGCTGCACCAATGATGTTCAGCACGACAACGACGGACACTGCTGGTATTGCCCGCTTTTGGTACTTGTTCAACCAGGTGTCAAAATCAGTCTTGACGGCTTTTTTCTTGGTCTTGAGTTTTGAATGAGCTCTCTCGTACGAGTCGGTGGAATATTTGACAAGCTCTATTGGCCAGCCAGCTTTAAGCAACCCCTTTCGGATGGCGCTCATAGGTATGCCTTGCTGGGCGTACTTGCGTATTACACCGTTTAGTTCGCCTAGTAGATTGGCGTTTCTTTGATCTTCTTCGTTCATTTTTTTGTTACGAGCAGGAGGCTCGAATATTTCCCACGCTTTTACAATAAGCATCATACCAAAAAACCTCGAAGATACGGCTGTGAATATTGGTAAAGCTTTAGTTGCAGTTTAGAGAATTAGGGCAGATTGACCATGGCCCACATGGCATCACGCTGAGAGTAAAGTTCGTTGCCGTAGTAAGTTGATTGCTCAATAACAAGAGTGGGAACGCCCAAGATATTGGCTGCCCAGCCTTCTAGCGTGCCGGTAATTTGGTAGTCAAGAAGGTCACCAACCTGTGAAGGCGAGGCCACCCAATAATTGCTCAGGCTAGAATATGTACCGGCTAGAGCCGCTGAATCACCAGCTTCGTTAGCGATAATGAACGAACCAACCGCGTGGTAGGAAATAATCAATCGTGGGCTTTGTGACTGAATAAAATTTGCCAGCGTAGCAGCTTCTGGTTCGGAGAGTGGAGCGGTGCCGCCATTATTTTTGAGGGTTTCACCACCAGCAACTTTGACGTCGGCTTGCCAGTCTACATCTGGAAAATTGCGGTTCAAATCTACCTGACGAGAATTATAGCGATTACCTGCCACCAGGCCATCCGGGTTGATTGTCGGGATGACGATGACGGTGCGATTGGCAGGAATTTGGCTAAATTTAGCTTCAAGTTCGTCTACAAGTGAGTCGAGCGTGTATTTGCCACTAGCTTCGTTACCATGCATGTTGCCAAACAAGATAATCTTGCTCGGCCCGTTGCCGAAGCGGTAGGCAACAATACTTCTTCCAAGTACCGAAGTGCCGATGACAGACTCTGTGCGACAGATGGTGCGAGAATTCATACTCCAGGCCGAGTCACCAGTAATGCCATAGGTACTAGCTAGGCCGTCTATTACTCGAACCGTAAATGCGGTGCAAGCAGGCAGGTTTGCGGCGGGGTTGATGGTAATGGTGTTTCCGTTTGCGTAAACACTAACCTGAACAGCTTGATTACCAGTAGTCAATGTAACGTATTCTACAACGTTTTGATTACTAGCAATGGGTGAATCAAAATTCAAGGTGATGTTCGAAGAAGTATAGACTCCGTAGCTGGCAATGGATGTAGACAGTACTTTTGGCCCACCAGATGTAGAGAACTTGAGCGTGTAGCTACTCGCCAGCGAGCTTTTGTCTGGCGCGACGACCTGAGCTATGGATAGGGCAAAGTTTGTCTGACGGGGAAGGTCGTCCGTGGCAGTTACGGTTAATGACTTACCCTCGATGATCGTCGTTACTGGAACAGTCTTGTTTGTTGCAAGGTTTGTCAGTTTAACCTGGTCATAGCTTTCCAGAACTTTGGAGAAAGTGGTGGTTATAGACTTGGTTTGGTCGTAGATTATCTGACCTTCCTTTACCGAAGAGTTGCTAACAGTTATAGCGTCAATCGTGGTGATGCTTTTTTCAAACAATGTCTCTACTGTAGCGCCGGCAAAATGTCTTTCCAGCTTGAAGTCATATTTGGTTGATTGTTTTAGTTTAAGCTTGTCGGTGCTACACGAAAGCTCCTTGTCTTTTAGCAGGCAGTCAGAGGACTTGTCGTTTGCCAGGAGCTTGTAGGTGAATGTTTCGTCTGCTTGGTCGAGTGTGAAAGTCGCTGGTACGTTTGTCGGCATTTTCGTAACGGTCTCTACGTTTGTAACAGATGGCAGAGCAGGAGTAGCCACCGAAATTTGCTGGCTCAAGAACGGCAAGAAAGCTAGGCTAAGCTTTACTGTTTGCGTGCCAGAGGACGGCGCGTTGGAAGGCACTAGACAGGTAGAAGTTGCCGTTACAGGGTAGCCAGCGATCTTAAGCCCACCACTTGCCACTAGCCGGTAATCGCTAAGTGCACTAGTGCGGTGCAAGCGAGGCAAAACCAAAAAATTGTTCGAGCAAGTAGAGCTAGCGAATGAGTAGTTAGCGTTTTTTGGTAGTAGGAAATTAGCCAAATACACCGCAAGAAACACCTGAGAAAAAATAGCCAGAAAAACAATATATTGTTCGGCGGTTAGCGATTTTAACCAGCCGAACAAATTTATTAATGGTGCGGGCGTGTGAAGCCGAACATGCGGCAGGTTAGGGTGCGGTACAGAGACAGTAACAGATCCTCGCTCATCATGAGCAAGGTCGGTATTTAGTTGGTTGTTTGTTTTTTGGGGCATTTTTGTTTTAGTTAGTTACTACTATAATATATAGCAGAAAAGTGCGAGAAAGTCAAGTTTATGTAATCACCTAGCAACTATTTGGATTTCTTACGATTCTAGATTTGTTTGGCGTGTTTTTTGATCCAAATTGCTATTTCAGCTAGGTCGAGCTTTTCTGTTGCAACGTGAATGGGGTGAGCGACCATTTGTTTGTTAGTAACCTTGAGTTTATGGCCGTTAACATTCAGGAATCGCACCATTGCTGCAAGACCAGTTCGTTTATTTCCATCAACGAAAACGTGATAATTAATTAGAGCTTCATATAGAACTGCAGCTTTGAGGAAGAGGTCGGGGTAGAGGTCGTTACCACCAAAACTAGTCTGGGGTTTATGAGATATTGACTCTAAAAGTACAGAATCCCTAACCCCGACACTTCCACCAGACATGTTTATTACAATTTTGTTAATTACCACAATCTCTTGAGCGGTTAGGTATTTAACGTTCATTATTTATTCGCTAGTTCATCAAAAGCTTTCTGATGTTCAGAAACGTATCTTTTCGTCCAGTCGCGGGTATCGTCTAGATTTGACTCTGGTTCAGCAGGTATAATCGAAAAAACTGGTTTGGAACGTTTAACTACAGTGAAACGTTCACCTTTTTGGACACGCTCGGCAATCTTGCCGGCATTTTGGCGCAGTTCTTTTAGCCCGATAATAGTCATAAATAATTTCCTTCAAGTTACTCTAAAAGTATAACTTAAGTGTACACTTCATGCAACGTGACTGTTACGAGGTTGTGTCAACTGCGGACCAGTATGGTAGAGCACAGCAGCGTAGACGTGAGGTAGTAGCGAGCAGGTTTGTCGTTGTTTTTCTTTGACTTCAGAATTAAATCAGAAATAATTCTGAAGTCATGATAAAATCGGCTAAATTAAGATTATTGTTTGCGGGTGCAAGCAGAAGGAGTGAAAGAATGGCGACTAAAAGATATGAATACTGGAACGAAAGGGTAATACAGAAGAACAGTACAGGTGCTTACACTATTACTGTTCCGGTGAATATGATTCGCAATCTTCGGTGGCAGCAAGGGCAGCGAGTTGTTTTTGAGGAAAAGGACAAAACCATTGTCATCAAGGACGCCCCGAAACGATAGTTTTTCGCTGTGCCTAACCCCCACAAGACAGTCATCTCTTTCGTTACGACTTCAGAATTAATTCTGAAGTCGGTGGAGGAGTGAGTGGATTTATTAAATTTCATTTACCAGTCATTATTGAAACAAATTGTTTATTGGAGTTCTTAAGCTATTAACTCTCAGCTCTTTGAATGGGCGTATTGAAGCTAGAGGTCTGGTTGCTTGTTTTTTGTACTGACGCCAAATTCCTTACTTCATCAATCAAAGAAGCAAACGTTTATGCAAAAGTCATGCAGTCAGATGGATAATCTTTGGGTTTCGAAGCGTTAGCTTCAAAGTTGGCTACAATGTTCAAAATAAAGAAAGCATCCAGAGTATGTGTCCAGGGTCCAACCCTGGACAACTGGGCGAAAATTTGATGACACCACTTCGATTATGACTTCAGAATTAATTCTGAAGTAGTTGGAGGTGGTGGATTTGAGTTCTGTGTGAGTTTAAGGTTTGGAAGTTTTGATTGGGTGTCGCGCATACCCCGAGCGTAAGCTCGCGGGTAAGCATTGTCCGCCTAAAGGCGGACGGATTCGTGCGTAGCACGGATGCGAGTCAAGAAGATACCGCGAGTGTTAACTCGCGGAGATTCATTGAGGCTTTTTGGCTGTTGTTGGTAGTTAGTTACTTTTGGGCTGGCGTTAAATCCTCTAGTGAAGAGAAGCTAACGTCTACTCAAAAGTTTGTGTAGTCAGATGGATAATCTTTGGGTTTCGAAGCGTTAGCTTCAAAGTTGACTACAAACGAGAGGTGAAGGGTGAGACCCTCCTCTAGAGCTTAAGCTCTAGAGGAGGGTGTAGACACCCGTAGGTTGTTGGCTAGCTTTTCATCCTCCCGATGATTGTTGCTCCACCAAGGAGTGATGCTCCAACGAGGAGAAGGACCAGGGAAATCCATCCAACCGATTCGACGTTCGCTGGTCCTGTGACCGGCAAGGTGTCATCGGTGCTCTCTGTCGTTGTCGTGCTCGGCGGCGCTTTGGTTGTCGTCGTCGTGTCGGCAACCGTCGTGGTTGTCGTGTCTTCCGGCGCAGTGGTCGTGGTGACCTCTGTCGTTGTTGTTGTCGGTGCCACGGTTGTGGTTGTCGTTGTTGGTGGCTCCGTCGTGGTTGTCGTCGGAGTCGGTGTCGACTCACAGTCAGGAAGCATGGCTTCCGTTATTGTGATTGGCTCGGACGTGAGCTCGCTGACTGGGTTGTAAGCCCAGATCGAGAACGGAAGGTCATCGCTACCGTAGAACGATACCGATGTATCGGACGACGGAGTTCCGCCTTCTCCGATTATCGATAGCTCACCATCGCCAATCCCCCAGCCTGCCTGGTACTCGAAGA
>CAZOFP010000001.1:0-88999 GCA_964579475.1 uncultured Candidatus Saccharibacteria bacterium | reverse complement strand
CACTTGCAGAAATGTTTGGCTACACTACAGATATTCGTTCTATGACCAAGGGTCGTGCCAGCTCAACTATGGAGCTAGATCACTACGGCGAAGTTCCAGCAAACGTTGCCGAAGCAATTATAGCTAAAAACGAGTAGCTAATCCTCTGGCCACATAGCTCTGCCAAGCATCAAAGCAACTTGCTCCAGCTGTGCTCTTGACGCATTTCATAAGTTTTATCTGCAAGGCAAAGGTAGCAGTATTATTCATCCAGCTATCTTCATTTCTCGATAAGAGCTTATGAACTACACCCAAGTTAGAGGCTCAGCTGAGATTACGCACAGAATGTTTAATTATATGGTATAGTATCTCTATATGACTAAAGAATTTGAAAAGGTCGTGTCTATTAATGTTGGAGGTGAAGCACGTGATTTTAGTATGCTCGAAATATTGTTGATCGAGATGAGTCTTGACGAAAATGGTAATTATTCACCAATAGAATACAAAAAGAGCTTGATTGCACTTTTCATAATGACTAATGCGCAGCAACCATTTGGATGTTCAGACGTAACTGCATTCAATGAGGTGTACTCGCCAAATGGTCTAAACAGATTACAAACTCGAGTAAGAAAAGAAGCGCGTGGTGACAAGAGGATTAAAGACTTACACTTAACCTTTGATAGACTTGGTCATGACAATTTGGGTCTGCGAATAACGTCTCAGCAATCTGAAGAGGTTATGCCACCTATGAGCGATAAAGAGTATGAGGAGTTTTTAGATGAGTGCCTCGAAAGGGTACGAGAGGTGTTAGCTGTTGACCTATAACAGCCAATTTAAGCTTTACAATAACAGATGAATTATCTATAATCTTCTGGTATCTCGCGTGAGGTGTTTTTAACTTGCGCTATAAGATGAAATTAAATTAATTATTTTTTAAGGAGATTAAAATGGCAGATTTTGATCGAAGCAAGCCTCATGTAAACGTTGGTACCATGGGTCACGTTGACCACGGAAAGACCACGCTTACAGCGGCTATCACAGTCACCCTCGCTAAGAGACTTCCTAGCGATGTAAACAAAGCAGTTAAGTATGACGAAATTGATCATGCACCTGAGGAAAAAGAGCGTGGCATCACCATTGCTACTTCTCACCAGGAATACGAATCAGAGAATCGTCACTATGCACACGTCGACATGCCTGGGCACGCCGACTACGTAAAGAACATGATTACTGGTGCAGCCCAGATTGATGGCGCTGTCTTGGTTGTTTCAGCAGCTGATGGCCCTATGCCACAGACCCGCGAGCACGTTTTGCTTGCACGTCAGGTTGGTGTACCAAAGATTGTAGTTTTCCTAAACAAGATGGACATGGCAGACGCCGAGCTGGTTGAGCTTATCGAGCTTGAAGTTCGCGAACTGCTAACCAAATATGAGTACGACGGCGATAACGTACCAATCATTAAGGGCTCAGCCCTTAAGGCAATTGAGGGCGACGAAAAAGAGATGGACAACGTCATGGAGCTTGTGAAAGCTATGGACGAATACATCGAAGAGCCAAAACGAGAGCTAGACAAAGATTTCCTAATGCCAATCGAAGACGTTTTCTCAATCAAAGGCCGCGGCACAGTTGCTACTGGTCGTATTGAGCTAGGCGTTGTCAAGATTAACGAAGAGGTTGAGATTGTTGGTCTCCGCGACACTCAAAAAACTGTTGTTACTGGCGTAGAGATGTTTAAAAAGAATCTAGACCAAGGACAAGCTGGCGACAACGTAGGAATCCTACTACGCGGTCTAGAGCGCGACGACATTGAACGTGGTCAAGTGCTTGCGAAGCCTGGTTCTATTACTCCACACACAGAATTTGATGCAGAAGTTTACATCCTTTCAAAGGAAGAGGGTGGACGACACACGCCTTTCTTCAAAGGTTACAAGCCTCAGTTCTACTTTAGAACTACAGATGTAACTGGTGAAGTTGAACTGCCAAAAGACAAAGAAATGGTTATGCCTGGTGACACCGTCACTTTCAAGGTGAAACTGCTTGCAGCTATCGCCATGGACGAAGGTCTTAGGTTCGCTATCCGTGAGGGTGGACGAACTGTTGGTGCTGGTGTCGTGACAAAAATCACAAAATAGATTCTAGACGGCAGAAGTTAGATTCTAGAAAAAGGGCGGCAAAAGTCGCTCTTTTTGGTTGTGAGAATTATGTTACTCTAAGTTTATGAGTGAAAGATTTTCAAAAGAGGATCGGGTCTGGCTCCATGCAGAGTGCATAGCGACTGACGAAGACCGCCGAATGACACGTGAGGAAATGGCTGATTTAAGTGTTGAGGCTTTATTTAAGTTAGTGAGGGGTGAAGAGGTTGTTGTAATTATCGAACCGTCCTCGGATGAAACTAGACATGAAGAGCTATACGGCAAACTACCAATGGAAGCGCCCTTGAACCGTGACGATTACGACTACGAGTAGCGTTTAGCTTTACAGAGAGTGACCTCTGTGTTATTTTATCTTTACAAACTAATGTGTTGACTAAAAGTCGCCTGGGCGAGACCTAGAAGATGTTACAACACCCGCTGGGATTACGCCCAGAAAGGACAATTTATTATGGCTGAAGCCAAAAAGAACGAAAAACAACGGATTCGCATCCGTCTTAAAGCATATGATCACCGCATCATTGACCAATCTGCCAAGCAGATTATCGATACTGCGATAAGGACAGGAGCCACTATCTCCGGCCCTATCCCTTTACCAACACGCAGAAGTACATATACGGTCATCAAAAGCCCTCACGTCTACAAAAAAGGCGGCGAAGCTTTTGAGATGCGTGTCCACAAACGTCTTATCGATATTAGTGACCCAACACCTAAGACGATTGATGCGTTGATGAATCTAAACCTACCAGCGGGGTGTGATGCTGAAATTAAGATGTAAACATGTCTGAACATGTTCCACAACCTGTCTCACTAAGACCCAAATATTCTGATGTGTTAGGGTTTGAATGGTCTCCAGATTATCTAAGTACATATCGATATCGACCACTTTGGTTTCCTTATCTAGACTACTCTGAGGATGATGAGTATGAAGAATTCCGCAATTACAATGAATGTGAGATTGAAGCTCTAACAGTTCGCGAGCAAAGCGGAGCATTTTCAGTAGAGTTTCACGTACGTAACCTGGAATACTATAAGGATATTATCCCAGAGGATAATTGGCTCGAAGAGTACTTCTCGTTCACTAGGTCTGTGGTGCCAAACGAGGTGCGGATTGAAAATGGACTAGAAGTGTGGGTCTACGGAGACAGAAGTGATGACGACTTCCAAACGATTATGATTGGCAAGTGATATAATTACGCTCATGGCTAAAAGGAAAACAAAGAAGAATACAAGAAAGAAGAAGACTGCTCAGCCTGTGGAGAAGGACTCGGTATTTTTCATGAAGCTGGTTTTTTACTTCTTGCTTGGGGCAATGTGGGTAAGGCTCGTCGGGGTTGGGTCAGGCGAAGCTACCATTAGCATCCCACTAGGCTTTGCCGCCGGGCTTTTCTTCGCTCGGCACGAGCATTTCGCAATCGATCGCAAAATAGAGTATGTAGTTCTACTGCTGGCGATGGTACTTAGCTTTTATTTGCCGGTTGGCATCTTACTTTGATGAAGAAGAATGAAATCGGGAAGTTCGTTACTAATTGGTGGTTAGTGCTGTTTGGGCTTGGCTATGTGTCTATCATAACTATTGGCGCGCTAATTGGAGATACGCCAGTACTGGCTGTCGATGAATGCAAGAACATAGTGCCACTCTGTGAGCAGGTGGAAAGTGCCGAAGTGCTTGGGACTAAAGACAAGTTCGAACAAATAGCCTCCAAACCAACACTTGGAAATTACCGCTCGTTTACCTATGAAGTCTTGGAATGGGGTGCGATCACTGCCAACAGTGGTGAGTTTGCGACACTCGCTGGCGAGACAATGAACGACCCGAGGGGATGGGTGCAGGGTGGACTAAGCTTTAGCCAAGTAGCCAGTGGTGGCGATTTTAGCTTGGTTATATCTGAAGCCAGCGTTCTAGACACAATTGCTGGTTGTAGTTCTGACTGGAGTTGCCGTTCGGGGAGATATGTGATTATCAACCAAGACCGTTGGGACGGTGCGACAGCTGCCTGGAATGACACAGGTGGCAGTCTTCGGGACTACAGACACATGGTTATAAACCACGAGCTTGGGCATTGGCTTGGGCTTGGACACAGTCAATGTTCAGCAGCGGGCAACTTAGCATACGTTATGCAACAGCAGTCGATAACTTTGGGAAGCTGTTTGCCCAATCCTTGGCCTCTGTTAGTCGAGGTGGATGCTCTGCCGTAAGTCGACTAAATTGTAGATTTGAATAATTTGTAACTGGGTTTGAGCAGTAACACTCATAAAACAGGGTTATATAATTAATTATATAACTACATAAAAATACATCTGTAAAACAAATATAACATAATTACTTACAGACATCAGATTTAAATCTGATGTCGTGAACAGTGAGGAAGTTTCTTGGTGGTAGAACTGACTGTTGTTGGTCTGAGTTAGTGGAGTGCATTTAATTGGCTTGTTAGTGCGTCACGCCAGCGCATAAGCGAAGGACAATTGGTTTTACGATGTCGGTAACCGCAATGAGTTGCTTATGCTTGGAGAAGTCAACTATTTGTGGTGGAATATAGCCATATGGTGGCTTTCCGAAGTTACTGTTGTTTTTTGACAGACAGATGAAAGGTTTTCTTGTCTATTTAGTGCATCCAAAGGTGCGTTTAGTAGGCAGGAAAACGAATGCGAGAAAGAGAAGGGTTGACATGAGAATATTCGGTTGGTTCAGAGGGTCACGAAGAAAAAGACGGTTGCCAATGGCACTAGTTCTCAGCTCAGACATTGGTGATTCTGAAATGCCGACCAGTGTGGTAGAGGCCAATGTGCTGGTAGGTGCGATGGAAAACGCAGACGAGAGCGAGGTACTTGGACACGAAGAGGGTGTCGGAGAAGTGAGTATCAACGAAAAGCATTTCTACGGCGGGCTGGCATTTATCGTTGCGCTGAGCACTGGTTCTTTGGGTCTTGGGAATCTGATCAACTCAGAGCCTTGGTTCACAGTTTTTGCATGGTCGTGGACGGTGAGTACATATATTCTGTTTCCAATTTTCACCCTGGCATGGTTGGTGGCGGAAGTGCGAGTTCGGAAAGAGAAGAAACAAAAGAAAGGATGAAGATGAGGAAAGTAATGTATGGAGCCTGGGTAATTATCGCCGTCTTGATGGTGGCATACGGGGCTATCAGCATTCTCGACCCATGGTTCAAGTTTGGCGTTGTTGAGCCTGGATTTGGCAACATGTGGATCGACATGATCGTTAGTGTTGGCACTGGAGTCGTTCTTGTGCTGGTCGGGCTCAAGAGTGCTCTATGGGCACGCGATGGTTTCGTCAAGGAGCGGGGCCGATAGGGAGCGGGGGCTCTGAATTGGTCGCTCCGGCGCCAACTCATCCCCACCTCGCCCTTTTCTCGCCACATCTGTCTGTCCTATTCCAGTTGAGTTCAATGAATTGAAACCGGCTGGAATAGATGTTGACAGTCATAATCGCAGATTAATGTGATCTTCGATATGCCCTAAACGTTATCAAGGGAGTTTCCAGGGGATTCCCCTGGAAACGTATTCTCTATTTCTTTGGTTTGGATTTATTAGATTCTAGCTTCTGCCGTCTAGATTGTAACTCGGGGTTGACCTCTATATATTTATTTGTTAAAATCGCTCGGTAGTTTTCAAAACGTCGTTTTGGAATTGGTAAATGCAAAGGCCCGACTAGTGGGAACCAGCAGGAACCAATTTTTTTAACGCTTAAAGAGAGACGAAATCAGTGAAAGCCACTATCGGTAAAAAACTAGGAATGACCAGTATCATCCGCGAAGACGGAGAGGTTGTTAATGTTACGCTGATACAGGCTGGCCCCGTGACCGTTACTCAGGTAAAGACCGACGAAAAAGACGGCTACAAGGCAGTACAAATGGGCTACGGTAAGGCAAAGCACACGAACAAACCACAAGTAAATCATCTGAAGAACGCAAAAGTTACCCCAAAGATTATCCGAGAATTTAGAACCGATGAAGAAGTCGCCGTTGGCGACTCTTTTAATGTTTCTGAGTTTGTTGAAGGCGACAAGGTTAAAGTTACCGGTGTGAGCAAAGGTAAAGGTTTTGCAGGAGTTGTGAAGAAATACAATTTCAAAACAAGTGCTTCGAGTCATGGTGGTAACGGCGTCGTTAGACGACTTGGTTCAATCGGCTCGATGTACCCTCAAAAAGTCTTCAGAGGTAAGAAAATGGCCTCACAGATGGGCGCAGAGCAAGTGACTACCAGCGGCCTTTCTATCGCACTTGTCGACGAAGAGAACAATATTCTGGGTATTAAGGGTGCTATCCCCGGCCCACGTAAGTCTTATGTGACAGTGAGAGGGACGAAATAATGTCTGTAGCGACTTACTCCAAAACTGGCAGCAAAAGCGCAACTGCAGCTACCCTACCTAAGGAAGTTTTTTCAGAGAAGGTAGACAGTCACGTGCTTCTAAAACAAGCCTACGAGCTGTACCTAGCTAATGGTCGCTCGAACAACGCAAAGACTATTACTAGGGGTAATGTACGCGGCGGCGGACGAAAGCCTTGGAAGCAAAAGGGCACAGGTCGTGCAAGGCATGGTTCTATTCGTAGCCCTATATGGCGCGGCGGCGGAATAACTTTCGGCCCAACTGGCGAAGAAAACTATTCGAAGAAGCTTTCAAAGAAAGCCAGCAAAAAGGCCTTGCGTCAGGCGCTAACTCTGTCGGCTGAAGCTGGAAAACTAAGTGTTATCGAAGGCTTTGACGTGAAAGATGGCAAGACAAGTGAAACAGCCAAGCTTCTAGACAAGATTGGCGCAACCAGAAGAATCCTTATCGTAGTTGAGGAAAAGACTGAGAATATTGATCGTGCAACGAGGAATATACAAAAGCTCAAAGTTACCCAGGCGTCATATTTGAACGTCTACGACATTATGAACGCAGATTCAGTCATTGTGTCCAAAAAATCACTTGAAATCATCAAAGAATGGCTCGGAGGTGCGAAATAATGGACGCAACCCACATGCCACTGATTCCGAAGATTAGCGAAAAGAGCTTCCTGCTGTCTGAGAACAATACCTATGTCTTCGTGGTGCCGATGACGGCTACCAAGATGACTGTGAGAGAAGCTGTTGAAGAACAGTTCGACGTGACAGTGACTGGCGTACGAATTTCTGTGAACAAGGGCAAGAAAAAGAGCTCTGTGCAAAAACGCGTGGCGCCGATTGATGGCTTCAGAAAAGATACTAAGCGGGCCTATGTAACGATTAAAGAGGGTGATAACATTCCCGTCTTTGAGGAGAGCAAGTAATGGTATATTCCAACTCCTTACTGAGGGAAAAGAGCAGCACCGGTTCACGAAGTGAATCTGGATTTACTGCAGAAGGTGCGATGAGAAAAACCGTAGGTTTGTCTCATACTCCTGGAAAGGTGAATAAGTAATGGCTGTTAAAGCTTACAAGCCAACTACACCTGGACGCCGTGGAATGACTTCGCAGGATAATTCGATGATTACTGCGAAAAAACCTGTGCGTTCCCTGCTACGTGTCAACAAATCGAAAGCTGGAAGAAACAACCGTGGTCGAATTACCGTTCGTCACCGCGGTACTGGTGCCAAGAAGTTCTACCGTGTGGTTGATTTTGGTCTTGCACCTGGAACGATTGCAACAATTGAGGCTATCGAGTATGACCCAAACCGCTCTGCCAGGATTGCACGAATTAAGGACCAAGACGGCACACTACACTACGTTATCGCTGGAAATGGTATGAAAGTCGGCCAAAAGATTGAAAGCGGACACAAAAGTCCTATTGAGCAAGGCAACCGACTAACCCTAGAACTCATCCCTGAGGGCAGCTCGATTTATAATATAGAGCTAAACGTCGGTAAAGGCGGACAAATGGTGCGAAGCGCAGGCGCATCGGCACAACTGATGGCTAAAGACAACGGTTACGCACAGATAAGGTTGCCAAGCGGCGAAGTTCGAATGGTCAACCTGAAATGTCAGGCAACTGTCGGTGTCGTCGGTAACGAACAGCACCAGAACGTGAAGATTGGTAAGGCTGGTAGACGACGTAAACAAGGCTTTAGACCAAGTGTTCGCGGCAAAGCTATGAATGCAGCGGATCACCCACACGGTGGTGGTGATGGCGGTGCGCATGGTGTCGGACGAACACCGAAAACTCCTTGGGGAGTGCCTACACTTGGCTACAAGACGCGTCGACGTAAAGATACTGACAAATATATTGTAAAGAAGCGCCAAGAGGCTAAGAGGAGATAGTATGAGCAGAAGTCTAAAAAAAGGACCATTTATAGACCCTAAACTTGCTGACAAGATTAACGCTCTTTCGAGTGACGATCGAACGGTCATCAAGACTTGGGCACGCCACAGTACTATTTCACCAGATATGGTTGGTAAGACTATCGCCGTTCATAACGGTAAAGTTCACGTACCAGTGTTTATTTCTGAGAACATGGTAGGCCACAAGCTTGGTGAGTTTTCACCAACGAGGAAGTTCAGAGCGCACGGCGGTAAGTTAGCTAAAGGAACAGGGTTCTAAGTCATGCAAGTAACCGCAACCTCAAGAGCAGTACGTCAAACACCACGAAAGATTGGTTTAGTGGCGTCTTTAGTGCGCGGACGAAGTGTTGCGGATGCCATAGTGATTTTGGCGCACACACCGAAACGAGCAGCCGAACCTCTGAGAAAAACTATCGAAAGTGCTAAGGCAAATGCGATGAACAATCATAATATGGACGGCAAAGACCTGCAGATAGTCGAACTGGACATCGGGCAAGCTACTTCACTGAAGCGGTACCGACCAGCGGCTCATGGGCGTGCTCAGCCCTACCTAAAGCGCTCGACAAATATTCGAGTTGTAGTAGAGGGCAAAGAAAAGCCCAAAAAGAAATCATCTGCTAAAAAGTCTGATGCTAAAAAACCTGCAGTTGCTAAGAAAACTGATGAGAAGCCAAAAACTACCAAAAAAGCGCCCGACAAGTCAGAAAAGACAACCGATACCATGCAAGATGAGCAAGCACAGAAGAAACGCGGCTTCATAAGAAACATAGGCAAGAAGAAAGATGTACCGATTACTAAACAACGAACAGGAAGAAGGGGCGACAGATAATGGGTCAGAAAGTTAATCCAATTAGCATGAGACTAGCAGTCAACAAAGACTGGCGTTCTAAGTGGTTCGCATCCAAAAAGGACTACACCGAGTTTTTGACACAAGATCTTGAAGTGCGCCGACTTATTCAGAACAAATACCAGGGGCGAGCGTCAATTAGCAAGGTGGACATTGAGCGTTCACCAAACCTCGTAAATATCACGATTCACACCGGTAAAGCGGGTGTGGTTATTGGTCGTGGGGGTGCAGGAGTAACCGAACTTAAAAATGAAGTTTCGAAAATTATCCCAGGTACAGTTCGACTCAACATCGAGGAAGTAAAGAAAGCCGAACTTTCAGCTAAGATTGTGGCTGAAAACATCGCCTACCAGCTGGAGAGACGAATTAATTTCCGCCGAGCCGTAAAATCAACCGCCGCTGCAACTATGCGTGCTGGTGCTAAAGGCGTCCGCGTCGAAGTTGCTGGACGGCTTAATGGTTCCGATATGAGCCGTCGTGAAAAAGAGATTCAAGGTTCGGTCCCACTGCATACCCTGCGAGCTGATATTGACTACGCGCTAGCAACGGCCAAGACGGGCGCTGGTACTATCGGCGTGAAGGTTTGGATACACAAGGGAGAGGCGCTTTAGTATGTTGATGCCAAATAAAACCAAGTACCGAAAAGTACGCAAAGGCAAGAACAAAGGTGTCGCAACTCGCGGCGCTACGCTTACCTTTGGGAACTATGGTTTGAAGTCTATGGACGCCGAGAGAATTACTTCCCGTCAGATAGAGGCATCTAGGCAGGCGATGACCCGTTACATAAAACGTGGTGGCCGTATCTGGATTCGTATCTTCCCACATACTCCTGTTACTAGAAAACCTCAAGATGTAAAGATGGGTTCTGGTAAGGGCAACCCTGAATTCTTTGTAGCCAAAGTAAAACCAGGAACAATTCTGTTTGAGATGGATGACGTTACTGAAGGGCAGGCACGTGAAGCCCTAAGGTTGGCTGCTCATAAGTTGCCTGTGCGAACTAAGTTCGTGAAGAGGGGTGCCTAAGCCATGAAGCTCGATGTGATGCGAAAGAAAAACAGTGCAGATTTGGCTAAAGAATCCCAGAAGCTACGAAATAAGCTAGCTGGACTGCGTAAAGATTTGCTGGTGAACGACGTGAAAGAAAACTCACAAATACGCAAAGTTCGTAAAGACATAGCACGAGTAGAAACGCTAATGCGAGAGAGTGGGACCAAAGAGACTAACGAGATGAAGGAAGAGAAATCATGAAGAAAACAATTGTAGCAACAGTAACGTCAGACGCTCAGGACAAGACAATCGTCGTCCTGGTTTCTGGTTCCAAAATGCACCCAATATATAAGAAACGATACAAAACTAGTCGTAAGTTCCATGCTCATGATGAAAAGAATGAAGCTCACGTTGGCGATGTTGTAGAGATCGAGGAAACAAAGCCGATAAGTAAGAACAAGACTTGGGTGCTAACTAAGGTGGTCAAGAAGGCGCAAGGATAGAGGATGATACAGCAAGAAAGTCGATTACGAGTTACAGACAATAGCGGTGCAAGAGAGATACTTTGTATCCGTGTTCTTGGTGGTAGCGGTAGACGCTACGCTCGTGTCGGTGACATCATCACTGCGACAGTTAAAGCTGCAACACCTAATGGAACGGTTAAGAAGAAACAAGTTGTCCAGGCGGTAGTTGTTAGAACTCGCGATACAATCCAGCGAAAAGACGGCTCGACTATTAAGTTTGACGACAACGCTGCAGTAATTATTGATGAGGCTAAACTTCCGCGTGGAACTCGAATCTTTGGCCCTGTGCCCAGAGAACTCCGTGAAAAGGGTTACATGAAGATTGTTAGCTTAGCTCCGGAGGTACTATAGTTATGAGTGGAATGAAGATTAAAAAAGGTGACACCGTAATGATCAGAAGTGGTAGCGAGAAGGGTAAAACTGGTAAAGTTACTTCGACTGACCCCAAGAATATGACAGTACTGATCGAGGGTTTGAATGTACGAACTATCCATCAGAAGCCATCTGCCGCCTACCCACAAGGTGGAGTTATCAAAGATTCACAGCCGATAAAGTATTCGAAGGTCGGCGTGGTGCGTGGGTCTGACAAGAAGAAAGCCAGCCGAGTGGGCTACGAGACTAAAAAAGATAAGAAAGTTCGAGTAATGCGACAAGATTCCAACAAGGAGATAAAGTAATGTTTTCGCTCAATATAATCCCAAGGGAAAAGAGCAGCGCTGTTTCACAAAGTGAATTTGAATTTAGTTCAGAA
Organism: uncultured Candidatus Saccharibacteria bacterium; assembly: GCA_964579475.1. GTDB lineage: Bacteria > Patescibacteriota > Saccharimonadia > Saccharimonadales > CAYOYH01 > CAYOYH01. Next base: position 77,502 of record CAZOFP010000001.1, on the reverse strand, counting down.
AGCGCGATGAGAAAAACCGTAGGTTTGTCTCATGCCGAAGGTAAGGAGATGAAGTAATGGCTACTGCAACTGCTAACAAGCCAAAACTGAAGCAAGAGTACGACTCGAAGCTTCGAAGTGAGCTAAAAAAAGAGCTGAAACTTGATAACATCCATCAGGTTCCTGGTATTGAAAAAGTTATCGTCAACGTTGGTCTTGGACGCAGTAAAGAAGACAAACGAGCATTCGAGATAGCCGAGGGCACGCTGACTAAAATTACTGGTCAAAAACCTGTTTTCACTGTTGCCAAGAAATCGATTGCCAACTTTAAACTTCGCGAGGGACAGAGAATCGGCATGAAAGTAACCCTGCGCGGTGCAAAAATGTACGAATTTCTAGATCGAATGATAAATATCGTAATACCGAGAGTTAGAGATTTCCATGGTGTATCGCCAAAGGCTTTTGATAAAAGCGGCAATTACAGTATTGGGTTTGTCGAACAATCTGTATTTCCTGAGCTAGATTATAACGACGTTGCAACCTTACATGGGCTGCAAGTGACTATAGTGACCACAACGAATAATAGAGACCACGCGTATGCGCTTCTTGCAAGCATGGGAATGCCGTTTGAAAAGGAAAGGAAGTAACATGGCAAGAAAAGCAATCGTCGAGCGAGACGAGAAACGAAAGAGAATGATTAAGAAGTATGCCGCTAGGAGAGCCGAGCTTAAAGCTGCAGGTGACTGGGAAGGTCTAGCTCGATTACCTCGCAATTCCAGTCCAACTCGTTGGAACAACAGATGCAACGAGACTGGTCGCTCACGTGGGTACATACGTAAATTTGGTCTGAGTAGAATCTCATTCCGTGAGCACGCCTCTAAGGGCGAGATTCCTGGCGTAACGAAAGCGAGTTGGTAGGAGATATGATGGTTTCAACAGATCCAATTGCAGATATGTTATCAAGAATACGCAACGCTATTATGGTGGGTAAAAACGAGGTTAATTTGCCCTATTCTTCTATGAAAGAACGACTAGCTAAAGAGATTAAGTCAGCTGGTTTCATCGACGAGGTAAAGACTGATGACAGCGTGGACTTCAAGCGACTAGTTCTTACGATTAATGCTCCTGGTACGAATGCTCGGATTAGTAAAATTGAACGAGTTTCTAAGCCTGGACGCCGAATGTACGCAAAGTCAGAGGACATCCCGAAAATTATGAATGGTCGAGGTGTGGTTATTGTTTCAACATCACAAGGGTTAATGACTGGCGACACAGCAAAGAAAAAGCGTGTCGGCGGAGAGTTAATCTGTAAGGTTTATTAGTATGAGTCGTATAGGAAATTCACCAATCACCATCCCAGAAGGAGTTACCGTCACTATCGGAGCGACTGATGTTAAAGTAGTCGGCCCTAAGGGTGAACTCAGCACACCCCTAGCAAACCCAAATGTTAAAGTTAGCGAAAAAGACGGCATCGTAACGGTTGCTAGAGCTAATGAAGACAAGGCTACAAAGGCCTATCATGGGCTAATCCGCTCACTAATCAATAACATGATTATCGGCGTAACCGAAGGTTACAAGAAAGAACTAAAGGTTGAGGGTGTCGGTTTCAAGGTCAATCTTAGCGGTAATACGTTGAAGATGTCCTTAGGTTTCTCACACGAAGTTGAGTTTACAGCACCTGAAGGCATAGAACTTTCTGTTGAAGAGTTGAATATCACCGTTTCAGGCATCGACAAACAACTTGTTGGCCAAAGTGCAGCCCAGATACGGGAGCTTAAGAAACCGGAACCTTATAAAGGCAAAGGTATTATGTATGTGGATGAGTATGTTATTAGAAAAGCCGGTAAGACTGCCGGCGCGGGAGCTGAATAATGAATAGACTAAATCATAAACGAACAGGACTAGCTCTTCGTAAACAACGCATCCAAAAACGCGTCAAAGGCACGACTGAAAAACCACGCCTAAGCGTGTTTGTCAGCAACAAACAGATTGCTGCACAGCTTATCGACGACAGCAAGTCTAAGACTGTGGCCTCTGTAACAACCGAGAGTAATACTGCCCTAAAGGGTAGCATGAGCGAAAAGGCTAAATGGGTTGGTACGGAGATTGCTAAAAAAGCCAAAATCGCCAAAGTCAGCCAAGTTGTTTTCGACCGAAACGGTAAACTATATCATGGAAGAGTAAAAGAACTAGCCGATGCGGCTAGGCAGGAAGGACTGGAGTTCTAATCATGGCAAGAGACGACCGCAGACATTACGAACCAGAAAAGAAAGAGTTTAACGAACAAGTAATCACCATTGACCGTGTGTCACGAGTGGTTAAAGGTGGCCGGAGATTCAGGTTCCGTGCGCTAGTAGTTATTGGCGACGGCAAAAACCGAATTGGAATTGGCGTGTCTAAGGGTTCGGACGTTCAGGCTGCCATTTCTAAAGCTGTCGAGGTGGCCAAGAAACAGATGATAACCATCTCTACTTACAAGACAACCATTCCGCATGTGACCCAGTACAAACACAGTGGTGCGAATATTCTGCTCAAACCAGCCAGTCCAGGAACAGGCATAATCGCTGGTGGTACTGTTCGCGCTGTGCTAGACGTGACAGGTATTCAGGATATACTTTCAAAATCGCTTGGCTCCTCGAACAAGGTCAATGTTGCTTACGCAACGCTTGAGGCGCTCGGCGCACTAGTTCCTGCAGACAAGTGGGTGACTAGACAGGGCAAGAAAACGCCAACGAAAGAAGAGGCGGAACCTAAAGAGACAAAGGAAAAGAAGACCGTAAAGAAGCCAGCTGCGAAGAAGGCCAAGGCAGGAGCCAAATAATGAAATATCACGAGCTAAAAACTACTTCGACAAAGAACCGCAAACGCGTCGGTCGTGGAATTAGCGCTGGCGGTGGCAAAACTGCAGGCCGCGGCACTAAAGGACAAAATTCCAGAACCGGCGGCGGAACTCGACTAGGTTTTGAAGGTGGCCAAAATCCACTGATGCAACGTATACCAAAACTTCCAGGTTTTACCAGTAGGCATACTAAATCCCAGACGATTTCCCTTAGTGACTTAGAAAGAGTCAAGGGTGCAGTGATCGATAATAAGACGCTTCATGCTAGCCATATTGTTGAAAAGATTGATACGCCTGTTAGAGTAGTTAGTAGTGGACAGTTAAAGTCGAAGAAGACTGTTGCGCTTCAAGCGGCGTCAAAAAACGCACAAAAAGCGATTGAAAGTGCCGGTGGATCCTTCAGCGTTGTGGCGACGCCAAAGGCTAGAAGCAAAAAGCCAACTACTGCGTAGTAGTTTAAAAATTATCTAAACTTAGGAGGTGTAAGTGAGTTGGGGGACTATCGCGAAAGCATTCAAAAATGCCGATATGCGAAAGCGATTTATATGGGTCGCTGTCATGATGCTTATTTTCCGTGCACTGTCCTTTATTCCGATACCTCTAGACGAACCAACACAGCTTAGACAGCTACTCGATAGTTTGTTCAATTCCCAACAACTACTAGGGTTTTTGGATCTCCTCTCAGGTGGTGCACTTAGTAATTTCTCTATTGTTCTGATGGGTCTTGGGCCCTACATTAATGCCTCAATTATCATGCAGCTACTACAAAAGGCTGTGCCCAAACTTGAGGAGATTTCTGAAGATGGCGAGAGTGGCCGTAGAAAGATTAACCAGTACACCAGGTTGGCGACGCTACCACTGTCCATCATCCAGTCCATCGGTATACTCCTGTTAATCCGTCAGCAAGCCAGCAGTATCAGCGGTATCGATATTGCTTCTGGCGCATCGATTCTACAGTGGACATTGATGATAACAGCGCTTACGGCTGGTTCGATGCTGCTTATGTGGATAGGTGAACTTATGACCGAACAAGGTGTTGGTAACGGTATTTCGTTGCTAATTTTCGCTGGTATAATCAGCCAGTTTCCAACGATATTTGCGACTATTTACAGTTCTATCGTGGCAAGCTTTGGCGGAGGGATTCAATATGAATTCTTTGGATTATTTGTAGTGCCGGTCAACTTAACTCTAGTAATGATATTAGGTGCGTTCTTACTCGTATCTTTGTTGTTGGTCTATTTCGTAGTCAAGCTTAACGAAGCCCAGAGGGTGATTACTGTTAGCTATGCCAAACGAGTCCAAGGCAACAGAGCGTACGGTGGGGTGGACAGCGTACTACCGATAAAACTAATCATTGCTGGAGTCATTCCGATTATCTTCGCTGTGGCGTTCTTGTCCGTACCAAGCTTTGTTGGTCAGCTACTGCAAAATACAGATTCTGCTCTTTTGTCTGGCTGGGGGGTGAACCTTATCGGCTGGTTCCAGACTACTGGTTCACAGGGCACAATTACTCAGGGTAACCCATGGATATACCCGACGGTTTACTTCCTCTTGGTGATTTTGTTTACGTATTTTTATACGGGTATCGTGTTTAACGCTAAACAGATTGCCGAGAATCTACAGAATCAGGGTGGTTTTATTGCGGGCATTCGTCCGGGCAAACAAACAGAGGAGTATCTGAAGAAGATTGTGTCTAGACTTAACTTCATTGGCTCAATCAGCTTAGGTTTCTTGGCTCTGACTCCATTCATCGCCCAAGCGTTGCTCGGCACCGATCAGCTGACAATTGGTGGCACCGGTCTCTTGATTGTTGTATCTGTAGCCATAGAAACGCTCCGACAGGTGGAATCTCGGGCACTGATGGTAACCTACGATCAAGCTTAATCTGCTTGATGTAGGAACACTTTTTTTGTAAAATGTACTAAACGCCTTAGAGGGTCGGTATGTTTAAAGTGTATAAAAGTGTTTACACATCTGATGGACTACTGTATAATCCACCCTTGTAATTATGGCGAGCAAAAAAGAAGTTATAGAGTTAACCGGTAAAATCACTGAAACCCTCCCCAGCGCTCAGTTTAGAGTTGAGCTGGAGAACGGTCACGAGATTATTGCCCATGTAGCTGGAAGAATGCGCAAGCATTACATCCGTATTGTCCCTGGTGACGAGGTTACAGTTGAGCTAACACCGTATGACTTAACCAAAGGTAGAATAACCTACAGGAACTAAGGAAAGATGAAAGTAAGAGCTAGCGTCAAGAAAATGAGTCCAGATGACCAAATCGTCCGAAGAAAAGGTCGAGTTTACGTTATCAACAAGAAAAAACCTAAACACAAGCAGAGGCAAGGTTAATGGCGCGAGTTGCTGGAGTCACCATCCCCACAGATAAGCGAACAGTCGTTGCCCTGACCTATGTGCATGGAATTGGTCTAACCACGTCCAAGAAGATACTTGGTCATACAGGAGTATCTGGCGAGACTCGGGTTAAAGACCTTACTGAGTCAGAACTGAAGAAAATACGCGATTACATTAGCGAAAACCTCACCGTAGAGGGCGAGCTGCAACGTCGAGTGCGGACTAACATTAAACGACTTAAAGACATTAATTCCTACAGAGGCTCAAGACATTCCAGAAATCTTCCATCGCGCGGTCAACGAACTAAAACCAATGCCCGAACTAGACGTGGTAAGCGAATAGCAGTTGGTGGTGCGCAACCTAAATCGGCGACTAAGACCTAGGAAAGAAATCATGGCAGAAGATGTAAAAACACCAGAAGCAGTAGAAGAAACTGTTGCAGTAGCGCCGAAATCTAAGGGTAAGGCTAAGAAGCGGTCTGTTCCCGTTGGGCAAGTGCATATCCAAGCAACTTTCAACAACACCATTGTTACAGTTACCGACAAACAGGGTAACGTCATTGCTTTTTCCAGTGCTGGAGCCTGTGGTTTCCGCGGTTCGAAAAAAGGTACAGCCTACGCAGCTCAAGTAGCAGGTGAGAAAGCTCTTTCTACCGCCAAACAGAACAATGGACTAAAGAAGGTTGATATTTTCGTGAAAGGCACCGGAATGGGTCGAGAATCTGCTATGCGCGCCCTTCATAACGTAGATATCGTTGTCGATTCGATTACAGATGTCACGGGCACGCCTCACGGCGGTTGTCGACCACGAAAGGCAAGGCGAGGTTAACATGGGTAGAGATAGAGCACCAATAACTAAGCAAAGTCGACGCGAAGGTTACGCACTTCACCCTAAAGCACACAAGATTATGGTCAAGCGAACGAATCCACCTGGACAAGCTGGTGGTAACACTGGTGGACGTCGGCGCGGTAAGCCAAGTCAGTATTCCCTGCAACTTCGTGAGAAACAAAAGGTCAAAAGGCTTTACGGGCTTATGGAGAAACAGTTTAGTAACTTAATGAAAGAAGCTTCTAGACGCGACGGAATTGCCGGCGAGAACCTAATCAAACTACTGGAAAATCGACTAGATAATGCAGTTTATCGTGCTGGATTTTCATCTAGTAGACGAGGTGCCAGGCAACTGGTGAACCATGGCCACTTTGAACTAAACGGCCGACGAATCGACATACCTTCTATTCAGGTTTCGAAAGGCGACGTGATTACAACGAGAGCCAGAAGTAAAAAAACCGAATACTTTAAGAACATCGAGCAGTACACAACAGACGTCGAACAGCCACCGCTTAGCTGGCTGAAAAGCGACATTAAGAAGATGGAAATTAGGATAACTGGCGAGCCCAAGCGTGAAGAGGCAGAGCCGGATATAAATGAACAATTAATCGTAGAATACTACTCACGTTAGTAGTAGAAGAGCGAGGAGAAGAATATGTCAAAGACAATACACGCCCCAGAATTATCAAACATCGATGAGCACAGCAAGACAAGTGCGACTTTCGAGGTGCAACCACTGCATACCGGTTACGGTATGACTTTGGGCAACTCGTTGCGCCGAGTATTGCTTACTAGTATCGGCGGCGCTGCTATCGTGGCGTTTAAAATCGAAGGTGCAACACACGAGTTCACCACTGTTAAAGGCGTTAAAGAAGATATCGTTGATATCATGCTGAACCTAAAAGGTGTACGTTTCAAAGTTTACTCCGATGAGCCACAGACTCTAAGGATTGTAAAAAAGGGCAAAGGCCCTGTCACTGCAGGCGATATCGAAGTCAACGCCGATGTAGAAATCGTTAACAAGAAGTATGTTATTGCAACCATTGACGATGCCAAGGCTAGTTTCGTAATGGACTTAATCGTAGAAGTCGGCCGAGGTTACCGCGCAATCGAGGAAAACACCGCAAAACACGTACCTTCCGACATGATTGCCCTAGACTCACTGTTTAGCCCTATTACTAGAGTAAGATATAAGGTTTCTAACACTCGAGTTGGTCAGATTACCAACCTAGATAAACTACACATTACCATCAATACTGACGACTCGATTACACCTAAAGACGCTTTTGAAGAGGCTAACGCAATTTTACTTAGCCAGTACGAAGCACTTTCTGGTGCTACGCGTATAGAAGCAGCTGCTCCATTGTCTGAGCCAGAAGAGGTGGAAGACGATATGTCCGAGCTCAATACCCCTATAGAGGATCTAAACCTGTCGGCTCGTACAACTAACGCGCTGATAAATAACGATATCAAGACCATTAAAGAGCTGGTCACACTTAGTGGCGCCGAACTGCGCGACTTAAAGGGTTTTGGCACCAAAGCCATGGACGAAGTAAAAGACAAATTAGCCGAGATGGAGCTGTAGGAAAGAGATATGCACAGACACGGGTACAAAGGTCGTAAACTAGGCAGAAAGCGGGATCAACGTCGCGCTCTTCTAAAGGGTCTTTCGACTTCGCTGATTTTGGACGAGTCCATCGAGACTACTCTTCCTAAAGCTAAAGAAGTCATTCCGTTTACCGAAAAATTAGTCACTAAGGCAAAAAAAGGTGATCTTCACAACCGAAGACAAGTTATTTCGACTCTTGGCAGTATTGAAGCTACGAACAAGCTTTTCGAAGTCGTCGCGCCCTCTACCACGGGGCGGGACAGTGGCTACTTGAGACTAAAGAAAACTTTGTTGCGTAGAGGAGATGGTACTCAAATGGCGGAAGTTTCGTTTGTTGACGAGATTAAAGACAGTAAAGAGGTTAAACCAGTTAAGAAGGCTAAGGCGAAAAAACCACCAGCCAAAAAGACTGAAAAAGCCAAAGAGAAGGTGAAAAAGGCCTAAGAAATGAAGAATGCAAAGACATATTCAGCAAAACCGACAGACGTGGAACGCAAATGGCTTCTACTCGATGCTTCAGAAAATACATTAGGCAGAGTAGCAACAGTTGCCGCAAAACACCTAACTGGCAAGAATAAGCCAATGTACTCGCCGAACATCGATTGTGGCGACTTCGTAGTGATAGTTAACGCCGAAAAGCTAAAGGTAACGGGCGACAAGCTTCTTTCGAAGAAGTACTATAGTCACTCGAACTATCCTGGCGCGCTTAAAACTACGGATCTTAAAAGCCGGATGGACAAAGGTGACAGCACTGGAGTTGTCGAAGATGCGATAAAAGGCATGCTACCAAAGAATAAATTGCAGGATGGACGTATGGCTCGACTGAAAGTATTTGCAGGTAGCGAACATGATCATCAAGCCCAAGACCCTAAGAAAGTGAAGGTTTAGACTATGGCTACTAAAAAAGATTCATATCACTACGGACTAGGACGGCGCAAACGCGCAACAGCTCGAGCCCGACTATTCGGTGGCAAAGGCAACATCACGATTAACGACAAGCCTGCCAATGTTTACCTGAGTGACGACGAACGACTAATTTGGGACTTAAATCAACCGCTATCCCTTGTTGGTAAGGAAAAGGCTCTGGATGTAACTATCAGAGTATCTGGTGGCGGTACTCCTGGCCAAGTAGATGCCATGAAGCTAGCTATAGCCAAAGCTCTTGCAGAAATGAATGACGATCTTCGCTCAACTTTGAAAAAAGCTGGGCTGCTCAAAAGAGACCCGCGCGAGAAGGAACGGAAAAAGTACGGACTTCGTAAGGCTCGTAAGAAAGAACAGTTCTCCAAGCGTTAGTCCTCAGACACTACGGACGGCCTCCCTCTGCCCAGGGAGGTTTTTTTCTAGGTGCGTTGGAAACTTGCGGGGCTCAAGTAACAGTATTTCCATGCAGCCACTTTCATTTCTCGCGTCGCCTTTCTAGTAAAGAAACCGAAGCGCCTGAGCCAGTCAGTCACTTCTCAGGAGGAACTCGCTACATGCACTCAAGTCAGTGATTAATAAGGCTCTTTTCTGAAATAGTTTGACAGAAAGCTGAAAGCGTGCCATAATGTGTAGTACATAGTGGGGCTAAACGTGGCCTTACTGTTGTTTTTTGACAGACAGACGAGTTTTCTCATCCGCTTTGCTAGCTAAAGCTTCTGGCGATTAGCTATCTGTGCGGATGAGTAAACTGTTGAGAAACGATAGGAAGAAGGAAAAGAATGGTACAAAGAATCGTTGTATATCGAGTGAACTCTGGATGGCGTAGGTTCTACGCTACGATCAAGATCGCAACTGTTACTGAAAGGACAGAGCGAAACGATGGCCAGTATGATCCGTACGGAGGAGCACCGAAACGCCTACGAGGCGAGAACCACGCAGTGACAAGAAGTTTGTTCACTGAACTTCTTCAAATCAAGGGAGTAAGTGATGTGACCATCAGCGAGAAGGAGGTGCAGGTCGGCAAGGACCCAGCATACTCCTGGAGTGAAGTTGTTCCAGGAGTGATTGAGGCAATTAGGACAGCGGCGGGTGTACCCAACCTCGTTGTCGTTGATTCGTCCGATCTCGAGTAGGAGCCGAAATTGGAGGCGAGCATGGTGTCACTAGACACCAAGCTCGCCTCATGCAAGCATTCCAAAATTCTATACCTCCTAATTAACAATTCTCAACCAACTCTACTCTGTCTGTCGCTCAACCAGTGTTATCAATGAATTGATGGTAGTTGTTGAGCAAATCTTAAGTTGCAGCGAAGATACGCAGATTATAATAATCAAGACGGCCGTCACAAAGTTATAATCGTTTATTGAGACACGATTTAGAGTTTTGATATAATTTTGGTATGAATTGTCCAGTTTGCGACGAAGTAATGAAAAATGTCAGCTCTGATGTAAGTAATAATGAAAAGAGCGGCAGTGACTACGTCGAATACGACAGACGCGTGTTTGAATGCGAGTTTGACGACACCTGGGTCACCGTTGAAGTACCAGTTAAGAAGAAAGACTAATGCACAGCTGATCTCGCATGTTCTAGATGCTATAATTTTACCAATGAACAAATACAAAGATTATGGAATTGTTACAATTATTTACAACAACGGTAAGTTGCTACTAACGAAGGAGACGAGAAGCGAATTCTTAGACCTCTGGGCACCGCCCCACGGCATCTGTGAACAGATAGATGGTAATGAAAAGGAATGCGTCATTAGGGAGGTAAGAGAGAAAACCGGTCTTAGGGTAGTTCCAGTAAAGAGACTTCACAGCCAACCTGCTGACTCAAAGGTAAAGACGATATATTTCTGGAAGGCCGAATGTGATGTACAGAAAGTTGTTTTAGATAAGAAATCTTCAGAATACGGATGGTTCACTGTTAGCGAGGCTCTCAAACTTGACCTATATCCTGGCACTGAGAAGTTTTTAAGAAAAATTGAATCAGGACATCTTTCTTTAGAATAGGCACACGTTGGTAAACCGTTGTTGTTTCAAGCTGAACGTGTAACTGATATAATTTGTGTTAATGAGCACAATACTGACAGGACTGCGAGCTAATAACGACCTGCACCTGGGTAATTACCTTGGTGCGATTTTACCTATGGTTAATTTGCAAAAATCACTAGGGGCAGAAGATCAGCTTTTCATGTTCGTACCCGACTTGCACAGCTTTACTACACCAGTCGACCACGACACTCTGTACGAAAATTCACTAGAGAACGTGCGAGTCTTCTTGGCTGCGGGTATTGATTCCCGCAACGAGCAGTCGCTTCTGTATCGCCAGAGTCAGATACCTGCACATAGTGAGCTTGAATGGATACTGAGTTGTTTTACGTACTACGGTGAAGCTAGTCGTATGACGGAGTTTAAGGATAAGTCAGTCAAACTCGGAAGTAAGCCTGTGAGCGTGGGGCTTCTTAACTATCCGATTTTGATGGCGGCTGACATATTGTTATACAGTGCAGATTATGTACCTTTGGGTGATGACCAAAAACAGCACATGGAGCTGACTCGAACTATCGCCAAGCGCATGAACGAGAGGTTTGGCGAGCTTTTTACTGTTCCAAAGCCGTGGAAAGAGCAATTGGAGTTTTCAAAGCGTGACTACAGTGTACGCATCAAATCGCTTGCACATCCTGATAAAAAGATGAGTAAATCAGTTGACGACCCTAGTGGCACAATTTTGCTTACAGACACGCCGGACGAAGCAAGGAAGAAGATAATGTCCGCTCAAACAGACAACGAAGGTTCGGTGAGCTACGATTTTGACAAACAGCCAGGAGTAGCTAACTTATTGCAGATTGGTGCGTTACTGGAAGGCAGAAGCGTAGACGAGGTGACTAGCCAATGGAGTGGTTCAAACGAATACGGTAAACTGAAAGAGTATGTTGCCGAAGTCACTAGTACGTTTTTAGCAGAATTCGCCGAGAAGCTTTCACATATTGCACTCTCTGATGCCGAAAAAGTGCTTGAGCGCGGCGAAAAACAAGCCAGAATGATAGCGAATGCGAAGCTAGAAGATGTCCAAAGGGTCGTCGGATTGCGTAAGTAGTATGCAAAGGCTCCTAAAACTCACCGACGAGGACTATGGGAGTAGGTTAGACGCAGTTGTAGCGAATCATCTTGACGCGAATTCGCGGAATTATTGGTCTAAAACCATAAACAGCGGACAGGTGTTAGTTAACGGAAAGAAGACAAAAACCAGCTACAAGGTAAAAGAAGCTGACAAAATCTCAATTAATCTGCCCGAAATCGACGTTAAGCGAGTGGAAATACCAATAATCTTCGAGAATGACGACGTTGTAGTAATAGATAAACCCGTCGGCATGCTCAGCCACTCTAAAGGTGCTTTCAATCCAGAGTTCACGGTTGCTGATTTTATGAAAGATAAGTTCAGCGGCAAAGAGACCGAGCGTTCTGGTATCGTTCACCGGCTAGACCGAACAACTTCTGGTGTGATGATATGTGCAAGAAGTGACGAAGCAGCCAAATTCTTGCAAAAGCAGTTTAGCACCAGGAAAGTCGAGAAGACCTACCTGGCGATTTTGTCACATATACCAGACGAGAAAGAGGCGATGATTGATGTGCCGATTGAACGAAACCCTAAAATGCCTAGTACATTTCGAGCCGGGCCTAACGGTAAGTCAGCACAGACGGAATATTCAGTCATCAAGGAAAATGAAGACAAAGCTCTGGTCGAGCTGTATCCGACCACGGGTCGTACTCACCAGCTACGAGTCCATATGGCATTTATGGATCTTGCGATACTGGGTGACACGGTTTACGGAGGTGCACCTGCGCCACGCGTAATGCTACATGCCTACAAACTGGAGCTCGCATTACCTGACGGCAAGCGTCAAGTTTTCGTTTCCGAACCACCGAAAGAGTTTGTTTTATGAGTAAGCTAGATAATCTAATGATCGCCAGAAACACTAAAGTAGCAGTCAGCCAATATTTGAAAGACCCAACACACGCTCTGCTGGTCATAGGAAGCAAAGGTAGTGGTGTCGATGAGGTTGTGACGGCTCTAGGACTCGAACGGCTTAAACTTACCGAAAAGCTGCAGTTGAACAATACACCGAGAGCCCTAGTCATCAAACCAAACAAAAACGGCAATATTTCAATAGATGAAATACGTGAAGTCTGGAAATTCGCCAAGGTGTCCGGTTCTAAAGGCACAGACAAGACGAAGCTTGTCTTAATCTATGATGCTCATGCGTTAACGACAGAGGCGCAAAATAGTCTGCTCAAACTTCTAGAAGAACCACCAGAATACCTCAACTTCATATTGAGTGCTCCGTCGACGCGCTCAGTGCTCTCTACTATCGATTCGCGTACAACAAAACTGATAATCCAGGGTGTTTCGAGAGATGAATTTAGCAAAATGCTAGTGAGTAGCGGCGTAGACTCGGCAGAGGTAGAACGATTAAGATTTGTAAGTGGCGGGGAAGTTTACAAAGCGCTTTCACTAAGTAAGTTAAACTCAGAAGAAGGCCTGGGTCTGTCTAAGGAATTGATAGCGAAAAAGCCGTATCAACGGCTAGTAATGACTAAAGCTGCCATGAACGACCGTGCAAAAGCAATTGAAATAGCTAACAATCTTTATCACCTGTCCTTTATTGGCCTAAAAACAGCGATTTCATCTGGGAAGAGTGGGGAAAAATGGCTGGAAATACTCAAAAAAGCCGAGCTCACCGCTACCAACTTAGAAGCTAACGGCAATGTCCGGTTGAATCTTACAAGCCTACTAGTTGGTATTTAGCTAATTACCTCTGTTTTCTGCTATAATATTCTTCATGTTTTCAGTATTAGTAGTAACCCTACTTGGAGTTTTCGGATACATTACCATCCACAGAGTGGAAAGAAGTATTCAGCCTCTCTCTAGGAAGGTCACTGGCCGAGTTGAACAGCTTTGGAGAGCTGCGAATCTCGGCATTCGCGATAAAAAGTATCTGCGTGCAGAGCGGGCACTTTTGACTATCTTGAAGTTTGATAAGCGCAACGCCGCTGCTTACAGTCGGCTTGGAATCATTTATGCCCGCCAAAAAGAGTACAAGGACGCTATAGAATGTTTCGAGATTGCTTGCAGTATCGACCCTAGCGCATCCAGCTTGCACAATCTTGGTTTAATCTACTACGAAACAGAGAAATACGACAAAGCGGCACTGGCTTTTGAAAACGCTCTAGAAATCGAAGATGAGCTAGCCGCTAGACATGTAGCTTATGCCAAAGTGGAGGAAAAGCTTGGCAACCATAAAAAAGTAGTCGAAGCATTAGAAAATGCAGTTAGGCTAGAGAAGACACCGCAGACCCTGCGATTGCTACTGGATGCCTACGATGCAGCTGGTATGGAAGATGAGTCGAAGAAACTTAAAAGCAGAATCGCCAAAATAATGACCAACGGCTCAAAAAAACACAAGCGACTTTCTCAACCGCGTCGCGTGGTAATGTAACCAGAGAGTCTGAACACTTCTCTCTGGCGCTCTGCATATCACGAAGCGCTAATTGGTGAGTGTAGTCTTAGACGAGAGAGTTATGAAGAAGACAGGGTTATTTTCTTAAAACCCAAATTATAAAGAACGGGATTCGTCTCAGTTGGTCGTACTTCTCTTTGCGGACGTTTTTTAGCTCTTCCGCAGGTAGGGGTTCAACAAGTCGCTCAATGCTAAAACCGGAGGCTAGAATTTGTTCAATCATCTTGCCTATGGTTCTGTGGTAAATAACGATTTCCATATCGCCCAAGTTTCCATTAATCTCTTTTGTTCCATCACTATCGGCAGCAAGGTAATCGCCGTACAGGGTGCGCTCGCTCGTCGCATCATCTATTGTAATGCCAAGTTTTTTCTCTCGTATACTTCCGTTCTTACTATATTCCATAGCACTGTCTATTGGATGGCCACAGGAGAATACATATTGGCCACCTTGTTTGAGAACTCGACGTGCTTCTGTTAATGCTTGTGTCCAGTCGTCAACATAGTGCATTGCTAGACTAGAGTAAGCTAAGTCAAAACTCTCATCTTTAAAATCCAGCTTTTCCATATCTGACACAAAAAAATCTATTTCGGGGTGTTTGGACTTAGCTATATCGATTAGTCCTGTGGAGATATCTATACCAACAACGGATTTTGCACCGTTATCTTTAAGCCACTGTGCATCAATTCCACTGCCACAGCCGATGCTGATAGTATCTAATTCAGCTAAGCTAGGTAGCTCAGCCCGGATAGCAGGCTTTTCATAGTAAGAATGGTAGGTCGAGCCAGAAGGATCTCTAATGTGTCTGTCGTAAGACTCGGCATTCTCATTGTAGGATTCTATTGTTCTAGGGTCACTGGGCATAAGAGTTCTCAGTGTTAATCTAATAATTTCGTTTAAATATGATAAATATTGGTGCTGAGAGTAGGACTATCCTTCAGGTGCGCTTTGTCCAGTGCCCAGGTGCAAGCATCTGCGCGCTTCCTTGTCTTCGAACCTCGCACCTTGTGCTGACGGTTCTCGTCTTAATTAAACTGGTGCTGGGAGTAGGACTCGAACCTACGTAGGCACTAGGCCGGCAGGTTTACAGCCTGCTGCGTTTGACCGCTTCGCTATCCCAGCATTGTAATGTAAATGCAGCCGGCAGAGGGATGACGCTACCGCTACTCTCTGCGACTCATGCTCGAAGTAAACTTCTACGCGTGAACCTTGTGATCGAACCCCTGTTTTGCAAAAGGATTCGCCTTACAGATACTATAATCTTTCGCTCGTCATTTGACGAACAAAAGATTATGGAGCCGGCAGGGGGATTCGAACCCGCGACCTACGGTTTACAAAACCGTTGCTCTAGCCAACTGAGCTATGCCGGCATCTGTCTGGACGCAGGAAATAGTATCAAAAACAGATGTAAATCGCAATGCCAACATAAGCTACATTCTGATATAATCTTGTGGTGATGGTGCCCCGATAGCTCAGTGGTAGAGCGCATCCATGGTAAGGATGAGGTCCCGAGTTCAAGTCTCGGTCGGGGCTCCAATAAATAAAGAGGCGTACCCTATGACAGAACAGAAGAAGTTATACAAAGACGCAGATAACAAGATTTTTGCGGGCGTTGCAGCCGGTTTGGCAGACTATGCCGACATGGACGCGACGTTAATGCGACTTTTAGTCTTGGCTGCAATCATTTTCAGTGGTATAGTACCGGGGTTAATATTTTATATTGTGGCGGCACTAATAATGCCAGTGAAGGAAGAGAATGGCCAAAAAGACCAATAAGCGAAAGATAATAGGACTCGTCTGTGAAGAGACAGGTAGACGAGATTATTACACTACTAAAAATACCGTAAATTCACCGGACAAAATTCAGCTCAAGAAGTACAACCCTCTATTGAAGCGCAAAACACTCTACGTAGAGACAAAAAAGAATTTGGGAAGAAACGAAGTTTAATCAGCAGAGTTCGCTAACAATCGTCCAGCTTGAAACATTTGATTCAACTGGGCGATTTTTGTTGCACCGCTTGGCAAATAAACGAATATATTGTTCTCAAATAGTTCATAATCCATAAAGTGTCCAAGAGTGGAAAGTTTTTCCGTAGTGGCGCTGCTTAGGTGTTGAGAGAGCAGTGGGATGGTTTCAGGATTTGTGAATATACGGTAGTTTGAGGTGAAATTGTTTTTAAAGGGGGCGGGGGCGAGAACTAATTTGTGGAATTTGGTAAAAATTGCGTCGTATACATCTTCGTGGTATCTGTTGTTGCCGTCTAAGAATATGTGCGGCAGATTGGCGTCTTTCGATAGAGTCAGATGCAATATTGCCCACTTTAGAACTAGCATTTCACTACCAGGTTTATGCATTGAAACTCGGCGTTGTAACAGCTGAACTTCGTGACCTTCGATATTACCTTGTACCAAAAATTCATCCTTTCTTGAGGTAGTTAGGGTAATCCCGCGAACAACAGTGTGTGCATCTTCTTCAAAGTGAGCACTGTAGACAAGTGAATGTTCGTCAGCAAATTCCTGGAAAGGATTTTTGGCTAGTGGGTTAGGTATCTTCATCGGGCAGATCCCTAGCCGAGTAAAGATCGAATACAGTATTAATAAATTCTGCTTGGCTCCATATCAGAGGCGCAACCGAAATATAGGTTCCTTCGTTGGTGTCTATTTGTTCAGGCAATACTCCAGTCGGCAACATATAATCTAGGCTCCAGTTGAGCACTTTCTCGGCGAACTCTTTGTTGCCGCGCTCCACCATGTACTGCGCATACCAAAACGAAGTTACGAACCACGGATTGCCCTTAGCCGATTTATCATTTAGGTTGTACTGATCGTTCTCGTACCTAGGTGTCCCATTAACTTTTGGTGAATCCACCAGGGTGGCTTCGAGAGTTTTCTCGGCTTGCAGGACACGTGGGTCATCGATATCGAAAAGACCAAACAGTACAGCGCCAAACAGGCTAGAGACATCGATAGTGTCATCGAACTTCATTGTGCCGTCAACTATTTGGTAGCCTTTGTAAAAGTAGCCTTTGTCTTTATTGAAAAATATGATCTGGGCCTTTTTTCTCAGGGCGGTGGCGGCCTCCTTCCAGGCCAGTGCGTCTTCAGAGAAATTCAAAGTTTCGGCAATCTCGCGAGCCGCTACTAGCGCCCCATATACCGTAGCGGTTGTGTAGGTGGTGGTTTGGAACTTTTCCTCCCAAAGATCAAAGCTCTGATGAGGAAGACCCGTTTCTTTATCCATAAACTCTAAAATGTATTTTATCGCAGGTTTGACTAGCTTGGTGAACATCAACTCAACAAAGTCGGTGTCGTTTGAATACTGCATATACTCGTTGAGCATGAAGATGACAATTGCAGTTTCGTCTTCCTGGATTGGTAGCTCGTCGTGGCCATTTTCAATCGCCGCGTGCCAGGTACTGCCCACAGATTCATCGGGCAAATATTTATGCATGAAGTACCCACCGGGGGTTAGAACGTTTTTACAAAAATTAAAAAAATTCTTGGCTTCCTCAGTGTAACCAAGTCGAATAAGTGGCCAGATGATAAATGCGCCGTCTCTTGGCCAGAAGTATCCATAGTAATCCCTGGCGTAATTAAGCATTTGCGAATCACCAGACGCAATAATCGCACCACGGGCATCGATGTGAGATTTTATAATCAACAACGATTTAATCACGTAATGTCGGTATTTCTTAGGTAGTTTCAATATTTTTGGCTCTGCAATAGTCAGCCACTCATGGTAGAAGTTTTGTGTAATGGCGTGTCTGGTGTGTACAGAATCGTCGCGGATTTTTCTACTTATGCCAAAAGCCGCATCTCTAGTTTGCCCGGCAGCGACCCAATAGTTAACTCTTCTAGATGAATGGGAGGCGATATTAAGCGTGAAACCAATGGCGCTATCGACACGACCGTGCTCGACAGCATTACCTGAAAGCTGGCCGTCCTCTGCGTCCTTGTAGGTGCCTTCCTTACCCTCTATACCGTAATTGCCGATGCCATATTGATCGAAACTTAAACCGTCCGCTCTGTTGCCAGAAATTACGAAGTTTCTGTGCCCTTTGTAGTTTAGAATAGCTTTTTCTGCGGGGACATATATAGCACTATCGCCTCTGTTAGATTCGCTAATCTCAAAAACTTGGTGAAAGAAGACACGAATTTCGCGTCTGACGTCGCTTTTATTAACAACGTGCACGTTCCTGATGAAAGCCGACAGCTCACTGTCAACGAAATCTGTGAACTCCAAAACGATGCCTAAGTTATCATTTAAAGCCCTAATGTGCCCAATTAGAGCCATATCCTCATAAGTAATCGACGTACTCCAGGTACCGTCGTCTAGCCAGCTGAATTTGCCGTCTACCCATATGCCTATTTTGTGTCGTTGGCCGTCCTCTGACAGATGATTTTCATAACCCGCGTAGGGAAAATAGAAATCATGAACTAGGCCAAAACTATTTAACCCGACAAGCATATGACCATTGCCAAGAAACAGCGGCCTAGACATCAAACCCCTTCTCAACCAGCCTAAAGCGCATATCGTGTAAAACGTTCATGTAATGAATGAAAGCTTCGTATGGAGAATCATAGGGGCTGAAATAGGCGTGAACGTCGCCGTCGTTGAACCATTTAGTACACATGTAATAGAAATGATCAGAACCCTGTAACTTTCGCCAATCTTCTATCAAATCTAGGTCATTAGACTCAATAACTTGTTTCTTGAGGTCATATATGGCGCTAATGGCTTGGTGTTGCATGGCGTTACCAGTCCAAGCAGTCAAGTCTCTCTCGGTGTCGGCCCAAGTCAGAATATGTGGAACATCAATGAAGTCCTTTGCCTCAAATTTTTCCGAAGATTCTGTGATAGTTACAAATTCATTTCCCTCCTGCTTCAAAAATTCGCCAGGGAAGTGTCGCAAGAAATCAAAGATACCGGAGTGTTCCCATTGGTGTTCTCCGAAAGTCTCGTAGTCCATGAACAGATTCACCACTTCGTCTTCGTCGGGAATTGCATTTAGCCAATGAACATATTTTTCAGAGGTTAGTGGCCACTCTGGCCAGTCTTGATTAGAGAAACGAAAGGCAACGTCATCTGACAGCCTGTAGTTTTTTACCAGCAAACGAATGTAGTTGGTGTAAGCGGGGCGATAGACAAAGTTTGGACTGCGCCAACCAAGAATTGGATCCCAACCTTCGGTGATTATGGCTTTGTAGCCAGCTTGGTCAGCCCAATAGGCAAGGTCATTGTTATAGCTAAGCTCTGTATTTCTAAATGCCGTAGGCGTGACACCAAACACTTGCTGAATCTTTTCTCGGTGCATTCTCACTTGAGTTTCAAATTCCTCACGGTCATAGAAAAACGCCAATGAGTGATGATAAGTTTCAGCTAAAATCTCGACTTTACCAGTGTCGACCAGTCTCTTGAAGCTTTCTAGAGCGTCTGGCGCCCAATTTTCGAACTGTTCGATGATGGTGCCAGGCATGGATATGCTTAGTTTGAATTTCTCATGCTTATTGAGTAATTCAAGGAGGATTTCATTAGTTGGCAGGTATGACTTTTCGGTTACTTTTCGAATTATGAATTCATTGTTAGTGTCAGTGTTGGGGGTTTGATCGTTGAAATACATATGATCAGTGCCAGCTCGGAAAATGCTGTAGGGTTTAACCCGATAGGGTTGGTGCAAATGTAGGTATAAACTAACCGCTTTGCTCATGTGATCGCCCCCACCGCGCACTGGTAGGCGTGCAATGTCTTATCAGCCGCCTGAATCCAAGACTGGCTAAGAAACTCGGAGTAGCCATTTGTAGTCAAATCCTCTTTTAGACCCTGATTCATCGTGACAGCAACCATACTGTTAGCCATCTCCTGCGCATCCCAAAAATCAACTTTTAAAGCATTCTTTATAACTTCACTGACGCCAGATTGCTTTGATATGAGTACTGGCGTTCCCAGGCCGATTGCTTCAAGCGGTGTACTTCCAAATGGCTCTGACACAGAGGGCATCACGAACAAATCAGCAATCTTATATATGTCTCTCAGTTGTTTGCCTTTAATGAATCCAGTGAACATTACGTTACGACTAATGCCAAGATAGGCTGCTTTTTCGATTAATTCGTTGTGCATATCGCCAGAACCAACCATCACAAAAATAATTTTAGGATTGATTTCAAGTGCTAGCTTGGCTGCCTCGAGCATGCCAGGAAGTCCCTTTTGGATGGATTGCCGTCCAGCATTTATCACTACACTGTAACCGTGCTTCTGCATCGTCTCTAGGTAATGAAAATCAGTCGCCAAATCATCGGCGGCTCTTATGTAGGGGCTGTCCAGATCAATACTATTGTGAACCACTTGAATTTTGTCTGGAGAAATACGGTAGCGTTTGACGATGATATCTTTAGTCCACTGCGAGACCGCGATTATGGTATCTGCCATCATCATCCCCTCGTACTCGATAAGGTGAATCATTTCGTTGCCGCGTTCATTCTCGTCAACACCAGAACGGTCAAATTCAGTGGCGTGGATGTGAACGACGAGAGGTAAGCCAGTGATACGTTTAGCCAGCATTGCACCTCGGAGAGTGAGCCAATCATGAGCGTGGATGATGTCGAAGTTCCCCAGTATAGAAGCTTTCATGACCTTCTGTAGGAAGATATCATTAATCTCATCCAGAGGCATAACGCCCATCTCTCTGGCAGTCGAAGAAGAAATGTCTGCTTTGCCGTAAGCTGTAGCGTTCATCTTGTCCAAAGTTGAATAGCTAATTTTACCGCTAGCGATAGATTTAGTTATGTCGGGATTGACCTTCATGAACTTTATATCGCTGTAATCTGCTTCGAAAGGAAGAATAAATTCAATATCAGCACCAGATTTCGCAAGGTGTTCACATAGGCTGTAGCAAACGACACCCATGCCGCCAACATAATGTGGTGGAAGCTCCCACCCGAGCATCAATATTTTCACTTACTTTTTCTCTGTTTATCTTCTTCGATGATTATAGTGCTTAAGCTACTGTTATGACAAGTACGAAAACAGAGATAATTAGCAGTTTTTGTTGTAAAGATAGCAATACACATAAAATCCATGTAGATTATATGTGTGCCATAGGAGTGTAGCTCAGCTGGTTTTGGTCGTGGTCTCCAAAACGAAGTTCTCGGGTGAGAACCGTAAAGCAAAAGTGAACTGTTTCACTTTTGTAGGTTCGCAAGACCGGAGCGTTGCCTGAGTTTGAGCGAAAGTGAAAGGCGAAGACCGCGAGGTGGGCCCGACGAATTTCTCCGTCAGGGGAAATATCGGTGGGAGAGTCCCAGATTTGAACATTTCAGTTATAATCAACCAAGCATAGGGGTGTAGCTCAGCTGGCTAGAGCGTCGGTCTCCAAAACCGAAGGTCGCGGGTTCAAGTCCCTCCACCCCTGCCATAACAACGACTTTCTCATTCGAGAGAGTCTTTGTTATTTCTGGAGCTGGGACTTGAACGGGAATGGCAGTCGGCATTCCCCGGCTCCTTGTCGACAAATATGCCAGTAGGCATGTTTTCGATGACCGTTGCAAAAGTATGTTTCTTTTGCCTGGTCAGGCAAGTCCCTCCACCCCTGCCAGAGAGTCTGAACAGCTTACGTACTGCTCACAAACAAAGTTTGCGACACCTGCGTAAGCTTTTTCATTTCTAACTTCGTTAAGACATATTCATGCTCAGTAGCAGTATCACATACACAGCCACTTGCGCATAAACATGCCTTGCCTCGCCAGCAATGAAATCAGTTCTCTCTGGACTGGCCGCGAAACAATTTTGAATCAAAGTGAGGCGTAAAGGGCGCGGGTTTCGACATAATCCCAGATCCCAAATAGTTCCAAGCATTACGAACTACCTCATTAAGTTAGTAGATAACCTGTATAGGTCCCCTAACTTCTAGAGATAGAAATAAAAAAGACACTATAAATGGTTTAGCTCATTTATAATGCCTGGCTCTCTTGTTATAGCGATCTGTTGATCCGAATGGACCTCATTGGGTGCGCGGAGCTCTTAATAAGTACACGAATTGTGCATTCACAATTCAAGCTAATTGCATCATACACTACTTATTGAATGCAACAAGCACTAACGTTAAGGCTTCTCTTCATCAAAAACTTTGTTTTTATCTTGCTCCAAATTCGAAAATCCCATGAACTTGCTGTTTGGAGTCAAGCATCTTCGTAGGTTACCATTAAGGCATTAGAGAGGAATACATATGTTAAAGCTTACTCAAATTAGAATCGAGAACTACAGATCTCTTATTGACACAAAACTTGCAATTAGCACAAATCCGACAGTTCTCATTGGGAGGAACGGTGCTGGAAAGACTAATATTTTAGCTGCTATAGGCTTGCTCAAAAAAGGCATTTACAGCCTAGGGTATAGACGTGCACGTCCACCGAGGTCTGGAGTTAAGTCATTGTCATCATCACTTATCGAAGCTGACGTTTCTGATGGTGACAATACGTATAGGTTATTCCTAGAAATATTTTTTGACCAATACGACCAGGACGATATCGATGTATCAGAATTACATGTAAAGAAAATGGGGGGCACTAATGAAAAGAGGCATGAGATCAGCAGTCAAGCATTTAGTGTAATCCAACAATTCGGGAATGACAGTATCCCCGAAAGTCTAAAGAAAAGGTACTTTACTCCTTCAAAAGATATCAACCAGTTCTTAGCGAAGCTTAATGAATTCCTCTTTGGTATTAGGTACTACAGTGCAACCCATTTCTCCAATCCTGCAGACAGCCCAATATCAATAGAAATCGAAGATGGTGAACTTCCAAGAAGTTACGGAGAATCCAACATACATCGAAAATTTCTTTTTGATATATATAACTCGAGCAGGAGTGACGATAAGTCGTTCCAGCTTTTT
This sequence comes from uncultured Candidatus Saccharibacteria bacterium, assembly GCA_964579475.1. Taxonomy (GTDB): domain Bacteria; phylum Patescibacteriota; class Saccharimonadia; order Saccharimonadales; family CAYOYH01; genus CAYOYH01. The sequence continues at coordinate 54,563 of CAZOFP010000001.1, read as the reverse complement.
ATTAACGCCGTAGGCCCACTAGGGATAGGGCTTATTGAAGACATTAATTTTCAAAATGTCACAGTCCCCAATAGCAATATTAGGGTGAAGCCAGGAGGCGGAATAGAAAAAATCGATATAGATCGCAACATTGTCATACCCACTTTTACTATTGATGGTCTACAGTTATCACCTTCACAGCTTTCTGAAGGAACTTTAAAAACTTTAGCACTGGTTTACTATATAGTTCGAAATAACAACGAATTATTGTTAATCGAAGAGCCCGAAATAGGTGTACATCACGGTTTAATCAACAGCGTTATGGAGCTTGTGGAATCGAAAGCAGAGACAAAACAAATGATAATAAGCACTCATTCCGATAATGTAGTAGATAAACTTGAGCCCGAGCAAATTGTGTTAGTTGGTAAAGGCTCAAATGGTACTAGTGCAAGTTCATTGAAAAAGAAACTAAATTCTAATGATCATAACGCGTTGCGTGAATACCTTTTGAACACAGGCAGCCTTGGTGATTATTGGAGAGAAACTGGTTTTAGGAGCGAATAAGTAATGCGCATTGGGTTGATAGGTGAAGACAGGACTGACACAAGCACAATCGAAGTTCTAGTGCGTAGAATATCTGATAAAAACGGTATAGGCTTCAGGGAGTTCGCTAAAAACGGAAAAGGCAATATCAAACGGAAATGTTTAATGTGGGCTGATGTTCTACACTCACAAGGCTGCAGCGCTTTAATACTTGTGCAGGACCTTGATGGGACAAACGGTGAAGACAGAGTCAGGGCAGAGCTAGAGAGTATTCTATCGTCTAGTAGGCTTGGTAACAGATACATTTGTATCCCAGTTGAAGAACTGGAGGCTTGGTTTATCAGTGATCCAGGCTGTATCAAGAAGTCTCTAAATCTAAAATTTATGCCTAAATTTTCTGGATTACCAGAGACCATCCAAGACCCTAAAGGAAAAATTAAAGATCAAGTGTTCAAGTGTTCACAAAAAGAAAAGTACTTTATGACTAAGAATAATGAAGACTTTGCGAAATATTTGAATATTGAAAAGGCCTTAGATAAATCCAACTCCTTTAAGAGTTTTCATAAATTCGTGACTGAAACAGTATAATTTTAGTTCTCAATTTTGCTTATATGAAAATCATGAAGTGCGTCCACTAAAGGCTGCCATAATAACGACTTCCTCGTCTGAGGGAGTCTTTGTTATTTCTGGAGCTGGGACTTGAACGGGAATGGCAGTCGGCATTCCCCGGCTCCTTGTCGACAAATATGCCAGTAGGCATGTTTTCGATGACCGTTGCAAAAGTATGTTTCTTTTGCCTGGTCAGGCAAGTCCCTCCACCCCGCAAATGCCTTATGCTTGCAAATCTTCAATGTATATGATGAGATGTACGTATAACCAAGGTTAAAGCATGACATTTGAGGACATAAATGAAGAGCTTGATAGAAGAAGACGCGACAGAGAAGCACGTGTCGCACAAGACCGTGTCGCTAATGCAGCGAAAGTAGAACAACTCCGGAGCGGTAATATTGCAGCAGAGTATTATTCACCCAATGGTCTAGATATTCAAAGAGCACCATTTTTAAGCAACGATTGCAGAGCCTTGCTACTTGGAATGGTAGAATCAATTAACGCAAGCCCCAATAAGCCACGACCAAGAAGTATTCCGAGAATCCTTGCGAGTTCAAAATTTCTAGGGAACACAGTATTTGCAGACATACAGAGTGACACTAAGGGATTTTTTAGCGGTCCAGACAAATCAAAAACTATGTGGCACGTAGTAGTTGTCGATCACATAAGCTCCGAACAGAGTTGGGATACGTATAGACATTTCAAAGAATTCTCTACTGTCTTTGCAGATGCAACAATCCGCTGTGGAGGTAGGTATGTAGACAGAGGTGATGGCAATGAAGGCAAGGTACGATTTCGGGAAAGAACCGCTAGTACTGGTGACTCGCTTAAGCGGCCTCCGGCGGACTATGATGTCTTAAGAAACAGTGTTTTAGATGTGCTTAGCGAGCTTGATGTACGGTGGGTGGGTTAGCATCGTTACATGCGATTTCACCCCGTCGTGAACGAATAGTTTTCGAGCAAAGCTGTTTTAATTCTCGAGGATATAAATATACGGTATAATATGTGCAATGATTCAACTACGACAACAGACGCTGATACTAATGTTTGGCTACCCCGGGGCAGGTAAGACTCACTTTGCCTCTCAATTTGCGGCCAAACATGGCTTAATCCACATCAGTGGGGACAGGTTTCGCTATGAGCTTTTCGATGACCCACAGTTTAGCGACGGCGAGAACCAAGTAGTCGAACGCCTAATGGACTATATGCTCGAGCAAGCAATGAAGACAAAGACAAGTATTATCTACGATGCCAACAACGGTGTGAGAAAAAAACGTCAAGAAATAGTCAGTATTGCTAGAAAACGCGGTATTCGAACCGTCATGGTCTGGACGCAAACAGATTTAAACACAGCATTTACACGCGCCTCGACTAGAGATAAACGGCGTCATGGCGACAAATACTCCTTCAGCATGAATCAAGACACATTCGATTCTGTTCTTGGGAGAATTACCGCTCCTGGGTATGGCGAAGAGTACGTTGTAGTGAGTGGCAAATATGATTTTCCGGCCCAAGAACTCACAGTGCTGAAGAAACTAGAGAAAATGAAGATTATAGAACCACTAGAAAAAGCTCCCTCAAGATTTGAGCGAAGCCACCCTGGGCCGACCCCAAGAAGACGGAGCATCGGTGGTCGCAGGCAGTTTACTCCCTAAGTTTTGAAACAAGAATATATAGAAATGTCTGACGTTGGGACGGTCAAGGTAACTACTAACCGCCGCTCTCGAAACATTAGACTCAGCGTCGCCTCTGGGGAGGTGAGAGTGTCGAAACCGTATGGAGTTTCGAAGTCGGCAGTGGTTTCATTCCTCAATAAAAACCACGACTGGATACTGAAGAAACTCGTAACCTCCAAGCAATCAAAAATAATAAATGACGGCGATATCCTGGCCGAAGGTTTCAAGGTGGTATTCGAAAGTAAGAATGACGTAAAAGACGTAGTTATAACAAGTGTTGGTGCAGGCTTTAAGGTAACGCATCCGGCAACCTTGTCTGCAGACAGCAAGCAAGTGCAGCAGAAGCTCATCGAAGCTTTGGTGCCTGTGTGGCGAAAGCAGGCAAAAAAATACCTACCAAAACGCCTCAGCGAGCTGGCTAACGTCTATGATTTTAAGTACAACCAGCTACGTTTAAAAAATATCCATACTAGATGGGGCAGTTGTTCGTCTGCGGGTAACATAAACCTAAACATTCAGCTGATGAAGCTTGACGGTGACCTGATTGACCATGTGCTACTGCATGAGTTGTCGCACACCAAAGCCTTGAGCCACGGCGACGACTTCTGGGAGATATTCGAAACCGTCAGGCCTGGTGCCAGGCAAGAGCGCAAACAGCTAAAACAGATGGTCATTTTCTAGTAACTGCTTAAGCTTTATGCCATAATTTCATGAGTATATGAAGAAAAAGTCTGAATCAGAGGAGAATATTTCAGCTTTGGAGCTTGCTGGCGAGAAAGAAGGCTCCTTCTTGATGCCTTTATTTGTAGCACTGCCTCTTCTTCTGCTTGTCATTAGCGGTGAAGTAAGTTGGCCAGCGTTCATCTTCAGTCTGCTACTAGGTGCCGTCGGCGGAATACTAGACTACCTGCGGTATTCGCATAAGTTGCGCTCAGATAAGGGCAAACTCAAGTATATGCCGATAGTTGTTTACCATTTGATGCTCTTTTTGTTCCTGCTGCTCGTTGTAGGCCTTCAGTACCCATTTGTTTTCTTGGGCCAAATGCTAGTGTTCCTTAGCCATCTGCTCTATGGGCGACGAGCAGCAATTATCAGTATGCTTGCGCAGATAATCATGCTCTCGGCCGTATTCATCATCGATGTCCCAAATGCCGATTTTGCCAGCTTTGCCTACTTCATAGCCATGATTGCAATTCTGACGCTACTTTCGCTATTTATAATCGACATCGTCACTGTTGCCAACGAAAAGATTACAGAGCTGTCTGTTAAAACGACTGACGTAGAAATCGAGCACACTCGCATCAACTCGCTTATTAACAGCATGGGTGACGGCGTAGTCGTAACAGATGCAAGTGGCAAGATAGACAACTACAATGGTGCCGCACTGGATCTGGTAGACACGAATGAATCTATTGGTGGTAATCCGTTATCTAAATACCTGAAGTTAACCGACAAAGACGGCGAAAGTGTAGATTTAATTGCAGACGCCAAGAAACACCACAAAACAATTATCAGGGATGATTTAGTTCTTTCGCTGAGCAAGGACGACAAAATAAATCTCTACGTAAACATCTCTCCAATACGCGTTGGCTACGGTGAAGGTTCTGAAAAAGGCTACACACTGATTCTCCGTGACATTACTAGTCAAAAATCTCTAGAAGAGGAGAGGGACGAGTTTATTTCTGTCGTTTCGCATGAGCTACGCACGCCAATCGCTATCACCGAGGGTAAGATTTCTAATGCCATGCTGGTCAACGACAAAGAGACGAAAGACGAAAGGATTGGCAAGTCGCTATCCGAAGCCCATGAACAAACCCTATTCTTGGCATCGATGATAAACGACCTATCAACCCTCGCCAGGGCAGAGAGAGGCGCTCTGGACATGGAGATAAGCCTAATCGATCCAGCCAGCCTGCTCAGAGAGATTAAAGCAAATTATAAAATTGAAGCCGAGCAAAAAGGCTTGAAGCTAGAAATTAATATTTCCAATAATCTGCCATCAATCAACAACAGCAAGCTTTACGTTCAGGAAATCTTACAGAATTTCGTCACTAATTCACTGAAATATACTCAAAAAGGTTCGATCACCATCGCAGCGCAAAGCGGCAAGGAACACGGCACTGTTGTCTTTTCAGTTAAAGATACTGGTATTGGTGTCAGCACCAGCGACCAAAAGAAACTTTTCGACAAGTTCTTCCGCTCAGAAGATTACCGCACCAGAGAAAGCAGCGGCACAGGACTGGGGCTGCATATTACACAGAAATTGGCCACAAAAATCGACGGTAAAATCGACGTAAAATCAAAGCTGAATTCTGGCTCCACATTCTCGCTGACAATTGGTTCAACCAAGAAGTAGTCTAGAAACATGGTTATATAATTAATTATATAACTACTTGAAGACTAATCTGTTAGAGTAGGTGCTCTTTATGGTCAACAGGGTTATATAATAGGATTACTTCTTTGACGCTTGAGCGGGGGGTTTAGCACTGGAATGCAGATATTTCTGTCCTTCCAGACAACCTTTGAATATTCGTATTTAAGCATTGACCATTGCATCAGCAACGCTTCGAGCGTGATTATGAACGGGAAATTAAATAACCCAATGAACCACGTCGAGGCATTAAAGCGAGTGTATACGACTAGATTAGCGACAGTCAAAAGCACCGAGCTAAGCAGAGCATGCTCGTAATTCGGTATTTCGATACCGAACAGTCCCAGGATGACGACTAGAAACGGCAGAACCAGTAGAGATAAGAGGCCAAATGACGCTACGAATATTAGTAAGGGGTTTTCTCTAAAGAGCGGATAAAGCGTTCTAACCGCAGTTTCTGTCTGGCTGCTGGTGCGTTTGCGGGATGTAACTCCCAGCGAGCGATCGGCAACAATGAATTTATAGGACTTATTTTTGCCAATCTCGTTGGCGAAGTAACGCTCGGGCACAACCAAGTTGGGCGTGACGTCAAAACCACCCAACTCTAGTAATCTCTCACGCTTTACAACCCAAAGAGAACTTAGAACAGGATTTACTGGTAGTAGTTCCCAAGGCAAGATGAATTGAAAATAATATCTGGTTGTTTGCAAGAAATTCGCCAAGTAATCAAAACTCGTACGTTGAGGCATAACTGAGAGCATATCTAGCTCATTTTCAAGCATATGATTAACGAGAGCACTTATCGAGTGGCTCGAGAGCCTGACATCTACCCCAGTAAATACAATATAGTCCCCGCTGGCTTCCTCGGTGAGAGTTTTATACGATGCATTCTTGCCGAGCCAATGTTCGTTTAACTTCGCTCCCTGGATAAAACGGACGCCTTCGTGTGCGAAATCACGTATAAGCTGCGGCGTTCTATCCTGAGAGCAGTCATCTATAACCAGAATTTCAAGCTTTGGATAGTCGCTTGCCAAGGCAGAGCGCAAATACTCCTCAATTACATTGGTTTCATTCCTGGCAGGCACCGCAAGAGTAACCGGTGGCATTGCAGAATCATCCTTTTCGTCATTATTAATGAGTCGATAGCTAAATGCGTGATAGATTGTGAAGATTAGTGTTACGGCAGCCACACCTAAGGAGAGAATGCTAAAAGATAAAATCAGAGCCGTGTCTACTAGCAGATAATCAAAAACAAATATAACAAAGTACAACAACATAAACGTCCACCAACCCTCGTGAACAACGACGTAGTTTGTTCTGTAATTTCGTCTATTACTCAGTAACCGACTGTTGCTGAACAAAACCCAGATGAAGGCTAGTGAACCCAGCAGACTAACTAAGCTGGCTATAAGGCCGATACTCATGAACACACCCAACAGAGTCAAGCCAACAATCAGCCAGTTCAAAAAACGAATTTTTCTGTGGTGAATAATCACCAGCAAGGCGGAAATAATACTAAGGTCAAGTATCAACATCAGGAAGATATTTTGCATATGTTTACTAGCATAGCACAACAGAAGTCAGCACAAATTTACTCTCACCAGTGTTGACTTAGCTGAACTCTAGTAGTAGTATTGACACCAAAGGCCGAAAACTCAGCCTTTATTTAATTTGGGAGAGAAGTACAAGCGTGGCAAAGAAGAAATCATTCTTAAAAAAAGAGGTTAAAGTTCCGCTGCCCAAGAAGCTTTCAGAAGGCAAACTTGGTAAGAGCAGAAGAATTCGACTACCTCGATATGTCAGGGAGTCTCTCCAGGAGATAAGAAAGGTTACGTGGCCCAACAAGAAAGAAACCTGGAAACTTACCTTCGCAGTACTCGTCTTCACAACAATATTTACGATATTCATAGTCATTGTAGACTATGGATTTGAAAAGTTAGCGCAAAGGATATTCCTCTAATTATGAGCAAGAAAAGATACGATTCATCAAAACACTGGTACGCAATTCACACATATTCTGGTTACGAGGAAAAAGTTGCCGAGTCGATAAAGCAAAGAAGTGACTCTCTAGATATGTCTGACAAGATTTTCGACGTTTTAGTGCCGAAAGAGAAGCAGATAGAGATAAAAAACGGTAAAAGAAAAGTTGTCGAGAAGCGAATCTTCCAAGGCTATGTGCTGGTTCAACTCAAAATGACTGAAGACGCTTGGTATATCGTACGAAACACCCCTAACGTAACTGGTTTCGTTGGTAGTGGGACAGTGCCAACTCCTGTATCTGAAGATGAAATGAAAAAGATTCAGCGCAGAATCGGTATTGAAGATCCTAAGCACAAGATTGACTTTAAGGTTGGCGAAGTAGTAAGTATCATCGACGGGCCCTTTAAAGGTTTTGACGGTGCAATAAACGAGATTGATGCTCAAAAGGGCAAAATTAAAGTATTAGTTAACATGTTTGGCCGAGAGACTCCTGTTGAGCTTGATGGTCTACAAGTAAAGAAGATGTAGGAGACGATATGGCAAAAAAAGCGAAACAAGTTACTGCGAATATAAAAATGCGAATACCGGCGGGTCAAGCTAGCGCAGGACCACCAGTTGGTTCAACGCTTGGTCAGTATGGCGTAAACATGATGGATTTCGTAACACCCTTTAACGACAAGACTAAGGATTTACAGGGGCAGATGCTCACAGTCCATGTAGCAATTTACGACGACAAGTCTATGGACTGGCGAGTAGTGACCGCCGCAACGGATGAGAGAATCCGTGAGATTCTAAAGATTGACAAAGGTTCAGGACGTCCCCATGAAGAAAAAGTTGCTACGCTTTCAAAGGCACAACTCAAGCAAATAGCCGAGGAAAAGATGCTGGACATGAATGCAGTCGACCTAGAAGGAGCGATGAAGCAAGTCGCCGGCACAGCACGTAGTATGGGTGTGGAGATAGAGAACTAAAGTGGGCTCCCCAGAGATAGACCAAGGAGATACAGCAAACATGTTTGAGATGTCTGCACGTGTGGGTACAGTTTTAGCTGATTTCGAAAACGTAGTGAGCAGAAGAACTCCACTTGTGGCGGACTTCCTTCAGAGTATGTCTTCATATAATCCAAACGACTACCCTGATGAAGAGCAATTAGCCATCGAACACATACACAAGGTGTTGAAGGGTGAGAGAACAAGAACATAAATAATTTGTGGGAGGTGAAGACCACCGTTAGCACCACGAAAGGAATGAAATGGCAAAGACGAAACAAGATTGGTTGAAAGAGGCTCAAGATTTAGGGCTAAAGGTGACCCCAAAAGACAAAATAGCTGACATAAAAGCAGCTATCGAAAAATCTAACCCGACAAAACACGACAAAGTGCACGAAGCAAAACCAGTTGAAGAAAAGAGCGCAACCGCAAAGGCTGGAAAACGCAGTGCGAAGGCCATTAGTGACGATGAAGAGGAAGATAAGCGTCAAGAGCGTATAGCTAAAGAACAAGACACCGATACGCCAACTGCTGCTGAGAAACGCGGGCCGACACCTGTAACGCGACCGCTAATCGAGCGGCGTTCGAAACGATATCAGGAACTGGCCAAACTCGTAGATGACGAGAAGTCGTACAATTTAAAAGACGGCATCGAACTGGCAGTGAAGACCTCGAAGGTGAATTTTGATGCTTCACTCGAACTACATTTGAAGCTAAACGTTGATCCGAAGCAGGCAGACCAGAACGTTCGCGGTGTCGTGGTGCTACCTAATGGCACGGGCAAAACGGTAAGAGTTGCTGTATTTGCCAACTCCGAAGATCAGGATAAAGCCAAGGCTGCTGGTGCTGACATTGTCGGCGAGGAAGATTTCCTGGAGCTTCTAAAAAAGGAAGAACTTAACTTTGATGTACTGGTTTCAACACCGCAGTTAATGGCTCAACTTGGACGCTTCGCTAGACTACTTGGACCTAAAGGTCTAATGCCGAACCCAAAGAGTGGAACCGTCTCTAAAGACGTAGCAAAAGCCGTAAAACGGCTAAAAGCTGGGCAACTAGAGTACCGTGTCGACGAACAAGGGATTATTCACACTGCAGCTGGCAAAGTCAGCTTTGGCGCCGACAAATTACTGGAGAACGCCAACGTTTTGCTTGATTCTATAAAACAATCCAAGCCGGCAAGCGTAAAGGGCGCATTTGTCGATAGAATATTCCTGACGACAACCATGGGCCCATCTATTAGGATTGATATCAGCACTGCTTTTGCTGACAAAGAGTAGCGCCTAGCGCCAACTCCAGCTACACTGGAACTATATGTTAATTCTTGGCATTACGGGACCTATCGGTCATGGTAAATCTACTCTTGCTAAAGCCTTCATGGCGATAGACAAGTCGGCTGTTCGGATAGAATCTTCAACTTTAATTACTGAAGTAGCCAATAAATGGCTGAAAAATTTTCCTAAAGAACTTTTGGTTGATGATCACGACTACGATATTTTAGAAGCTTGGACTACCGAACTCTCGATTATCGCCTCCGAGATACTTCAGGTAAAAATACATCCTGAGCAGCTTTTAATTACCGAAGAAACTTTCAACGAGGCGCCGGAAACGGTAGCAAGGCTCGTGCGCTATATCAGCCTCATTGAGCAAGGTGTTGTCGAGATTAATTCTAAGATTAACGATGGCAACAAAGATAAAAACCGCGCAATTTTACAGTGGTTGGGTGGTTTTTTGATTGTCAGGGTGAGCGAAGGCGTTTGGTACGATGAGATCGAACGGAGAATTCTCGATGCAGAGACCAAAGGCAAAAGCCTTTGTCTTGTTGGTGGAATTAGATATCCATATGATGCCGAGGTAATACGTCGTAATGGCGGAAAATTAGCAAAACTCGTACGCAAAGACCTACCACCACGTGATTCTAGCGACATCACTGAAGCACATTGGGCAAAGCTCAAGGTGGACACAGTTATATTAAGCACTTCTTCCAGAGAAGCGCTGGGTGAGATGGCTCGCGCCGTGTACGAGGACCTTCTGGCAGACGATTTACTGCCAGAATATAATTCTGATGATTTTGAGGGTGCAGTTTAGTGCTCGTGCTTTTCGTAATTGTTGATTTCATGTAAACTCTCGCTGATGGAATTTGATAGGGAAGAACCAAAAAGCAGCAATAGTCTAGTTGTGCGAGCTGATTTGGAGAGCATTGCTGGAACATATTTACGACTTCAGCCGTCAAGTGACGAGCTAAATCCTACTAAGCTTGCCGCCAAACGTATTCTAGGCGACCTTGCAAGAACGCCTCAAAACGACTCGCCCTATCCTGTAGACACTGGCCTTCTGTTGGAAATGGGGTCTGTGATACAAGATGACATCACACAAACTCATTTCGAACAACTCACTGCGGCAATCAAAGTGGCAGAGACAGAACAAGATGAGGTAATTCCTGAAGTCCCCTATTTAGCAATTGCTGGACTAATTTCCCGATATAGAGCGCATGTAACATCTGAATCATTTGGAAATTATATCAAACCACACCACGAGAATATTGCTAGATGGTACGAAAGTCGCCTAGAAGTACACTCTACCCAACAACCTCCAATGCAAAACGTACCCGTAAAACCACTTCATAAAATCATCCAAATTATACAGACCAGCCAAGAACAATAACGCTCATGCTTGCTCCAGAGTTCACGCCTCTGTAAGATTTATACAACAAGATTAAAGAGGGCGCTGGTGATGGCCGTTTATAGTAATGTACAGATTGAAGATGCTATTGCGAACGGCAGTATCGTTTGCACTCCGCACAATCCCAAACACATTGGACAGGCTAGTCTAGATTTCACACTCGGTAAATGGTATTACAAAACAGAAAAGCTTAACGAGCGAACCACCTACAACCCCTACGACAGAGAAGATGTCGAAAGGTATTTCGATGGCCCATATCAAGCGCTTGAACACAGGCAATGGGCTGATTTAAACGGTGCGAAGCTTTTTAAAGGCATCCCTGAAAACCAACCAATTGTTGTCCTCAGGCCTCAAGAAAGAATTCTTGGGCACACTCATGAGTTCATTGGTATAAAGCCACCTGGTTGTGCCATTGTGCATTCACGCTCGAGTATGGGCAGAAACGGCATAGCCATTGCTTTTGATGCCGGCTTCATTGACCCAGGGTACATTAACCGAATTACTCTAGAAATATACAACCTTAATAAAACAGAAAGCATAGTTCTGCCTGTTGGTGAGCGCGTTGGACAGCTTATTTTTCACGAAACTGGCGAGGTTGATGGTAGCTATGGTCTCGGAAGACACGGTGGTATGAGTGGTAAATATCAGAGCGGTACTGACCTAGATACGATAATCAGGACTTGGACGCCCGATCAGATGCTGCCAAAATCTTATCTTGACAGTCGAGAGATGCCCAAACCAATACCAGAGCTTGAAGATGAATAAAGGCCTTTATGTCGTCATCCAAGGTGTGCAGGGTACAGGAAAATCTACCCAAATAGTTGAACTTAATCGTCGCTTCCAGGCTGCCGGACTTCCAGTGCGGATGATGCGCGAGCCCGACAGTCAGACCGATCTTACTGCACGTACGGTTCGTGCAATGACCCAGAGTCCACGGTATCCAATGAATACTAAGACCGAAGTGCTTCTGTACAACGCTGCCCGATCCCAAACACTCGATATTGTTAAAAACATGACTAACCGTGGTGTAAGCTGCATAGTTGACCATAGTTACCTGACGACACTTGCAGTTCAATACTATGGTAGAGGGGACATCGATGATTATGAGGCTATAAATCAGATCATCAAGTTTACCGTTGCCGACATGGAGCCAGACTTAATTGTAATCATTGATATACCAGTCGACGAATCACTTAAGAGACTCAAAAACAGAGGCCAAGGCGAAAAATTCGACAATCTCCCCAGAGATTTTTTGGAAAGAGAGCGAAATGGACTACTCAAGGAAGCTAAACTCCGAGGACTGCCAATAGTTGACGGCACTAAAACTGTCGAGGCACTAGCAGATGACATCTGGAGTCATGTTTCCAACGCTCTAAAGAGCCAGCACAGTAGACCTAGGGTAGTTAACGAATCAACTTCACAAAGTCAGGCGGCATCCCTTAAAGAGATACTCCGCGAGAAAAAACTTTCGAAAAACGAAGCACAAGAAGACGCCGAGCCTTCAACCGATGCGCCACTAATCAAGAAGAACCAGAATGGCTCGTTCAGTATCACTGACGAGGGTAGGGAGTACCTAAGCGATGCCGTCACCAACACAGAAGATAATGTTTATGTGTTTACTGACAAGATGTCTAACGTGACTGTTGCTGCTGCCATGGCACGGCTCAGCAGGCGTGGCGACGACATGCGGGTGACTCTTCTGGATGAGTTTGCCGGTAAAGCTGGCAAGGACGAAGGATTGTTAAAAAGAGTCATCACAGCTTACGGCGATGATTCCGTACAGCAGCTGTCGGGTATACATTTTGTCATCGAAGGTGCATCAAACTGGCTGACTAAAAAGCTGGAGTGGGGCAGACTGGCGGCATACCTTGAGCAATCAACTCGCTATATATATTTCGATCAGAAAGATGAAAAGGGCAACTACAAATATTTCACACCGAAAAATCTTAATGCAAAAATCGCTCGTAGTTATGAGCAAACAATGGACAAGATTTTTGATACGTATTCAGAGATGGTTCATGAACTGACCGACTACGTCCGAAAAAACTCAAACGTGCCAAAGAAAGAGCGTGATTTCGCCTGGAAAGGAGCCACCCGTGCCCAAGCCTGCGATGCGATTCGACCAGTGTTGCCGGTGTCTACTAAGTCGACAGTCGGTATCTATGCCTCGGGGCAGGCACTAGAGAGTTTAATCATGCACCTCCAAGGCGAAACCATGCAAGAAGCTAGAGAAACTGGCGACAAACTACTAGAGGAGGCCAGAAAGGTCGTGCCTGTATTTTTAGAACGCGCCGACAAGCCAGACAGAGGCGGAGCGACTATTGCCTATAGCGCCAACACCAAAGCGGCAGTAAAAAAGATTGCCGACGAAAAGCTGTCGCCAAACATGAGTCCTGAGGCAAACCCAGTAATGCTCAACGAAGTTTGGCCTAAAAATGAAATGGATTTGCTGCCGAATATGCTTTACGAGCATTCCAGCCTGTCGCTCAGGGAAATTGAACGCGAAGTTGCCGAGTGGAGTTATGAAGACAGGTTGGCCGCCTTTAAAGCCTACGTTGGTGAACGGCTGAACAGAAGGCATAAGCCTGGCCGCGCTCTGGAGCAAGCTCGCTACAGCTGGGATTTAATGTGTGATTATGGAATTTTTCGCGACCTACAACGCCATAGAATGGTAGACGATTTAAACTGGCAATTGCTGACACCGAGGTACGGCTATGAAATTCCAGAACTGGTCGAAGAAGCTGGTCTTAGTGAGCTTTTCGAGAAATGTTTCGATATGAGCTACAAGCTCTACAGCCAAATGCAGGCAGCTGGATACGAGGAAGAAGCCCAGTATGCCACGCTCATGGGTCACCGAATGCGCTGGAAAGTCACCTACAACGCCCGACAGGCATTTCATTTTCATGAACTCCGCACCACACCGCAGGGCCATCCAGGGTATCGAAGACTCGTTAAGCAAATGCACGACACCCTAGCCGAACATCACCCACTGATTGCCGAATCGATGAAATTTGTTAACAAAGATGAGGACCCAAAACTGACTCGTTTGGCAGCGGAGCGCTATACTCAGTTCAAACTCAAACAACTAGAGAAAATTTCAAAGCAGGCTACTCCGAAGAAAAAGAAATAGATTTGATAATTTCGTTTTGAAGGAGAGGATTAGCTAGTTAGTTTCAATCGCGTTAGCGATCAAATATTTGTACTATGCCTAGGTAGCCGAAGGGGTGGTTGCGCAAGTGACGGTGGATGTGCCGTGTTACGTTCCCGCTGAGTATGATGGCTCAGTATGCCCCTTCGGCTCTTTGAATGGACGGGGCCTGGGGTGGCAATAACGATTTATTAGTCGAAACTACCACCACGGAAGTGATAAGGGTGGTCACTGCCTCCAGGACTTACCCGATGGGTTCAGAATCCGTTGATCAGCATTTGACAAACGACTCTGTGCGCATGCTCTCGGTTGCCTATAACAAATTCCAGCTCAAGAACCAAGTCTTTCAACTCCTGTTCACTGAGCTCAAAGCCAGCAAGTGGTTGGTTCCGTGGGTTGGAACGAAATTTGCCGCGTCCACGATGAACATTGCTGGCGAGCTTGTACAGATACTCACCCCAGCTTGTGCAGCGATTCGGACCCCTTCCCGTGCTCTTGAACTCCACGTTGTTGAGAATCAGTTGCTTCGCCTGTGGCAAAAGAGTCAACGCAGTACGTCGATCACGGTCTGCGCAAGAGACGATGCGATATTCATCCCCAACCAGGACACGGTCTCGTGTCGTTGCAGTGGTCATACCATCCTCCGGTGTATCAGAGCGTATATTCAATTCGTACTCAGCCTTGTCGGCTTACTTATCCTCTCCTTGTTAATTTGTGACGGGTGTCACACTTGGTCGAACAGTTTGTTCGTCCATTTGGTTTCCAGCAGTTTTGGATTCCTTAGGACTAACAAACTCCTTCTAAAACAAAAATCGGACCTTTTTCGATTGAAGTCCGATGGCTCGTGGGTTATTTGTGTTACAGCTTCAATCGAATATTACGCACCCACCAGCATACGTACCACAAAGTGGTCTGCTAGCTTGGTAATAATGATTGAATAGATGTTGCTCACGAATAAAAAGATACTATCCTGTAGGTTTGATGTCAAATAAAAATATATAATTCACCTGCTTGACAGTAGTAGGCGAATACGTTAAACTTTTCTCGATCATCACCGAAGACAGTGACGTCTGGCGCACGCTGGAGATAAGAAGTCACCGAGGCGAGTAAACAATTCAATTGTTTAAACTCTTTCGATGCATGACAGCCGGAGAGTTTTTTAATTCCCGGGGTGTAAATTAACATATCAACAACAAGGAGATTCATATGGCGCTAAGTCAGGAGAAGAAAGAATCGATTGTTAGCGATCTAGTTGAAAAGCTTTCTAACAGCAAGATTACAGTCATGGCTCAGTACACGGGTATGACTGTAAAAGAAGCTCAGGAGCTTCGAATTCTTGCCAAAGAAAATGGCACGACACTGGTAATCGTTAAGAATCGCCTGGTAAAAGTTGCTATGAGTAAAGTTGACACTCTCAAAGATGTAGATACATCTAATCTTGAGGGGCAACTAATGTACGCCTTCAACAACGAAGATGAAGTCGCACCAGCTCAGACACTAGCGAACTTTGCCAAAACCCACCCAGCTATCGACCTCAAAGGAGCGTTCAATAGCAACGGTGAGGTAATGGATGAAGCACAAGTGAAGCAACTAGCTTCGCTACCGTCCAAAGACCAACTGCGCGGACAACTGGTTGGTACTATTGCAGCCCCACTAAGTGGATTTGTAAATGTACTTTCGGGAAATATGCGTGGTCTAGTAAACGTGCTGAACGCAAGGAAAGAAGAACTAGCTTGAGAGCTATTCTTCATTTAACATTTAACATTTGTCGTTTGTTTTGCTCTAAATATAAACTGAGCAATGAAAAACGATAAATACGACTAAAAGGAGACAACTATGGCTGAAGATAAAGCTAAAGATGCAGCACCAGCTGCAGACGAGAAAGAAGAGAAGAAAGATATTCCAAAAAAGTTTGAAAAACTTGTCAAAGAAATCGAAGAGCTTAGTGTATTAGAGCTTAGTGAACTAGTAGGCATCCTAGAAGATCACTTTGGCGTAAGTGCAGCCGCACCGGCTGTAGCTATGGCTGCACCAGCAGCTGGCGGCGAAGGCGCAGAGGCTGCAGAAGAGAAGAGCGAATTTGATGTAATACTCAAAGACGCAGGCGCTCAAAAGATTGCAGCAATCAAAGCTGTGAAAGAAATCACCGGACTGGGTCTTGGTGAAGCCAAAGCAGTCGTCGACGGCGCACCAAAGCCAGTACTCGAAGGTGCTAGCAAAGATGAAGCTGAAGAGGCCAAGAAGAAACTAGAAGAAGCTGGCGCAACCGTCGAATTGGCTTAAACAGTAACAAGTTGTTGATTTACACAAATACAGACCGCCCTACCTATGGGCGGTTTTGTTTTCGGGTGGGGATAACTTTTTGACTCAATAGTTCCAAAATGTTACTCTTTCTGGGATAATAGCGAGTAGTGAACAACAAATATATTCAAAACGTTGTTCATCTAAACACAGAGACAAAATTATGTCAGATTTACCAGAGAAACAAGTTAAGAGATTGAAAGCACTTATCCAAGAGGCTGAGACTTCTTTGGCTGCAGCAAATGAACTGCTCGTCAGTTTAGTCGGCGAGGATGAACAAGTCGTTCGAACAGTTCGCGAAGAATCTACGGGCAAAATTATTGAAGGCGTTTTCGACGGACAAAACATGCTCGGCCCTGACGGAAAAACTTACCCTGTGCCTGCCAACTATGCCTCGAAATCAAAGCTAGTTCAGGGCGACATTTTAAAACTTACTATAGCTGAAGATGGTGGCTTTATTTACAAACAGATTGGCCCAGTAGAGAGAAACCAGCTCATTGGAACGCTTGTACAAAAAGACGGTCAATACTTCGTGGAAGCCAACGCAAAAGAATACCGCGTACTACTAGCCAGTGTCACTTATTTCAAGGCGAAAGCTGGCGACCAAATTAGTATTATTATTCCACTTGGTGACGATGACGTCGAGTGGGCTGCGATAGAAGCTTCTCTGTAGAGCATCCCAAGCTAATATTACTTTATCGTATCGCAAATAATTTTGTTTATTTTTTATATTCACAATGAGTTGGCTTAACCACATGTCCACAATAAGCGCTTTGTTGAGGTGAAAAGCACATCAGTATACTCTCTCAATTGAGCTATACTAGTACCCACGCATAAGTAGTGGAAGGGAGAAAACAACATGGCTAAACGCGCCTTTTACAGGAAGTACCGACCGCACAACCTTTCTGAGGTTATGGGGCAACCGCATATAACCCAAACTCTTGAAAACGCGCTTAAACAAGGTGCAATTAGCCACGCTTATCTGTTCAGTGGACCCAGGGGCGTTGGCAAGACTAGCGTTGCTAGAATATTCGCCCACGAAATCAACGAAATTCCCTACGAAGACGACTCGACGCACCTGGACATAATCGAAATCGATGCGGCAAGTAACCGTCGTATTGACGAAATTCGCGACCTTCGAGACAAGATCGGTATCGCACCTACGAGTTCGAAGTACAAGGTCTACATCATCGACGAAGTTCACATGCTTACCAAAGAGGCTTTCAACGCACTACTCAAAACACTCGAGGAGCCTCCAGAGCACGCTGTTTTCATACTGGCTACGACTGAAGCTCACAAATTGCCCGACACCATACTCTCGCGTACTCAACGCCACACATTCAAACCAGTTTCCGTAAACGACCTGGCTAAACACCTAGCTCTTATTGCTAAGAAAGAGAAGATTGAGGTCAGCAGTGAGGCGGTCGAACTGCTTGCTCTGCATGCTAGTGGAAGTTATCGCGACGGGCTAAGTCTTCTAGACCAGCTCGCAACTAGCGAGAACAAAATTATCGAAGTTGACGACGTAGTGAGCGCACTTGGCCTAGCACCAGAAGAACTGGTTACCGATTTGCTATCTGCAACTAATTCTGGTGATTCAAAAAGCTTACTTGAACTAATCGACAGTTCATTCGCAGACGGAGTAAGTGCTCCTATGTTGGCTAAGCAGCTGATATCGTCATTGCAGTCCCAGTGGTCGCGCGGTGAAGCTTACACCGTTGAACTTCTGAAAATGACCGACGGCTTACTTGTAGTACAAGGTGCTACTGACTCCGAAATAAAATTGACGATAGTGCTGCTGGAAGCTTGCCTGAACTCGTCTTCCACCAAAACTTTAGCACCTGCTCTCTTAAAGTCTGAGCCCCAGAGCAAATCACATGTAAATAAGCCTGAAAAGATTAGACAAACCGAAGTAGTCGAGGCTGTTAACATTTCTTCAGAAGAAATAGTCGAAACCAGAGAGTTTAATCATGAAGCTTGGGAGAGAGCACTAACAAAGATACAGAGTAACAACAATTCGCTCTACGCTGTTCTGAGGATGGCGCATGCCGGACTAAACGGTAGCGACGACGTCGTGATTTTGACATTTCAGTTTCCGTTTCATCAAAAGCAAGTCTCGACGGCCAAGAACAAAAAAATTGTCGAAGATATTTTGAGTGAAGAAATGGGCAAGCCAGTAAGTTTGAAAATGGTCATAGACAGAAATCTTGAGATTGCGCCAGTAACTTCCAATGAAAAACCAACTGTTGAGACTGAATCAAATGGAGACGAGATTAACAGTATCATTGATATTATGGGTGGTGGCGAGGTTGTGAGCATCTAATGGCTGATGAAGCAAGAATTCCACCGCAGAACATTGATGCCGAAGCTAGTTTGCTCGGCTCAATACTTATAGACACCGAAGCCCTGGGACGAATAGCTGACAAGATTCATGCCGATGACTTCTACGATGGTAGGCACAAGATTATCTACGATTCGATGATAGGCCTGTACAACGCCCATAAACCGATAGATTTGCTAACTCTTTCCAATGACCTCGAGGAAAAGAAGCATCTTCGTGATGCTGGTGGTTCTAGTTATCTAACTGAGTTGACCAACTCCGTGCCAACTTCTGCGCACATCGAACAATACGGCGAGATTGTTTCGCAAAAGTCGACAAGAAGAAAGCTTATAACTGCAGCTAGCGACATAACAACCCTGGGCTTCGACGAAAACGGTGACGCCAACGAGCTTTTGTCTCGTGCTGAAGCAGCGGTTTTTGCTGTTTCGCAGGACAATCTAAAACAGGAGCTAGCGTCCATTGAATCTATCCTTACAGAGAGCTTCGACAGACTCGACGAATTACATAAAAACAAATCAAAAATGCGCGGTGTTCCTACCGGTTTTCGAGATTTGGACAACATCTTGGCTGGTCTCCAACCGTCTGACCTGGTGATACTCGCCGCACGACCATCGATGGGCAAATCGACCCTAGCGATGAATATTGCTCACCACGTTGCAACTAAAGAAAAATCTTCTGTTTTGGTCTTTAGTCTGGAAATGAGTAAAGAGCAGTTAGTAGACAGGCTGCTAGCAGCCGAAGCTGGCATAGATGCCTGGAATATTAGAACCGGAAATCTTAGCGACCAAGACTTTGAAAAGCTTGGTCAAGCCATGGGGACACTATCAGAGGCATCGATATTCATTGACGATTCACCGATGGCTACGGTGTTGGAGATGCGAACTAAAGCTCGTCGAGAACAACAAAAGCGACCACTTGGTCTGGTCGTTGTCGACTACCTACAACTGATGAGCGGAACATCTAGGGCTAACACGGAAAACCGAGTCCAGGAAATCTCCGAAATTTCCAGAGGGCTAAAAGCCATAGCCAGGGAACTCAACGTGCCAGTACTCGCCCTGTCTCAGCTTTCAAGGTCTGTAGAGAACCGCCACCCTCAAGTGCCTCAACTTTCCGACCTACGTGAATCAGGATCTATCGAACAAGATGCCGACGTTGTGGCGTTCATGTACCGAGAAGATTACTACAACCCAGAAACCGACAGAGAACACATTACCGATATATTCATCAAGAAGCATCGAAATGGTCCAACAGGGAAAGTCGAACTCTACTTTAGTCCTGAACGACTACAGTTCTTGTCACTAGAGAAACAACTGTAGTCCCTTGACCGGCAATAGGCTATAATACGAGTTAGGAATATGAATAAACTTATGCTTAGTGAGACGTTTCTCTATAGGTTCAGATTTGTTTTCGGCTACCTGCTTCTTGTGACTGTCGGGTTGTTTTCACTTTTCTACAGATTGGGCACACTTCTACCTGGAATAAATTCTTTTGAAGGTGCCGTAGCTTCGAAAAGTATGAGTCTAGGTTTGGTAGCAGAGAACCCGGTTAACTTTCTCTACCATGGGCTCCAGTACCTAAGCATCAAGCTACTAGGCCCGACAGCTTTTGGTTTACGACTGCCCGGGGTGATTATCGCAATCCTCGCTGTCTTTCTCTTCTTCTGGATTATTGAAAATCGTTTTAGTAAAAGAGCAGCCATCGTCGCATCACTACTACTGGTCACTTCAAGCTGGTTCCTCAATGTAGCTAGGCTTGGCACGCCGTCGGTACTCATGGTTCTGTTGGTATTACTGCTTGTATATATCAGTACAAAATTAAATGAAAAGTACAAACTCTCATGGCTGTTACTACTAGTCGCTGCTTCAGCACTTAGTTTGTACACGCCATACTTCATCTACCTCCTAGTGTTTGGCTTACTGCTGTCTCTTCCTAGCCTTAAGAATAACTTCAAAGTGATTAATTCAAAGCACGCATTGCTTGGTTGCGGTCTGTTCGCTTTACTTGTAATCCCTTTAATCTATAGCATATTTAAAGATATAGACGTAGCCAAAGAATTACTTGTATTCCCCGAAAACTTTCCTGCCCCCGCAGAATATTTCCAGAATCTTTCGGGAGTTGTTGGGCATGTAATCTGGCGCTCGGAAACTCTGCCAATCCTACACCTAGGTACTTTACCGATGTTGGAAATATTTTCTGTCAGTATGGTGGCACTTGGGCTATACCACTACGACCACGAGCTTAGCAGAAACCTATCAAGAATTGTGCTTGGTGGGCTTACTTTTACAATCTTGCTACTTGCCATTAATGGCAACCAGTTTGACTACGCATTAATGCTGCCTTTTGTATACTTCGTACTTGCTGGGGGTTTGGTAATACTTTTTACGCAGTGGAACGAAATCTTTCCTAAAAATCCTCTAGCCAGGATTATTGCCATCATTCCAATCACGATACTACTACTTTTCGTAGGTGGCTACCACGCTGAGAGATACTTCGTCGCCTGGCCAAATACGCCTGAGGTTGCGTCTCAGCACTCTGAGGCTTATACGAAGTTACTTACGGAACTCAAGCAAAACTCCGCATACAGTACAGTGCTCAATTCAGCTGAAGAGACGGTAGTGATGCAACCTCTGAATAAATATTTCGCAGAAGTTACATTCTTAGACAAATTAGAAGATGTCTCCGGCAGTCCAGAGGAACGCCGCCTTATAATCACTGACCGCGCTTACCAAGACCTTTCTGTTGGCGAGAAGAAACAGCTCGGCAAACCATCTCGTATAGTCCCAAGTTCAACTGCTTCGAGATCCACTACTTTGTGGATCTATGGTGTAGCCCTGTAGAACTGGTGTTGGTAAACTGTTAAGATTAAACGTGTAAAAATTAGGAGTTACTTATGTTGAATCAAACGAAGATGGTTATGAAAATGCGCAAGCTACAAAAAGAGCTGGCTAAGCAAGTTATTGAAGTTGACGCTGGTGATGGCGCAGTTGTAGTCAGAATCAACGGTGAACAAAAGATTAAGAAAATTGAAATCGACCCTCAGAGAGTTGACCTTGATGACATCGAGGAGCTAGAAGGCTGGGTTGAGTCTGCTATTAAAGAAGCTATCGATAAAAGTCAGAAAGTCGCTGCTGAGAAAATGAAGCCAATGATGGGGCAGCTAGGCAACCTAGGACTATAATTTTCCATGGCCGTACTACCTAAAGCGTTGCAAGAGTTGATTGATGAACTGGGTAAACTTCCAGGTGTCGGTTCACGTACTGCTGAGAGATATGCCTACAGTCTTCTTAAGCGCAACCCTGAGGTGAGTTACTCAATCGCCGGAGCACTCAAGGAGCTCCATTCTAATGTGCAGTATTGTCCGAAAACCTTTGCGTTGATTGAGAAGAACCAGGAAGTCTCAACTTTGTATTCAGATCCCACCAGGAACAAACAAGTCATAGCTGTAGTCGAAGAACCCTTAGACGTGGTAGCCATCGAAAAAACTGGCCAGTTCAAAGGAACTTATCATGTGCTAGGCGGAACCCTGTCACCAATTGATGGCGTCGGACCGGAACAAATTCGAGTACCAGAGCTTCTTGAACGGATTCAAGAAGACAACGTAGAAGAAGTAATACTGGCAACTAACGCTAGTGTTGAGGGTGAGTCAACCGCACTCTTCGTCCAGAAACAGATTGAAGCCAAGGGACTGATAATCACTCGACTAGCAAGGGGTTTGCCAGTTGGAGTCGACCTTGAATACGCCGACCAAATAACAATCGGTCGCGCACTCGAGGGGAGACAAACTTTATGAAAATTGCGCAAGCCCATGAAGTTCAATCTCTGGTTGAAGATTCATCAACGATACTAATAATCCAAGCTGAAAACCCAGATGGCGACAGCTTAGGCAGCTCATTAGCGTTGGAACAAATATTTAGTGAGCTAGGCAAAGAAACTATTATGTATTGCCCCGTTCAAATACCTCGCTACCTGCGATTCATGGAGGGTTGGAGCCGTGTGAGTGAAGACTTCCCAGCTAAGTATGACCTAGCTTTCATCGTAGATACTAGTTCGGCGTCGTTGCTTGAAAGAGTTCTAACACCTGCTAACATTACCAGCCTCGGCAAGAAGCCTGTGGTCGTCCTGGATCACCATGATGTAGCCAACGATTTACCGATAGACGCAGTGGAGATAAATATGCCGAACTTCGTTGCGACGGGCGAGCTTATTTACGAACTATCCCAAACAAACAAGTGGCCACTAAACCAGGAAGCTAAAGAATCGCTAGCATACTCTATTTTAGCTGATTCTCTAGGACTCATGAGCGAGGCCACTACCGCGAGCAGTATACGAGCAATTGCAGATTTAGTTGATGGTGGCGTCAAGCTCAATGAACTAGACGAGCGTCGGCGTATGTACAGTAAAAAGTCTGAGGACATCTTCCGCTACAAAGGTCAGCTTTTTGAGCGTGTGGAGTTTCATATGGATGGTGCCATCGGTATCGTGGTTATTCCTTGGGAAGACATTCAAAAATACAGTGACGCATACAATCCTTCGATGCTAATTCTCGACGAAATGCGGATGGTCGAGGGTGTACAAATAGCCGCTGCATTCAAAATGTACCCCGACGGTAAAATCACCTGCAAACTACGAGCCAACAGTGGTGATATCCACGCAAACAAAATAGCTGAACATTTTGGGGGTGGTGGACATCCCTATGCAGCAGGATTCAAGGTTCGAGACAAAGAATACGCACAGCTTAAAAAAGAATTCCTAGCTACAGTAAAAGAAATGTCCGAGTTAGAAGAATGAGTCTCAAACTCTACAACACTATGTCGCGCAGTGAGGAGGAGTTTAAACCTCTTAGTGCTGATGAGGTCACACTTTATACCTGTGGCCATACTGTCTACGGCGACCCTCACATCGGTAATTGGCGAGCCTACATTACTTGGGACATACTCCGTAGAACGCTCCGCGCAAATGGCTACAGCGTAAACCACGTACAAAACATAACCGACGTCGGCCACCTGACTGATGATGAAGATAGTGGTGAAGACAAATTGCAAAAAACCGCTGAAAAGGAGCGAAAAACCGCCTGGGAAGTAGCTGAATTTTATACCGCGCGCACCGAGCAAGCCCGCGAAAAACTTGGAATAATAAAACCAACACATAGCCCTAAAGCCACTGAATATATGGCCCAGCAGATAGAGCTAGTCAAAAAGCTAGAAGCCAAAGGTGTAACTTATGAAATCAAAGACGACGGTATATATTTCGACACATCAACGCTCAAAGACTACGGAAAACTAGCCAGATTGGATATTGAGGGCCTCAAAAGTGGTGCCAGAGTAAAAAATGTCGGCAAACGCAACATCACAGATTTTGCACTATGGAAATTCACGCCGAAAGGTGTAAAACGAGACATGGAATGGGACAGCCCCTGGGGAAAGGGTTTTCCTGGCTGGCATCTTGAATGTTCAGTCATGGCTAACGAACTGTTGGGTGATCAGATCGATATTCACACTGGCGGCGTTGACCATATACCAATTCACCATACAAACGAAATCGCTCAGACAGAAACGATCACAGGTAAAACTTTTGTCAATTACTGGTTACACAACAAACACATGATGATAGACGGCACAAAGATGAGTAAGTCCCTAGGGAATATCTACACCATAGACGACTTATTAGAAAAAAAATATGATTTGCGGGCTTTTAGACTGCTTATTCTTACGAGTCACTACCGGACAGAGAGTAATTTTACTTGGAAATTAATGAACGCTGCACAATCTCGTCTGAAACGTTGGCAGGCAATGGCTGATCTGCGCCGGCAAACTACTAACGATGGGCAGTCGCTGAAGACAACCCTGGAAAAATCTATGGCGGGGGTCGATGAGGCACTAAACGACGACTTGAATACACCTACAGCTCTTAAATCCTTAGAAGAAAGCTTTAACAGCCTCGAAAAACAAGGACTAAACCATGAGGACAGCAAGGTCTTTGATGAGTTTCTAAAATTCATCGATAACAGGCTGGGAATTAACCTTTTGCTTCCAGACATACCAGCGAAAGCTAAAGAAATTATCAAACAACGAGAACAGGCAAGAGCCAAAAAAGATTTTGCTAAATCTGACGAACTGCGCGACGAGCTACTAGAGCAAGGTGTAAGAATAAATGATAGCCAATCACATACCACTTGGAGTCGAGCTTAAACCTTTTTGTCCTCGATAAGTTTTCGCTGCCTTAAATAATCCTCTAGCAGTATCCTGCCGGCTGCAACTATTGGGATCGCTAGAAAACCGCCTAGTATTCCACCGAGTGAAAAACCGACAACCACTGCCGCCAGCACCAAGAACGGAGATAAATTAAGTGTTTTAGACTGGATAAATGGCTGAGCGGTGTTGTTTTCAATCTGTTGATAAACTACGAAGAAGATTAACATTATCAGGGCTGCTGCGAATGATTGGGTAAGCGCTACTAAAATCACAATGATCGACCCCATGATTGTCCCAATCATTGGAATTAGAGCGAACATTGTCACCACGCCAGCCAGAGCGATAGGATTTGGCAGGCCAACTATCAACATCATGATAAGACTCGAAACCCCGCTTAGTAGTGCTATCATCAGCTGGCCATTAACAAAACCGGTGACTACTCCTTGCATCTCGGTAGCCAGTTTCTTGTTATGCTCTACTTTGTCTTTTGGCGTAAATGACCAGAAACGTTTCATCCAGGTTGGTCCCTCAATGAGCATGAAGAAGGTTAGAACTAGTACTGTCAAAACAGACACAACTGCACCAGCCACCTTACCGGCGCCTGTAACAACTGGTGATACCAAACCACTTAGTTCCTTGGTGGCGTCCTTGACTAATTGGTCGGCTTCATCTTGGAGATCATATTTATCTATGAAGTCAGCTATTACTCCGCCGTTACTACTGTCGCGAACATTTTCTATTGTTGTTGGGATGGCGTTGATTAGGTCAGTAGTTTCGTTGATTATTGGTGGAAATGTCAGATAGACGAATGAACCAACTACCAGCAAAACGCCCAAATAGGCTATACCCGTAGCCAAGCCTCTGCCCCCGAGTCCTTTAGTGAAACGTGACGCTATGTAGTTAACCGGCCGATTTAGGGCTAGGGCCAGGAAGAAAGACACCAAGATGATTAGAAGCGCATGCCGAATTTGAATGAAGATTTGTAATGTCAACCAAACCGCTGCAATTAGTACCGCAATACGGATTATTGTTCTGTTTTCGATATCTAGTTTCACCCTCATTGACATATAGTATACCTCAAGATTCTATTAGTTCTCATACAACTTAAGCAGTTGTTTGCCGACATTTTCAATATCATATTTCTTTACTTCTTCTGACTGCCAAGCCACTAGACTTGTAGCTTTCTTTTTATTATTTAGCAATGAGTCGATACGTTTAGCGAAAATGTCCGTGTCTGTAGGATCGACCAGCAATTCTGGTCGCCCACCAAGCACTGTTGCATAACCTGGATTATTGCCGCCTAGCGTCAGCGTACCGTTGGCCATGGCCTCTATCAGCACTATCCCGAAACTTTCACCACCCGTTGCGGGGTAGACCGCTAAATCTGCACTAGATAAGTAATCAGCCTTGGACTCTTCTTTGATAAAGCCTTCGAAAATAATTTTTTCGCCAAGACCGTAATGTTTAGCCATAGTCTCAAGACTAGTTCTGAGCGGCCCTTTTCCAACAACTATTAATCTTCGGTTTTTGAACATGCCTCTGTTATCTAGCCAATGAACTGCTTCGATCAAATGCTCACAGCCTTTACGTTTCATTAATCTGTTGAGAAACAAAATATTCTGCTTTCCGTCATCGAACTTAGCTAACTTCTTCCCGATTTTAAATTTACTCATGTCAACTGCGTTTGGAATAATATCGGATTCAATGCCGAAGTATTTTTTGGAAAATTCTTGGGCAGCGCTCGATACGCTAACTATTTTATCAATGTGTCGCAAAGTCTTTCTCTGCGCAAGACTAAGAAGCTTTGACCCGTAGTTTTCTACCCATGAAGCACCAACGATATGGAAAGTGCCTACGATTCTCGTCTCAACGGGCGCTTCGTTGATAATACGCCCGCTCATTAGGGGATTGTACGGCATTTGGATGTGCAGAACATCATACTCCTGCTCATCGAGTATTTTTCGTATATTTTCTTTGTTTGCGGGTAGTGGTAGGGACAGTTTATTTTGGTTACCGGAAACTCCGAAATTCTTAGTCATTGAATAGACCGTTAGATCCGAGTGAAGTTGCGGATCACTTTCGCCAACCAGGTAATGAACCACGTGGTCTTGTTTCTGTAGCCAACGACCAATCGTCTTGACGTACTGTTGCACACCGTCTGCTCGGTCTAGGCTGTCGTCGAAAACTATGCCAATCCTCATTTTTTGTCCCCACGCCTTATAAGATCTTTATATATTGTCTCATACTCATCGACCACCACTCTGTAATCGTAGGTATGTACGCGTTTTTTAGCCCATTTCTTGAAGTCAACTCTAGCTTCCTCATCGTAGAGCAGTTTCTCAATACGCTTTGCAAGCAGAGCAGGTTTAGTCGGGTCAACTAGATATTCGTCAGATTTATCGCCAGTTGCAAACCTGTAACCGGCGTTATCGCCAGCCACATATGGTGTGTGCATGGCCATGGCCTCGAGGAGTACTATGCCAAAGCCCTCGCCATACGGGGCGGGTGAGCAGTAAAGGTCTGCCGATGCGTACAACCGAACTTTCGTTTCATCATCAACAAAGCCAAGAAACTCTACATTTGGCAACTCATATGTTTTGACATACGATTCCAGTCTTTTCCTCATGTCGCCATCACTAGCAATCACCAGGCGTACGTCTTCGTGCGATTCCACGAGCTGACGGTAGGCCTTTAGCATCCAATCTGGGCCTTTTCGCTTTTCTAGTCGGTTTATAAAAAGGATAGTTTTCGTTTCGTCGATGTACTGTTTGAGGGGCTGCACCGTCTCTGGATCATACTTCGTAAGGTCGACCCCATTGTAGATTATCTGAACCTTACCATCTATCAGACTGTTAATATGATCCGCAGCTGGCTCTGATGCCGCAACCATGTAGTCGATGTCTTTAATGAACGACTTTGTGTACGGTTTAACCGCTTTGCCAATAGTTTTGTATATCCAAGCTTCGGGAAGCTTGGCGTGGAAAGTTGCAACTATCGGACAGGTGGCTTTGTCGATAATTTGTCTCGGAAGCATTGGCACCCAGGGTTCGTGGAAGTGAAGTAGGTCGTATTTCTGCTCCTCAAGATACTTGGAGATTTCTTTTGGGCCGGCATGCAAAGAGATGTCCGCCTTGGTTCTAAAAGGAGTATTGAGTTCTGTTGAAGTGCCTACTAAATGCACACCTTCTGGAGCAAGCCGGTCATTTTGTCTCGGGTTTGGCGTTATGATAGTGACTTCATAACCACGTGCTATCAATTCTTTTTGATGTGCAAAGACAGCCTCCTGCACACCGCCGGGTCTAAATACATTGTATGGACAGACTATACCTATTTTCATCTTGGTAATAAGTATAGCAAAGTCACTTCGCTAAAATCTTCTTTATCGCTTCGGGATAGATTTTCGCTACGTCCTCTTCGTCACCAATAACGCTTGGGGCGTGAAGCCGTAGATTAGCCATATACATTTCACTTGAACGATAAAGTTGCGACAGGGTCTTATTAACTGATTCGCTGTCAAAATACTGATCTGTTGGCGTAACCATGTCGTAAAGATCTAGTGGCAGTGGCTTTTGACCTTTCGTAAGGTCAAAATCAGAGAGAACCTTGTAGGTGTAAAACTTTGTTCTGGCATCGTTGTTCGACCAAAGCTCTAACTCCATTTCAACCGCTTGGTCTTGTTCGCGCTTGGAGTCATGGCGATACTTTGGGTTTGGATTGAATAAACGAAATAGTTTAAACATTACTCTCAGTGAAACCTTATTAAATAGTAGTGTGCCAATAAGCCAACTGCCGAGCTTGGTGTTGCTTAGCCTGAGGGATATTTTAATAATTGGTTTCTTGAATGTATCGACAGAGAAGTCTTCAGTTTTACCAAAACCAACGAAGCTGACAACAAACTCAACATTGTCATGGAGTTGTGGGTATTTTTGTAGCATTCTTGTTACGACTAAAAAGCCGAACGACATAGCAACGATACGGATTTTCTTTTTGTCTAGTTTGTATGTTCGAATAAATGTGTATAGATAATCAGCGTAGTTGTCTAAGTCAGGTTCTCGACCAATTTTGTAAAAGCTATCCATACCACCAAAACCAGGCAAATCAGGCATCCAAACCCTCCCATATCGACTGTGAAATTTTGCGGTCGTATACATACGCTCCATTGACGAATGAACGCCATAAACCAGCAATATGTTAACGTCCTGATTGTCCTTGGCTGCAATCTTTAATAATCTGCCGTTCATACCCCCAATGCGTAGCGGAAGAAGTTCATTTTTTGGAATTTTGAGCATGTTGTCCCTAAAGTTTAATAGTCTGAATCTCTGGCTTCCAGTATACTGTTTTAAAGTTATGGATAGTATAAGAAAATTTGCAAAATCTCGCATGCACTTAGCCGCTAAGTGGTTAGACAATATTTCAAATAGTGCCATCACTCCTAACCAGGTGACTATTTCTTCTCTTGTTCTACACGTACCAATTTTCTTTGCAATTGTAGCCGAGCAATACTTGCTTGGTGCTATTTTATTGGTGATATTTGGGCTAATGGATAGTCTGGACGGCGAGCTAGCAAGAGTCCAGGGTAGAGCCAGTAAAGCCGGAATGCTTCTAGATGCTTCTACAGACCGCATGAAAGAAAGTATCGTCTTTGCAGCGCTGGCTTATCGGTTTGCACTAGACTACAACCCCAAGGCCGTGCTGGCCACAATTGTAGCGATTACAGGCGCCTACAGCGTAAGTTACATCAAAGCCAAAGGCGAGACCGCCCTTAAGGGCTCCTCACTCCATGCACAGGAGATCAATCGCATCTTCCAAGCCGGACTCATGCGCTACGAGGTGCGTACAGCGCTTCTAGTCTTCGGGCTCATTTTTAACAATCTACTTGTACCTGTAATCTGGTTAATCGCTCTACTTTCTTGGGCGACAGCGTTCTATAGATTACTCACAATTTCAACCAAGGTTTCAAAAAACGAATGAGGATTTACTTCGTCCGCCACGGGCACACATTTTACAATCGCTTTGGCATCATGAACGACGACCCAAGTGTTGACGTCAGACTAACCAAAAAAGGCAAAAGACAGGCAGCAGCCGCTGCTGAGAAATTAAAAGAAACTCCTTTGACACACATCTACACATCGACGTTGCCTCGAACGATTGAGACAGCAAAAATCATCAACAAATACCATAATCTAAAACTTACTAGCGATGCCAGACTGAACGATAACAAGACAGGCTTTAACGGTAAACCTTGGTTCTTTGCAGCAGCAGCTTACGTCCTAACAAAAGACCGGTACTCAAAAAGATTCAGGGACGGTGAATCACTCCTAGATAGCAAACAAAGGGTCACGGACTTCCTAGAAGATTTGAAGGTTAAGCATGACAAAAGCGATTCAATACTAATCGTCGCCCATTCTAACACTGGTCAAATTCTTGCAGGATATTTCAACGACTTAACCACACTCGAAACATTCACTTCTGTCATCCGAAATGGTAAAGTCGTCGAGTACAAACTCTAAATTTACATGCTATGATTAGCACAAGTAAAATGAGGAAGACATGAACGAAATTTTGTTCGCTCTTTGGTTTTATCTGCCGGCTGGAACAGCTAATATGTTTCCAGTTTTTGCTAAGAAGATTAAGTTTCTTGACCCGCTGGATAAACCGCTGGACTTCGGTAAATCGTTCAACAATAAACGAATCTTCGGCGACCACAAGACTTTTAGGGGTCTTATTGCAGGGTATTTTGGCGCTCTTATCGTCCTGACGTTGCAAGTTTGGTTCTATCAAAATACAACCTTTTTCTTTGAGCTTTCATTCATCGATTATAGTTCGGTGAACATATGGTTGTTTGGGCTAATATTTACTATTGGTGCACTAGGTGGTGATGCGTTGGAGAGTTTCTTCAAACGTCAGGTAAATATAAAACCGGGTAAGAGTTGGCCACCTTTTGACCAAATTGACTGGATACTCGGCGCTGTATTGCTAAGTTTGTTAGTCACAGATTTCACCGTTAGCATGTACGCCTGGGCGATAATTTGGGGCTTGTTGTTGCATCCAATAAGCACAGTTATTGGCTGGTTCCTTAAACTTAAAGATGAACCTATCTAGCCAGCCGAACTGTAATTGATCAAATAAAGAATTGCGATAATGAATACTGCAGCCTCTGCAATGGCGTAGGGGTGCCACTTAAAATATATATTACGAATCCAATCTTCGTCATGATACACCTCAGCGTACTCATCCACTTGTTCTGGAGTCCAAGCATAAACCAGTTGTTTAGGAATCTCGGTGAAGGTACCAGTTCGTACGCGATAAAAAAACGCATAGTGCGTTTTTGAGAATGGATACAGCCACCTTATACCCCAGCCAATACCAATGCTGTCATGTAGAAAATGAATTAACGTGCCAACGAGAAACATTGGCACCAGTATTGGGCTAACTAAATACAAGAAGAGCGATCCAATAGGCCAGAGTAGTAGCGGTACGTGAAGTAGATTTCTGTGTTTGTACTCGTCCTCAAACGTACCGCCTCTCATGAAATGTATCGGGAAATCTATGTCCGGCAAAAGAGAGAACATTATGCTGATTGAGATAAAAGTACTAAGCGTAAATACATCACTCGTCGAGTGAAAAAATATTCCAATAATTATTCCTATGCCGATATCGAAAAGCACTAGCTTATCCAATTATTTGATACTAATTATACTACAGCCATGTCGACTCCAACGAATAAAATACACTCCCAGAGCGGGAGTGTATTTTGATTTCGACTGAGCAGATCGAAATTATTTGCTTGAGTGTGAAAACACACCAGATGCAAGAAGGAAGCCACCATCTACTATTAAGTAGATTGAGATAGCTAGTACTGAAACTAAAGCTCCACCTTGTGGGTTCACGAAGATGTACATCCCAAACAGCAGTGAAACGATACCAGATATCAGCAGGAACCATTCCTTGTACTTGGTACTAAATGACTGAATCCCAAGCACCAGTGCAATTGCACCAATGACTAGCGCACGAAAAGCAATAAGAAGTAACAGGATGAGTCCTGTTACGTATGCTGGGGCACCAAGTAGAAACAAGCCAAATAAACTGCTGAGTACGCCCAGCAGCAGAAGCATTGCCCAGAAGCCACTTTCGTCGCGATTGGCGATAGCAGCAACTATGAGGATAATACCCCAGATTAATGAAAATATACCAAACACGGTAAACATGATGTTAAGTGTTGGTGCCGGCCAAACCAAAAGCACTACTCCTAGTGTCATTGATGCCAAACCTGCTAATCCGACTGCCCAGCCAGACTTTTGCATAGTGTCGTTCATATTTGAACTCCTATTCCCACCATTAATTATTGAATATGCTTACTATACCATTTTCTTGCTTAGACAAAAAGGAACGGACTAGCTCCGTTCCTTTTTTTATGACCAATAAGCCAGATTATTTGTCGTCAGTAAGACGAACCGTAATCCCACCCATTTGTGTCGATACATAGTTATAAATAACCCCGTGAATCGCACCTACTAAAGCGCCGATAGCAAACCAAATTATTGGCAGCAACACGATGAGAACCACTCCGCTGGCTATACCAAAAGTCAACCCTTTCAGTAGGCTCTGTGATGACTCAGCATACTGGAAAGTGTTTTCGAGAGCTCTTAAGATGGCAACAATCATACCAAGTGTACCGAAAAATACTCCTTCAAATACTGCTATAGATGCTGTTGATATACCTGAAACTCGCTTGTTTTCAATTTTAGCCATAAAATGACCTCCTCTTAATTTATAAAGACTATTATGAACAGAAACCTACATGAATAACAAGCTCATCTTGGCTTTCGCTATGGTAACTCTATGGGTGTTCGCATATAATTTCGATTGTGCGCAAACGACGACATCATGAGTACAAACGAATTAATCTTCCTTCAATAACCAAGGCAATTGGCGTCATTTTACTGGCGTTAATAGCCATACTTACACTTTTCTTGCTATTCCTAAGTCTAGTGGGCGATAGAGCCGCATTAATCACCAATCTAGACAACCTGCTTTCCTTTCTTTTCTTAGGTCTGTTTGTGAGCTTGTTCTGGCTCTCAAACGATCGCAGCACATTCATAAGAAAGCACTGGTGGCTACTACTCGCTGCAGTACCTCTTGATTGGCTACAAGACCGTAATGGCCTGGCACTGACAGTCGCTAACTTCCTCGCTGTTGCACGTTTTGTAGTCAGAATATCTCTACTAGTCACGATAAGCAGACGACTAATCCCCAGGTCCTACGCTCTGATAGTCGCAACTTCGCTGTCGGCGACTATACTCATCAGCACTGCACTATTTTATTCAGCCGAAAAAGGCATTAACCCAGATGTGAACACTTACTTTGATAGCTTCTGGTGGGCAATGGTCACCGGCACCACTATCGGCTACGGTGATGTAACGCCTGTCACTACCCCTGGAAGATGGGTGGCCATATTCCTAATGATATTTGGACTTGGAGTTTTCGGAATTGTAACAGGAAGCGTAGCTTCGCTACTCTCAAACAGGGCAAAGAAGATTGCCTCGCATCAAGAGGATT
The DNA here is from genome assembly GCA_964579475.1 of uncultured Candidatus Saccharibacteria bacterium. Taxonomy (GTDB): domain Bacteria; phylum Patescibacteriota; class Saccharimonadia; order Saccharimonadales; family CAYOYH01; genus CAYOYH01. The sequence continues at coordinate 21,197 of CAZOFP010000001.1, read as the reverse complement.
AGAATCTTTTAGTTCTTTGGTGTGTGTCGGGAAATATTGACTGCGACAAGCAAAGTAACAATCACTGCAATAGCCATTGCCGAGGCTAGTCCTGTCAGGAACGCAGAATTGACTGTAGAAATCACTGAGTTGGCTATGGCTTGTTGGCCTTGGGCAACGAAATCACCCGCAAGCTGATACGCTCCCTGAATTGAACCCGTAATCTGCCTACCAATTTCCTCTGGAGCACCAACAACATACGGCTCAAGTATATCCGCGTATCGACTATTGAGAGCCGATCCAAGTACCGCGATACCGATAGCACCAAACACCTGTCTTACCAAGGTATTAATGGCTGACCCCATTCCAGCATTATCCTCATTAAATGCTTGCATAATACTGTTTGTGGCAGGCGCCATCGCTACACCAACACCTAAACCAACTACGCTCAGGGTGACCGCCACGACCCAGTCTGGCGACGCAACTTGCCATAGAGACACCAGCAACATACCAGCAGCTGCAACGGAAACACCGTAAATAATCATCTTAGTGCCACCAAATCTCTCAGCAAGTTTCTGCCCAACGACAGAAGCAAAAGCTATGGTTACAGCCATAGGTAGAAGTAGTAAACCTGCGTCCATTGCACTTTTTTGTTGAACAATCTGCAAAAACTGAGTCACCAGGAACAGTAGCCCCATAAGATTGAAAAACAGCACGCCGATACCAATCACACCATCTACAAATTTTCTGTCCTTAAAGTACTTCATGTCTAGAATTGGATTCTTAATCATCGTCTCGTATTTAACGAACATCAGACCTGTAACAATAGCTACTGCAAAAGCACCGATCGTATAAAGACCTGTCCAGCCATGTTCGGGCACCCATATGAAGCCAACGACTAGCGCTACGACCGCAATCATAGAAAGTAGTGTGCCAATGATGTCTACCTTTGGAGCTTTAGCTTTCTTTGACTCCGGCACCACGAACCAGCCAACAACAAGCACGAAAACTATCAAGGGAATATTGACGTAAAAAAGTGAACTGACACTGTAATTCTCCAGTAAAATCCCACCAACCAAAGGTCCTAGTCCGGCACCCATAGCCGCAAGACCCGTCCATATTGCAATCGCCAGCGCACGTTCCTTCTTCTTAAAAACATTCACCAGTATCGATAATGTTTGAGGTGTGAGCATCGCTGCGCCAACGCCCATTAGCATCTGAGTAGCAAGGAACTCATTACTAGTTGTGGCCGCAACAGCCCAAAGGCTACCAGCCGCGAATACAAGTAGGCCAAGATTGAGGAAAAGTTTTCTACCATATTTGTCTCCTAACGCACCCATGAGCAGCAATAAACCAGCGAAAGTCAAAATGTACGAATTTAGAAACCACTGGGAAGTGGCTGCATCTGCACCAAATTCTGCCTGTAGCGACGGTAACCCGACATTTGTCATTGTATTTTGTAGTCCAGTTATCATTACCGCTACGCCCATGACGAGTAACGTAATCCACCGCCTAGACTGAATCTTAGCCTTGTCCATGTGAGTCCCCTTATTTATTAGGTAAATGTTACCCAATGTAGTCACGCGATACAAGGTTCAAACAGTGCTGCATGTGCATAAACACCATATTCACAGCACTATTGCAATAATAACTGGGTGGCGATATAATGTTTCTACTATTAGGTCAAACAGTATATGGCGAGTAATCGTGGAGGATGATGAAGAATAGGAAAATACTAATACTGGGTGGGCTTTCTATAGCGGGTGTTGCCGCTGGGTTAACTATTGCAAAGAAAATTAGCATAGGTAGCGACAGTATTGTCGAGAAATCAACCAACGAAATTATCAAGGCAGTCAATCCAATAAGCGCCGAAGCAGGAACCGCACTCCAGACAAAAGCTTTCATGGAGTCTCTAACACCCTCTTTAATGACCCGCGACTCTACAAACCAAGGTGCGGCAGCCGGGGCGTCAGTGTTAACAGCAAAAGGCGTAAGCTCAGCTACAGAAGCTGTCACAAACTCACTTTTGGGTGATGACAAATCATACCAAAATAAACTCTTCACCAGGGGTCTTTTAGCGATAAGTGGCTATGCGTTAGGTAAATTGCCCGAGAAAGACGATGAATCTCTTGTCGTTTCTGGCGCTAGAAGTGCTGGGAGCTTGCTAGAACTAGCTTCAGTTAGCGGCATGATTTACGATTCCTTCGCAAGAATTGAGAAAAAGGGTACACGAGCGAAAATCGTCCCAATCACTCTCGGTCTCCTTGTTACTACTGGTCTTTTATACAGAGGTAAAGCTCTACTTGGTGAACGGCGCGCTCTCATTGATACTGTGCCAGAAGATCCAGCAAACAAAATTATCCCTTCAACTATTGCCGGATTTTTAGTCGTACAAATAAGTCGTTTAATCGGTCTTGGCTACCGCACTTCACAAAAGGGACTTGAAAACTGGCTGGGTAAAGGGCCTCTAAAAAAGAATACAGCGCGTATCACAAATGCTGCTGTCTGGGGTTCTGCGGCAGTTGGTGCTTACTGGGCTGGAGTTTCTAAAATCGGGCAAGTAAACGAAATTTTTGAATCAAACTATAATGAAGCTCCAACCAACCCTAACGTCTCTGGAAGCAAGAACAGCATTAGTTCGTTTGAAGATCTTGGCCTCCAGGGTCGTCGCTATGTAACTGACGTCCTTTCCAAAAACCAAGTAGAGCAGTTCACCGGCAAGAAAGCGAAGAACAATCCGATTCGTACATACATCGGCTTCAACAGCGACCAGAAATACCATTCAGGACGTACCGAAATGGCCATGGCTGAACTTAAACGAACAAAAGCATTTCAGCGCAAATACTTACTTTTGGTTTCGCCAACTGGAACCGGCTGGATAGATCAAACTATGATCGAAAGTGCAGAAATGCTTGCTGGTGGCGACATTGCAACCTGCGTTGTTCAGTATGCAAAATACCCTTCATTCTTAGCTCTTCAGAAGGTCGTCGATGGACGACGCCAGTTCAGACAACTACTTTGGAGCGTGAAACTCCAGCTCGACCAAATACCAAAGTCCAAGCGTCCGAAAGTAATGGTTTTCGGTGAAAGTTTAGGTGCCTGGTCTTCAAGCGATACTGTCATGCACAGCGGCATAGACGGCTTCGATCATTACGGCATAGAACGCGCGCTGTGGGTTGGCATGCCTGGCCTTGCCAAGTGGGGAAAAATTGAGCACGGCGAAACTAGTCTGGAGATTCCTGATGGTACCGTCCAAGTCTTTGACAGTCCAACTCAATACGAAGAACTTACCTCTACCCAGAAGAAAAAATTGCGTGCAATCATACTTAACCATGACAACGACCCGATAGCCCAGCTCCGGCCAAAATTACTTATCAAGAGACCAAAGTGGCTCCGTGACGGTGGACGCGGCAGGGGAGTACCAGAGAAGATGGAGTGGTCACCGCTTTTCACGTTCTTTCAGCTAGCGATTGATGCTGGTAACGCCATGCGGGTAATTCCTGGTAATTTCCGCTCACACGGACACGACTACAGAGCCGATATGGCCTTTTTCGTTAATGAGGCTTATCAGTTTAGTGCTAGTAAATCTGTAGTCAAAAAGGTCAATGACGCACTCGTTAAACTCGAGCTTAAAAGGTTCGACCGCCCAAGAGATGACGAAACTTCACTCCAGTAGCGCTCGCCATCTCCTACCTCTTAAGCTAGAATCATTCCGATGGATTTATTAATTCTAATTGGCGTCTTAGTTGCATATAACGTCGTGGTCAACAAGTACCTGGAGGAAAAGTGGCATCTTCTATTTTCTCTGCTACTATCCACAACTGTTATTTGGTGGGTGGTGCGTTTTTCCGATATCACACTTGGCAGCATTAGTACCCGACTTGGTTCAGTCATACCAGGTCTAATCTACGGCTCCGCCGCCTACATAGTCATTTCCCTAGCGATAGCTTCTACTATTTTCATACCCGTGGCTAAAGGTTTCCTGAGTGACAAACGAGTCATCCGACTGAGTACCCGCCAGTTTCTTTATAAAACTCTAGTAAATTTACCCCTAGGAACAGTCTTTTTGGAAGAGATTATCTTCAGAGGTGTGATGTTGGCGCTTCTCATGCAAGATTTTACAACAATAAATTCAGTACTTATCAGTTCGTTATTGTTTGGTCTGTGGCATATACTTCCAGCCTACACTAGTGTTGCAACGAATGGCTCGTTGAAATTAACGAAGAAACCAGCCCTGCCAGTAATTGCCGGCACTGTTTTCATTACATTTGTAGCTGGAATTGGTTTTAGCTGGTTACGACTAGCCAGTGGCTCTATTCTGGCTCCAATGTTTGCCCACTACGCTACGAATTCTGGTGGACTAATAACCTCCTGGTGGCTACATAATTTCAAGAAGTAACGATTAGCTGTATAATTGAGCTATTAAATTAAGAGGAGGTCTTTAAGTGTTTAATCTAATTGCACAAGCAGAAATAACAACTTACCAAATTACAACAGTAGACTCCGGAGCAGCTTTTGCTGTAACTGGTTTCATGTTTGTTTGGATGTTCATCATATGGGCAATATACATCGTTGCTTTTTGGAAGGTATTTGAAAAAGCTGGCGAAGCTGGCTGGAAATCAATCGTTCCTTTCTACAACATCTGGGTCATGTTCGAAATAGCTGGTCGACCAGGCTGGTGGCTACTGTTCATGTTCATTCCATTCGCCAACTTTATCGTAGCCATTATCTTGGCACTTGATATGGCTAAAGCGTTTGGTAAAAGTGCAGCTTTCGGTATTTTCGGGCTCTTCATCTTCAGCTTCATTGGCTACATGATGCTGGGCTGGGGCGATGCGAGGTACACCAAACCAACCAGCGAAGTAACAGCATAATTAAAAATAAAACTGTACACGAAAAAATGGCTCCGTTTGGAGCCATTTTTCATTTCGGTGCATGTTATAAAAACGTTTTAGAGCCGACCACCCGAGAGCAGTGAACTTCAAGATTCTTTCCTGACATATTTTTCTAAGCGATAATTGCCTGCAGGGAAATTGTGGCAATCGACACCACTATGACACCAAACAGTAGAAGTATTGTTTGTGCAGTAGCTAGCTGCTTGTCTTTAGTCTTATGAAGCGTCGGAATGATGTCGCTCGTTGCAATATATACAAAGAATCCAGCTACCAGACCCAGCAGTACATTCAGATTACCGATAGTTGACTGACCAAATTGGAAGAACAGTACTGCCGCAACAGTGGTCGCAAGAGCGCTTAGTAAATTGACTAGTACTACATCGCGTCGTCGCATGCCTTTACTGAGGAGTAATCCAAAGTCGGCGATTTCTTGTGGTATTTCATGTACGGCGACAGCCAATGTCACCACAACACCAGTTTCAACGCTAACCAGAAAACCCGCTGCAATAACAATGCCGTCAATGAAATTGTGAACTGTATCGCCAACAATGATTAAGGGGATCGTTTCCCTCGAATCAGATTTGTTATCCTCGTGGTCGCTATGGTGGTGGAACCAATGCATGAATCTTTCTAGTAGGAAGAAGCCTAGGATTCCTAAAAGCGCAAAGAACAACGCCACTCTTTCCTGGCCACTAGAAACAGCCTCTGGTAACAGATCTATAAACGCTGCCGCCAGCAGAGCCCCGGCAGCAAAAGGCGTAGCGTAAATAGCTAACTTCTTGGCTCTTTTTTTGTCTGCAAGCAAATATATCCCCCCAATAAGTGAGAACAAGCTGCCAATTAACGAAAAGAATATTACATGCCCGATACTAGCCATAAGTATATTCTAGCACTAGTTGTTTCTTGAGACTGCAGATTTTTCAGCTTATGAATCTTACGTTCTCGCAGCTTCTAGGGCGCTTTTCCTTTTCATGTCTGTGTAAAATTCAAGAACCGTCATCACTGCAATAGCGATAATCGGACCATAAACAACTCCGACCAGGCCGAACAGTGCTACGCCACCGAGTGCTGAAAGGATTGTCAGTGAAGCCGGCAACCAAGCGTCTTTGGGTACGACTTTGGGGCGAATATAATTATCGATATTAGTGGTAATTACAAAGTGCACGGCGAGAAGGAATAGCCCCTGCCAGACAAAGCCAAATGGAATCATAACAATACCTAACGGTATCAGTATTAGGCCGCTGCCAAGCGGGATTAGGTTCATTAGCGTAAAGAGCAGTACGAAGAAAACGAAGTAGTCACTAAATCCTACTATCGCCAAGCTGACTGCGCCTGCAAGAGCTTGAGTGAAGGCGATTAGAAGTTGGCCTTTAAGCATAGCCTTACTCATGGCCAAAGACCTAGTTACTAGTTTATCGTTCAAGTCTTTTGGCAACGGGCTAAGGTACTTCAGTCTTTTGGCTATGTTTTCCTGATTAACAAGCAACCCAGTGAATACGAAGAAGTAAATTATTGAGTTCATAAACAGCGACGGTATACTCTTCGTAATCCCCAGCACTAAGCTAACCAATACATTGAGTACTTCAGGCAATGCATTCTGCATAAATTCAGTTACCTGCGTTATGTTGACTAGTGGACTAACGCCAATCGCGTTTGCAGAAACAGAATTAATGGCATTCACAATATCCGCAGCAGCATTTTCAAAGTTCAGCCCGCCAATACTTAGCTCACCCAACGACAGACTACTAATAAAGCTCTCAACTTGGCTGAATGCCAAGAACAAGATAATCATCAACGGAATACCAAATGCCAGCACAGAGTAAATAGTAACGAAAAGTGCGGCTTTAGGCCTGCTACCTTTGAATTTCTTCAGCAGCCCTTTGTACACACCGTTAAATATAACTGCCATCAATGTGGCGAGTAGCATTATTGAAATATACGGCTTCATCAGCACGTACGCAACGACAAGTGCAATCACCACCGTTATTACCCAGCCCGTATTAGACATCACTCTGCCGTCGTAGGCCTTCTCTTCTGGAGTACTAGGATTCTTCTTTACTTCAGTAGCTCGTTGCTTTTTCTTAAACTTGTACATATAACACCTCTCGTCTATGATACTTTATTCCTAATACTACACCATCTAGGCCGCCAGCTAAAACCTCTGTAGATTTTACTGTCTATTCTTGTGACCTACGATTCGTGCTAATGATAAAGTAAGCAGCACCAACGAGTACTACGAACAACACAATTCCAGACATCGCGACTATACTGCTTGTATCATCTGCTTCATCTGCATTTGTATCTACTGCACCTTCTAAATCTGCTGTTGTTTGCGCTGCTTCGTCGGAAACCACACCTTCATCTCCTGTGTCATCGGTAGTCGCACCTGCAGTGCTACCTTCTGTTGCGTCTGAAGCGACAGTAGTTGTCACAATTTCGTCACCAACTACACCCGATTGATTACCGGCTGCATCTGCTGCAGTTATTGCAAAATAGCGCTGAGTTGAATCTGGGGCAGTGTACACAAACTGAGAAGTCTCGCCAGGTGTAACTGGTACCTCGCCAACTTTCGTCGAAGCATCTAGATTGAAACTCGTTGCCGTTGATGCGTAAACATTTACTTTTGAGACATCACCGGTTGGAGCAGTAAAGTTAACTGTATAGGTGTCGCCACTCCTGGTAACACCATTGTATGTTGGTGCTGAGGGAGCTGTTTTGTCGAAAGTTACTGTTACTTCGTTGGAATTCTTCGTTTCGCCGCCGTTGTTGTTCAGCACACTGGTCTCAAATGTGTAGGTACCTTCCGTCGTTAGTGTGATAGGGAAGCGACCAGAATCTCCATAATTAGTGCTCACGGACTGAGTTAAAATAACCCCACCGTTTTGCATCAAATCTACTTCAAATGTGTCACTTGGATCCGTGGAGGTTACTTGGTAGTCGATGTTCACTACGCCGTTAGTTGTGAACGCTTCGGGTGTTGAAAGGTTCGTTGTCCAAAAGCCTGCCGCAAAAGCCGAGCTAAACATGAACGCCGAGATTACTAATGCGAGCCCCAGAGAAGCCAGCGACTTCCCAAATCCTTTAGCCAGGTTTTTAAACAAGTGGCGTTTTTTTCGATTTGTAATCGTCAATACCGCACCCAAAGCCAATAGCGCACCAATGACAGGCGAGAGTATCGCCGGCACGCCAGTTACCTGCAGGGTGCTGGTGCCCAAGACGTAACCTTGCTCAGAAACTTCCGTAGTTAAGACCGTTACCTTTGTACCGACAAATGGCGTGTCTGGTTCTGCGTCTGTCACGTTACCATATATCTTAGTTGAACCTTCTTCGTCAAAGCTACCACGACTATATCCCTCGACAAATGCCGTGTCTGGGTAGTCACCATTCGTAACATCGTTACCAATTACTGCTTGGTAGGTAAGGATGACGACCTCGCCAGGCACCAAGAATGGCGAGTCCGCGCTAGTCAAGTTCCATTGTCCTGGGGAGGCATACGTTGGTTCGGTGGTGATTCCTGTCATATCTCGCATATTTGAGCTTGCCGTCCAACTACCTGGAACATACGCAAAACCTTCAGGTGGAAGATCGGTCACCATCACCTCGCCGTATGCAATTTCACCGCACTCTTCTTCGCAATCATCATTAATGTAAATTGGTGTCGTAAAACCATTTGGCATCGGATCCTCAATCGCACAATTCCTAGCATATGGGAAGAAGCCAAATATCGGCAGTTCAACGAGTTGCTCCGAAAGACCTGAAGGCCATGGCCACATCACAGCTGAACCTTCACGATAAACACAGCCACTATCTTCCGGTACCGTTACTGTTATGGTATATGTAACCGTGTCGCCGACAACCGTTGCCTCGGGCTTGTTGTTTGTCTTCGATATCTCAAGTACTGGTTGGTAAGTATTGCCTACGTAGCAGTAAGTCGTATTTTCATCCCTCTCCTCTAGTTGCTGACCATAAGTGCCGTCACCAATGAACTTTCTTAGTCGCTTTTCACCGAATACACGAATTGGTCCTTTCTCGCAGAAAATATCTGTTTGCTGCCAGCCATCCTGAGGTGTTTCAGTCAGCAGATATGGACGCCTTGGGTCAAGGTCAACAAATGTTGTCGAGCCATCTTCTCCAGTAGTTTGACTAATAGTGTCTTCTTCACTAATAAACGGTGTGAGGCTCATCTCCCAACCTTCAAGCAGTTCTTCGCCTTCCTCTGGGTAGTACCCATTCTCATTTACATCGTGGAATTTAATGACTTTGACTTTTCCGAATATACGATTCCCAAAACTCACAGGCACTTTGTCGCCGTAGCTAACTTCAACTTCCTGACAAATACGTCCGTCTTTCCAGATTGCTGAATCTCCAGGTTGGGTGTTGGCCCAGCCAGCTACATCTTCTTCGCAGACTAGGTAAATGCCAGGCTGTAGGCCAGTGTAGTTTGCTACACCTTGGTCATTGGTTGTAACTTTGCGTGGTTGGATTTGTGTCCAGCCATCATCGTCGTTGGGTTCGTAGAGGAACATCTGCCAGCCAGCCAAGCCTTGTTCGCCGTCGTCTTGTTCACCGTTACCATTCAGGTCTTCGTACTTTGTAATCTTTACTTGGCCTTGTTTCTCGTTGGTGAAGGTGCAGGTGACGTCTTCGTTGGAATACGTTAATAACACGGTCACTGTCTTTGCATCCAAACTAACCTTTATTGTCTCGGAGTTACACTCCAGACTAGTCAAGTCCCAGTTAGTAGGGCTTTGGTTCTCGGTAACTGTGTAGTCGCCAAGCGTTAAGCCTGTAAATGTTTGACTGTTAGTTTCAGGATTGTCACCACCGTTTAATTTAAAATTGTCTAGATCTCCTGTATAGCCAAAGTCTTTCCAGCCAGCATTTGTGCTGCCAGTGTCTTTAACTATGGTGATTGAGCCTAGCTGGTAGTTTCCAAATGCTCGCCATTTTGTCTTGCCATATTCGACTTTAACATTTCTGCAGGCGTCTTCAGTGCCCGGCTGGCTGTTGGCCCAACCATCCTGCAGAGTTTCGCAAATTGTATATTTACCTGGCGTTAAGTTGTCAAACAACACTCTACCTTTTTTGAAATCTCCCGTTATGCTCGTTGTCACTTCATCACCATTCTCATCTTTCAGAGTCATTACCCAGCCATCTAGTTTTGGTTCACCGTTATCTCTCTGCCCATTTCCATTGATGTCTTCATACTTCACAGCTCCAAGTCTGCCCAGTTCTACATTCCAGGCAACACAGTTGTAAGTCTCGCCGTATTTGGCATTTCTTATCCAATCCCAGTTGTCGTAGTTTAGGACGTCTCTGTCGCAATAAAATTCTGCAGTCACATCATTAGAATTGCCTGTATCACCATAAGTGAAGGGGAGATAGCCGTCTTGGAAAACCTCTCTTAGCTTAAGTGTGCTTGTTTCTAAATCGTCCTTAATGACTACGGACGTCATGCCGTCGCTGTCTGTAGGGCCAAAAGTATTCCAGCCCGCGCCGCCGTATTCAACATTGTCGCCTGGATTAGGGACCTTAGCAAAACTCCACTGAAATTCCCAACCTTCACCGAAATCACAGCTTCCATGCTCTGCAACCCATTTAGTTGCTGTGTCTCCTTCAATTGGATTGCCATCTTGTTGAACAGCTCCCCAATCAGGCAGCTCCGACTCGTCAGTACAGACAATTTTATAAGCTACAACTGTCACTGGTTGACGTTCGTTTACAAAAGTACAAGTGACATCCTCGCCAGGATCTACGTTAAAGAACACTTTACGAGACTCAATCTCACCAGAGCTGTTCTTGTCATCACAATCAATACTCGTTAACTCCCAACCCGCAAGTTTGTTTTCTGTAGATGTGTATTGTCCTGGCTCAAGATTTATCTTCTCGATTTTTTCACCGTCTTTAATTGTTCCGCTAGGATCACCAATGAATTCAAACCCCTGTTCTGATCCATCAGGAACTGTTTGTTTCTCTATAGTAATTGTGCCCCTTTTTACGTTCTTGAACGTACACGTAATTTTTTCACCAACATTTGGCGTAATAGCCGTTACGAGGTCTTTGTTGTCACAAGTGGCGCTTTCTAAATCCCAACCGTTCATGGCTTTCTCTGAAATTGCATAGGTGTTATCTGGATCAAGACTTTCATATATTTCGCTGTCCGTACCAGCAACGGTCGTAAGAGTGTCTGTGCCTGGAAGACCATCACCCGTCATAGTAAATCCAAAGGTGCCATCACCCCCGACGGTTTCTTTAACAAGAGTAATCTGTGCTAGTTTTTTATTGACAAATTTACAAGTGACAGTTTCACCAGGAAGTACAGTCACGGCGTCTGACTCATCATCATTCGAACATGTTGTTGTCTCTGGTGACTTCCAGCCCAGAACAGGCTCCTCAGCCACACTGTATGTACCAGCAACAACTTCTGCCTCGTAACTTGGAAAACCAGCTGTCGAGTCATCTACTAAAACAAACCTGTCAGGGTTGTCGTTTCTAAAGTTGTTGTGGAAGACAAACTCTTGAGTGCTGTCTGTCTGAGCATCTTTCTCAACAATTATTTTGCCCATACCTGTATTTGTAATCGTGCAGGTGACATCCGTGTTTGGCCATATTTTTATTTTAGTCTTATTATTCTTAGTTTTGAGTTCAAACTTTCCACCTCCTTCATATTTCTCACATTTCCATTCTCCAGCATCATATCCAGTTGGGCCCACTTCGGAAAGAATGTACCTATGTTGCGGCTCTATGACAGTGCTTTCAAAACCACCTGGACCCGATACTTCAACCAAGCCTTCTTTTTCAGGTGCGGGTGTTGCTGTTAGTGTCCAATTCGTTGCAGGAATATCTGAAGCTTCAACTTTCTTTATTAAAGAGAGGGTGGGTAAATCATCATCTTCTGGAGTGCCACAATCACTGTTCCATATCGCTTGGCCTTCAGCAGACCAGTTCTTTCCATCGTAATACTGACCTCCATCGTAATAAAACGGTGGGATAATATCGCCCCATCCTTTTGTAGCGCCGTCAAACACTAGGCCTTCATGTCCGTTATGGCCATCTATAACACCCGAAACATCTGGAGCTATCTGGCGATATGGATTTACCTGTGCGCTCGTGGCGTGACATATTGTCACCTTACCACCGTCAGAGTAGTCCAGCAGATCAACAATTGCTAGAACAGGCGATTGAAGCGCTACAATAGGCAGTGCCAGCTGCGAAAACAGTAGTAAAAATGATATCGCAAAAATTTTTATATTTTTAAAATTGCGTTTAATCAGACGCATGTACACCTCCTAAGTTATTAACCCACTATTTCGTTCACACTTTTTGTAATAATATAATTAAACGCCTAACGAGCGGACTCGTCAAGGAGCTTGTCCAATATGTATTTGCTTATGCTTACTTCTAAAAAGAGTCTATGAAATTTGAATCATAGTTGCCACGCGACCAGATAATGAACCCTATACCCAGCACCAGTAGCAGCACTAAAGCTATAGTTCTGGTACGTTCACTCACGATGCCTCTCCTGGAGCCAAAATCAGTTTTGATGTCACGACTAAACGATTCGTAGCTGTCCAAAGCGGGGCACAGGTATATAGCGTTAGTCTGGCGTCTTTGGTGGGAGCTTCAATCTCAATGCGTGTTGGCGGCACAATTTTAGTCTCAAAAACCTCATAAATGTACTCCTCCTTGTTCCAGTACACTGAGAACTTGTCGCCAACTTCCATTTTATCTAGGTTGTAAAACGTCGCTGGGTCGCTATACGACCACCGGTGCCCGATGATTACGGTGTTGCCGCCAGCATCAGGTGTCGAGGTGTTTGGCAGCCGCCAAGAACTGCCATTTGCGATAATACTTATGTCTTGACCCTCCAGAACCTTCTCGTTTAGTTTAATGTCGGGGATAAGCAAGGTGTTTTCTTCTGGCGGAGGTTGCTTGGAATCAACATCCGAACCAGACAAGTCAGCCAGACGCCCTTGATAGGCGAAGCCTTCCGTTGTATCAAAAATGTTTTTAGCCCAAAGCTGAATCCTCGGGTAAAAAGGCGCCATTGCAATATATAATCCCAATAGAACTACCGCACCTGCCAGTAAATTATTCAGATTTTTATGAGTCAGGGGAATTTTCTTCATCTAGAAACAGATTACCACACTCAGCTGTCATTACTTTTCTTTAAAATACCAGTTGTCTAATACCCCTCGGGGGTATAAAATATAATTATGATAGAAGATATAAAGAAGCGCGCAAGTCACCGAGCTAAGATTATTGAAGGCCAGTTTAAGGGGCTAAACAAGGCCATCGAGAACGAAGATTACTGTGTAGACATACTCACACAGAGCCTAGCGATACAAAAATCTCTTAAGTCTCTAGATAAGCTAGTGCTTGAGAATCATTTGTTGACCCATGTGAAAAGCGGCATGAAGACAGGCTCCGAAAAAGACAGAGAAAAACTTGTCTCTGAAATGTTAGAAATTTATGAGTTAACAAACGTCCGCGGATAGTTAAGTAAACACTAAATCTTTACTAAGATTTATGCGATAATATTTAAACGAATTGAAATAGGGGAGTAGATGAATAACAAAACTTTTATGTTTGTACTAGTGATAGTAGTCGTTGGAATGGGGGCGCTATTTATGGTTGCTGGGGGTAAAGAAACAGCCAGCGCCGAGAGAATGGGTACTCAATACGAAGAATTACCCGCTCTGCACATCGCTCCAGGTGCACCGACAGAGTACAACTCGATTCCAGCTACTTCTGGTGCCCATGGTGAACGAACAGAGTACGGTGAATTCACCAGGGAACTCACAGATTACGAGGGACTCCACGGCCTAGAACACGGCGGATTGTCTTTTTGGTATAACCCGGAAACAGTTACCGAAGACGAACTAGCACAAATAAGAGATGCTTTTAACAATCTAGTATCCGAAAAACGATACCTCTCTCCAAGAAGTGATCTTCCGGAAAACGTAAAGTTCTCAATGGCCTCTTGGGGTTTTCTACTAGAGCAAGAAGAAATTAGTACAGACGAGATGATTGAATTCTCTAAGGCCAACCTAAACAAAGGCCCCGAACTAGCTCCGTAACTACGTTATGACAAATACTGATTCACCAGAGACCAGCGAAAAAATAATAGACGACGAGCCTAAGCAAAGCAGTAAAAACCCACTCATATACGTAGGGGTAATTTTTATTGGCCTTTTATTACTAGCAGGCACCTACTTTGGCTACCTGTTCATATCTAGCCCATCGCACATACGATATCCGGAATACGCACATTACCATTTCCGAACACAGTTGCTAGTTAACGGCGAACTCGTTGACTTTGCTGGTGAAAACTTTCAGCAAAGTTATGATTCGTTGTCATGTAGCGCAGAGCTACCCAACCAACCAATCGATTTTCACGATAACGCTGCCCAGATGACTCACATTCACTGGCAAGGCATGACTGGCGGTGAATTTCTGAAGTATTATGGTTGGAATTTCATTGGTGGCAACGACAATATTTTGGGTAGACGATACGATATCGGCAACTTGGCGCAGCCAGTCGACGTAAATATCTACGGCAAATCACTACCAACGTTACCAGATAACGCTAACTACTACGTCTACGTTGGTGACGAAAACTCATACGAAACCCGCAGCTGGGATACTTTCATAAACACAGATTTTGAAGTGTTATTCAGCGATTCTTCTTCATTAGAGGGAAATCAGGCCAGAGAAAGCGCTCCCTTGGACTTCTTGTTCACTAGAGCCGATGCTCATGGCGGTGCTAACGATGGAGACGGTGCAATAAATCCAGACGAAACAGAGGAGCAACGTCTTGAACGAATCAACAGCCTAGTCGGGAATGTAGTCATCTTCGTCCAAGAAGAAGAGCCAACCATTGCCCAAATAAAAGATCGCTTCAACAACTTAGCACCGCTAGAAGATAGTGTTTGCGGCGGCTAGAAAATGCCTGGAAGTAGTAAACGACTAGTCATAGCTGGAGCAGTAATCTTGCTTCTTGTGGTAGTATTCGCGGTTGCTAGTTTTTCTGGTGATAACTCTTCTGATTCCGCCAACAATACTTCGACTCAGACCATAATCAAACCAACCCCCAAAGAGGAGGCAAAACCAGAAATTGTCATGAACCTAGAAGAGGTGGCCAAACACGACAACAAAGAAGATTGCTGGTTTGTAATTCGCGGCAAAGTTTACGACGTGTCAGTATCTAAATTCCAAGACCACCCTGGTGGCGATAGTATCTACAAGGGTTGCGGTATTGATGCAACAACTCTTTTTGAAACACGCACCACTGACAGCGGCGAGAAAGTAGGCTCGGGTACGCCGCACTCTAGTGGCGCCGAAGAAAAACTTCTACCGCTGTTTTACATTGGTGACTTGGTCAAGTAAAACAGCCTACCAATCGCTACAGCACTCAATCATTGATTTAACCTTGCCTTTAGCCCACTCACTATTTCTGTAGACATAGAGTAGCCCAACTCCTAGCCAAATGACTAGAACTAGTAACCACGCATCGAGGTACCAACTTGCTGACACTACCGTAAATACCAGTAGTGTCAGTGTTAGTAAAACCGGCAGCCTAAAGACCAGCAGGTCTTTAGGTGACTTTTTCTCCAGCAAGTAGTAAATACCCAGGCTCGACTGGCCCATCAGTATGCCAATAATCAACATGTCATCAATATAGCCAAATATACTGAGTGCAAGTAATGAAACCCAGGTCAAGCTCACCGCCACGCAAATCGCACAGATTTTTACTATCTCTGGTGCAATCTTCTTAACTATCAGCAGCGTTACGAACAGCAAAGTGATTACCAGTAGTACTACAGTAATCACGCTCATCTAGGCCAGTACTGTAGTACCAAGGCCGCCACAAACAGCAGTACGAAGTTAATTATCATACCCTGAAACTTTATAGACTTTCCGCCGCGTGCTTTTGACAGCGCAGCACTAAGCCTCGGCGAGAAATAGACTATCAGCGAACCGACAACCAGGCCGATTAAATAAAGGTCGATAAGGTATGTTCGATTTAACATCGAACCGTAGTCTCCACTAATCGAAATATACTTCGATGTGTAGTCGCCTTTGAACATAAAGTAGAAAGGCACCACGGTCGAAAGGTACAGAGCCCAGAACACGACTTGTGACTGGTATTTAAATTTTTCAGGCAGCTTATGTGCAATCATCAGCGACAGAGCAACGGCGAAGGCGCCCAGGAAGACACCAAGAGCTCCGTATTTAACTCCAAAATACGCCGCCGCAATCGCTGCCGCCCCTGCACCCCCGGTGCAAAGAGGGCAGTGAGCGTATATTTTTCCCGGTACAACGAACACTAACAGTAGAGACAGCAGGGTAATCTTTTTTATAGATACTTTCATCTAGATTCTTTCGTAAAGCTCAAGCTTATTAAATTTGTCAAACATCATTATGTCGAACGGTGCAGCCTTCGAACCTGGCATGCCTGGGGAACCTTGGGGCATTCCAGGAAGACCAATACCTTTAATGTCTGGCTGCTCTTCGAGCATACGGCCAATTGCTTCTTCTGGGACAAGACCCTCGATGAAATATTCACCACCATTAACAATCGTCGTATGACAAGCGTAAAGATCTTCCGGTACTCCATACTTCTCTTTGATACTATTTAGATCTTCATCTGCTACATCCACTGACTCAACCTTGTATCCTCTAGATTTCATATACGACACCCAGTTTACACAACAGCCACAGGTAGGCGACCTATAGGCAATCAGCTCGTGCGCTGCACCAGCACTGTTCGTGTGTACGATTTGATCTGGGCGATTAGACTTTAGTCCAATTGAAACAACTGTGACTAGGATAACAATCCCAAGTACAGCTGAAAAAAACGTTTTATTACTCATTTAAGTTAACTCCAATTATTTTTTAAATAAAAATAACTGGCACTCTATAGCAAATACGAAGCAACTGCTTTATAAGTCGAAGATTCGTCGGGCTCGAACGATTGCAGGGTCTCTGTATGCCTGCGGACATTTGTTTCTTCTGCGTCCTCGTAGTCGACTGAATCCTCACGCTTCTCACGTGTTGTTGACTCTGCAGTAACATTCCTTTGGGATCTGTCATCAACTCTAGTAGATGATGTTGAGCAGGCAGCTGAACAAGCGGCCACATCGATGTGCTGAACATGGTGTGACGAACCCGAAGCCTGAGCATTAGCTGCACTTATCGGTATGAAAACTAGAAGCAGACTAGTGGCAACTACAAGCAATAGCTTCATAGTTGCCGAGGGGGATATTTTTATATTCGCTGCTCTCATGTTTTATTCTAACTTAGCTTTATGTACCTGAGCGTCATCGCATTAATCACGACTATAACTGAAGACATACTCATTAGCAATGCCCCCCAGCCAGGACTGAGGCTGAATCCGATAGACACGAACACACCTGCAGCTGCTGGTATAGCCACTACGTTGTAACCAAGTGCCCAAACCAAATTTTCCTGCATTTTGCGGTAGACCTTCCTAGAAAGAACAACCAATTTTGCTGCGTCATTAGGGTTGTTTCTGGTAAGCACAGCATCGCCAGCTTCGACAGCCACGTCGGTACCAGCTCCGATAGCCACTCCAACATCAGCCTGGGTTAGGGCAGGGGCATCGTTAACACCGTCGCCAATCATGACTACCACATTGCCAGCATCTTGAAGCTCTTTAACATGCTTGTATTTATCTTCCGGCAAGACCTCTGCGAAGTAATCGTCGATGCCCAGCTCGTCTGCGACACCTCTAGCAACCACTTCATTATCGCCTGTGAGCATGGCTACCTTGAGCCCAAGTGCATGCAGAGCGTCAACAGCTTCTTTGGAGTCACTTCTAACCTGATCAGAAAGAGCCACAGCCGCGACTATTTTATCTTTTGTCATCAGATAGACTACGGTTTTACCTTGACCAGAAAGCTCATCGTGAAGTACCTTGACTTTGCCTTCTAGGAGTTTCTTCGACTTCAGCAAGCCAGGACTTCCCAGCCAATACTCTGTTCCAGCGACAGTTCCACTAACGCCTTTGCCGCTAATGTTTTTAAACTTTTTTACTTCCAGCTTCTTTAGATTAAGTTGTTCGGCGTACTTAACTATCGAATCCGCGATCACGTGCGACGATAGTCTTTCTAGTGCCAGAACCACCGAAAGAGATTTCTTCATCTCATCGTTCAACTTCGTTTTTCCCTGTGTTTGGATGATCGTCATGTCACTGTCAACGATTTCCGTGACACCAAAGTTGCCCTCTGTTAATGTGCCTGTTTTATCGAAAACCATGTAATCGGCGCCTTTTAAGACCTCGAGTTTGGACATGTCCTTGATGAATATGCCGTTTTCTACCGAAAGCTTAGTTGCGATGGTCGTTACTGTTGGTATAGCTAGTCCAAGTGCATGTGGGCAGGCAATTACTAACACTGTTATCGCCAATGTCACAGCTGTGACAAACGGTGCTCCAATGATTAACGACCATACAATTACCGTCAGAATCGCCACGGCCAGTGCAGCAAAAGTCAGGACACTAGAAGCTTTGTCGGCGATGCGCTGAGCTGTCGGTTTGGTAGTTTGAGCCTGAGCGATAAGAGTTTGTATTTGTCCGATTGTCGAATCCGCACCTACACGCTCTAGTTTAATTTCTACCGTACCATCTTCGCAGATTGCACCAGCAACTACATTTTCGCCTTCTTCCTTGTTAATCGGCTTAGATTCACCACTAATGTGCGATTCGTTAAAGTGTGCCGAGCCTTTTGTGACCTTGCCATCAGCTGGTACTTTTTCACCAGGCTTTACAAGCACAACATCGCCAGTTTTAAGAGCCGACAACTGTACATCCTCGGTACCGCTTTTGGTAACCAAGTGCGCCATAGAAGGTAGTAACATAGCAACTTCCTTCAGTGCATTACCGGCTGCCGAAGAAGCGCGAGCCTCCAGGTAGTGTCCAAAGAGCAGCACCCAAACAAGCGTCGAAACTTCCAGATAAAACTCAACCTCAATCGAGGGGACAAACGTAGCAAAAACAGAAAAGATGAAGCCAGCGCCAACACCCATGGACACGAGAGTCATCATGCCATATTTGCGCATCTGTATTTCGTGTTTGGCGTGCTGGAAGAAGATTCTGCCAATCCAGAAGATAATCGTGCTTATACCAAAGACAATCCATTTCCTGGCTGTAAAGTCGTCGTAGCCAAGAAGTCCCATGCCTGCTTCCGACAGTATAAACAATGGCACAAGCAGGGCAGTGACTATATAAAATTTCTTCAGAAACTGCTCAGCCATACCCGGCATCGACATGTGGTCGCCGTGGCTCCCATGATCCATATCTCCATGATCCATCTCGCCGTGATCCATATCACCGTGGTCCATCTTGCTGTGATCTGTTTCTTTGTGATTCATAGCACTGTGATCCATCTTACTGTGATCCATTTCTTTGTGATCTTTTTTTCCGTCACCACCACCACAACAGTCCATCTCGGTTTTTTTCTTGTCTTTCATCGCTATTTACTCAGCTCCTTTTTTAAATGCTCATACTCTTTTTTATTGATTTCACCCTTTGCGTATCGGGTCTTAACAACGTCAAGTGGATCCTTGCCAGAAGTAGACTCAAAAGTGCCTCTAACAATCAAAAATATTACCAGCACTACAACCGCCACCATGACAATCATCCAAAAAACAGTAAAGCCGCCATCGCCGAGCCAGTGATTGCTATCTGTCATATGGTCGACTACTCCTTCGTTGACAGTATCCGCTACGTGTGCAAATTGATTTAACATTTCCCCTCCATAATTTGTGAATTTATGTAGGGTATTGTATACCCCCTGGGGGTATATAGCAACTCAATATTTTTTATTTTTACGAGTCATAGCTGTACAGTGGTAATCATGAAGATTAACGTTAATGCAAAGCCAAACAGCAAACACCTTAAAGCCGTTTGGACTGGATCTAGACTAAACATACACCTAACTGCGCCAGCAAAAGATGGCAAAGCCAACGAACAGTTAGTCCGCTCGCTCGCAGATTTGTTCGGGGTCAGCAAAAAGCTAATTCTAATACTCTCCGGTCACAGTCATAAAAACAAACTGGTTAGTATCAAGATTACTCGACGGGAATTCAACTCCGTAGTTTCCTCAATCCACGAGAAATAGGAGTCGTTAATCTTAACGTACTCTACTGGGTCGCATCTTTCTTGTCGCTATCGAAGTTTAAGACTTTCCACTGGCCGTCTTCTTTGACCAAAGTTATAGCAAACATATAGGTTACTCCGTCAGTTCCTTCTATCTCATAAACGACAACCGCTTCAGTGTCAGAACCTGTCTCGGCCGATATATTAGTGGAGATCTTCTTCTCTTCAGTGTTCAGAATAGATCCAATCTGTCCAATAACACCAATGAATTCTTCCTGCGGAACTTTCTCTTTTGCCTTAGAAGAGAACAAACTATAAGCCGTTGAACCATCACCAGCCTGCATAGCGTTTAAAAACTCATCACTGATTTTTGCCGCACCACTCGAGGCTGTAAAGAAGAGAAAGATTAACCCAATTACTACGGCCGCAAAGCCAGCTATTCCAGCCAACACAATTTTTAGAACTTTTGGCATCTTCTTTTTGGACTTAGACTCCGTAGCTTTGACAGCTTTCTTGTTGGTATCACTTCCTGTAACTGCTGCTTTTTTTGTCTCGTTTTCTTTCGCCATGTTTGTACTCCTTTAAAAAATTATAGTTCAGATTATACAGCACACCGCGACGGTGGGTGTAGCCAAGTGGTGAACCCCACAGGGCAAACATGAACTGCTTCATGTTTGTAGGGGTGCAAGGACGGAGCGATGTCTGAGTTTGAACGTCAGCGAAAGGCGAAGACCGCGAGTCGGGGTCAACTGAATTTTCCGTCAGGAAAATTACAGGTGACAGGCACTGGATTTTGGTTCGTCCGCTTGTGTAAATGTTGCTGCGATATTCCTCTCTTGATAAATGATAAATGATAAATGATAATTACAGTGCTCCCGAAGCATGTTGATTTTTTATCACGATTTATCAAACCAAGGAGCCAAGCGTGGCGACTGTTTGGTAAATCGAGAGGAGAAGTTTTCTAAGCGGCAAACAGCGAAGCATAATTCATTTGCCGAGTTGTTGTAGCCAAAGAAGTGCTTCGACGATGGGGTGTAGCCAAGTGGTGAGCCCCGCAAGGCAAACATGAACTGCTTCATGTTTGTAGGGGTGCAAGGACGGAGCGATGTCTGAGTTTGAGCGTCAGCGAAAGGCGAAGACTGTGAGTCGGGGTCGACTGAATTTTCCGTCAGGAAAATTACAGGTGACAGGCACTGGATTTT